>JAHOYV010000070.1 GCA_019038745.1 Gemmatimonadales bacterium
AAACATGTTGGGTCAACTGCAAACAGTCGACCAGACACAATTTCAGAGGCACAACCTATCTATAAAGGGGCGACTTGGGCGAAATCTGCATATCTAGCAAAAACCCCATGAATTTCACGCAAAAAACCATGCCGAAGGCGGCGCAGTTTCTCATCCTCCACATTTACCCTGACCGTTTCGAAAAATTCGTCTATGGACGGCCCCAGTTCCGACAGAAGAGCAAAAACCCGATCATAGTCCCCGGCGTTCTCGGCGGACCTCAAATCCGCAGCGACGGCTGCGACATTGGCCAGAAGTTTCTTTTCAGATGGTTCAGGAAGATCAGAAAAATCTCCCCCGGGGGCGGTACAGACTCCATTTTCCCAGCGCTCGAGACAACTGTCAAACTCGGAAACAGGGAGGGTGTCTCCCTCCAGGATGTTGCGGCAACGCTTAAAACCAGTGGCCAGGAGTTGGAAATTCTTTTCCTCCCGGTACGATTCCAGGGCCCGAACCCAGGCCAAAGCGTCAACGGGCTTTCGCCAACGCGCAGGCATTACGGCCCGCACTACCCGCTGATCCGTACCCAGATTATCGGTAAAGAAACCGGAAACCCGGGTCAACACGAACTCCCGTAGCCCGTCCATCGCCTCCAACGCATCCTTGTCAGGGGCCAGTGGAGCCACTTTTTCCATGGCCCGAACCAGACCAGCCTCCAGATCGAAATTAGCCTCCAAATCCAAAAGGATGCGCAGAATCGCCAATACATGGCGCCGCAGGGCATAAGGATCCTTGGCGCCGGTGGGAATAAAACCCGCCAGCCAACAGCCAGCCACGGTGTCCAATCGGTCGGCTACCGAAAGAACGCTGCTTATCCGATCACCGGGCAATTCCCCCCTCGCGGTCCGGGGCAGCATATGTCTCTCCAGGGCCAGGCAAACAGCTTTGGATTCCCCTGCCAGGGCCGCATAACGGGCCCCGATAAGCCCCTCCAGCTTGGTGAATTCCTTACCGTCCTTGATCATCTCGCTGACCAGATCACTCTTGCAGATCGTGCCGGCCCGAGTCAGGTCAGCCGGGGCCGCGCCATTTGCTCCCAGTCCGTTTTCCCACAACCAGGGGGCCAAATCCTCTATGCGCCGCACCTTGTCCAGCATCGTGCCGAAACCTTCCAGCCAGGTCACCGAACCCAGCATCTGGGTGCGCTCGTCGGGAGTTTTCTTCTGATCGAATTCCCAGTAGAAAAGAGCATCGGCCAACCGGGCCCGCAGGACTCGCTCATTGCCCTCGGTAACCTTTTCAAGGTGTTCACTGCCACCATCCCGCACGGCCGCAAAGCGGGGTTTCAAATCCTGCCCGTCCGCCGAGATCAGTGAAAAATAGCGCTGATGCGCCTTCAAAGCAGTGGTGATCACTTCGGCTGGCAGGCTGGAGAATTCATTGCTGTATTGCCCCAGAAAGGCCGTTGGGTGCTCACAAAGAAAGACCACTTCGGTCAATAATTCCTCGTCCTCCAGCAAGCGGGCGTCGGAATCATAGTCGGCCAGGAGTCGCTGAAATCCATCCAAAATGATTTGACGTCTACGATCCTGATCAACGATGACGCCCCCGTCGGCCAGGATTCGTTCGTAATCCCCGGGTCGAGTGATTTCCAGGGTCCGGTCCTCGGACAGTGTGCGATGGCCACGGGAGTTGCGACCTGCAACCAGATCGCCGATCCTCACCGGTACAATCTCTTCGTCCAGCAGGGCCACCAGCCACTGCAGGGGACGAGGGTATTCCAGGTCGCCGTTCCCCCACCGCATGACCTTGCGGAAGGGAATGGAAAGGACCAGCTGAGGTAAGGCCTCGGCCAGAATCTCGGCGGTGGGCCGTCCGGGTTCCACTTTTTTGGCCAGCAGGAACTCACCCCGTTTGTCCTGCCGCCGCTCGCAATCGTCCAGCTCGAGGCCCACCTTGCGGGCGAAGCCAAGGGCAGCCTGGGTAGGGTTTCCTTCCCCGTCAAAAGCCACCGAAACCGGCGGACCCTTGATTTCCAATAGGCGGTCGGGTTGCCGCAGGGCAAGACCTTCGACCAGCAAAGTCAGGCGCCGTGGTGTAGCCACCGTCCGGATCTCCCGGCAGGCGAGATGCGAATCGTCCAACAGGGCCGCGGCTCGGGTTTCAAGTTCCTTCAGCGCTCCGGGGATGAAGCGGGCGGGAATCTCTTCACTGCCGATCTCCAGCAGGAAGGAACCTGTGGCTTTGATTTCTTGATCCTGGTTCATTCGGCGCTCTTCTCCTTCAGGAGGGGAAACCCCAGCTCCTCGCGGCTTTGAACGTAGGTCTTGGCTGCCCGCCGGGACAAATTCCTGACTCTCGTGATATATCCAGTCCGTTCGGTCACCGAGATGGCGCCCCTGGCCTCCAGGAGATTGAACAAATGACTGCACTTGATGATCGCATCGTAGCCCGGGAAGACCAGCCCCAGATCCAGCAGGGTTCCCGCTTCTGTTTCCTTGTCCTCGAAATGACGCCGGTAGAGCTCCACGTCGGCGTGTTCAAAATTGAAGGCGGAGTATTCACGCTCGTACTGACCGTTGATTTCACCCCAGGTCAATCCGCCGCCCCAGACCAGATCCTTCAAGTGGCTCACACCCTGAATGAACATGCACAGGCGCAACAGACCATAGGTGAGTTCCACGGAGACCGGCTTGCAGCGCACCCCTCCTACCTGCTGAAAATAGGTGAACTGGGATACTTCCATGCCGTCCAACCATACTTCCCAACCCAGGCCCGCGGCACCCAGGGTTGGCGATTCCCAATCATCCTCCACGAAGCGAATATCGTGTTCGGCCGGCTCGATGCCCAGACTCCGCAGCGATTCCAGATAAAGTTCCTGACTGTTGGCTGGATTGGGCTTGAGAATCACCTGGTACTGCAGAAATTGCTGGACCCGGTTGGGATTCTCCAGATAGCGACCGTCTTTTGGGCGTCGGCTGGGCTCGACGTAGGCGACTCGCCAGGGTTCGGGGCCCAGCGAGCGCAGAAAAGTATTCGGGTTGAAGGTACCGGCTCCCACCTCGCTGTTGTAGGGCTGGACAATCACGCACCCGTGGTCGCTCCAGAACTGTTGCAGGTTGGCGATCATCTGCTGGTATTCCATCATCGGCTCGATTCCTTTCCCACTCGCAGTAATTCCAACGCTGAAGGTAAACGGTAACCCGGCAGGTGATACCCCAGAAAGCGGTGCAGATGCCCCCCGATCTGGCGGCGTAGGCTCCTGGCCATGGGTTGTTCAACCGGGATGTCCAGCCCGCAGCTTGACAGTCGGCGAAGACAGGCCAAAGCCTCCGGGCCTAGAGGATTACCCCTGGAGCCTTCTCCCAGATGGGCACATCCCCCGCAAACGAGTCCTCCATCGGACGGGCTGAACCAGGTAACCGACTCCGCCTTGTCCGCGGGACTTTCGCCACAGGAAACGCAGAAAGCAACCTCGGGGGCCATTCCATGCCTCTGCAGCAATTCCCATTCGAAGGCAAAGAAAAGAAGAGCCGGATCACCACAGGCATCGGAGGATAACACCCGCAAGAACTCCTCGCAAACGGCAAACACTTCCCCGGCGGTCCGGTCGTCACGGGAACCCAGGATCGGCCGGCAGCGATCCGCCAGTTCCAAAGCCGCCAGCAGAAAGGTCGTCCCCTCCAGGGTGGGTGATCCCGATAGGGAATCCATCAGCACCGAGCCCGAGCGCAGGTACTGCAGCTCCCGATCCGGATCCCAGGAGAATTCCACATTTACCAGGCGGCCCGGCTCCACCAGGGGACGAAGCCTGGAACGGGCCCCGCGAGCTCCCTTGGCTACCACCCGGACATACCCGTACTTTCGGGTCAAAAGGGAAGCAATGATACTGGTCTCACCACAGGGCCAAACCCGCAACACCCAGGCATCGGCCTCCACCGTGGGCTTGGGCAAGAGGCTCACGATGCCGACGCCTGCCCCAGGCTGAGCAGCAGGGTGGCCAGGCCCAGATAGATCAGCATGCTGGCCACATCGTTGGCTGTAGTAATGAAAGGTCCGGTTGCCACCGCGGGATCGATACCCATCCGGTGCAGAAGGAGGGGAATTCCGGAACCGGCCATGGCGGCAAAGATCACCACCAACAGCAGGGTAAGTGACAGCACCTGCGACAGTTGAAGATCCCCGGAGAATATAAAGGAGACCGCAAAAATACTGATCGCTACCACCAGACCGGTAACCAGAGCCGTCCCCAATTCCCGAAGAAGGTGGCGTCCCAGGTGATAGAAGTCCACCTCGCCGGTGGCTAGACCCCGCACGACCACCGAGGAATTCTGGATGCCGATGTTCCCGGCCATGGCCATGATCATCGGGATGTAGAAAGCCAGGGTCAACTTGGCCTCCAGACTCTTTTCGAAATGGCCCATCACCAGGACCGCCCCGAGTTGGCCCAACAAGGCCCCCAACAACCAGGGCAAACGCGAGCGTGCCACCCGAAAGGCGGATTGTTCCCCAAACTCATGGACACTGACGCCGGCCAGGCGGGAAATATCCTCGGTGGCCTCATCTTCAATAACGTCCATGATGTCATCAGCGGTGATCCGGCCCACGAGCCGCATCTGATGATCCACCACCGGCACGCTGATCAGATCGTGGGTCTGAAAGAAATTGGCCACTTCCTCCTGGTCCAGATCCACCTCCACGTATAATGGATCGACCTCCATGAAATCCCTTATGGGCGCTTCCGGATCGGCGATCAAAAGCCGGAAAAGGGGAATTTGCCCGACCAATCGTTCCCTTGCATCAACCATGTAGACGAAGTGGGTTTCCTCCAGGTCGTCCTCGTCCATGGTCCGCAGCAGGGCTACCGTCTCGCCGCACGTGCCGGTTTCGGCACACGTGGCGAATTCTTTGCCCATCAGACCACCGGCCGATTCGGGGGAGTGCTGCAGAAGCTCGGTGACTTCCTCCCGCTCCTCCGGCTCCATGGCCGCCAGGATCTCCTCGGCCTGGTCAGGGTCAAGCTCTCCGATCAGATCCGTGGCCTCATCAGAAGGCATTTCCTCTATGATGTCCGCGATCTCTTCGTTGTCCAGAAGGGTGAACAACGTGCTGAGGCTGCGGTTGTCGATCTCGCTCAGCACTTCTGCCAGCGGGTCGGGCGGCAGCAGCCGCAGAATCCGGGTCGTGTCACCCACGCTAAGCGGTCGCAGAATCTCCGAGAGATCGCCCGGTGAGAGCTCCGTAGCCAGATCCTTGATGGCTTCCTTGTCATCGGACAGCAAAAGCTCTCCGAAGCGCAGCATCACCAGATGCCGTTCGGCCTCCAGGTTGGAAGGATCGAGCACTCTCTCATCGTACCGCTCCGGGCCGGCAGGGTTGGCGTTGGAATTCGTCATCGGCTCGGTTCCTTTCCCGGCGATCCGGTTGAACTCGGACCTGGAAACTGTTCGGACTCGGCAGCGATCCGGCTGGCCTGTTCGGAAGTCATGATCGACCCTCCGGATACGATCAACTTGATGGCTTCTTCAACGGGAATCGACAGCACGGACAGATCCTCCCGGGGGATCATGAGCATGAAACCGGAAGTGGGATTCGGGGTAGTCGGCAGAAAGACATTCACCTGGGCATCCTCTTCAGCGTCCCGGGTCACAAAGCCGAGTGAAAACAGCCCCCGGCGAGGATACTCGAACAGCACGACTTTCTTGAAGGCTGTTCTCCGGTCCTGCAAAAAGACCCCGGCGATTTGTTTCGAAGCCGAAAAAACGCTCTTGACCACCGGGATACGCTCTATGAAACGCTCCATCAGTCGGAAAAATGCCACACCGATCAGATTGCGCGTGAACATCCCCACCAGGGAAATGAGCAGGAAGAAGCTAAGGGCACCGACCAGAGTGAGATAAAATTCGGGATAATTATCTGCCAGGTAGGGGACTCTCTGCACCCAGGGGCGCATGGTGGCGCTGATCATGGTGTAGAACCGCCAGAGGATCCAGGCCGTGATCGCCACCGGAGTGATCGCCAACAATCCAGTCAAAAAATGTTTGCGCCAGAACTTGATCATCGTCGGCTCAAACTTCCTCGGGCCGAGGAAATCCCGGCAACGGTCCCTTGGCTTCCAACAACACGAGAATCAGCCGCTGGTCTTCCACGTTCTCCACCGTGACGATGAAACCGGAAACAGGAATCCTGTCTCCCTGATCGGGAACCTTTCCGGCCGCCTCGTAGATCAACCCGCCGAGGGTCTCGCTGGTCTCCCAGCCCTCGATGTGGGTCAGATCGACACCCAGTCCTTCCTGCAGATCCTCCAGGTCAATTTTCGGATCCAGCCTGACGGTTCGCTCGTCCACCCAGACCAGGAGTTCCTCTTCCTCGTCGAATTCATCCTCGATTTCGCCTACGATCTCCTCGATGACGTCCTCCAGGGTGACCAGCCCCGCAGTACCGCCATACTCGTCGATCACCACCGCCATGTGGATCCGCTGGGTGCGGAATTCATCCAGCACCTCGTCGATCTTCTTGCTCTCGGGAATGAAATAGGCCGGCCTGACGAGATCGGCTAACTTGCGGCCCCCGCCACCGAACATTCCTTCGTCCACCAGTTTCAAAAGATCCTTGGAATAGAGAATCCCGATGATCTTGTCGGCGTTGCCCTGGTAAACCGGAACCCGCGAGTGCCCGCTGTCGATGACGGCCTGTACCATCTCCCCCACGTCCGCATCCCCGTCCAGGGTTACCATGTCGATGCGAGGGATCATGATCTCGCGAACCGCCGTGTCGTGGAAGGTGAATATACTCTGGATCATCTCCCGTTCGTCTTCGTCAAGGACGACGTTCTCTCCATCTTCACTGATCAGGCTTCTGATTTCACCCGTCGAGAGGTGGGTCTGCACGTCGCCGATCCAGAGTGTGTCGTCCAGACGATCCATTACGGCAAGCATCAAGGTTGACCAGGGTCGCAAAACTATGCTCAGAGGAAAAACCAACGTTCCAACAACCTGAACGTACGTCGCCGCGGTACCGGAGGCCAGCATCTTGAAAACGAGCCCACCCAGGCTCCAGGCCAGCAGGGAAGACCCTCCGAAGAGCAAGTAAAAAGGCAAGTCCAGCGGGCCGGGCCAGGACCGGGAAAGAAAATGCCCCCAGGCGAAGCAGCCCAGCATGGTCATGGCCAGGTGCAAGGTACTGATTGTAACCAGGAAACGCCGACTATCCTCCAGCGCGTTTCGCAACACCGGCCCCAGGCGCTCCTTTTCCAACAGTCCGTTCCGGTAAAGACCACTTACCCTGTAATGCGCCGTCATCAGACCGCCCATGAGCAACGCGCCCAGCCAGGCCACCACGGCCAGAATGACCGTGCCCGTAGCGCCTTCGATCCCGGAGAATGAAAATCCCACCTGCATTCCACCTTAATTTCAGTAACCCTGTCCCGGACTCCGGAACTCCTGGAGAACGGGTTTCAGCTTCAATCCATCAATTACTGTCCGGAGCCAGGGGATGCCCCAACCCTGCACCGGCCAGTAATCGTATTTCTTCCGCCTGCATGTTCCGGCGTTCGCTATCCTGATCGTGCCGCCATCCCAACAGGTGCAAACACCCGTGAACCAGCAGCCATGGCAATTCCTTTTCGAGAGGCCAATCCCTTTCCCGGCATCGGACGGTCACGAAATCCGGAGCCAGGATCACCTCTCCAACCAGGGGTCCGTCCTCTTCTATCTGCTGACCACTCTCCAATTGATCAACCCAGAGATCGTGGTACGCCAAGCGCTCACCCTTGGAAAGATCCGCCTCGCCTGCTCCCTGCTCCAACAGGTAGGAGAACGAAAGGACATCCGTCACCTCAGGCACCGCGCGGTAAGACTTGTTCAACTCGGCCATGGCTTGATCGTCCAACAGGACCAGATCCACGACCCATGCGGGCCTACCCATGGGTGCGACCAGCGATGACAGCGTCGCCACCTCCCTGAAAGGTGCTGCAATCCCGGACGGGCCTCCGAACTGGTCCACCAGCCGCAATCTCATCTCAGACCTTTCGCTCACCCTTGCGCTCTGGAACCCGATCCTGGTCCCGTTCCTTCTGGCCCGGATAGACAATTCGGGCGTGGTGGATTCCCGTCAGCAGAGGAATGAACGCCTCCCGCGAGCGGGCCAGATCGCTCAACGTCAGACCCGACTCATCAAGTTGGCCGCTGAGCATGCGCTTGTCGATGATCTGTTTGGTGATCTCCCGAATCCTGCTGGGGGTGGGCTTGGCCAATGATCGGGTCGCAGCCTCCACCGCATCGGCCAGCATCAGCAGAGCCGTTTCACGAGACTGAGGTTTGGGCCCCGGATAGCGGAAATCGTCCACCTTCACCGTCACGTTACCATCACTCTCAAGGGCCTTGTGATAGAAATATTCCATCACCATAGTGCCGTGATGCTCCGGAATAAAATCCAAAACCTGCTGGGGGAGACGCCAGCGGCGACCCAACTCCAGCCCTTCCTTGACGTGGGCTGAGATTACCAGCGAACTCATGCTCGGACTCAGCTCGTCATGCTTGTTAAAATCAGGACGCTGGTTTTCCACGTAGTACTCCGGCTTCTGCATCTTGCCGATATCGTGGAAGAGGGCGCCCACCCTGGTCAGTAACGCATTGGCATCGATGGATCGCGCCGCGTGCTCGGCCAACTGTCCCACCACCTGACTGTGGTGATAGGTTCCCTGAGCCTCGAGAGCCATTCGCTGCAACAGGGGATGATTCAAGTCCAGAAGTTCCGTCAGGGTCAAATCGCTGCAGACTCCCACCACCGGTTCCACTACCTGCAAAAGGAACAAGCCGAAGAGGACCATCAGTACCGGAGCAAAGAAACCAACCAAGTACTGCCCTCCCCCGACGGCATACTCCGAGCCCAATCCGGTTCCCAGCAGATAAATCAAAACCACCGACAGGAGGGTCAACAAGAGCATCGTCTGATAATATTGGCTCCGCTTCTGAACCCGACGCAATGAGATCACCGATACGTTCCCAAGCAGGAACCAGGAAAAAACACTGCCGGCCTCAGCTTCAGGCAGGACGGCCAGCAGAGCCACGGCCAGCAGGGTCAGCGTATAACCTACCGTTTCCTTGTAAAGGACCGTGCCCAGCAGGGAGAGCAGAATGATGGGAACAGCCATGGGGCCCATATTTGGTCTATCCAAAGCCAAGGATGCACCAAGCAGGAACAGGACCAGAATGATCGCCAAAACCAACAGAAAACGGATACTTTGCAGCCTCTCCCTAAAATGGGTCAGGCCCAACCATGCGAACAAGCCAAAGCCCAGAATTATCAATAACGCCCGAGCCATCAGCCTGGAAAGGTGGTCCAGCCCGACAAGACCTCCTCCCCTTGCCCTGATCAGGGATTCCAGGTGGGCAAGAAAGAGTGCCTGTTCCTCGGTGACCCGTACGCCCTGGTCCACAATCCGTTCGCCCTTGCTGAATTCACGGGTCGTCGGAACCGTCCCCCGAATGAAATCATGTCTGGCCTGGGTTTCGCGGAGCAGGTAGATAAGGTTCGGATTGATGAAATGCTTCATCACCGAAGCAGCTTCCACCGCATCGATCGGATCCAGCCCGGTTACCCTCAACTCCTGTGTCAATCGTCCCTCAACGTTTGACTGGGTAACGATTCCCTCTACTCCACGCAGACTGTCCGCCTTGGCGGCCTTGATCAAAACCCGCGTGTACTTACCGGCCGGCAGCATGTCCGCAACTCCGGAGCTCATAACCCGCCGCCAGGCTAACTCCATCCGTTCAACCAGGGAATCCGATCCATCAGTCTGGAACAAGCGACGCAGATCTCCCCGTGCGGTGTGGGGAAATTGTAAATTCAGGAATTCAACCCGCTCCATGGTGGTGGCGGTAGTATCCCCTAGTTGCTGGCCGAGAGCCTCCAGCCACAGAGTCATACGACTGTCCTGGGACCGCCAGGCGGGTCCTCCCAGACTGCGTAGCACCGGAGGTTCTACGACGACCTCCTCGATTTGCCTCATGTGTATGTCCTGCTCAAGCAATGGGGCCTGGAAAGTGAAAGGGGCCCGGATTTCCTGGCTTGCAATATGACCCACTTCCGGAAAATCAGAGTCCAGACGGGGAACGGGCGGGAAAAGAACAAGGTGCAGCACAAGCACCAATACACCGAGGCCCAGAGCCCAGAAGCGGGAATTTCCTAATTCAATTTTTTCAGGAGCAGCCCCTGTTTTCCCTGCACCACGGCCTCCGCGGCCCTCCCGAAGGGAAACATCCCGCACTGACAAATCGCGAAAACGCAGCCACCACATGAGTCGGATTCATCCTTCCTGCCAAGTCGCTCGCTGGCTCCGGCCGAACCGGAGAGGGATTCGAACGGTCTCTCAGGATCTTCCGTCCGTGATCCCGGCTGAATCAAACGCCTCTACGATCCGGCGCACCAGAGGATGCCGTACAACATCCCGGCCGTCCAGATCAACAAAACGAACCCCGTCGATTTCGTTCAGTATCTCCCGCACATGCACCAGGCCCGAGCGACTGCCCACATCCAGATCGATCTGGGTAATGTCCCCGGTAACCACCGCCCGGGACTGAAGACCCAACCGGGTCAGGAACATTTTCATCTGCCCGACGGTTGTGTTCTGTGCTTCGTCCAGAATCACGAAGGCGTTGTTGAGGGTTCTACCCCTCATGTACCCCAAGGGTGAAGCCTCGATGACCCCGCTGGCCAGCAGGCGAGTAATCTTGGCAGCGCCCACGATGTCTGAAAGTGAATCGAACAGCGGTCGCATGTAGGGATGAATTTTTTCCTGCATGTCACCCGGCAAAAACCCCAACTGCTCTCCGGCCTCAACGGCGGGCCGAACCAGAATAATCCTGTCGACAAGTTGCCGATCCAGATAGTCCATCGCCATGACCACGGCCAGGAATGTCTTGCCGGTACCAGCCGGCCCGACGGCGAAAACGACATCGTTATCCCGGACTGCATCGACGAAGCGTTGCTGGCCCGAGGTTTTGACCCGCACCGATTGCCGCGTGCTGCCGGAGTACAGGATGGGCTCTGAAGTTCCATCGAAGGGAAGCTCTCCGGACTTTGGCGCGGAGGCCCGGTCCCACAAATAGCCGATGGTAACCTGGTCTATCCGCTGACCGTTTTTGACCCTATCGATCAGATCCTCCACAACACTCACAACGGCCTCCACCACCTGAGGCGGACTATCGGGTAAGCCCTCGATCAACATGCGATGTCCCCGCACAGTCAAGGTGCCGCCAAACCGCGCCTCCAGGAAACGGAGGTTCTCATCCCTGACGCCCAGGAGGGAGAGTTGGTCAACCCCCTCCAGATTCAGATTCTGCCGGCAGACCCCGCGTGGCCCGCTTGAAGGTGAACTCGAACTCATTGCCCATCCTTGGGGGAATCGGGTACCCGGGGAAGGATCTGCAGATTCAGCTCCTTCAACTGGGCTCCGCTGATCGCACCGGGGCTTCCATCCAGAGGTGAAGCGGCCAGGGTCGTCTTGGGAAAAGCGATAACCTCCCGCAACGAGGGACTCCTGGTCAGGAGCATTATGATCCGGTCCAGGCCCAAGGCTATGCCACCGTGCGGTGGCGTTCCGTAGCCCAGCGCCTCAAGAAAGAAACCGAATTTAGGCAGATACTCCTGCGACTCCATTCCCACGATCCGGAAGATCCTCTCCTGCAGATCACGCTGGTGGATCCGGATACTTCCGGAGCCCAACTCAACCCCGTTGCAAACCAGGTCGTAAAGCTGGGCGCGGGCCCGGCCGGGATCCTCCTCAAGGCCGTCCATGTCCTCGGGTCTCGGTTGAGTGAACATGTGGTGGCAGGCTGTCCAACCTCCGGTTTTCTCATCCTGCTCGAACATCGGGAAATTTCGGACCCAGGCCAAGGCCCAGGTGTCCTTCGGAATCCAGTCTGCCCGCTTGGAAATCTCAAGCCGCAGGGCACCCAAGGCAGCAACAGCCATCTTCCACTTACCGGCCACGAATAGAAGCAGGTCGCCTTCGCGACATTGGGTACGCTCCTGCAGGGCACTTTGGAAATCTTCACCCAGGAATTTGGCGATCCCGGTGTCGAAACCGTCGGCAGTCACCTTGACTCGTGCCAGTCCGGCCGCACCACGATCCTTGACAAATTCCTCCAGTTCATCCACCTGCTTCCTGCTCCACCCGGCCAACTGGGTAGCGCACAGACACCGAACGGTCCCTCCCTCGGCCACGGTTTTCTCGAAGACACCGAAACCACAGCCGGGGACCAAGTCGTCCAGGGAATGAATCGGGCAGTTGAAACGCAGATCCGGCTTGTCGGAGCCATACAGATTCATTGCATCGTCGTAGGAAATCCTGGGAAAAGGAGTCGGCAAAGTCACCCCGGCCGCTTCGGAAAAAACAGCGGACATCAACTCTTCGACAACCTCGAACACTTCATTCTCGGTGACGAAGCTCATTTCCAGATCGATCTGCGTGTGCTCGGGCTGACGATCGCTCCGCAGATCCTCATCGCGGAGACAGCGTGCCAGTTGGAAATACCGATCCACCCCGCTGGTCATCAGGATCTGCTTGTACAGTTGGGGAGATTGCGGCAGGGCGTAGAATTCCCCGTGGTGTATACGACTGGGAACCACATAGTCCCGAGCTCCCTCGGGAGTGGTTTTGATCAACAATGGCGTTTCTATCTCCAGGAATTCCTGGTCGGATAGGTAACGCCTGGCCGCCTGGGAAGCCAGATGGCGGACCAGGAGGTTGTGGGCCATGACCGGATGGCGCAGGTGGATATATCTGTGCTTGAGCCGAAGCTCCTCGGTGGCTTTTTCGGCCTGATCGATTTGAAAAGGCAACGGGGCGGCGGGGTTTAATATCCGCACCTCGGAAGCAACCACCTCGATGCTGCCGGAGGCCTTGTCGGGGTTGATCATGTCCGCGGGTCTGAGGCGAACCTTGCCGGTGATTCCCAGAACGGATTCCAACTTGAAGTCCTTGGAAATCTGCAGGGGTTCGCCATCCTCGAAAACAACCTGCACGTTGCCGTAGCGGTCACGAAGATCCACGAAAACGACTCCGCCCAGATCCCGGATCCGGGCAGCCCAACCGGCCAATTTGATTTCCTGCCCCACGTGACTTTCAGTGACGTGTCCGCAGCGATGAGTTCGGTAGCACTCGTTGCTCATTTGTTTCAACCTTCCAGGGCCTTTCTGACCACGGCCAGCAATTCGCCGCGGTCCACCGGGTTCTGTTCCCCATTTTCAAGATTTTTCATTTGCAGGGAACCGGTGGCCAGTTCCTCCTGGCCAACGATCAAGAGAATCTTGGCCCCCCGCAGATTGGCCGACTTCGCCTGTGCTTTCAACGAACGTCCCGACGTATCCACCTCAAGGCGGCAGAACCCCCTCAATAGATCAGAGGCTACCAGTCCATAGCGCTCGGCGCCGTCGCCCCGACAGGCTACATACACATCAACTTTTGATTGGCGGGAGCGTTGAGGATCTATCGGATCATCGTTCAGGTGCAGCAGGGTCCTCTCGATTCCGATTGAGAAACCCACCGCCGGAGTGGCCGGCCCCCCGCATTGCTCCACCAGATAATCATACCGCCCGCCTCCGGCCAGACTGCTGGTCTTCCGGCCGGCCTGGGCCTTGATCTCGAATGTAGTCCGGCAATAATAATCAAGCCCCCGTACGAGGCTCGGGTCCTCCTGATTGGGTACTTCCATCTCGTCAAGGGTTCCCCGAACGGTTTGGAAATGTTCCTTGCAACTCCCGCACAGCATGGAGGAAATTGGCTTGAAACCAGCCAAAAGTTCCTGGACTCCTTCGTCCTTGGCGTCAAACAACCGTAAAGGATTGATGTCCAACCGGGCCTGCATCGGAGGGGGAATCCGGTCCAGATTGTCATTAAGAAATTTCTTCAGGTCATCAACGTAAGCCGGTCGACATTCAGGACATCCGATACTGTTAACGCTCACTGTCAATCCCTGGGCATCTACCGCGTCGAACAGAGCCATGGCGGTGTGAATCACTTCAGCATCCAGGACCGGACTGGGCGAGCCAATGGCTTCTACTCCGATCTGGTGAAACTGACGATACCGCCCGGCCTGAGGTCTGTCGTGACGAAACATGGGGCCCATGTAATAAAACTTCATGGTCCCGGGTTGGCGAGTGAGCCCGTTCTCCAAATAGGCCCTAACAACCGAAGCCGTCATCTCGGGCCGCAGGGTAAGACTATCTCCACCCTTTGATTCGAAGGTATACATCTCCTTGTCGACGATGTCGGTCCCTTGACCCACCGAGCGGAGAAACAGGGCAGTCGGCTCAATTATCGGGGTGCGGATCTCTCCGTACCCGTACCGGGCCAGCACCTCGGCCCAGCGATCCTCGCACCAACGCCAGCGTTCAACCTCTTCCAGGAGGATATCCCGAGTGCCCTTGAGCCTGCGAAACTTGATGTTCATGTTTTTCTTCCCAACTCCGATTCTTTCTGAACTATCATCTAGGGATTGCCCGGACCCGATAACCCCGAGTCATGGCCAACGAGCCGACAATATGTGTCACGGCCCCTCCAGAGGCCAGCGCCCCGGAAAACTTCCCCGAACCAGATCCAGATCCGGACCAACCAGCAGATTGAAACCGGATAAGTGGACACCAGACAAACCCCGCATCAAAGCCCCCGATTCGGGCGAATCTCCGTCATTGGGGCGACCCAGTCGGGTAAGCTCTCTGCTCAGGCCAAGAAGCCTCCCGGTTGGAATATCCTGGGAGACAAACAAAACCAGATCCGGCACGGGCCCCGTCACGATCTCAACACCCCATTCTTCCTCGGATAATAATCCTTCAGCGAAGAACCGCTCGGCATCCCACTGCCGCACCAGGGCGAAATCGAAACAACCCAACCTCAAGGAATGCAGGACGGGACTGTGGTCGTAGGGATCAGGACCAAACGTGAAGCCGGTTGGTTTTACCGCCGAGCCAGCGGAATCGGCACGCAGGGGTCCCGTCGCGGTCAAGGAAAGTGAATCACCGAAAATTATTCTCTCGGTCCTGGTCAACCAGGGAGCTTTCTGGAACCCAACTGATCGTTTATAAACCAGAACGCCCCGAGGTCTGAGATTCCTGGGGGCCGTACGACGACCGGCAACCAGGGGAATAAATCGTTCCGAGTCCAGGGTAAGCCCCAACCCATCGGGACAAATCACAAAATCGGCGCCGAAACCAAGTTGAGCCTGAAACACTGCGACGTCCCGCGTCATAACCAGGTTCAGGGAATGACCCGATGCCTTGGCCAAAAAATCCGTAAGCGGGTGAAAGAGGGCCACCTCGCGGTCTTTCCCTCCAGCCGGATCAAAAACCAGACAAACACCATGAAAGTGGGTCTCCGGTGCACCCGGCCACAAAACTGCTCCCAGGGCCAACAGAAGTACCATGGCTGCCGCCAAGGCCGAAACCCGATGACCTGAAGACCATAGCGGTAACGCCCTGCGGACTGAATTCGAGACCATCCCGCGTGCCTCGTGAGAACTTTCAGAGGAGGAGTTCATCGATCCATCACTCACCCGAGGCCCCCTGTTCGCGACCTTCAATCCCTGTCCCTTCATCCGGCTGCTCCCGAGGCGGATCCCCGACGATGACCTGGAATTCTGCCGGCTCCAAACGAATGACTGTCAACCAGGAGGGATGATCGACTTGTCCGGAAAGTTCATACACACCCTCGTCCCGACTGCCGACCGGCACCGTGATCAAGAAGCGGGACTTGGTCAAGGCAAGGACCGAATCAACCACTCCCCGCACCATAATGTCAGCTACCGGGGGAGAGACTCCGACCTCTGGCCTTCCCGCATCGACCAGAGGGATCACCGGAATGTTGGCCAAGGTGCGATCCTCCAGCCGCCCGACATTCAACACCGCGCGTACGGTCGCCTCAGCCAGTTCCAACTCTCCGTGGGGTACAACCAGCGCTACGGATGATTCTTCCCATGCCGAGACACCGCTCAAATCCACCGGAACTGTCCGAATCACCGGGTCGTCGGTAAAGAATCGCTCCGGCCCCGAAACCAGAACCGAATCCGGGGTGACGGAGGGTGCCTCATAAAAAGCGAACTCGGGTTGCAGGGAGTTCTTTGTCACCAATTCCACAGGGAATCGGCGTTCGACCTGATTATCGATCTGCAGCCGCAACAGGACGGGAGGAGTAATTCCAACAACCGCCAAATCGGTAAATACATCGGATTTTGCCAATGGATAGGAAAAGGAAGGGCCCGGTTCCAAGCCCGCAAAGTTGATCCGAACTTCGCCAATGTATCGATTGAAGTACCGGTGAGTCAGCAGGAGCAGCTTGTTGCTCCGAACTACTACGTCCACCTGGGGTGGAATTTGGCTTCCGGCCAAAGTAAGTTTTTCATCAAGCCCCACAACCCGAAGGGGTAGGGTGGTACTCTGCTCCACGACAGACGTCGTCGCCACTTGGACCCAGATCAGGACCGAAGCCACCAGACAACTTATTTTTAGCCCGATCCGGTTCATTGGACGTTATGGACCTCCGGTAAGCGAAGCAACTGACCTACCACGATGGCCTGGGTCCGAAGATTGTTCCGTCGGGAAATCTCTCCCACGGTTGTCCTGTTATTCCGAGCCAGTTTCCACAAGCTGTCACCCCGAGCCACCCGGTATTGCCGAGTCCAAGTGTTGCTGGGTTCAAGACCCAGTGAAGCAATAGCCGGCTCGTCGCGCCGCCATTTCAAAATCCCCTCAACCAGATTGGAAGCCATCTTCCGCCGCCATGAGGGACTTTTAATCAGAGCGAGATCCTTCTGGTTTGTCAGATAACCGACTTCCACCAGAGCCGAAGGCATGGCCAGGGATCGCAACACCTGGAACCTGGCCTGTTTCACCTTACGTCCCCCGATCAGTCCGCTGGCCTTTGTAACCGACAACAATCCCTCTGCCAAACGACCCGATTCATGCAGCACCTGGGTCATCCGCAGATCCATGAGGATGTTCATGACCATATCCGGATGGTGTCCTTTGGGATCCAGACCCACCATATCGGCGGCGTTTTCCTTGTCGGCCAATTCGCGAGCTTCCCGGTCCGTGGCCCCTTGAAGGGACAGGAAATAGACTTCCATTCCCGAAACCGAGGATTTTCGGTGCGTGTTGCAATGGATCGACAAAAACAGATCGCCATCCTCCTCGGAAGCTATTTCAACTCGCCGACCGAGATTGGGGTAGTAATCCGTCTTCCGGGTCAGGACTGCACGATAACCCGGGACCTGATTGATCAGACGGGCCATCTCTCGTGAGATATCAAACACCACGAATTTTTCCTGAATCCCTGGTCCTATTGCGCCCGGATCTATCCCCCCATGCCCCGGATCAATAATCACCGTAAAAGGGCGCTTGGAAGCGATTCTTCCCGTTGATGGAGTCTGATTCCACTTGGGCTGGGCGGAGGTGGCAGGCGATCCGGCAGGAAAAATATCCACTACAATACGGTCAGGCCGGCCATTACCCGCCGGCAAGGAAAAACTCTTGAGCCTGGATAGTCCAGTCAGATCCAGAACCACCTGGGCACGATTCCGGCCCCGGTTTTTACGAATCCTCCGAACCAGATCACCCTCCACCGCCATTGGATCAAGATCCCTGAATCGGGCCTGTCGGACATTGATGGCGATTCGCGCAGGATCGCGAACTTCCCTGACCTCGAAGGAAGAGGGGCCACTCAAATCCAGAACGACCCGAGTATGATCCGGGCCGATAAAGTACCGAATTCTCTGAATCTCGAGCCCCGGAGTTACCGCCCCGACCCAACTAACCCAGAAAAAACACAGGAACAGAAACAGAGAGTACCCAGTTGCCAAAATCTGGGTTCTATGAATCCCCATATTGCCGGACTGCCACATTTAGGCCGCTCCTTCTTCGAGGACACACGTCCCCGAACCCAAGCCTGTTTAATGGAATCGGGTTGGGATCCCACCAGGCGACGACATGAAAGTCCGCTCTGAGACGCCCGGCTCCATCCAGCCGCCTAATATACATTACCAAGGCCAACTTATCATAGGATTCCTGGAATGCCAACAGGACATCGCCTGGAATCGAAAAAGATTAGCTCTAAAAAGCACGCTACTCAATACGGAAAAAATGGGGATCAGGGAATCGAATCCGGAACCGGAAATTCAACTTCTTGAGGCGTATGAATCCAGGATGTAGGAAATCGGATTGACAGCCCTACCTCCAATTCGGATCTCATAATGCAGATGGGGAGCAGTCGAGCGACCGCTGTTCCCTGATTTGGCGATGATCTGGCCCCTTTGAACCTGGGTTCCCTTTTTGACCAAGGCCTTGTCCAGGTGAGCGTATACCGTCATCACTCCATCGCCGTGATCGACCTTGACGACTCGGCCCAATCCGCGTTGTTGTTGGACGGCCACCACCACTCCGTCTCCTGTCACCCGAACTGGTGTTCCCAACCGAACGGAAAAATCGAGGCCCCTGTGAAAAGCCTGTTGGTTGGTGAAAGGATCTTTGCGTAATCCGAAACGAGAGCTCACCCATCCGACATCGACCGGCCGGATGGAAGGAATCCGGTCTCTGACCAATTCCCGGGCATCCAAAGTATCCAACATGGCCTGATAACCCTGGCGCTGGATCCTGGCCTGACGAACCATCCGTTGAAGTTCTTGACCAAGTTCCGCAAACCCGCCTTCGCCCTCCAGGACACTCTCCAAACCGGGTACTTCCGCATCTCCAAACTCAAAAGATCCCCTGCCTCCAACACCGGCTGCAAAGGTTTCCTCATCAACAGCGGGAAGATTTACCGCCAAAGCCACCTGGTTCTGTATCTGAAAAACGTTCTCTACCTCTGCACGAAGAGAGCCGACATCTGCTTCCATCACCTCTATTTGACCCACCAAGGCCCTATTTTCCCGTTGCAAACGGGAACCGCCTGGTAGCCAGCCACTACCCGTCCGGACTCCCAGGAAATACAGACTCGATAGTGCTCCCAAAAAAAGCACCACAACACAACAACTCACAACCGCCCACCGGGAGATTTTGATTTGCCGTGTGGGACCGTAGTCCTCAGGCAAGTAAAGTAGGGTGTAGGATTTCTTCAACTTCATTTACAAAGCCTGACCGGAAATGGAATCTTCTATTCCAAGATTATTGTCCCCGCAATATATCCTCACGGCGGAGGATGTCAACAGTCATCCGTGAACTCCATCAGGGTACAAAAACCAATCCGATCAAAGATTGTGCAAATACGGGGCCAAATTCAAAGAAAAACCCGAACCACCTACGTGGCCCGGGTTTGGGGACCTGGTCAAAAAATCCACTAATTATCCGCACGCATTAGGCACCTGAGGCCTAGTAATAATCGTACAGCAGGGCCTGGCCCTTTGAACTCCTCAGCTTAGTCAGGGATTTTTCCTTGATTTGCCGGATTCGTTCCCTGGTCAGCCCCATCCTCTGGCCAATTACCTGGAGGGTTTGCGCCTCCTCGAAACTCAGCCCGAAATATTGTACTATAATCTGAGCTTCCCGATCCGACAGAACGCTCAAACACTTATGAACATCTTCGCTCAGACCTCGTCGCAAAACCTCGAAGTCCGGAGCAGGATGGCTGGTATCCTCCAATACTTCGGAAAGAGGTCGATCGCTCCCAGCATCCCCGGTATCCTCCAGCCCCAGCTCAGTTCGATCGGAATTGATGGCATGGACAACATCGGAAACATTCAGATCCAGTCGCTCGGCAATCTGTTCAGGATTGGGATAAGGATTGCCCTCGTTTTGCAGGATACCTCGGGTCCGACCGATTTTTATCAGCAGAGCCGTCTGGTTTTGAGGCAAACGGATGGTGCGGGACTTGTCCAACAATGCTTGCATTATTGATTGCCGGATCCACCACACTGCGTACGAGATAAAGCGGAAACCCCGGTTTTCGTCGAATCGCCGTGAAGCCTTCAACAGCCCTAGATTGCCCTCGTTGATCAAATCGGAGAGCAGCAGGCCCTGATTGATGTAGCGTTTGGCGACCGAGACCACAAAACGCAAATTGGCTCGCACCAATTCCATCAGGGCTTCTTCATCACCAGTCCGAACACGGCGGGCCAGGGCCACCTCCTGCTCCCTGGTCAACAGGTCGTAGCGGTTAATGTCCCTGAAGTAGACTTCCAATCCCTTCTCGTGCATTGCCGGAAGGAAATTCTTTTTACCAGCCACAGGATTCCTCCTTGGCAACGTGGGGTTTGCCATTCCTTTGGCGGAATGGCGGCCCGGTCAAGCCGAGCGACCCGGCACCACCCGGGCCAAATCATTCACCGCTCTCCCTCAGGAGACGGATCGACTCAATTCTCAACCCCCTCAAAACGGGGTTTTACCTGGACGTAGTTCTCAACACCGCCAGTCCTGACCAGAAGGGAAAGGGGTTGGCGTCTGGTCACAAACAAATTACGAGCCTCATCCCAATCATCCAACTTGATCAGCTCCCGGCCTTCGATGGAAACCAGAACATCCCCGGGACGAATACCGGCTTCCGCTCCCGGCTGGTCTTCCTGCACGGCAATCACCATAATTCCTGTCATCCCCGTGACACCCATTGCCTCCTTCAAACGAAAGACTCTTGGGTCCACTCCAGCAAGGGAGGCCACCTCCATGCCTAGCCAGCCGAACGCCTGGGAGACAGCAGCGCCGGCCTTCTCCTCTATCCATTCCACAGGAATCAAACGGATTCCATTCCGTTTTCCATCACGGATAAAATCACAAGAAACTTCTTGGCCGGGGTTCGCACCGGCAATCAGGAACTGCAATTGGCGGCGGGAAAGCACTTTCTTCCCTGAAAATTCCACCACGATGTCCCCTACCAGCAGACCGGCCTGATCAGCCGGCGAATCCGCCAGCACCGTCAGGACTCGGGCTCCGGAATCCGGTTCCCCCTGCACTTCCTCGCCCACAACCTGAACAACGTCCTCGGTTCTAATTCCCAGGTAACCCCTGATCATACGGCCGTGCTCTTTCAACTGCCCGTATACCTGCCGGGTAAGGTTGCTGGGAACGGCAAACCCGATACCCTGCCCCTTCTGATTAATGGCGGTGTTGACACCGATCACTCGACCGGCTACATCCACCAAGGGGCCCCCACTGTTTCCAAAATTGATGGAGGCATCGGTTTGGATGAAGTCCTGGTAACGAGGCGTCATACTCCCAATCACCAAATCACCCCGGCCTTTGGCGCTGACTACGCCTACGGTCAGTGAGCTCTCAAGATTGCCGAATGGATTACCCACGGCAATGGCCCATTCGCCCACCATAACCTCATCCGAATCGGCAAATTCCAAGACAGGCAAATCCCTCTGGGCTGCGTCGATTCGGAGCAGGGCCAGATCCGTGTTGGGATCGGACCCCACCAATTCAGCACGGTATTCCTTCTGTTCACCGCTGAAACGAACGAAGATGGCATCGGCCTTGGCGATAACGTGGTGGTTGGTCAGAATATCTCCGTCCGGATCCACAACAAACCCCGACCCGGTAGGGGAAATCTCGAACTTGCCACCCTTGCCTACTTCATCGGGAAAGAACTGCCTGAACATTTCCTGCAAGGGTCCAGTACCAACACCCTGGTCGGTAGTCGAACGCACGGTACGAATATTGACTACCGCTGGCCGTACTATTTTGCCCACTGAGATGAAAGGGGAAACGGGTTCGGCCCAAGACGGTGAACCGAGAGAAACCACAGGCAGCACGGTAGCACTTATTAATACAAGAAAAATAAGGAGGGATGAAAACCAAATAGCACTACCTATCGGGCAGCTTTGCTCTCGCAAAACCGAAGTAGCGGATAAATCTTGCCCCAAGGGCTTTATATACTTTCGCAGCTCCACTAAATCTCACCGTCCGTTGGGGCCCGATGAAGGAGTGAGCCACTTCCCAAGCTTCCCATGGGGATGAAAAGCTCAGGCGTTACAGGAATCTGCAAACATATTACCCGAGATTGAAAACAGTGTCAACAACAAATCAGAAGATAAGCCAAGCCATCCAATTAGAAAAATCAAACACTTGGGACCAGGAATCCCCTATCCAAAACAACTCTATCAAAATTAATCGGCTCGAGTTTCTTCCTGGTCAGGCAATGGCTCAACCAAAATTGCCGACTCGCTGTGACCATCTTTCAGAACCGGATCGGTAATAAGGATGTCTGCAGTCTCCACTACATCTCCAGTGGAATCCTCTGATCCATGCCCTGCAGTAGCATCGACACCAGCAGCTTTTGACCGAGCCTGCCGACTGGCGTATTCCTGTTTGATAATCTCTATCTCCTGGGTTTTCTTCAGCAACTCGGCTTCCAGTTCCTTGATCCGCGTAACCAGATCCAAGGCGACAGGATCGACCAGGAGGTCTTCCCGGTCCTCCTTCAGACCCATGTAAACGAAATTGCCCAACTCGCTGAACTGGCGTTCGATCTCACGGGAAATCCCAAATTTGTCGTAGCGACGGGTGGAGATCTTAGCAAGTTCCGTAGTCTTCTCTGAAGTTACGGAGTACCATTCGCCCAGATTCCCTTTAACATCATCCCACAGAGACATATATTGCCCTCCCGATTATTGCCTGCTCCCCGGAAAGTTGATTCTCCGGAATTTCAGGTTGCCACGATCGTTATCTTGCTACAAATTTACTCGCATGCCAGAACGAAAGCAACCCACAGCTCTTTTCGTCGCCGATTCGCATTTTCATTTGCGGCCCGATTCCGACGAGCTCAACCGCATCGGAGCGTTCCTTGAGTTCCTGCGGATGGCCCATCAGGTAGAACATCTGTTTTTGCTGGGCGACATCTTCGATTTTTGGTTCGACTACCCGCATTTTCGTCTCAAAGGTTACGAGGATATCCTCCGCGGACTGGATCAAGTACGACAAGCGGGGGTCCAGATCCATTTCGTGGGCGGCAATCACGATATCTGGGCTGCGGACTATTTCCATCGCCGTTTCGGTTGCGCCCGGATCCCCAAGAGCAGAATCCTCACACTGGGAGAACTCAGGATCCGTGTCAGCCATGGGGATGGATTACTGGGTTTCAACTGGGCCTACAACTCATTCCGTAGCCTTGTACGCAATCGCGCCGGAATTGTTTTGGCCAAATCCCTCCACCCGGAGATCCTTTTCGCATTCAGCATCTGGTTGAGCGGAAAGAGCCGGAGCGCGAGAAGGGAAGAACATTCCGAGATTGAGAGGAAAGCCAGGATCTGGCTCACGGATAAAGCCAAAGGCCAATGGGATCTAATGGTCATGGGCCACCTTCACCACGGCTTCGACGTCAGCGTCGGGGCTTATCGCCTAGCCGCCGTGCCCGGCTGGCTGGATCCCCTGGGATATGGGTTGCTCCGGGACGGAGAGTTTCAGCTGCGTGTTTTCCCGGATGACCCGTTCGCCGAACCCGGCACAACTTCCAAATAGTTTACCAGACCATATTCAGGGCAAACTTGTGGCCGACTTCAAACCCGTCAACAATCATGTCCTGATAGGCATAATCCAGGTTGAAGTTCTTCAAGGCCACTCCGAAACCTGCCGTTAACCCGTAAAGATCGTAATTGATCTTGCTCCCCACCCGCAAAGTCAACTCGGGCACTACCCGGTATTCACAACCTACATGAACCTTGGCACTAGTATCCTTGGGAATGAAGATGTCACCGGCGAAAGTAACATTTTCCTGCAAGAACAGATCGTTTGGCGTGTATGCATAACCGAACTTGTAGGCCGTTGGCAAATCGAAGGGTCCGTCGTACAAATTCTTCTGCTTGCCGACGTTCGTCAGCGATGCCCCGAACATCATGCCTTCTATGAGAGCCTTGTGGGACATGAAGAAATCGTAGGCCATCCCCGTGTCGGAGTAGAAATCAATCCGTTCATAAACCAATTTTGCATTCATTCCCAAGGCAAAGCTGTCTCCAAGCGGATGAGCGTAGGACAAGCCGAAGGCCACATCGTAGGGTTTAAAAAAGCCCTCGTCGATCCCTACGGGTTCTGCACTTCTGCGGGGTATCTCGTCGGAGTAGAACCCCATGAAGATCAATCCCAAGACCCCGTCGCCCACTTTATGGGCGAGAGCGGCAGCCTCCTGGCTCATCGCGCCCACGTACCGATAGTGCTGAAGGATCAGGGTCGTGTCGAACTCATGGAATATATTATTGGCCGGATTCCAGAAAACGGCGGCGGCCCCTTGACTGGCAGCTACCCCTGCATCTCCCATTCCCGCTTCCCGTGCACCGACGGGGAACCGCAAGGACAGAAAGCCCGCTTCTCCTGGATTTCCCGCCTGGACTGGCGACCCCCAAAGCAGGAGGGCCGCGGCGAAGAGCAAAGACAAGCAACTGTTTGATCGGGTCAAGCGAGCCATTGGGTTCCTTTCAATTTCTACCAGATCTACCGTAAGCTATCGTAATCGATCCAAATCCACCCGAACCTGGGGCCCCTTGGAGGAACCCACCGTTGTCAACGTACTATTGCGAATTGCATCACACTGGACTCGGTTCCACCTTGATCTACTTCGACCTCCAGCCGACAAAGGTAAAGACCTGTTACCGCTTGCCCCAAATCAACCCCTATGGAAAACGGATCGAGGGAGGAAACGCCTTCCCATTCTGTCCTGGTGATCTCTTGACCTTCAAGGTTGTACACAAAAACCCTGGCCCGCCCATGACTGTGCAGAGTACCCCGGACATAAAGGGGACCTGAATTCAGTGGACTAGGGTAACAGAAATGGCTACCGGAAACCAATCCCGAGCCTTTCTCTACAATCGGCGAAGTTGCCGAAATTGCCATATCATAGGACCCATTGCGCCAAGGAGACCCTCCCCACATTGGCCAAAGCGACTCTACATTCACCACGTTCTCCCAAAGAAATATGGAAGAAATGTCCTCTCCCGAAAGAGATCCGGCATCAGAATCCAATCCCATAATACGCTCGAAAGTGCCGATGGCGACCAAATCCCCCGTCCCCACTCCACAAACCGAACCCACGGCAGGAGTGCCGGCGGTTTGTGCGGGACCACCCAGAGGCCAGAAGGGAATCGATTCCCCCGTGGGCTCCATTCCAAAAATACGCCCGTCCAGAACCGGGAACAAGTATTGCCAAAGAGGAATATCAGACCCCGAGAATCTGACCACCAGCGGCCCACCCGCACAGCTGTCATCCTGGGGAGAAACCGTGCTAAGGGGTACACGAGGCCAACCATCCACCCAGTGTCCGGAATGTCCCGCACGACCCAGGAATCCGTCGCCGACAAAGGCCCCACCCGGGGTCAGCGGAGAATGAATAGTTAATCCGTTCTGCCAATTGTAATGGCCTCTGACGTCGGAAAAACCCGCTTCGAATATGACCGCTTCCCCAGAATGATTTCGACCCGAAATCTGCACCGCCAGAGGGGAATCCTGCCCCAGGTCGGGTTCGACAAGTGAAAAGGAAACAGGAAAAGGACCAGGCTGGATACCAAGATCCACCGACCAAACCACAGCGTCCCCGGGTATGGCTGTCTTCATATCGATTACCAGCAAGCGCCCCTGGCCCTCGTTGGCGTTGTCCATCACAACCAGCAGAAAACCCTCGGCAAAGACCGGAGGAGAAGGAACCACACCCGGCCCCAGAACAAACTCCTTCACCAGGTCCTCAGCAGGATCGCCGTGTAATCCATGGTACAAGCGTAGATGGTTGGTTTCATTCTCCTGCACCACAACGCAGGCGTCCACCGCCTCGGTAATACAGAACAGTCCTTCCCCGTCGGACGGGATCAAGACCGGGGGCAATCCACACTCAGGTAGATCCACATAAAGCCCAATGGCTCCTGCTTCCGCGTCCCGCACCGGGGTCCCGTCGGGGTTGAAAGCAAAGAGCCCGTCTTCCGTGGTCAGGACAATCTCCGGAGCCCCGTCCCCATCCAGATCTCCAACCGCAGGAGGAAGGTTCCATTGTACTTTTTCGCCATTCCTGGTCCCCTCTACGAAAGGGGAAATTTTAGAAGAGTCTTGATCCTGATCCAGATACTCATCGAGATCATAGTCCAGGACATAAACCTCTCCACTCTCCCCGGCCAGAACGATCTCGGCCTGCCCAGAGTTATCACACCCACCGTTTCCGGCCTCGGCGTCCAGATCGGCGATCAGTACATGAGAACCCCTCAGACCCACTCCGGAGGGCAGTTCCCGCCTGGCCTTCACATCAGGCCCACCGACCCCACTGAATTCGCTGTTCAATGTAAAGGATATCTTGTCTGCGTACACAATTCCCATCAAATCCTGAGCAGGGACCACCGTTAAATCCCTGGAAACAACTTCGTCAGTAAAACCCAGGTTAACCTGGCTGAATTCGGAGAAGACAATGCCGGTCCGCGACCCACGGGACGTAACCGTGGAAGGTTTCGTATCGGGCCCGAAAGTATCAACTCCCTCTGCTCGATAACTGTCGTCGTCACTACCCAGCCAGTACGAAGTCGGCTCGGCGGAATCCAGATCCTGGATGCCATCGGCCTCTTCGAGATCCACCGATTTGAGGTGCGGATCCGAATTGAAAAGGTTGGTTGGAGAATCGAACACTTCCCGAATCCGGCCCTCGTCGATATGCCAGATATATACCCCGCTACCGAAACCGAGCTCGCCGAATTTTCGGGAAGCATTTTCGCTCATGGCGAAGTCCCACTCGCCATCTAGTGGTCTCTCCAGAATATCGGTCTTGGAATCGAAATCGACCCCTGGATAGGGGCGATTGTCCGGAGCATCCGCATCCCAGTAGTCGTAGACATGATTACCGTTCAAGTCACCCTCAAACGAAAAAGCCCTGTCCCCATCCGGATCCTGGAGCCGATACTCCAACAACCAGTACTCCTGGCCGGTCAGGCTAACCCGGTAAACAGTCCCCGGGCCAGCGGAGCCCCGACTGGGAAACATTTCATGTTCGGCATGGACCAAGGGATCCAAATCAACCGGATCCACCCATCCCATCAAATATTTGTTGAAGACGCAGGGATGCGGAGGAATCATGCCGATGGCGGTGAAAAGTCCGTAGCCCATTAGCCCATATTGCCCGATTCCCTGGCTGTCCGGTCGTCCAGCCGGCGTAAAATCGCTCAAAGAGAGCATGCCCAGACGAAGGCCGACTTCGAAACAGTAGACGCCCAAACTTCCAAAATGGCCATCCCAGGTTGCCCCGTATGGGTCCTGATACTCGGTCTCCGGCAAAAGAAGTACCTGGTCTATTCGCGGCATTCCCTCTTCATAACCTTCATAAGGGATATAGGGGTCATCCAGGATTCCCTCATCGACGGCCTCTTCAAAATCCTCCCGGGAAAGAAAGGAGCTGTAAATTTGTTCCGGGGAATCTCCCAGAATATCGGTTTCCTCCCCGGCACCGGCGTGGACGACCATTACCGTGTCATACTCCTGAAAATCAATTTCCGAATCCAGACTGTCGATTACGGCGGCCACAAGTTTGATTTTCTGCTCACCGTGCTCGGGGTGGTTGCCGTAGTAACCCATGGGTTCCGGCAAGTTCACGGTCCGCGGATGGATGGTGAAAATAAACTCGAAGCGGCCACCACTGACGGTGGCGAAATAATCGGCTAGAATACTCAACTGGTGGTCAAAATAAAGAGCATCATGGGCTGAATAGAAACGTTCCTTCTGGGCCGCAGGTGGGAAATCCCCTTCCAGAACACCATGCCTGCCCAACATCAGGCTATCGGAGAAATCACACATCACCAGAATTGCGTTAAGTTCCGAAGGCGCTTTTTTCATGCCCAGGCGAGCACGCTGAAGAACTCCAGAACCATCGTCCCTCAGGGGTAATGACTGTTTCATCAAGAGCGTCCAGGCCTCAGTACCCAAGCACCCATCCGTATTGGAAGAAACCCCCTGATCCGTTTCACCTGTGGCAGGCAACAACATGACGATGGTGACCAAAAGGCCCGCCGCCCAACCAGGTAATCGGCAATTCATAAAAAAAACCCCTTTCAGGATTTGCCAGAAAGAAGTTTCGATCCGTGGGATCCCGCAGCCATCGCTGGAAAGTATATTAGTAGAAACCTTGCTGGTCAATAACCTGCTGTCCTGCTAATTTGCAGTCCAGCAGGATGGAATCAAGGGAGAGCCCTGACGGAGTGCCTGTCACCCCTGATCGACATTCCCTCGCCGGGCTCTCCCTATGTGCTGGTTGACCTGTTCACCGGTCGGTTCACAACTAAAATCTCCAGGTGCCAACCTCTTCGAGAATTCAGTCCCTCTCCGGCCGACGACAGATGGGGGGAAAAGACACCAACACACACTCTATTCTGATTGTCCCATCGGCAGGCTATCTCCGACGGGAATCATTTCCTGATTTTTTGGATCCATTTTTGGAGCTACTGCCGGATCGATTGTCTGACCTGCTACTGGACCCCTTCGAAGACCCAGTGCTGGATTTGCTGTTTGAGGATTTGCTCCCCTTGTCCTGCCTTACTTTCGGACTACTTTGCTTCGATGGGGGTCGAATCGTAGTCTTTCCTGATTTCCTGGGCACTGGGCTCACCTTGGACCGTTCTCCTCCGTCTTTGCCGGAGGGTCGGGGCCGAACCGCCTTGCCACTGGATCGTTCCTTATCATTAGGTCTGACATTCCTGACCGAGCCCCTATTTTCAAGGCCACCTTTCGGTCGGTCCTTGCCGGATTCATAAGTGCCCCGGTTCCAAACCCTGGTGCCCTTCTTACGTGGCTCAACCGGCTTGATGGTTCCCTGGCTTCCCCGACCATCCTTTTGCAGGTTGTCATTGCGTCGTGGAACCGGCCGTTCTCCACTCAACCCGGTTTGGCCAGGGTTTCCCCGAGTGGTCGGCTTCTTTCCAACCACCGGGTTCAGAGCGGGTCGGGATTTCGACCCTCCTGCCGTATGGCGCAGATTGGGTCGAACGTTGCTTCGGACATTGGATCCGGTAAGATTACCGTCACGGACCCGCAACCCTGGTCGTTCCCGGGTCTGATCCTTGACAGTGAACTTGGATCGAGTCCGAACGACGGGCCTTTCGCCCTTGAGCGAAGACCTGTCCGCCGTACGGATTCCATCCTTTACCATCACCCCATCCCGTATTGACTTGCGGGACACGGGAGTCCGGGTCTTCATGGCCACCCTTTGATTATCATCCAGCGAACGCACCTTGATCCTGGAGGAAACGCCCACATAATCCCGGGTCTTGCGAACCGGAGTTTCCACGGCGATACGCCCCAGGGGCCGGTACCGACGATTACCACTGTTCCAGTAGGCAACAGAATCTCCACGGTAATAAGGGGAATCGAACCAGACGTAAGTGGAATAGCCCCAATTATAGTGACCCCTCGGTGGACAGCTGTAGGACGGGTAATACCAGAAGTTCACCCAGGGCCGATAAGTCCACGGATCCATGTAAACATAGGTGGGATGCCAGTACACAGGGTAATAGCCGTAACGCCCGTACCAGGAGTTACTCCAGCCGAAGTCATAATTGATCTCCAGAGTGCAATGATCCCGGTACGGATGGTAGGCCACCGTATCGTCGTAATGACATTGATTACAAAGGTATCGGGGATGCTCAACCTTTTCATGTACGTAGTAGCTGGCGTAATCCGTCACCACGTATTCGGCCGCGTCCTCCAAACCGGTTATGGCAAAGTTGACCTCGTTCATGGCCAGGAAAGGATCTCCGGCCACGTAGAAGTCGTGGGTCCTGGACCGATCCTCGTGGTGGAAATCGATCTCCAGGTCCCGCAAGTCGAAGGGATAGCTGGAAAAAATTGCTTCTATGTACCCCAACCCTTCCTGCCCGGAAACCCTGAGCCGCCTAGCTCCGGAAACAGGTAAGCGGTACTCATGACCGCCGAAAACGAATCCGTCATCCATACGAGTGCGCGGCCAAAGAATCGTCACCAAACCCTCGACATCGATGCGGTAGACAACCGCATAACCGTCACCGTTGGCCTGAAGATCAACCTCGATGTTTTCGCCACGGCGATAGACATCATCCTCCGCCTTGTCCAGCCACACTCCAACCCGCAAGCTCTGGTTATAGTCGAATTCGGAAGATTCGGAAATGGCTACCGCGGGAACTGACCCAGTTTGAGCATTCCCGCTGTTCAATGGGAGCAAAAGCGAGACAGCAACAAAAGTCAAAAGCAGCCACGGAGAAGCCCCCAAACCGCTGGCCTTGGCCGATCCCGTTGGATTAAATTCCCGTTTCATGACTTCACTCTCCTTTGTAGCTGATGGCTACAGGCTGATTTGCAGATCTTCAATCTTTGATTTTGATTCAGGGAATGCCTTGAGTTCCGGCAAACCGTTGATGGTTTGATAAGCCCAGACAATACAAACTGCGTCGTCGTTTTGTTCTACCACTCCGAACTTGGCATAGTGCAATTCCGTATCCTGGATCTCGACCACGTAGATATGGCCCAAGATCAGTTCCAATTTACCGATACGGGAATAGTAGTCCGCTGGCGCCCAGGAAACTCCCTCAAAAACCAGGTAGTCCTCATCGTCAACGAACATGCCGAAATCCTGAATCCGAACCCAGGAGCCGGCGGTCTCGACAAATGGAACGGACCCCTCGAAAGAGACCCGGATGTCATAGGTCGAGTCTATGGTCCAGGGATCGATTGGCCTTGAAGCCAAATCACTGAAATCAAAGCCGGAAAGGGTTCTTGAGGCGTCGTCGGGACCGTCAGCACCAAAAATCCAAACCCCGCCCAGCCCCATGGGCAAAGGAGCGTCGGTAACCATTTCGTAGCTCAGAGCGCTTTCGACGCCATCGGTGTTCACGGCGGTTACGGCATATTCATAGCGCGAACCGTTTTCTGCCAATTCATCCTCAAACCAATGCAGGCCGGAACCGGGATCGAAATTTTCATCCCAAGCCACTTCTCCAATAAGAAAAAACTCACGATCCGGGTCGTTAACGTCGCCATCCTCAAAGTAGCGGCTATATACATAATAGCTGACCACGTTGGGATTGAAATCGCCATCATAGGGGTAGTAGGAAATGTCATACCATTGAACAACAACAAAATTATCCCCACTGACACTACTGACACCCGTGGGAACAACCGGGGCAGTCAATTCGACACAGTTGACACAGTCGTCATCTTCGCAACCACCCAATATCCACAAGAAACTGAAAACCACGAACAGCGCACCCACCATCACAGTGGTCCGAAACCCGTTTCTCCAAAATCGATTCATAACTCAACCTCCCAAGTATTTGGGCCCGAATATCTAAACTTCTATAAGGCACACTCCGTGCCACATTTTTCTCAATGGGGGAGGCAATTTCGGTAAAATATTTAGGCCGCAATTAATTGAGCTAATAACCCGGCTTAAAATTATCGAACTGGTTTAACCACATTTACTTAAATGATTGTTAAACAGAGAATGTAAAAACCCCATTTGCTGTCTGATCACCGTCACCAGAAGATCTTCAACCAGGGAAACAAGCAACCCCGTATCACTGAATTGTTTGGTTTGGGAGACAAATTACCTAAAAAAGGACGATAAATTCCAAGAATACGAAGAAAGAGGAAGCGACAGAAAAAGAAAAAGAGCCCCGCCTAATGGCACCCTGATCTTGAATCTCGCCATTTCAAGATCAGCTAGGGCTCTTAATCAGGATCCGGTGATCAGATCCAAATCGGTTTTCAGAAAATTCGTGTTTCGGGAGAAAAGTCCTCAAGTTCTCTCTTGTCGATCAGAACCGATTGTCAAGACCCCACCTCTTGGCAACTGATCCGCCGACGCTACTTGTTGAGAACCCCTTCTGAACCGGTAAGCCATCAGGACGTGAACTTGGCTTCTCCCGAAAACACGAAACTCTGTCTTAACATTGAAGAGGATTCCTGTAACTCACCCCTTCAACCTGTTTACAGCACGCTTCATGCCTGGAACCATCCATGTGTCGACTTTTTAACCGCTTATATTTCAACGGGTTACAAGGTGGGGTTATTTACCCGAAAAGATAAAAGAAGCAGATCTATAAATTAATTTTACACTAATCGGGAGGACCCTATAAGTCACTTCAAACAAAGAAGTTTGGGTGGCAATTTCTTTAATAGGGGAAAAATGATTATCCTGTCAGTTGACAGTTCAGGACGTGCGCAAACCGTAATGCCTGATCTTCTTTAAAAGATTGGGATAACTGATTTTCAAGGTCCGGGCCGCCTGGGATTTATTCCATCCCGAACGGGTCAGTGCGCGTTCAATCTCCACGCACTCAACTCCCGCCATTGTCTCCCGCAAAGGGGCCTGTTCACCCCCAGCGACTTGGCCCGACACGGATCCGGTAATGGATTCCGGTAAATGCTCAAGCCGCAAGACTCCTTCACCCTGGGCCAGGATAATCGCACGTTTCAGATTCTTCTCCAGCTCCCTCACATTTCCCGGCCAGGGATAGCCAAGAAGCGCATTCATAAAGGCAGCATCCAGAGAGAGCATCTCCATGCCCAGATCACGACAGAAACGGGCCACGAAATGGCGAACCAACAACGGCACGTCATCCGGGCGGTCACAAAGAGGCGGAAGCGTTAGCGGGAAATCCAACATCCGGTAGTAAAGGTCCTCCAGAAAGGACCCCTTCTGCCCCATTACACTCAGATCCAGCTTGCTCGCGCAAATGATCCGAACATCAACCTTGAACTCCGAATTGGACCCCACCGGTCTTACCATACGAGTATCCAGGAAGTGCAGCATCTTACCCTGCATGCCGAGAGACATTTTGCCCACTTCATCCAGAAAGACTGTTCCCCCCTCAGCCTCGGCCAACAATCCTTTCTTATCACTGTGCGCCCCGGTGAAGCTTCCCTTTACATGGCCAAAGAGTTCACTTTCCAGCAAAGCCTCGGGAATTGCCGCGCAGTTGATTGCCATCAACTTATGTCCTGCCCGGGGACTCAAGGCATGGATAGACTTGGCCAGTAAACCCTTGCCGGTTCCTGTTTGGCCGTTTAATAGAACCGTCAGGTCGCTGGGCGCTACCTTCCGGGCCAACTCGAGAACCTCAAGCATCTTTTGGTTCCGGGTAATTATGGACTCAAAATTTTCTACTCGTGATATCGACTCAACCGGCAACAAATTATTGGCGCGCTGGTTTTTTTCGAAAAGGAGGAGGGCCAGGAACCCCATGTATGCCCCCAGAAAATCGAGTGAGGCTCGATCGAAGCCAGGGCTCGAAAGGCGGGACTCAGATTTACCGAGGAACAAGAGACCGAAAACACGCCCCTGTGAAGCGATGGGCATGAAAACACAACTTTCGGCCACCGTTTTGAGGGCTGGAACTTTAAGGGTCAGATCTCCCTCTGCATCGAGTCTTGAAAAGAAGCAGGTAGCATCCTTGGCCCCAGATTCGGCCCGATTGCCAAACCAATGGATCAACTGATGTCCCAAATTGGCAGTCATCCCTTTCTTGGCCACAATGCGCAAATCCTGATCAGGGGCCCCATTATCTGCCATTGCGATGTATCCCGAATCAGCTTCCACACGCTCCATGCCGAAGGAAAGAATCGATCCCAAGTTGGTTGAGTTCGAATCATCAGCTCCCTGAAAGAGCCCGGGAATACTGCAGAAGGCCTGCAAATTGGATTCGACCAGCCGGGTTCCACCAACGAAACCGGATTCAATCTGATTTCGCAACCTCACTACTGATCGATCCAGGTCGTAGTCCTCGAAACCGGCCGCATGCCGCTCCAATTCGAAAACCGTCAACAAGGCATCGTCGAACTGGTTCAAGCGAATCTGCACCATGGCCAAACGCTGCAGGATTTGGCAAAGTACCTGGTCACTGACTGCGGCGGCTCCATCTTCCTGGGCATCCATCAGGTAACGGCGAAGAAGCAACAATTCCCTTTCTCCAGCACTCTCAAGGCGGGAATCGGAAAATTCGATGATCGCTCGACACCACAGGTGGGGCAATTCCTGGCTTTGGAAGGTAGCAATGGCTTCCCGGAAATGAGAATCAGATTGGCGATAATCCTTCTGGGCCGCATAGGCACCACCAAGTGTCAGATGGCAAAATCCCAGCTCGAAAAGCTCGGAGCACTGCTCACAAACTCCAATAGCTGCCTGGCTGACGGCCACTGCCTCAACCCAGTTACCCGCCTGCAGATGTGCCTGCCCCATCCTACGGAGCAGCTCCCCCTCCAAATCGTTTCCCAAACCGATATCGAGATTCTTTTCTAGTCCCAGACCGTAATTAAAGCGAGCCTTGTCCACATCACCCCGCGCCAACTGAATATCTCCCAAGAACTCATCGGCGATTACAGATTCACGAAAAAATCGATTTTGAATGGCTAATGCCTGGCCCTCAAGAATCAATTCCTCCGACCGGGCCAACCGGCCAGCCTGGGTTTCCGCTCTTCCAAGCGCGAGATAGAGTCGAGTGCAACTTAACCTATCCCCCAAACTCTTGGCGATCCGAAGCCCCCGGTTCAAGGTAGTCTGAGCCTCTCCGATACGATCCGTTTTCAGCAATGCCAAGCCCATGTTGATATAGAGAAGGGGCATAAGGTGGCTAGCCCCAATTTTCTGGGCCAACCCCACTGCCTGCTCAGCCAAGGAGAGGGACTTGCTCCAGCTACACCGGTTCTTGTGCAGAATTGACAGATTGTTGAGAATATTGGCTACACCCAAATCATGGCCAATGCGCCGGAACGTAGACAAACCGTCTGCGTAGAATTCCTCAGCCTTCTCCAGATTTCCCAACCGCATGTGGCAAAGGCCCATTCCCGTCTGTAGGCGGGCCACTTCAGCGTGTTCATCACTGAGGGCAAGAATGGAAAAAGCTTTTTTGAAAAGATTAAGGGATTCGTGGTGATGACCACGTTCACGCAGGATCAGGGCACGCCGACTCTTAATGACCGCCCCGACGATTGTTGTCTGTAAATGCGCTCCACAGTCAGGATCGTCAGCAAGAAGTGACTCCGCCCGATCCACCAATTCCTCAGCAGCCTCCAGATTCCCCAGAAGAATCCAACTATCAATAGCTTTGCGAAGAACCCGCAAGGCTTGGTCGGAAACCATCTGGTCCAGGATCCGCTCATCCAGCAGTTGCCCGAAGTAATCCAGGGCGGAGGAGTAGCTGGAAGCATGAAAGTGCAGGTCCCCGACCTCCTCCAACCGGACCCAGTCCTCTGTATTAAGAGAACCCGAAGCCCCCGAGAGGTCGGTGACAAACCTGCGATGATCTTTAAAATTATCTCTCATCAACCGCATCCCTCGGCGAGGAAGTGGATCGGTGACTAATTACACACTCTTTAAACAACCACCTGGCCCTTAAAGACTCGTCTTCAAAATTGTCAGGGCACCAACCAGATCGACGACACCAGGAACATCCACAATTCATTCACAACCTGTTTTTTCGGACCTTCGAACAACCCGTCCAATTCCCAGACATCATCTTTGTCGGAATACCCTAAACCGTCTCCCCCGGCATCCGGATCTCCTTCAACGCCATCGCCGGCTTTAGCCTGGATATCCTCCGGTACATCATCCTTGATGTCGGAGAGCTCAATAGCTTGGCTAATGAAATCGCCGCTACGAGCTTCTCCAGGGATAAAGAGAACCCCGGATATAAACATTCCGGCAACCATCAGGACCAGAACCCCATTGATCCTATTCATGTCCATACTCCTTAGCCACTGAAACTGGGCATCAATACAAACTTTCCCTTGCGCCATCCCTGCCCCTGGTGACGGCGAGAAACTTTCATCTATCTACGGACCAAAGCCCTATTCGTCAAATCAATCTGCTCCAGATTCCACTCCGGGGTGGGTCTGTAGCCCGTATTTTGAGATTTTTTTGTACAGATTGCTTCGCTGCATTCCCAGCAACTCCGCCGTTCTACTGACATTATACATACTTTCCTTGAGTTTGTATTGCAGAAAAGCGCCCTCACTACGTGTCTTAAATTCCTGGAAGTCGGTACAGGAAAAAAAGGAAGTATCCGTTGAGACCGCAGAGGATGAGCCAGGCAGAAGAGGCAAATCCTCCAATCGAACCACTTGACCGGAAACTAGTATCAACAGTCTTTCCACCAGGTTACGCAACTCGCGAACATTTCCAGGCCATGAGTAGGACTTCAGCAGGGCCAGAGTGTCAGGTTCAAAACGTCTGGGTGATGTCTTCAGCTTCCGGGCCAAGTCGGCCATGAACCAATCCAAGAGTAATTCTATGTCGTCCCCCCTCTCCCGCAGGGGGGGCAAGTGGATCGAAAGAATATTGAGGCGAAAGAAAAGGTCCTGGCGAAATCCGGAATCCGCAGCGGAAAGATCACGATTCGTGGCTGCAATTATCCTCACATCCACCTCCCGGGTGGTGGTTCCACCAACCCTCTGGAAGCGGCTTTCTTCCACAGCCTTCAGAACCTTTGCCTGGGCTTCAGCATTCATGTCCCCAATCTCGTCGAGGAAGAGGATGCCCCCATGAGCCTGTTCGAACTTGCCGATTCGCTGTCGGTCGGCTCCCGTGAAGCTTCCCTTTTCGTGGCCGAACAATTCGCTCTCAACCAGTTCACGGGGAATAGCCGCACAATTCACTTCCACCAGCGGCCGCTCCCGACGAGCACTGGACTTATGAATCGCCTTGACTACAAGTTCCTTGCCGGTTCCATTCTCCCCAGTTACCAGAACCGTGGCATCACTACCCCCCACTTTCTGGATGAAAGACTTAACTTCGAGCATTGCGGAGCAGCCACCGACCAGGGGGGAGGTCTTTTCCGTCTTTTCCTGTAATAACTGGCGGTCCGACAAAACCTGATGGTGATCCAGACAATTCTTCAGAGTGACCAGCAACCGAGATCGGTCCAGAGGTTTTTCCAGAAAATCATAAGCTCCCAGCTTGACCGCTTCGACGGCGGTCTCGACATTGCCGTGGCCGGAAATAACGATTACCGGAGTCCGGCGCCCCATTTCCCTCAACTTTGTGAGCACCTCGAAACCATCCATTCCAGGCATCTTAACGTCCAGGAAGATGGCGTCCGGTTCCTTCGAACCCAATAACAGCAGAGCATCGGGTCCAGATTCTGCTTTGAACACAGTATATCCCTCGTAGACCAGAATCTGTTCCAGGGTTTCCCGGATAGAGCGTTCATCATCGATGATCAATATGGAATTCACCGGTTCAATCCTTGCGCGCAGGGCGATTCGTAGAGTTAATTGGGACTGAATTCATTTATGCAGCTTGCCTCTTCCCGGCAGATCGTGTCAAGGCCGGACCGGAATCCCGGTGAGGCCCAGCCGAAAGTTACGACTAGAAAAGGACCAGCGTGACCATCGTGAAACCTCTGATACGATCCCTGGTTCCCGAGGAATTCTCCAGTTTGGTTGAAGAGTTCGGTCAACCAGCTTTTCGAGCCGACCAGTTGGTTAAGTGGCTGCACCAACCCCGTGTCAGACAATGGGACCAAATGACGAACCTGTCCCTTGGCTTGCGACAAAGCCTGGCCGAGCGCTACAACCTGGAAGGATTGACCGGTGTGGAACGCCTCGTTTCCAACGATGGGACCAGGAAGTTCCTGTTCCAGTTGAGGGACGGCAACACCGTGGAAAGCGTCATCATTCCCATGTCGGAACACCCAACCTTTTGCATATCCTGCCAGGTGGGTTGCGCGATGGCCTGTCGTTATTGCGCGACCGCCCGGGGCGGCCTGGTTCGTAACCTGGTTGCCGGAGAAGTCATTGAACAAATCCTGCACTTGCTGGCCGACCTTGAGTCCACGCCGCATCCGGGCATGGGAAACCGCAGCTTCAATGTTGTTTTCATGGGCATGGGAGAGCCATTGGACAATTGGCAGGAAGTGGAAAAATGCCTCAAAATCCTCATGGACAATCAAGGCTGGAGTGTGTCCCGGCGTCGTATCCAGATATCCACAAGTGGGCCGCGCGCTGGGCTGGAGAAATTGATCTCGGCCGATCCGGGAGTGGGGCTAACCCTCAGCCTGGGTGGATCGAATGACCAGGAACGAAAGAGGATTATGCCGGTTCCCGGTCGCACAACCCTGGCCGAAGCCCTGGAGCTGTCTGCAATATATGGTCGGCAAAGCGGGCGGAGAGTTACTTTGGCCTGGGTCCTGATTGCCGGCAGCACTGATCACCCCGAACAGGCAAGACGTATAGTCAAACTGGCAAGAACGGGACCCTTCAAAATTAATCTTATCCCCATGAACCCTCTGGAAGGCGAGCTCGAAGCGGCTCCTGCTCAGGAAGTGGCCCTAGGCTTTCAAAAAATCCTGATGGACGGAGGCATTGACACCTTCATCCGGGCCAGCGGAGGACTGGACATAGCTGCTGCCTGTGGACAGTTGAGGCGCAAGAGAGAGAAGAAAAACGGTGAACGGAGCTCCAAATGAAGCCCCATCCAATCGTCTAGGAGGTTTTAAGACTGAGAATCCCCAGGAGAACCAAAAACCTGGGCCCTGTTAACCGATGATTCAAAGGACATCGGCCAAACTAGTGCATTCCAAAGTATCAGTAAGAGCATTCTGGGCTTTGGCCCAGAGCGGTGCCACCCTGCAGTCGGCAGCTTGTTTGCAGGCCTGGTCTCCCCGTAAACATTGATTCAAATTGATTCCACCCTCGCTGACCTCCACGATATCCCTCATGCTGATTTCACTGGCAGGCCTGCCCAGGTTGAAGCCGCCCTTGACTCCCCGATGAGACTTGACAATACCGGCCTGGCCCAGCATCTGGAATATCTTGGCTAGAAACGCTTCGCTCACTTCGCATTTGGCGGCAATCAAGCGGAGTTGGACTGGTTCCGCTCCGTTTCGGCGTGAAAGTTCCTGGAGACCTCGGATTGCATATTCCGTTTGTTTTGTGATCTGCAACATTTCCTGTTCCTCACAGTATGCTGGTGGTTTCTCCCGAACTCCGTCCAAAAATAAATTATATCACGTTTTTGTGACAGGTCAAACTTAATCGTTATCTTTTTTCTCCTGATTCCCGGTTGGCTTGTTCAAAATTCTGGAAGTGAGACCCATTGACAAACAGGGCCTTAAAAGGTATGGCTTACTAAAAGATGGCTACTCGTGGGCCCGCCAATCAAAGAACCCAAGGTTGACGGTGCCCTGGAATATTCCCAAGGCTTGGAGAGTGACATGTCCGTACAGACCATACCCGACCTATTCCTGGCCGCGGTGAGGGATACCCCTCGGGCCGATTGTTTTTCTTACCGGGGCGAAAGCAGAACCTACGTGGATGTTTCCAGCGAGGAAGCCCTACGCAGAGTTCGAGCCCTTCGTTTCGGTCTTAAATCTCTCGGCGTCAAACCGGGCGACAAGGTGGCCATTCTTTCCGAAAACCGTCTGGAGTGGGCCCTGTCCGACTTGGGCATCCTCTGTTCCGGAGCAGTTTCCGTTCCCATCTACTCCACATTGTTGAGTGAAACCATCGAGTTCATCCTCAAGGATTGTCAGCCTCCGGTCATTTTCGTTTCCACCCCGGAACAGGCTGCCAAGATCCATGCCCTAAGGGATCGTTTACCTTTCCTGCGAGATGTAATCTCTTTCGAACAGAATGAGTTACCTGATATGCTCATGTTCGATAAATTGCTGCAAATCGGCCAGAACCTGGTAGACGATGCCACTACTACTGCAGAAGAGGACTGCACCGTTTCGGACAAGGACGCTCCCTGCAGCATCATCTACACTTCGGGGACCACCGGAAATCCCAAGGGGGTGGTCCTTTCCCACTGGAATTTCGTCTCCAATGTAAGTGCCATCCAGGACCTTTTCCCGATCCTGACCACCGACAAGGCACTCTCCTTCCTCCCCCTATCCCACGTGCTGGAGCGGATGGCAGGTTATTATACCATACTCAACGCCGGTGCTGGGATCGCCTTCGCCGAGCGGATGGATACTGTTCCGGTGGATATACTGGAGGTCAAGCCAACGCTAATCATCAGTGTTCCACGACTTTATGAAAAGATCTACACCAAGGCGACCGGCTTGGCTGTGGAAGCTGGTTTTCCCAAAAAGAATATTTTCTTCTGGGCTCGGGAAGTAGGAATCAAGTGTGCCGAACTGGCCGCCGCCGGGGAATCCCCAGGCCCTTTGTTGAGTTTCCAGAAGAAGTTGGCCGATGTCCTTGTGTTCACCAAACTTCGGGCCAAGCTCGGGGGTAATATCCGGTTCATGGTGTCAGGTGGAGCACCACTGTCCGCCAAGATCAACACCTTCTTTTTTGGGGCCGGTCTCTTTATCTACGAGGGATACGGCTTGACCGAGACTTCCCCGGTCCTTTCCTGCAACTACGAAAACAACTTTCGTTTCGGCAGTATCGGCAAACCATTGACAGACACCGAAATCAGGATTGCAGAGGATGGAGAAATACAGGGTCGCGGCCCACAAGTGATGCTGGGTTATTTCAACAACGAAGAAGCCACCAGGGAGGTACTGGATGACCAAGGTTGGTTCTCTACCGGCGACATCGGGCACTTCGACGAGGATGGATTTCTTTTCATCACTGATCGCAAAAAGGACCTGATCGTTACTGCGGGTGGAAAGAACATCGCCCCACAGCCAATGGAGAATCGCTTCCGGGCCGACAAATTCGTGTCCCAGATCGTGGTTATCGGGGACCGCCGCCAGTTCCTGAGCGCCCTGATAGTACCGGATTTCGACACCCTCGGTAACTGGGCGGAAAAGAGTGGGATCCAGGGAACTCCCGGGGAATTGATTCTCAAACCAAAAGTCAGGAACCTTTTCGAGGAATTGGTCGAACGAATCAATCGCGATTTCCCCGGATTCAGCCAGGTCAGGAAGTTTGAGTTGCTTGAAAAGGAGTTCACCCTGGAGGCCGGCGAATTGACCCCAACCCTGAAGGTCAAACGGTTTGCCATCACCCGTAAATTCAAAAAAACCATAGACGCAATGTACCCCGAGGCCTTACCCGGTGAACAGGACTGAAAAAAAATCCGAGGCCGGCCAATCCGGACAACGTTCAACTGGAGTTGATACTCGTCCCGGGCTATGGAAAAGACCGGTCGCCTGCACTGCGGCCGGGCTGGTAGGCAACGTCCTGTTATCCGGCGGAAAATTGTTCATAGGTTTCCAGGCTGGGTCCGCTGCCCTGGTAGCCGATGGTTACCACAGCTTGGCCGATGTCTTGAGCGACATCGGGATCCTGCTGGCTCTCAAGGCTGCCTCCACACCGCCGGACGAGGACCATCCCTACGGACATCATAGTTTCGAAACCCTTGGTGCCATCCTGGTAGCCGCATTCATGCTTCTGACCGCAGTCTTGATCGGCAAGAACGCCATTTTCGACCTCTTGGCCCGGGAGTTTCCCAAACCTGAGATTCCGGCTCTTTGGGCCAGCCTTGGAGCTGTGTTCATCAAAGAAATCATGGCCCGCTACACCCTGTTCGTAGGCCGTTTCCACGGGAGCCCCGCCCTGCTGGCCAACGGAGCCATGCACCGATCGGACGCCATCAGCTCACTGGCCGCTGCTGCTGGAATCGGAGGCGCCCTCCTGGGTTGGACCTACCTGGACAACGTAGGAGCGCTTGTCATCTCGCTGTTCATCCTGAAGATGGGCTGGGATCTGTTGCGGGAAAACGTCATGGCCTTGATGGACACAATGCCGGACAAGGAATTGGTCGGCCTGATTCGTCAGTCGGTGGAATCCGTTCCCTGCGTTCAGGAGGTACGGGACCTGAAGGTCAGGCAACGAGGCTCCTTTTTCCTGGCCGATGTGCGGTTGTCCATTCATCCGGATCACACGATCGAAGCTGCCCACAACATCGCTCATGAAGCCGAAAACAAGGTGCGCCGGGAAAACCAAAAGGTGGCCACGGTGTTCATCCACGTGGAACCGGGTTCCCGGCAGGGGAACCACTCCTGTCCAAGTCTTGACCTTAAGAAATCTGGGGAATGAGTTCCTAGCCGAGCCCGCGTTTGAATCACCGATGGAGTCCACTACTGGTCGGCGACCGGTCATGATCACTTGCGCTGGGATCGGTCCCCAAGGACTATGGTAAAATTCAGCGGCTTTCCTTGACGCAGTACCGTAACCTCCACCAGGTCACCAGGGGCATTGACCCGCAGGGCCTGGGTAAAAGTGGGCAGGTCCAATACTTCCAAACCTCCCAGCTTGACCAGAACATCACCCTTCAGCAGGCCGGCCTTCGCAGCGGGACTCCCGTCAAACACCCCCGCCAACTTGTACCCTTGTACATCCTCGGTAAAGTCGGGCATGGAGCCGAACCATGTATTCTTGTTCTTCCCTTCACCTTTTCCAGTTTCCAGGTCAGCGCCAGCCACCATGATCCAGTCAAATTCCGCCGTTTCCCCCCGCGCGAGATTCAGCAGATTGTCCACGTAGGACGCCACCTGTCCCATTCCCCGATAGTTGAGTGTTGCACCCAGATCGGCGGGAGTGTTGTATTCCGGATAAGGCCCTCCGAAGATAAATAGAACCGGCACTTCCTTGGTATTAAAAGACATATGATCGCTACCTGACCAACCACCCTGGGCCAGGGAAAGTTCGAAATCCACCGAGTTGGCCAAGGCAGCCATTCCCGGCAGAACCTCGGCGGTGCCAACCCCGCTGACGTAGAGCCGGTTATCCGTCACCTGGCCAACGGTGTCGAGATTGATCATTAGATCGATCTTTTCCAGGGGTACTGGTGGATGGGACGCCATGAAGCCGGACCCCTGCAACCCCACCTCTTCACTCCCGAAATTCACGAACAGAATACTACGGATCCCCTCACCCATCCCGGCGGTTTCAGTGCCCGCTCTCGGAGCCATCCGAATCAATTCGAACAGGACCGCTACCCCTGAGGCATTGTCGTTGGCTCCGGCATAATACTCACCAGGCTCGGGAGAAGGACCCCCCGGTTCTGCGGGGTCGACCCGTCCCAAGTGATCGTAGTGGGCTCCGACGACGATGTATCGAGCACTTAGATCACCCACACCGTGGAGAATCCCGGCTACGTTGCGGCCGGTCTTGCCCGTCAAGTCGTCTCCAGCCCAACCTTCGCCTGACAGGGGGAAACTCTGGAACCAGGAACCTTCGAAAGCCGGCTTGAGCCCTGCCTCCTTCATCCGACGAGCCAGGGTGTCGGCCACAGCCTCCACCTCCATTGTACCACTGCCCCTGCCGGCAAATTCACGATCGGTAAGTCTCATGACAAAACTTTCCATCTCGGACAATGACGGCGCACGGTCCGCTGGGGGCTCAACCGAACCAAGCACCACCACAGGGAATAACACGGCCCAAAGAAGCAGAATGGTTACCGGGCTGGAAATGCCCTTGTATCTCATCACTTATTCCTCGCTTGTTTGCAAATCGGAGCCCAATACCGTCCGGAAAATTTCCGTCGCCTGGCAATATTGAATGAAGAGATTGCCAAAAGTATCCAAATTTCCCGACATGGCCGCCGGGCAATAGCTTGCGGTCGCCATAACCACCGCCAGAATATTCCTGGTTGATGCTGAAACGCAGGTCCGTGCTGAATCACTCGTGGGCGAACCGAAGGGGCCCTCTTGATCGAAAAGACCCAATCGCCCTTCCAGGTGAACCATGTCCTTGCGAATGCCCGGATATTCCTCGCCCGGTCTACCGACCCGCATATCAATATCCCCTTCAACCCGGTCCAGGTCGTACATCCCCACCGGCAGCAGGAACCCGAGAGAGGCCAAATTACAACAGTCCACGGCGTTGTTGATCTGGTAGAGGCCCCTGCCTTTCAAAACACGCCGCAACAGGGCTTCGCTGCTGGGTCGGTGACGGGAGGGATCCACGCCGAAGGATTTGTAAAGGTTGCGGGCTTCGGTCAAAGCCGGGATCTCCGCCGGCTTCAACCCGGAATATCGAGTCACCAATTCGCGAGAAAGATTCTCTGTCGCGGTGTCCACCTCATGGTTGCCGCTCACAGCCACCGGGCACAAAACCTGAACGCCGCACAATAGTCGATCGCTTACTTCAGAAGCGACCCGAACCCTGCGTCCATCAGGCAAGGGGACGCTCAAGGTCATGAGGTATCCCCGGGACGGCGGGTATGCCGCCCCCCTTCACCGTACATTTCCTCGTAGTATCTAGTGTACTCACCGCTCCGAATGGTCTCCCACCAGGAGCGATTGTCCAGGTACCAATCCACCGTCCGACCCAGCCCTTCGGCGAAGAGGACAGACGGCTCCCAACCCAGTTCGGTCATGATCTTGCCGGCATCGATCGCATAGCGTCGATCATGGCCGGGTCGATCCTTGACGAATGTGATCAGGTCCCGACTCACTTCCAATTTATTCACCAGCAGATTCACTAATTCCAGGTTCGCCATTTCGTTACAGCCGCCGATGTTGTACACCGCCCCCGGAGTACCCTTGCGGAGCACCAAATCCAATGCCCGGCAATGATCATCCACGAAGAGCCAGTCCCGAACATGCTGACCGTCACCGTAGACCGGAAGAGGCTTCCCTTCCATTGCATTGGCGATCATCAAGGGGATGAGTTTTTCGGGGAATTGGTAGGGACCATAGTTGTTGCTGCAGCGCGTAATCAGAACAGGAAAATCGTAAGTCTTGAAAAAGGCGCGACAGAGAAGGTCTGCGGAGGCCTTGCTGGCCGCATAAGGGGAATTGGGCGCCAAGGGACTCGTCTCGGTGAACATGCCTTCGGTTCCCAGGGAACCGTATACTTCGTCAGTGGAAACCATGAGGAATCGCTCAACGCCTGCGGATCGGGATTCCTCCAGAAGAATCTCGGTCCCCAACACATTCGTAGTTACGAATATCTCCGGACCCTCCACGCTCCGATCCACATGGCTTTCGGCGGCAAAGTGGACAACGGCCGTTATGGATTCTTCCGCAAAGAGTTTCTGCAAGGCAGCCCGGTCCCGGATATCACCCCGTACAAATCTGTAACGTGGATCCTCGCTGCACCCTTCCAGGTTGGCTAGATTTCCGGCATACGTAAGCAAATCGAAGTTGATAATCCTGGCCTCTGATTCGGCCAGCTGGTATCGCACAAAATTTGAGCCGATGAACCCGGCCCCACCCGTTACTAAAATAGTCACATTCATCCTCCGGACTCTACCCCGCCAAGCTGGCCAGGAATTCAGTGGATTTAACAGAGGAGATCGCCGAAGCGTTGGCCCCGGTGGTTTGCTCCCTTAAGGAAGTTCCAACAATGTAACCGTCTGCCCAGGGTCTGAATTGGGAGACATTCTCGGAAGTCATGCCACTACCCACCAGGAGCGGGCAGTCGGGAAGAGCCTGGCGCAACAAGCGCAACTCCTCCGGATCAGCACCCTGACCGGTTGCAGGCCCCGAGACTATGATGCAGTCGGCAAGGCCTCGTAGTCGCAAATCCCGAGCCTCTTCGGCCAAGGGCCGCTCCACCAGGGGCCTGGCATGTTTCACCCGTACATCGGCCAGGATCCCAACCCGTTCCACTCCCAGATCCTTGCGCAAACGCAAAGTCCGGCAGGCTTGGCCCCGAATGGTTCCCTGATCGGTAACTGCCTCTCCTACGTGAACATTCACCCGTACGAAGTTCGCTCCCGTGGCCGCGGCTATCCCCAAAGCCGCCTGGACATCGTTCCGCAGCACGTTGACCCCAAGCAGCAAGTCGGGAAATTTGCGGAGGATATCAACGATCACCGCAGTCATGGCGGCCACGGTGACGGCCGGCACACGACCAGGGAAAAAAGGTACATCTTGGAAATTCTCGACCATCGCAGCCCGGAAACCGGCCTGGGTCAATGCAGTCGCGTCGGCCAGGGCACGATTTCGAACCACCTCCAGGTCACCCATCCAGAGGGGGCTGCCCGGCAGGGGCAGCAAGTGGACCATGCCGATTGCGGCAGGGGCAAACATCCGTGAAAATTCATCACGATTCCAAGGAGTCAAGCCGGACCCTCCGTCCATTCCAACCAAATCATCAGGGGCGCCACCAATGAACCGCAACGATTAGGAAAACAGCAAGAGAATATTGCCGTTTGGCAACGCGAGTATGATAGAATAAATTAACTCCTTCCGAATACAACACCAGAAACGGAGTGGCATGCAGATAATCAATGGCAGGACTGGGTGGATCGAGGTCATCTGTGGTCCCATGTTCAGCGGCAAGAGTGAGGAACTGATCAAAAGAATTCGCCGGGCCCAAATCGCCAAGCGTCGTGTGCAGATATTCAAACATGGCAGCGATGTCCGTTACGATGCGACCAGCATCGTCTCACACAGCCAGCAGAGCCTGCCCGGGACAGCCGTCAGTAATGTGAACGACATCATGGACCTGGTCGACGACCGCACAGAGTTGGTGGCCATTGATGAGGCCCAGTTCTTTGAACTCGATATTCTCTCGGTAACGAACAAACTGGCCAACCAGGGCAAACGAGTCATCGTGGCAGGCTTGGATCTGGACTACCGGGGGCGTGCCTTCGGTCCCATGCCAGAGCTGATCTGTTCGGCGGAGTACGTCACCAAGCAGTTGGCCATTTGCATGGAATGCGGAGAACCAGCCAACTTCACTCAGCGTCTTACGAAAGACACGAGTCAGATAGTCGTTGGCGCATCAGAGACCTACGAGGCCCGCTGCAGGCGTCACTTCGAGCCACCGGAGTTTGAATCAGAGGTTGAGGACAGAGAGATTCAAAGCCCCTCTTCCCGGGAGCATTCAAACGAAGCCTGACCCCCATTAGTTCATGGTTGGTAAATATTAGTTGAAGAAGTGCGGGTCAATTTTCAGCTTGGCGGCTTCAGCCTTCAGATCCTCTAGTTGTGCATGTGAAATGTTCAGAAATTTGGCGGCAGCGCTCAGCACTAACGGAGGCGGACCTTGGTCGGTTTCCGTTGTATCTTCATTATCTCCAGTCACGACTTCCTGCTGATTTTCTTCAAGGCTGCACCAGGCGATCTCCTCTCCCAGAGCGATCATGGCGGCATATTGAATATTCTTGGCCTCGGGATTCAAGAAATCATGATGCCAGCGGACTGCTTCCTCCAAATCCTGGCTCAGGTTCCATTCCTTGATGAGAATGGCGCCCAGTTCCCCGTGGTCAAAGCCAAGAGAGTTCTGTTCCACCTCGTGGTACGGTTTTCCCGAAGTCTCGGATTCCACCTGGATCTCCTGAAACAGAATCGGTTGGCTGCGGGCCAAAACCAGTTGCCCAATGTTCTGCATGAGCCCACCAATGAAAACCGCCTCAGCATCCATCCGGCCAAGAGCCTGGGCGACCAGTTGACCCGCCATGGCTGAAAGGACCGACTGGGACCATACCTTTTTGTACATCAAACCAGCCCCTGGTGACAAGAATACCGACCGAGCGGCCGTTACGAGGGTCCAGTTGCGGATGGTTACAAAACCCAAACGCACGATCGCCTCGCTGACGTTTCGAATCTCCCTCACCGCTCCGTAGAATGGGCTGTTGGCGATGCGCAGAACCTTGGCCGTCAAAGCCTGGTCCATGGCCAAGGCCCTCTCCAGGCGAGTAGCAGTAGTGCGAGGATCCTCTATCACGGCCATGATGTGGCAAGCTGCCTTGGGTAAGGCAGGCAGCTCTCCACTGTGATTAAGAATCATCTCCGGGGTCAGGCCATCGTGCTTCCCGGGAAGTTGCGGTTCCAAAACATCCACTTCATCCGCCGGTGTCCCTTCCGGATCCGGGCCGGAAACAGGATGGCTTTCCGATTTGGCCTGAGCATCAGGGGTCATTGTGGTTTTGGCAGCCGGTTCAGAGTCATCCAATGCGTCCTCTTCCTGAAGAGGCAAAGAAGGAACTAGAGGAATCTGAACTGGTTCCTTGACTTCAACCGGGGAGGATACGGTGGTCACGGCGAATGGATCAATGTCCAACTCAGCCAATTTCTCCCGTGATTCCTTCGACTTTTCCGGTGAGAGCTTCGCTTGATCAAGGGAGCCTTTAAGGCGGGATTGAGCGTCCCGACGACGGTGCAATTCCGCTTGGCGAATTCTAGCCACTCGTCCCTGGGGAGACCTTATCCCTTTGTTCAACAATTGCATTCTGGAAAGGGCGAAGTGAGCCAGGACTTCGGCCACTACCAGGAATTTTTCCGTGCTCTGGTCACCATCCAGATAGAGGAAAGTATTCCAGTGGTTCTGGGAAGGCAGGGGCAGAATGATGATCTGGCGGTCCCGACTCCCGCGCCCCAGCATCAAAGTCAAATCCAGGGGGAAGTGTTGTACCGGTACAGGCCCGCAATACACCGTGGCCTCTTCACCAGTTGCTTCGAAAATTTCCGGCTTCTTGCAGTGGATCGGAGCCCGTCCATCCGTACGTTTTTTCTTCGCTTCATTCGGCATCTTGATGTTTTTTTCCATGAACACCTGCAGCCCGCTGGTCCACCGTTTCAGAAGCAGAAGCCTGAGCCCTGTTTTATCCGCCAGGCGTGCAAAATACTCGGGAAAGGACTTGTGCTTGGAAAACAACGAAATCTCTGCAATTCCAGCTTGTAAAAGGGATAATTGGTCCGCATTCAAATCGCCGTGTGGGCCGGGCTCCGGCATAGACTTTTCCTGATTGACGTCTGAATGACTGGCGACCCCGGTATCAATTGGAGCTGGCGAATCTACACTTTCCACTTTATTGGGAAAAGCTTGGCCAGGGCTTGGGACCTCCTCAGTGGTCAATTCCTTGACCCTGGATTGGAGCGAGCCCAAGGTTTCCATGATTTCCGCTAATTCTGCGGTCTTTTCGGCCAAGAGGGTGCCTCACTGTCGCCGACCGGAGGAGAATTCCGGGCAACCATTGCCTTTAATTCTCAGGTCCGATAAATCCCAATACTTTATTATTCGGCAGGGTTCCAGGACCATTAACCAATGTTTTCCTGGCGTGAGGTGTGAGAAACGGGATTTTGCCAGGTCCATTGCAAGCAATCGACCCAACACAACTTCAATGACTTGGGAATCACGGCGATCGAAGTTCAGGCTGAACAGGCGATTTACCGACTCTGAGAGGAAGTGTCCTCCCCACGGGATCGGTTAAGACGGACCTCCTCCAGGCTCTCCGAATGAACCCAACCAACCCATGCTCCCCCCAGACCGATGCGGCACCAATCCTCCCGCTCACTTTCGATCATCATGGTCAGCCCATCGTGGATTTGAAAAAGAACAGGAAAGGACTCAGCCGGTCCCGAGCGCACTGCGGCCTCGGCAACGATTATCACTGCTTCCCTGTGGATTTCCTCGCGCTGGAAGCGCCAGGCGACAACAATGGCCGTCAGCAGGACCAGTCCGCCCAACCCCAGCAAGGCTCGACGCAGATGAGTCCCGAAGTCGTCTCGGTAAAAGGCCCAACCGGCGAGCCCTGCCAGCACCCAGACCAGGATGACCAGAAGTAGGCTCCACTCGTCAAGAGACAGCGAGCCGATCAGGGACGAGCACTGGTCAATGAAGAGCGGCAATTGTCCGGTAGAGAGCTCCAAATCCTGGATATGCCCCCGCACCCAGGCCAGATTCTCAGAGACATCTCCGTCTCGAGGAGAGAGTCGCCTGGCCCTCAGGTAGGAAGCTATCGCCTTGCCCAACTCACCACGTCGAGCATGGGTATTGCCCAGATTGAAATGCAGATCGGGGTCATCGACTCCTTCCTCCTTAACTCGGAGGTAGAGGTCCATAGCCAAATCAAGCTTCCCCTCGGTATAGGCCTGATTGCCTTCTGCCAGCAAGCGCGCGGGATCAATCCCGGGCGCGGGATTCTCGCTGGCTTGTGCCAGGGTTGTCGGTGGAACGGCAAGCAAAAACAAGAACATCAGGCTGCCCGCCAAAAGCCCTCCTGCCCCCTGTCCGGGGTGAACCTTTCGGTGCCTGGAATATAGGTCGGTTAAAATACCCTCCACGCTCTCTATCATGTTTTCGGCAGCAAGAAAATCTTCCCTGCCATAACGCATTTGGTCGGCTTCAACAAGAAATTGGACCAGACGATCGCTGGCTTCAAAAGCTTCCAGAGCCGAGCAGAAGGAACGAACCTCGATCGAGGCAATGGAAGCGACCGGAGCGCCCGTGCAGTCGGCCACGAAGCGCGTGACAATCCGAGCAACGGCGTCCAGTTGCTCCATTTGCCCGCCGATAGAGGACGCTCTCTTCAATTCCTTTCTGGCCATGGATAGGGCCCGTCTCTGCCTTCGGCCGGCAGGGTCACGTAGGTCAGCGCTCTGGCGCGAGATATGGAAACGCCATAACGCCAGCAAAACCACCGGCATAACTAAGAGTACCCACCAGAACACGGAATAAACCATCGGTGCCGATCTAATCCTCAACTTCTCTCCACCTCGATGGATAAAAGCCAAATCCTGACCGAGCCGGGCAATCTCGTTGCGGAGAAAACCGGAATCATCTTCCATACCCGTCGGCAGATCGCTGGGAGTTACGGTCAAAACGTGGGATCTGGTTCTAGCCGTCCGGTAACGACCCTGCATCCCGTCGAACCAGGAAAGCTCCACCGGGTCCAGGGTAAGAGTTCCGTCCTCGCTGGGAACTATGACTTTCTCTACAACCACCGACCCCAGCAAACGGTTGTTGTTCGGTCCACTGGAAAAATGCTCCCCAGCATGGTGCATGCGTGAGCCCTCAGGCTCTGAAACCGCCAGTCCCTTGAATCCCTTGAGGAAACCATCGCAGTCCAGTTGCACCCGCAAACCTACGGGCTCTCCTCGGGGAACCGTATCCCGATCCACCTCAGCCACCAGATCCAGTCTACTGGCTACCAGACCGGAGAATCCCTCAGGAGCCGGAGAGGGAAGATCCTTCACCTTGATAACAACAGGGCCCGTGGTCAGGACACGGGGTCCCCGGTGACGTCGAGAGCTAAAAAAACGGTCAAAGACATCGTCAGGAAATTGCAATTCAGCAGGACCTACACTCAGATCCCCGCTGTGGGTAGGAAAGATTGCGTAGCGAATCTCGGTGACGTTGTAAGCCCGGCCGGCAACCACCTTTCGGAAGTTTGATTCCGGGCCCAGATCCTCGCGCCAAAAACCTTCCGTGCGGGGAGCTATATATTTAGGATTGTTCCAGGGTTGGATCCGGCGATAGTACCTGAATCTGAGAATCACTTGCTGACCGACCCAAACCGTCGTCCGGTCGGCCTCCAGAGTAACAAAAACGTCGTCTCCGGACTGGCCGGCGTTGGATAAACCCTCCTGGCGTGAAGGTCCTGAAGCAGGTCTCTTGGCGGGGGACGCAACCCGATTTCCAGAATCCGAAGGCGGGACCGAATGGGTGGCAGAAGATTTGGTTACCCTGATCTCGATAGGCTCGGTAAGGCACTCCTTACCTGAAGAAATAATCCTGATCGGGCCAATTGTGAAATCCTGCTCCCGATCTACGCGCAGGTAGTAGGTCTTGGCAACCGAGGCACTGCGCCGACCATTGACGAAGCTCATACTCTGATTGGTTCCGCCACCGGAAACTTGGACATCGGGCAGGGGAGGTAATTCGAACTCCGCTGACCAATCCGCATCCCCTTCCGCCGTTACGGTCAAAACAACTATCTCACCCTGCGCCACGGTATTCCGGTTAACCTCTGCCCGACAACCCAGATCCGCCAGAGCATGATCGTGGACAGTCAGAAGCGCCAAGACCAAGGCAATGAAAGGCCAAGGAGCAGACCTGCCGGGAATGAAATTCCTGCCGGAAAATACTCTCACCGTCACCATTTCTTTCCGCTGCGGGGCTTGCCCCCCTTGAGCCTTTTTTGAACTGACCTCTTCAATTCCTCTTCATCCCGATCCAGCGCATTGAGAATCTGCATTGCCTGCTCCTGGGTGAGCTCCGACTCGTCGGGTTGCTGTTCCTGTTCCTGCTCCTGTTCCTGCTCCTGTTCCTGCTCCTGTTCCTCGGGTGCTGGCTGAGATTGCTCCTCCTGGTCCTGGTTTTCCTGATCCTGATCCTGTTCCTGTTGGTCTTGTTGGTCCTTTTGATCCTGCTGGTTCTGCTGGTCCTGCTCTTCGTTTTCCTTGTCCTGTTCTTCCTGTTCTTCCTGATTTTCCTCTTCCTGTTGCTGCTCCTGTTGTTGCAATCTACGCAACGCAGTTTCCAGATTGAACAGGGCATCCTCTTGATCCGTTTTCAGATCCAGGGAAGATCGCAACAATTCAATGGCCGCTTTCGAATCCCCGGCAGCAAGCTGAGTCGTGCCGGCATTGTAGTAGGCCTCAGACCGCAATTCGGGATCCTCGGTCAAATTCAGGGTCCGTTCAAATTCCCGCGTGGCCTCTTCATACCGTTTCAACTGGAACAAGGTTTCACCCGTTGCCAGACTGATCAAGGGATCGTCGGGGGCCAGAACAATGGCTGATTCAAAACCCGATAAAGCCTCCTCATAGGAACCCGTCACATACAGTTCCTTCGCCCTGGCCGCCTCCGCGGTTCCCGGCGGTCGAACCCCCGCCCTGGCTTCCCCCGCTCCCGGAATACCGGAAAGAACCAGGACAAGAATCGCCAAGGGAGTACCCTTGAAGGAGCTAATCCGTTTCAGGCGGTCCGATTCCCGCGACCGGATAACCAAGCGCAAGGCGATGAACAATGTACCCAGCAAAAGGGGCCAAAAATACCGTTCCTGGAAAGCTGAGATGTGCCGATCTTCAAGGTCCCGGCGGCCCAACCGTTGCAGTTCGGCGAACAGGCGGTCTCCAGCCAGGCCATCCACGCCGATCCTGAAGGTACTGCCTCCTCCACTCAGTTGAGCCAATTTTTCCAATGAAGCCAGATCAAGCCGCGTCATCACAACGTTATCCTGCTCATCCTTCATAAACCCGGCCGAACGCCCCTGTGAGTCGGTAACCGGAATGAGGCCCCCTCCTTCATCACCCACTCCCACCGGGATTACCTTGATCCCATCTTGGCGGCAGGCCTTGGCTTCTTTTTCCCAGTTTCCTTCCAGGTCCTCGCCGTCGGTAACCAGCAGAATAGCCTGAAATGATCCGGTCGGGGAACCTTCGCGACCCTTACGCAACAAATCCCGGCTGCTAGCCAAAGCGGAGGCAATCGCCGTCCCCTGCTCAGAGAGCATATCGGGGCCAGCCATCTTCAGGAAGATATCAGAAGTACCGTAATCCAGGGTAAGAGGGCACTGCACAAAGGCCGATCCGGCAAAGAAGACCAACCCCACACGACTATCCTGTAGCCTGGCCAGGAAACTACCCAACTCGATCTTGGCCCGGGCCATGCGGTTTGGAAGCACATCCTCGGCCAACATTGAGTTGGAAATATCCAAGGCAATGACTATGTCCGAACCGCGCTGCGTAACGGTTACTTCGCTGGCTCCCCACTGGGGTCGAGCCATGGCCAACAGGAGCAGAAACATACCGGCAAAGAATAGAAACCGCCGCCATGTAACAAGTCGCGGACTTGCGTTTTCGACGTGATCGGCAACACGCTTCCCAAGCAGCTTGCCCAAACGCCCAGTAGCCCGTCTATCGGCGGCCCGCAGCACAAGCCAAAGCAACAGAAGTACTGGTACCAAGTAAAGCCAGATGTCCTGGGCAAACCGCACGATGCACCAAATCCCTTTCCTTCAAGCCCAATCAGGGCAACTTGCGCAACCAAGTCGCCGCTAACAATTCTTCCAGCAGGAGAAGCAACAAAGCCGGGCCGACAAACCAGGCCATCCGTTCCCTGTACCAGGTACTGATCCTTGTTTCATAGCGGGCGGTCTCCAACTCGTCGATCATCGAGAAAATATTCTGTAGAGCTTCCGGATCAGTGGCCTGGAACATGCGTCCACCGGTCATCGAAGAGATTCTCTCCAGCAGATCCAAATCAATCCTGGTTTCCACCTGGCGAGTCCTCTGACCGAATACGGGGTCGTTCACGGGGTAGGGCACTAGTCCCTGCCGGCCGATGGCTATCGAGTACACACGCACATCCAACGACTTGGCCAATTCAGCTGCAGTTTCCGGCTCAAGGGTGGGTACGTTATTAACCCCATCGGTCAGTAGGATCACCGTTTTGCTCGGTGAATCCGAATGCTTCAAACGGGCCACAGCCGTGGCCAAACCCAGGCCTATTGCAGTGCCATCGTCTATCAAACCGACTTCGATTTCCTCCAAAAAACCCTGCAGGACCTGATGGTCCAGGGTCAGCGGACACTGGGTGAATGAACGGGCTGCAAAGACCACCAAACCGACCCGGTCGTGGGGTCTGCCGTCTATGAATTCACGGATCACATCCTTGGCTGCCCCCAATCGGTCCTGCGGCTGAAAATCCAGCGACCGCATACTGCCACTGATGTCCAGGGAGAGTATAATGTCGATCCCGTGTCCCTCCACCTCCTCACTCATATGGGCCACCCGAGGTCCAGCGGCGGCGATCAACAGCAGAAGCAGGGCAAGACAGGAGAGCCAGGGTAACAAGCCCGATAACCGCACCCGAAGGGTTCCCGTATCGGTAGACAACAGTTGCAGGTTGGGATGACGCAACGCAGCAACATCTCCCCCCCTCTTCATGCGCAGCCACAGCACACCAAACGCCAAGGGCAATAGGGCCAGCATCCAGGGTCGAGCAAATTCCATCAGGCTCCCCCACTGGACAGCGGCCGGTAAATACCGCCACGCGAATCGGATTCGGATTCAGCCAGGAAATCTTGTAGTATCGTCCAGGCCTTCTCCGCCCCGAGCCGCGTTTTGGGTGGGACCGGGGTCTGGCGGGGAATGATCCGCACTGCCGACATCTGATGGATCAGCTGCCCTGCTTGATTCCTGCACCAGGCCGGGTCCACAAGCTCCGGGTCGTAGCGGCGGCAGTCAGCGTCGTCAATCAGGCGGGCCAACTTGCCCGGGGCCGAACCTGGAAAGCCTCTCTCCCGGCAGGCTGAAACGATTTCCTTCCCGGTCATCTCCCTCGCAGCAATCCCATACCGGTCCGAGGCAAATCCTCGCGCAATGGAGGCCAGTTCGTTCAGAAAATCTCTTCCCCTGTTACGATCCAGGGAGCCGGAACCCAGGAGATCGCGCAAACGATCAGCGGCGACGATCCACGCCGGACTCATCGGATCCCAATCCACAAGAACCGTGGGACGGGCCCGTCGGCGCCACAAGTACCAGACCAACAGCATGAACAGGGTCAAACCCAGAGCAACGACAACGAGGATCAGCAGATTCCATCCTCGCAATCGGGGATCCCGGATAGGCTTGATGGAGGCCAGGTCGGTTGTCTTTCCGAAAACCTGGATCACCGACGATTCGACCGGGCCGCAGAAAATAATGAAAGGGTCGGTGCGGTACACTCGAATGGGGATGAGAAGTGTTTCATTCCCGACGAAATCGCCGGCCGAGCCGGCCAACCTTTCCAGCTGATCTCCCTCCACCGATAGCGGCAACGACAACCAATCAGCCGTTGAATCCAGTCCCTTCGCATCCGGCAGAACGGACCCGGCGGGAAACTCGCATATGATTCCAGCCATCTCGCCGAACTGAACCGTGTCCGGTACCACGTACAAGGCCGAAGGAAGAATCATATCCTCGGGCCAGATCAATTCCGCACGTACAGTATCGGGAATCACCGGAGCGGGCATGGCAGGAGACATTGCCGGCCCCTGTGCAAAGAGCCCAACGGGGGCAGCCATACTCCCCCAAAGAAACAGAAGTGAAATCATCATTACAGACGGCTTCCCGGCCCGGAGGAAAGCCGGATTCATCAATGGACCAAACCGGGATGTCATTGGGAGGACCTCCGTCCCCGGCGACCTTCCCGCGCCAGAAAGAATTTCCGCAGAGGTTCCACATAGGACTCGGTCACATCCACATCCATGAGATCGACACCCCGGGAGGCGAAAAGCCGTTCCAGTTTCGCGTCCGCGTTGTCAGCCCGCAGGGCAACCTGGCGGGAAGAGGCCTCGGCCGAAGTGTCTATCAGGCATTCCCGACCCGTCTCCGCATCCAGCCAGCGCACGAGGCCTACCGCAGGCAGGGATGTCTCGCGAGGATCACGGACCCTGACAGCCACGACATCGTGACGGCGGGAAAGGATGGAAAGACTCGTGGAAAAATCACTCGCCCAAAAATCGGAAACGAGGAAAACCGTTGCCTTGCGCTTGAGCACCGAACCCAGCAGGCGCAGGGGCTCATTCAGGTCCGTGCCATGTCCTTCGGGCTCAAAGGTCAGCAGCTCCCGGATCAGGCGCAGGACATGGCTTTTGCCCTGGGCCGGTGGAATGAATTTCTCGACCCTGTCGCTGAACAGCAACAGACCCACCTTGTCCTTGTTGGCAATTGCCGAAAAAGCCAACACGCCACACAATTCGGCGGCAACGTCCACTTTGGCCCTATCTCCGGAGCCGAACCAACCGCTGCGGCTCATATCCACCGCCAGCATAACGGTCAGTTCGCGTTCCTCGTCGTAGAGCTTGACGAAAGGATCACCGGTGCGGGCAGTAACGTTCCAATCGATGGTCCGCACATCGTCTCCGGGCACATACTCCCGCACTTCCCGGAACTCCATCCCCGTTCCCTTGAAAACGGAATGGTACTCGCCGGAAAATACTTCATCGACCATTCGCCGCGTACGAATCTCTATGCGCCGAACTGCGGCCAGAATCTCGGGAGGGATGGAGTTGCCATTGGGACGATTGTTCATGGCAATCTACGGTACCTCAATGTTATCAAGCAAAGTGTTCACGATGTCATCACTGGTGAGGTTCTCGGCCTCCGCCTCGTAGGTGATGAGGATCCTGTGGCGCAGCACGTCGCTGCCGACGGCCTTGACGTCCTCCGGAATCACGAAGGCCCGACCCCTTAGAATGGCCCGTGCCCGGGAGAGTTGAGTCAGGGCGAGAGTCGCCCGTGGTGAAGCGCCCCACGCAATCAGGGGGGCCAGATCCAACCCGGCAGCCTGTGGATCCCGGGAGGCAAAAACGATATCAAGGATATAGGACTTGATCTTCTCGTCCACGAACACGGTATTCACTGCTTGGCGGATTTCGCGAATCCCTGCCGGATCGATGACCCGGTCAACCTCGGGCAGACTGTGCCCGGCCATTCGCTCCAGAATTAATTTCTCCTCTTCCCGCGAGGGATATCCCACTCGGAGCTTCAGCTGAAAGCGGTCCACCTGGGCTTCGGGCAAGGGATACGTACCCTCCTGTTCGATGGGATTCTGGGTGGCCAATACCAGGAACGGATCGGCCAGCGGGAAGGTTTCTCCACCGATGGTGACCTGTCGCTCCTGCATCGCCTCCAACAAGGCACTCTGGACTTTGGCGGGTGCCCGGTTGATCTCATCGGCCAGAATAATATTACTGAAGACGGGACCCTTCTTGACCGTGAAATCCCCGGTTTCCCGGTTGTATATGGTAGTCCCGGTAATATCAGCCGGCAAAAGATCCGGTGTGAATTGGATTCGCCGGAAACCGGTGTCCAGAGTTCTCGCCAAAGTGCTGACGGCCAGGGTCTTGGCCAACCCCGGTACTCCTTCCAAAAGGATGTGCCCACCCGTTATCAGTCCCAACAATAGGCCTTCCATCATCTGGCGCTGTCCGACAATCACCTTCTCGGTCTGCGCCAGGACCAGGTCCAGGCGCCTGGAGATCTCGTCCGCCCGCACCTTATCTAGAGGTTGGTGTTCGGTCATGGTTCCCTTTCCTGTTCCTTGTAATCTAACCGCTTTGAATACTGAATTGTGACCCAGACCCGTTTCGGACCTGCCGCGATCGGGTTCATACGCATAACCACCCGCAGAGTTCCCATCGGGGCCAGTTGAAAATCCGGGTTTGCAGATGATACTCGACTCGTTTTTTCTTGCCAACCCCCGGGAAAAGTCTTTCAATGGTTCTGGTATCGGGTCAGATCGCCAGGCTCACCGACGGCAAGCCATGGGCGACCGGGTTCCGGATTCCCCCTGAACACAAAATCTTCGACATGATTCACCCTGGGAGGCAGCCTTGAGGCTGAGCAAACACAAGATCGAATACCTTTCGGATAAGATCCTCAAGATGATCCAAGAACACCCCGAGATCCACATTATCTCCAACCTGGATCTGGTGGCCCGGGCGGCGTTCGACTCCATCTACGAGAACCTGATGGTTGAACAGGAAATCGACGATGAAGTCGAGAATCTCCTGAGCCAGAACTACAACGAAATCCGAGCCATGGAAATGGACGTCGGGGCCTTGCGAAACAAGATGAAACGCGAACTTGCACGCAAGAAGAATTTTACCCTCTAACCGACGGGCCTGGACCCGTTGGAGGTTTTCTCTTGAGACTGACCGAGGAAAGAATCGATATTCTGGGCCGATCAATCGCCGATCGCCTGTTGGATGAGGAATTGGTCGATCTTGAAATAGACGAGAGCCGGTTTGTCTTCCTGATCCAGAATCTCATCCTTCGCGACCTGAAGGTCGAAGGCGAAATCGACGAGGAAGCAACTCTCTTTATTCGAAAAAACCGTCCCAACCTGGAAGAAGGTTCGACGGAATGGGAAGTAGAGATGGAGAGAAAAAAAGAAGAGTTCTCCATCGCCCGCGGTTACGTTTCTTACTGATGAAAAGATCCGCCCCCCATTTTTCATTCTTCCCCCAGGCCCCAAAACACTCCGGGAGCAAGCTCAGGTGAAGGTCCTGGTCCTGACCCCCTACCTTCCCCATGAACGCGTGGGTCACGGTGGCGGAACGGCCGTTCGCGATCTTGTGAGGGGCCTGGCTCGATTGCATGAGGTCCTGGTTGTTTCCCTGGTTAGGCCCGGGGAGGATTCGATGGTCCAGGACGTCGAAAAGTTGGGCGTTACAGTTACTCCCATACCCTTTCTGGATAAAACCAGCGGCCAAGCCAAGCTGGTACCCCTGATCCTGAATCGCGCGTCTGCCCTTATCCGATCCCAGGTTTCGGGTTTTCCCCATTACGTTGAAAAATACTGGTCGCCGTCCATTTCCCATCAGTTCGTGACTGCTGTGGAGTCTTTCCGTCCGGACGCAGTCCAGATAGAATATCTGCAGATGTCCCTCCTGGCTCGTGATCTCAGACGATGGCGAGACAAACGCGGCCAATCTGAACCAAGGCTGGTTTTGAACAGCCATGAACTGGGCTCCTTGCCCCGACAGCGCCGGGCCAACCGTGCAGGGAACCCGTTGATCAAAGTCTGGGCAATGCAGGAGGCCGCCGCCTGGAATCGACTCCAAATTGCAGCCTCCGGTTGGGTGGACACGACTCTTTGTGTCACACCCGGAGACCGGGAATTGTACTCCGCGATGGGCGGACGCAACTTGGCCACAGTCCCGCTGGGTATGGATACCGAAGCCATTGAAGAGGTTTGGTCCCCTGTATCCCCTGACCGCTTCCTTTTCGTGGGCTCCTTCGCTCATCGGCCCAATCGGTTAGCCGCCGAATTCCTCGTCCATAGATTGTGGCCTCGCTTGGCCCCCCAGATTCCCGAGTCCCGCCTGCTCCTATCGGGCCGGGGCTCGGTAGAATTTCTAGCCTCTTGTGGAGGAAAGGAAAAGTGGCGGGACCTGCGCGTCGATGCTTTGGGTTTCGTGGACGATTTGACCCCTCATTTCAGGGAGAGCCGACTCTTCCTGGCCCCTCTTGCCGAGGGGGGCGGCATCAAGATAAAGATACTGGAAGCAATGGCGAGGGGAATTCCCATTGTGACAACTCCGGTGGGAGCCGAAGGAATCGCTTCCGAGGCGGACGAGGCCCTCTACTTATCGGAATGCGACGACACGTTCGCGAACACCGTCCTGGAGGCGTACAAGGATCCGGGCGCTGCCGAACGGGCAGCCCGGGCGCGGCACATGATCGAGGAAAAATTCAGTTGGGCAGCCATCGTGGAACGGTTGTCGGCCATCTATGCAGGAGCAACGGAGAAAACCTGATCAGAGAAAACCAGACTCCTGGCGAACCATGAATTTGGGTTATTTTTCCAGCAAACTGCGGGCAGCGCCTTCGGGAAGACAACATTTTCCGTCAGCCATCTCGGCCAGCAATGTGACCTGGGCAAGGCGTTCAACGGTTTCCAGCAGGGCGAAGGCATCTTCCAGACCGTTTCCAACAGCAACCACCCCATGGCCGCCCAGGAGAATCGCATCGTGGTTCCCAATCAGCGGAACAATCGACTCGGCAACCGCATCGCTGCCGGGCAGGGATCTTTCGGCCACAGGAACGCGTGGCAAAAATCGGGCGGTCTCGGTCAACAGACTGCCATCCAGATCACGGCCAACGACTGCGAAGGCAGTGGCCCAAGGCGGATGAGCATGGCAAATAGCCCCTACATCCGGTCGACGGCAATAGATTTCCCGGTGGACTCCCCATTCCGAAGTCGCCAACCCAGCGGGGCTCTTCCCCGCAACCCCCACTTCCAACAGATCCTGTACTCTTAGAGACCCCTTGCCAACCCCGGCCGGAGTTACCAAAAAAGAGTGGCCACCAGAGCGAACTGAAAGGTTCCCTTCGGCAGCCACGATCAACCCTTTGTCGTACATCAGACGACCAATTTCAACCATTCTTCGGCGCAGGACAACCAGGTTGGACACAGTATTCCCCGGGTTGAATTCGCGGACCTATTCGCGGACCTATTTGCGGACTTACTTGCGGAACACGTAAAGATGGGACATTACATCTTCGAACATCTCCAGCACATGGCGTTCATCGCTCGCCAAAGTCCGTAGTTCCAGGATGGTCAACTCATCACCCTGCAGTTGCTTAGCTCTTTGGTAGGCTTCCTCTTCAAGCTGAATCAAAATCTCGGTTGTAAAACCCAGTTGACTGCTGACCAGGAGGGAACCATCTGGATTCAGGGATGCATCCACATCGTCCGACCTCGTAAAGAAATACACCTCCGGATCCAGGCTGCCATCGGCTGGAATCTTCCAGATGTTCCGGTCGTGATGCGTTGTGGTGGGCAAACGCCTGGAAGAGACAAAGAATATCTCACTACCGTCATGGGAATAGAACGGCGAAGTGTTGGAAATGCCCACGATGGGATCGCCATCTCTGTAATCGGTGAAAGTCAGTCGATTCAGATTATTGTCCAGAATCGGGTCCTCCTCGGCTGCACTGTCCGGGTCGAAATCGATGGTGAACAATTCGGTTCCCCAGCCAGTCTCCCCAGCCATATCAAGGCCTGAAGAAAAAACGATTTTCCGCCCGTCGCGAGACCAATTGGGTCGCTCGATCCGGGAACTTTGACTAGTGACCGGGAAAGCTCTGGCCTCATATCCGAAATTCTCGCCGGCCGTCTCCATCTCCAAGACCATGAGCTCAATCTGAGTACAGGTCTCCAGGGAGTCCGGGATCAGACAACTGGAGCGAGTAAAAGCCAACCAATTCCCATCCGGCGAAAGGGCGGGTTCAAAATGCTGATAATACATGCCCGAGGACAAACTGTCAGCCGGCTCAAGGTACAGGGGGGTAAGGTCACAAAGGTCCGGATTGGAAATCTCCGCCCGGAACAGGCGATAGCCGCGGGAAAGTTCCAGCCGGAAGATGATGTGGGTATTCCCTTCCTCGGAATTCTGCTCTTCCCAAATAGGATCACCCTTGCGGTCGTTGATGGCCTGGTTGAGATGTTCACCCATCCCGGCGAATTTGGGAATGGACATTTCCCTAAGCCGCAAAAGAACAGCGCCCTGATCCCTAAGACTTTTTTCCGGCTCAAACCGTTCCTGCAGGGGGATCAAAGCCATCTGGCGGTGATTAGTGTGCCAATCATCCTCGTTGTACTTATCGTCGGCAGGAATGGCCGTCCAATCTGCGGTGAAAAGAATCTGGTTTCCATCCGGAGACAAGGAGGGGTTAAGGTAGTGAAACCCCTCGCTGGAAGTATCAGCCGTCACCATCACCAGATCTCCGCAGGCATGGTTGCCACAAACTGCCAGGGACTCAGCCGGATCTTCCTTGCTGGTGCAACCAGACAAGATGAAAGCCGCCATGAGCAAAAAATATGCTAGTGGAAGGAAGCAGCTGCGCATCCGTTTCATAACCCTACCGACCTCCAGCCGTGGGGAAAGAACAACAAGGCACGACAACCCAGTCGATGCCATTGTACCCTTCAAGAATTTGTCTTGTTAAAATAGGGTAACCACCCCCCTTAAATCAACCGTCAGTTCTAAGGAGACCACTTTTTATGGTGTCCCTCGACAGGATTTCTGGATTGTCCCGGCAAAGAGGGTAGAACAATGGTTCAGGAAGGGTCCAAGTTGAAGGCGGTATTAACCCTCAACCAAGACCAGATGGGGTATTTCCCGATTCTGGCCGATTCATAGGATCCCTTGAAAAGACTGGCCTCAGCTGCTCTGCTGAGGTCAGCCGATGGGCTGCTGACCACTACTGCCTGGTAGACATTGCCGGCAGGGTTCAGCAACAGGTCCATCACCACCTCACCTGTAATCCCTGAATTCAAGGCCCGTTCCGGGTAATCCGGAGGTGGCCCTCCCAGATACCGAGGAGGGTAATCGTACAGCAGCTGATAAAGCTTCAGTATTCGAAAACTCCGCCCACCGGTACACTTGGATTCCCCCTGGGCTACCAGCTCGACAGCTTCCGCGAATCGCCCGGAAGCCCGGGCCACATCCGCCAGAAGAAAGTCGACCCCAGCGTCGTCAGGTCGCTCGGATGCACACTCCTGCAACAATTCACGGGCCCGCCCCAGCAGTCGTTTCTTGTTACGGGACCAATCCCCCACATCGGCAGCTGGCCCCTCCACCGGCAACAGGGCCGGGTCTCCCTGCCCAGCCATGAGATAGAGTTGACCAAGGGTCAACAACAACAGCGAATGATGAACTCCTTCCTCCAGGCCTATCTCCAGTTCGATCATACCGTCGGAACCGGAACCGTGCCGAAAATATTCCGAACAGGTCCCCAGATAGCGCTCTACGATCATTGGGACATCCAGATCCTCGTCACAGCGAGCCAGGCGATGGGGGCGCCAAGGGCCGTCTGGTCCGGGAACCTCCAGAGGCAGGTCAGATTCTGAGGAAGTCCTGTCTCTACCCGATCCTTGAGCACCCCCCGGCCCCCCGGATCCTGCGCACCCGCTCAAAAAACAAGCCATGATCGTCACCACCAGGGCCAATGGGAACAAAACCTTTATTGGGCCTTTCCCTCCTGGATGTTTTTCCTGTCCAGACCCCATATCGGCCTCCCCTGATATTAATCTCATCGAGCCTCCTGATCTGCCAGTCCGGGTTCCATTTCCAGGACTTTGTTCCATTCCGTGGTTGCCTCTTCATAACGGCCGAGTTTCGTCAAAAGCACTACCCGGTTGTTTAGATACACAACCTCATCCGGTGCCAGATAAACAGCTCTATCAATTGCTTCCAGGGCTTCTTGAAAGTGACCCGCCTGAAGCAGGTTCAGGCAGATGGCCCCCCAAAAACCAGGGTTCTCCGCCAGGGTGCGTCCCGTTTCTCCCAGGTCAGGGAAAAAATTCCCCTCAACCGACAAGCCCCGGGTAAACTCCAGCGAATATTCAAAACTATCCAGCCTTCCCTCGATTTCCACCAGTAAAAAAACCTCGTCAGGATCCAATTCGGCCAAGGGCACCTTGGACCACAAGGACCATAACAGGGAATCCCTGCCCGCTGTCTGCAACGCTTGAACCAAGGTTCGCCGATGACTTCGGTTGGGATCTTCCCGGTATAGGTCCTGCAATATTCTAATGGCCGGTCCCAACTTTCCCGTTTCCATATGAAGCTGCGCCAAAGCCGGCCTGATTTCCGGGCAGTCTGGACATAATTTCCGGGCAGCCTCCAGGTATATGGCCGCTTCAACATGGTTACCGAACTCCATAAGGATTTGTCCAAACTCCAGGTTCACTTCAAAATTTCCAGGGGCCGATTCCACCGCTTGTTGGTATTCCGAAAGCGCCCGACCGCGCCGGCCCAGGGCCATAAGAGCCGCTCCGATATTCCGGTGTCCCAGCCAGGAGTTGGGATCCCTCCGTACTGTTTTTTCCAGATGGGGCAAGGCTAGTAAAGAGTGGCCATCGCGCATCAAGGCAACACCCAGACGGTCCTCCAGCTGCCAACCATAAACAGGGTCGTCGCCATAATCATTTAACAGATCCTGGATTCGAACAACCGCCAGCCCAGGTTGATCCGCCGCCAACAAGCTGTCTACAACGGCTAAGCCCCAGGCGGCCGGCTGGGCTGGTTCTTGATACCGGAGTGGTCCGGCCCCAGCCCGGGCGAAGGCCCCGGATAGTTGGACGGAAAATAGGAGAAAAACAAAAATTCTTGCTGGCATTGCCATAATTTATGTCCCTGAATTACCCGAAAGGAATTACCATTCAAGTTAAGAAGCCATCGTTGGAAGCGGTCTGAATTTCGTACAGACCCAGTGATGGAATCAAATTGGATCTTACAAAGTTCGAGAAGAAATGCCAAGCCGGAACCCAAATTTCCCCCGGCAGGCCCCACTCGAAAAACCCCATTCGTAGATTGACGAAATAAGGACCATATGATAAAATTGTCTCTGTTATGACAATTTCATCAAGAATTCCTGGAGACTTCTTTGAGAAACGCCGCCCAAATTTTTCCCTTATCCCTGCAAGTTTTCAGGTGCAAGAAACTGGCCTCCTTCTTGGTGATGGCCATACTTCTTCTCTTAGCGGTGGGAGACTCCAAAGCCTTTGTTAAGTTCGATTTCGAACAGAAATTCTACGTTCATCCACAGCGTCAGGTTTGGGATTTCAGCCTGATTCGCCCCGACAGCGTCTACCACATCTTCTACCACAGCATCCTGGAGAGCACCCCTCACGCCGCCCATGCCGATACGATCTGGCACGCCACAAGCGCCGATCTGCGCTGCTGGTCCGCTCCTTTACCTATCCTGTTTTCCGGGTCAAACACCTGGGATGAAGCGGCGATTTGGGCTCCTGACATCTTTCGGGACGATGCCGGAGGGCGTTGGATTCTGGCTTACACCGGGTGCGATGCGCAAATGAACCAGAGAACCCTGATGGCCGAATCCAACGACCTGGAGACATGGCAAAGTTTTCCCGAAAATCCGGTCCTGGAGCCCGATCCAGCAAACTACGTGTGGGATCCCAACGAATGGTGGAGCGATTTCCGGGATCCGTTCGTCTATCGCCAGGACGAGCAGTGGCATATTCTGATAACTGCCAAACAGTGGTTAGGCGTCAATTCTGGTATCTTGTACCATGGAGTTTCCGACAATCTCCTGGACTGGACTGACGAGGGCTTTTTTTTCGCCAACGACGGGGACGATCCCTGGCGCGTTCTTGAGAGTCCCCAATATTTCGTCCGCGGGAGCACCCATCATCTCATGTTCGGGGAATACGACACCCGTGGGATCAGTTTGGTGTCCGGCCCCTCTCCTGATGTCTGGACAATGGCCGACCGAGTAATCCTTGACTATGGGTACGCCCCGGAAGTGGACCAATTCGACTCGGGAATCGATGTCTTTTCCAGGATCACACCCTTCCAGAATCCCCAACAGGAAAATCTGTCCTACGTGGCCCGCTTCGACACTTTACTGACCAATGCAGAAGGAGGAGATCCCCTCGTATACAAAGCCCATCCCCTGGAGGAGGATTGGGCAATCTGGACGGGGCTCTCCAATCTGGCCAACCCCACCTTCGGAGATAATCCAGCCTATCGGGGAGACGAGCCCTGCGGTCTGGTCGGCCATGGGTTTTACGGCAGTCAGGAATATTATCAAGGTCCCCTGTCCGGTCGCGGTTCCCCGGGCACTCGCCTGGGCGATGGAGTCACCGGGACCCTGACCAGCTACCCCTTTGTAATCACCGGCAATCGCATGGACCTCCTGGTTGGAGGCGGCCACTATCCTGAGACCTGTTATGTAGCTTTGGTAAGTAGCCTTGATTCGACCATCCTTTTCAGTGAAACCGGCACCGACCAGGAACTGATGACCCCGCGCCAATGGGATCTAAGACCCTACCAGGGCCAAACCGCCTACATCACCATCGTGGACGCTGAAAACGGGCCCTTTGGGCACATCAACGTGGACGAGATCGAGGAAACGTGGTTCGACTATTCCGGAACCGGGACCCCTTCTCCCACCGTTCCCCTGCTCAACCATAGCGTCAGTCCCAACCCCTTCAATCCGATGACGAGGATCCGCTTCTTTTTGCCAGAACCCGGCTCCCTTTCGGTCAGGATCCAGGACATTCGGGGTCGCTTGGTCTGGGAAAGCGGACTTCTGTCCTGTGAAGCTGGGGAAAATTCAGTGACTTGGACCGGCCTTGATCAAAAGGGCGGCGAGGCTTCCTCGGGAACCTACATCTATTCAATCCAGACCCACGGGGCTTCTGCCGGAAGCGGGAAAATCACTCTCCTCAGATAGTTCAAGCAGGATTTTCCGGGTGAGGACAAATTTCATCCTTAAATAGGTGGGATGATTGCCGAACTTTACTGCATGGTTACTTCATCGAAATACTTCATTGCAGATCTGGTTGAAGAAATGGGAAGCCTGAATGCCGTGGCCTCCCAGATCGTAGCTTTTACCTTGGACCCCGAATGCGATCTTGACAAGCTGACACGATTAATCATGAGCGACAATGTCATGTCCATGCGCTTCCTGGCCCTGGCCAACAGTGTGGCAGTTTCCCGGGGCAAAGAAGTCAGGGACCTGAGGGAATGCCTTATTCGGCTCGGACTGGAGCGCGTCCGCAATGTTGCGCTTCTTATGGGCATGCACGATATGGCTCCCAGCAATGAAAACTCCGCCAACCTGGACATGAACGAGTTTTGGAAACACAGCCTGGCCACTGCTTGTTGCGCCCAAAAGTTGTCAACTCTAAAAAACGGCCCCAATCCGGAAGATGCCTGGATGGTCGGAATCCTCCATGGGATCGGAATCATAGCCCTCTCCCAACAAGTTCCCGAGGATTTCCAAAACGCTCTTCTGCGGGCCCGGGCCCTTAAAATCCCCCTGGCTGAGGCGGAGATGACGATCCTCGAGTTCCACCACGGGGAATTGGGCGGTCGCATCCTCAACCGGTGGAAACTACCTCGAATCTTCAGTGAGTCGGTTGAATTCCATCCGGAGAATTTCGAAAAACAAGAGATCTCCCAGGAATCCTTCGCCATGACCAATTTGCTTCTGGATTCCATTGAGTTGGTTCGGGCCTTCGGTTTCGGAGACAGTGGAGATGGGATACCGGCCCGGCCCCTGGAACAGGTAATAGAGGATATCGGGCTTGAAGAGACCGTGGCCAATGAACTGGCAATCCAGGTGGAACAGGAAGTCCGTGAGATATCAAACATGCTTGGGCTGGATCTTCCCCTAAGCCCGGCCCCAGGCCCCCTGGACGCCTCGCCCAGAAAAGCCGCCCGCCTGGCCCTGGAAGGGGTTGAGGACTCCCTGGCTCGAGAGGAACTCGAAGAGCAGTTGGACATGGCCCGGGAAATCCAACGCCGTCTACTTCCCAAAGGAACTCCTGACATTCCCGGGTTCAGCTTGTCCGCCGTAAACCATCCCTGCCATCATATCAGTGGAGACTACTTCGACTTCATCAACGTCCAGGGAGGAGCTACTGGAGTTGTTATTGCTGATGTCTCAGGAAAGGGGATGCCCGCCTCTCTGCTGGCAAGCAACGTCCAGGCCAGCCTGCGAGCCCTGGGGCAAGTCTTCCCGGATCCTGGAGAGCTTCTGGTCCACGTAAACACTGCTCTTTTCGCGAGTACCGATCCGGAACACTTCGCCACCCTCTTTCTGGCCATCATGGATCCCGACGGCTCCGGTTTCAGGTATGCCAGTGCGGGCCACAACCCGCCCCTTTTGTTACGGTCCGATGGTGTGGTCGAGTGGCTCAACCCCGCCGGAACACCCCTGGGCATGTTCGAAGAAATGGTCTACCCCGTAACCCGAGTGGCCATGGCGCCGGGCGACCTCCTGGTGGCCTACACCGACGGCGTAACCGAAGCGATGGACTCCAGGGAAAGGGAGTTCACCGAAGCAGGCCTGGAGCAATCCATCCGACGCAACCGGGGGCAGGACTGCGAATCCATTCTGTCCGGGGTGATCAAGGATGTCACCCTGCACGTCAAACAAGGGGAAAATGAAGATTTGGATATATCACCCCACCCAGAAAACTCCCCGGCTTCCCCGCTTGAAGGCATGTCCGACGACCTAACTCTTCTGGTGATCAGAAAAGAATCCTGACCGCAGGTTTCCTTTCTGTTTTGCAGGTGATTTTTTCCATCAGGGGTGTAGGAATGCCAGATGGACTGTGCTATGATTTCCAGCAAATAGGCACAAGGTCAGGAAAAACAGCACTCCGGTTTATCATCCTGCTTCTGTGCCAACGACCCAATCCTCTTGAGAACAGGAACCGATAATGACCAGCGACCAGAACGAAAATCCGAAGCCCGGACCGGAGAATGATGATTTGAATCCCGACAATGAAGAATCCAGTACGGAGTTTGCCGACCTTCTGGCCTCCTCCACGGCTGCGGAACCTGCCGCCGCCAAACCCGGGGACAAGGTTACCGGCACGATCATCCAGATCGGCGATCACGACTCCTTTGTGGATTGCGGATTGCGCAACGAATTGCCCATATCCACTGCCGATTTGAAGAACGCCGAGGGTGAGCTGGAATTCCAGGTCGGGCAGGAGATCACCGCCCACGTTCAGAAGAGTCCCGACGGTTTGAAGCTGGCTCTGGCCATCAACCTGCGTCAGGCAGGGCACGAGGCCTTGACCCAAGCCTACGAATCCGGTGCACCCGTCGAGGGCAAAGTTGGTGAGACCAACAAGGGAGGATTTTCCGTTGACTTGGGTGGAGTGAGGGCCTTCTGCCCCTATAGCCAGATTGATGTGCAACGAATCGATGACCCAAGCCAGTTCGTCGGGCGCACTTTCCAATTCAAGATCCTCGAACTTTCCGAGGATGGGCGCAACGTGGTCGTTTCCCGCAGAGCCCTGGTCGAGGTAGCTCGCAAGGAACAGGCCGCCACTACCCGGGCATCGATCCAGCTGGGCGACGTCATGGATGGTATGGTGACCCGTTTGGTTCCCTTTGGCGCCTTCGTCGACGTAGGCGGGATCGAGGGGCTGGTCCACATCTCCCAGATTTCACACCAGCGCGTCAACGACCCGGCCGATGTGCTGAAGGAAGGCCAGGAAATCCAGGTCAAAGTCCTGGAGGTACAGAATTTGGGACAGGGCCGCTCCGAACGAATCAGCCTCTCGTTGAAGGCACTGGCCCAGGATCCCTGGCCCGCCACGGCGACGAGCCTGAGTCCGGGAAATGATGTACAGGGCAAGGTGACCCGCCTGGTGGATTTTGGAGTCTTCGTGGAGCTGTTACCCGGTGTGGAGGGATTAATCCACATTTCGGAGTTGGCCAACCGGAGGGTTATCCATCCGCGAGAGGTCCTGAATGAGGGCGAGACGGTAACGGTTAAGGTCCTGGATGTGGATCTGAATCGGCGCCGGATTTCGCTTTCCCTGAGGCAATCTTCCGAATACGACGAGGATTAGGTGCCGGGTAGGGTGAGGCGTCGCAGACTCCACCCTATAGACACTCCCGGACGGCCGTCGCCTGAATGGTCAGCTCAGCTGCTCAATTCCAACATACGCAGTATGGGAGCCAAGGCCTTTTTCGAAAGCTCGGGATCCACCTGTATTTCCGGCGTCCGATCCCGCATGCAAAGATATAATTTCTCCAATGTATTCTTTCTCATGTAGGGACACTCATTACAGTTACAGGTTTCGTCCAGCCCTGGAGCCGGGATTAGATTCTTCCCCGGGTTCTCCTTCTGCATCTGGTGCAGAATTCCCGGCTCGGTCACCACAATGATCTCCCGTGCCTCGTTCTCCCTGGCGAAAGCCAGAATGCTGGAAGTGCTGCCGACATGATCGGCATGCTGCAAAACCCGCTCGGGACATTCCGGATGCGCGGCCACCACCGCACCAGGATGAGCCACCCTCAGTTCCACAATTCGGTCCTCGCTGAAAGCCTCATGTACCTCACACGACCCGGGCCAAAGAGCCATTTCCCGGCCCAACTTTTGCGAAACCCAGGCCCCCAAATAGCGGTCAGGAGCAAACACCAGGGGCTGGTCGGAGGGAAAGGAATCGACCATCTTCATGGCGTTGCTGCTGGTACAGATCAAATCACTCATGGCCTTGGTGGTAGCCGAGCAATTGATGTAACTGATCACCTTGTGTCCCGGGTACTTTGTCAGGAACTCGGCGAATTCCGCGGGAGGACACCCGTCAGCCAGACTGCACCCAGCATCCATGTCCGGCAGGAGGACCTGTTTGTCCGGGTTAAGGATCTTGGCAGTCTCGGCCATGAAGTGGACCCCGGCGAAGACGATGACTTCCGCTTCGGCCTCGGCGGCCCGTTGGCTCAGGGCCAAACTATCGCCGACAAAATCGGCGATATCCTGTATTGCCGGCTCCTGGTAATAGTGTGCCAGAATGACCGCATTCAGATCCCGCCGCAAACGGTTTATCTCTTCCACAAACCCCGGTCCGGCACTCAAATCCTTGTTTATGTTTCGGCTCATTGCCAAAGCTCCTTTTGATCCGGTTCAAGATCGGGTCAGGGGGCCGACCCAAGTCGGACAACGCCCTTCTTTCGATCACCCTGAGAACGAAAAAACGGTTTGACAGGGTTCACACAAACTGTAATTTCAACACAGTTCGCCCGAACTGCAAGGTTGCAATTGATAGATCCGTTGATGGGGTATGGACTTTCTCCTCTTTAATGCTTAATATTCATGGGTCAGGGAAATGGATTGCACCTGCTGACGGGCATGGGAATTTGGAGAAGGCTTCCGTTTTAATTTCTGCAGGAATTGTGGTATTCCTGTACTTTCCCCCCAGATTGAACGCGAGGAATTTGCTGGTATGAAAAACGCTGCGTCCGGTCTTTTCGTGTGCCCAACTACAGGCTTTCACACCAGGATAGTTCCCCAAATAGCGGGAATTCTTTGCAGGATTCTGTTGGTTGTTTTCCTGGCCTCACTTTTCCTGGTTGCCGGTTGCTCCGATGACGAAGTTGACGTGACCTTTCCCACCCCGCCCCAACCTTCCTCCAAATTGTGGCTGTACGATGTTTTCGGCACCACGGAAACGGATACCGAAGGGAACATTATTTCGAACGTATTTGCCTGCGGATACGGGGGGAGTATGGTCCATTTCGACGGCGAAACCTGGACCCAAGTGGACATGAACACCTCCCATAACATCGTGTCGATCTGGGGACCGGGCGACGGGACACTGTACGCCTGCGGGTTCGGTGGATCCATCTGGAGAAATTCCGGCACTGGGTGGTCTAATATGGATAGCGGAACTGACAGCTATCTGGTTGGCCTCGGTTCCTTCAACAACGATATTCACGTGTGTGGTGTAGATGGGGCCTTGCGTCAACTTTCCGGCAATACCTGGGAAGACACAAAGACGGTCATGATTCTCCGCGACCCGGTCGGCGCCCCACTTGACACCCTGAGCCGCAGTATCGACATCGAATCCCTGGTCACCATCAATCATTATTTCATCGGTGGAGCGTACCGACTTCCCTCTTACGATGAAGATGAAAACATTGGCACAGAATATACCGACGGCATGGTACTGGGGAAGGACATATCCTTCCCGGAGCAGCCTCAGTTCGACTGGCATTTACGACCCTTGCGCGCCGACGAGATAGTGCCCAGCGAGTGGATCCAGTGTTCGACTTCCGATTCTTCAGGCCTGGTCGGCAATAACTACCTGGGAACCACCGAAGGCTGGGTATTCCAACTTTCCGACAGCCAAATGACCGGACTGACCTGGGTCAAAGTGCATCCCCGGATCACCACCGACCCACGAGCCGGCATCAACGACATGTGGCTGGATGAACTTGGGAACCTGTTTATGGTCACCCATTCGGGACAGGTCGTCTTCCAAAGTCACGACTACAAATACAACGAAACAGGGTTCAGGGTAGTCCAACAAATTACCAGCGGTTCGCTTATGGGACTGTGGGGTGAGGATTCCGATAATCTGTTCGCTGTGGGCCTCATTGAGAAAACAGTTTTCCGTCTCCGGTATGACTTCACGGAAAGAATCTTTGAAGTCTCGGAGGACCTTCTGCCTTTTATCGAAAAGTCCCCTGTTGGGGGAGACAATTTGGATAAATTCGGTCGGCCGCTGACCTGGTAGCAATTCCCAGGGCTCCTGGCCTACCTCGACCCGGTTGCGACCAAAATCATTGTCATTCCGACGGCCCGGTTTTTTACCAAAGCCGGGCTGAAGTCCGCAAGGATACTTCTTGCCGTAATTTTCAGGAGGTTTTTCATGTCCAACCTGCTTCACAATGTTCGTGTGGCCACCGCCATCCTGCTTTCTGGTCTTCTCTGCCTGATCATCGCCGCCCCGGTCTTGGCGGGATATGATCCTGACCCCACCACACCTCGCTCGGACGTGCCCAAGGATTACCAGTGGCGCTACACCGACATTTTCCCTGATGACGCAGCATGGGAAGCCGAGCTGGAAGCAGTGTCCAAAGCCATACCCAAGCTGAACGGCTACAGGGGCCGCCTTGCTGACGGTGCCTCGGTATTATTGGATGTCCAAAATTCCTCGCACAAAATGGTGATGCGACTCTTCAAGTTGAACATGTACGCCCAAGCCCAATACGACGTGAACCAGGGTGACGGCCGTCTACGTGGGATGCAGGGCCGAGTGCAGATGGTTTTCCCTGAATTCGGTGAAGCCACTTCCTGGATCGAACCGGAACTCCTGGAAATCGACCCGAGTGTAATCAAGAACTTCATGGCCGAAGAACCGGCCCTTCAAGTCTTCGACTACTACTTCTCGGAACTGTGGCGTCAGCAGGAACATACCCTGAGCAGCCCCGAGGAACGCCTTATGGCGTTGACCGGGAACATGCGATCCACCCCCAGCGCCGCCCATGAAGCCCTGCTGGGAGTAGACATGGAGTTCCCAGATGTGGTCGATTCGAACGGTGAGAAGCATCCTTTGACCGTGAGTGGGTTCTCCTCCCTGCGCTCCTCCGAGGATCCCGTTGTCAGGGAACAGGCGGCGGCCAATTTCTTCGGGACCCTTCGCGGCTACGAAAACACCTTCTCCGTCCTGCTTGACGGAGCCGTAAAATCCCACATCATGAGCAAGCAAGCCCGGGACTACGACAAGTGCCTCGAAGCTTCCCTGTCCCCGGACAATATTTCCACCGAGGCCTACCGTATGTTGATTTCCACAATTCGGGAGAACCTGCCACGTACGATGCACAAGTACGTGGACCTGCGTCGCAAGGTCATGGGAATCGACGAAAAACTTACCTTCCCCCACCTCTACAACGCCATGATGAAGGGTGTGGAGCCTGAGTACTCCTACGACGAGGCCCGGGAAATGATCACCAAGGCCCTCAAGCCCCTGGGCAAGGATTATGTCAAGAAACTGGCAGAAGGGATGGACCCGGCCAACGGCTGGATCGACGTCTACCCCAACGCCGACAAGCGGAGTGGAGCCTACAGCTCCGGTGGCCTGGCCAATGAAGAGGAGGGCGTTCATCCCTTCGTATTGCATAATTTCGACAATAGCCTGGATGCGGTTTCCACCACGGCCCATGAAATGGGACACGCCCTGCATTCCCACTACAGCAGCAACTACCAGCCGCCCATCTACCGCCACTACACTACCTTCCTGGCGGAAATCGCCTCCACCTGCAACGAGGCCCTGTTGACGAACTACCTGCTGGCCGAGGCGGATGACCTCGACATGAAGCTCCTGCTGTTGAACCAGCGGTTGGAGAGCATTCGTCTGACGATCTTCCGCCAGACCCTGTTCGCCGACTTCGAGCTGCGTTTCCATGAGTTTGCTGAAGAGGGTAATCCCTTGACGGCCGACTTTTTGAACGGGCTTTACGCCGACATGATCCAGGAATACTACGGTGCGAATTTTGAGCTGGGAGCGGATGACGCCTGCGAGTGGATGTTCATACCCCACTTCTACTACAACTTCTACGTGTTTACCTACGCCACCGGATTGACCAGCGGCCTGGCCATGGCGGACCTGATAACCGAGGAAGGGGACAAAGCGGCACAGCTCTACATAGACAATATGTTGAAGGCCGGCTGCTCGGCGCCTCCGCTGGATATCCTGCGGTCTGCAGGGGTGGACCTGGAAACTCCGGCCCCTATTCTGGCGGCCATGGATATGTTCGAGAGCACAGTCGATGAATTCGACCGTCTTTGGACCCAGAAGTATGGTCAAAACTAGGGGATTTAAAATTTAGAGACCCAAGAGAGGTCTGATAAAAAAGTGCGCCGGGAACAGCCGGCGCACTTTTTTGTTGGGGAACCTACTTCAAAAGATTCAAGGCCGTTAACTGTAACCCCTTGCCCTGGGCCAACATCGCGTTGCTGGACTGGGCCAAAATCTGCTGCCTCACCAGATTCGAAGTTTCCACCGCAAAATCAGCGTCCATAATTCTAGAGCTTGAGGCGTAGGTATTTTCCGCCGTGATGGCTAAACCGCGACTGGCGCTCGCCAAGCGGTTTGACCCTGCCCCCAGTTCAGATTGATAGGAACTGACGCTGGCCATGGCTTCATCGATGTCCTCCATCGCCCTCTGCGCATTGCCGCCGTCCGAACCGTCAACACGGGTATCGGTAAGACCCAGGCTGTCGGCGTCCAGACTGTGACTCAAATCCAGGCTGATCACTTCCCCTGTTCCATCACCTAACGCGATGTCAACAGCTCCCGCACTGCCGTCCAGGAGTCGTGTTCCATTGAACTCGGCGCTCTCCGCAACCCGGGAAATTTCTTCCTTCAGCACTTCGAATTCTTCCTGCACGGAATCCCGCTGCTCCTCGCTTAGGGTGCCGTTGGCCGCAACCATGGTCAGTTCCCGCATCCGACCCAACTTTTGGCTGATCATGCTCATCTGACCATCGCTTGCCTTGGCCATGGACAAGCCATCGTAGGTGTTGCGCATTCCCTGTTCCAGACCCTTGAGAGCTTCTCCGAGCTTGTTGGCAATGGCCAGACCGGCCGCGTCGTCCGCTGCCCTGTTGAGGCGACGCCCGCTACTGAGCTTCTCCAGGGTCTTGTCCATTTGGTTTTTGTTTTCGCTGGAAGATCGTAGAGCCTGCTGTGTGCTTGTCGGTTTGGAGTTGATACGAATGGTCATTTTTCCAATCCTTTGCTTCAGCCCCCAAATCCTAAGTAACACAATTGATTAACCTGCCACGGGCATAATCATATTGGGGACCGGCGAAAGCCTACTGCACCTGATGTTTACCTTATCGGCAGGTGAAAAGAAAAACTTGAGCGTTATTTGAGAAATATATCGAGGTGTTTTGGTAGGCCGCGCTGGACTCGAACCAGCCACATTCTCCTTAAAAGGGAGATGCTCTACCTGATGAGCTAGCGGCCCACCTCGACGCGAAGATCAGAGAAGATCAGCGAAGATCCGGAATATAGAAGAACCCATTGGGACTGTCAAAGAATAAGGGTTTGACCCCAGCCCCAATTAAAAATCCAACCCTCATGGTCAGGTCGAAACACCGGTCTCAGTCCAGATCATCGCCTCGCGTTCCTTGCCAACACTGATACCCTGAATGTGTACTCCAAGCTCCTGTTCCAGGAACTCCAGGTACTTGCGGGCGTTGGCCGGAAGGTCGGTCAGACGACGGCACTCACTGGTGGGTTTCTCCCAGCCGGGGAAATCCCGGAAGATCGGCTTGCAACGGGGCAGGGCCTCGCTTAGAACCGGGTAGGTGGTCAATTCTTCTCCGTCAAGATCATAGCCGGTGGCCACCCGCACTGTGGACATTTTGTCCAGCACATCCAGCTTGGTGATGATCACCCCTGTCATGCCGTTGATGTCCGCTGCGTATCGGGCAGCCACGAGATCGAACCAACCACAACGCCGAGCTCGGCCCGTGGTAGCCCCGTATTCCCCACCGGCATCACGCAATTGATCCCCCTGGTCTCCCAGAAGTTCACTCATGAAGGGACCGTTGCCCACTCTTGTGCAGTAGGCCTTGAATATTCCAATGATTTCTCCCAAAGAGCGGGGAGGCAATCCGGTACCGGTAAGGACTCCGCCGATGGTGCTGTTGCTGCTGGTGACAAAGGGAAAAGTCCCGTGGTCAACGTCCAGCAGCGTGCCCTGGGCACCCTCAAACAGGGCACTGGCAATTCCATCCCGGACCGGGCGCAAAGCCTCGTAGGGATTGACGATCATGGGAGCCAGGAACTGGGCCAGAACCACCAACTCCTCGGCCAGGACCTTCGCCGGCACGGGATCCGCTTCATAAAACTGACAGAGAACTTCGTTGGCCGTCAGGATCTTCTCGATGGCCTTGCGCTCAAGATTCTCCCGCGGCAAAAGGAGGTCGCCCATCCTCAGACCTGTGCGCTGCACTTTGTCCAGATAGGCCGGACCGATTCCCCGCCCGGTAGTCCCGATGCTTTTGCGCTTGAGGCGACTTTCCCGCAGTTCATCCAGTCGCTTGTGAAAAGGCATCACCAGGTGCGCCGTGGCCGAGACCAGCAATCGGTCCCGCACGCTGATGTCCTTCTGTTCAAGGGCCAGTATCTCATCCCTCAGGCTCCAGGGATCAACCACCATGCCCCCGCCCAGGAAGCCCAGCACACCCTCGTGCAGGATTCCTGAAGGCACAAGATGCAGGACATGCTTCTGATCACCGACGTAGATGGTGTGACCGGCATTTGCGCCACCCTGAAAGCGGATGACCCAGTCTACTTTGCGGCTGAGGGAATCAACGATTTTGCCCTTGCCTTCGTCGCCCCATTGTCCGCCGATAATAACTCGGTTTTCCAATGTATATTCTCCCGATTCCCGGATTGTGGATTCGTGTTAGACCCTTTGAAGGCCTTAGGGATGAATTATCCCCGGTGGTGGATCAGCGGTCAAACATTGCTTTCAAGGCGTCCCAGGTCCGCTCATCCACCAGGGACCCCGAGCCGCAGCCATCTTGAACACCTGGGTTGCCCGCCTGCTGGGTGACGTTTCCATCCGCCACTCCATCACCATCGCTGTCTCCCAATTCGACCCCGTTGAGGCACCCGTCCCCATCGGAGTCCAGTTGAGCCAGATCGGTGTCCCAGATCCGGCCGTTTTCAAGAAAGTCCAACCCGAAGGCGTTCAAGACTGAGTTTCCCGAACTCGGGTCTTCCAAAACATGACAGGCTGCGCACAGGTGGGGTATGATGACCGCCAACTCCGCCATGTCTTCCTCCGTAGCCATGACATGTTTCGCCGAAAGACAGACGATGCAAAGCAAAGCAATCGCCGCCACTATCTTTCGCGAGTTCCAGCTTCGGATCATACCTTCTTTATCCTACCCGTCGGGCCCCAGGTTAGCCGCATACCCCCTCAATATTTAGAAAACACCAAGGCAGGAATTGTGCACTCATTTTTCGAGGCCATTATACCCCATGGGGCTGAAAATGGTCAAATCAGCCTTCGACTGGATTATCTTCCAGCAGCGCCTCCACCCAAGCCAGCATCTCCAGACGGCCCATTCTGTCTTTGGCGGATGTAGGAAAGAACGGCGTAGAGGCGGGAACCCCCAGAGATTGGATGATCTCCGAATATCTGCTCGCCCGCGAATTGATGCTGACTTTGTCAATCTTGGTCGCGGCCAAGGCGAACGGGTGACCCGAACGGACCATCCAGGAGGAGACTTCGATATCCTCGACAGAGGGTTCCCTTCGGGAGTCCAGGAGGTGAAACAGGGCCAGCGGCCGATCCTGGCAGGCCAGATAGCGCTGAAAAACGTCCCACCAAATGGCCCTGTGCTTCTTACTCACTTTTGCGAATCCATATCCGGGTAAATCAACAATATAGAAACTGTCCTCGACCAGAAAATAGTTGAGCAAACGAGTCTTGCCCGGCTTACTGCTCGTCTTGGCCATCCCCACCCGTTCCAGGAAGTGATTAATCAGAGACGACTTGCCACAATTGCTGCGCCCCAGGAAAGCAAATTCAGGTAACACCAGTTCAGGTCGACTCGCGAGATCGGGAGCACTGGTCACAAAGCGAACATCCACCCTGAATCCTCACTTGCCGGTCTTGGCCGACCTGTTTTTGTTTTCATTTTTCGATTTCTTCCCTGCCTTGGAGGGGCGGACTACCTGGCCGACCAGCGCCAGTTCCAAAACCTCGTCCATGGTCTCCACCAAGTGGACCGTCAGCTTCTTTCTGATCTCGGGAGCAAGCTCGGCGTAATCCTTTTCGTTGTCCTTGGGAATGATCAGGTGGCGACTCCCGGCCTGAATGGCGGCCACTGCCTTTTCAGGCAACCCCCCGATGGGCAGAACCTTGCCTCGAAGCGTCACCTCACCGGTCATCGCGACATCGGCCCGTGCCGGTTGATTACGCAATAGGGAAACGATCCCGGTGGCCATGGCGATCCCGGCGCTGGGGCCGTCCTTGGGGATAGCACCTTCCGGGACGTGAATGTGGATCTGGTGCTCCTTGAACCATTCCCCGGACATTTCGCGACAGAGGCCGCGCGCGTAGCTGAGAGCGGTCTCGGCTGACTCCTTCATCACATCCTTGAGGTTACCCGTTATAGTGATCTTGCCGGAGCCCGGCACATCAGCCACCTCGATCTCCAGAATCTCGCCCCCGACCACTGTCCAGGCCAGGCCTACAACAACGCCGACCTCGGCCTCACGATCAAGAATCTGCCGCCGGTATTTAGGAATGCCAAGATACTTCTGCACCGTACGTTCGGTGACCGGACCGGGGAATTTCCCGGTACCGGCTTTAAGTTTTGCCACCTTCCGACAAATGCCGGCAATCTCCCGTTCCAGGTTTCGGACTCCGGCCTCCCTGGTATAGCCGTCGATGATGGTCAGCAGGGACGACCGTTTGAATGCCCCCTTCCACGCACCCACACCGTTGCGCTTGATCTGGCGAGGGGCCAGAAAACGCTCGGCGATGATGAGCTTCTCGTGTTCGAGATAACCCGGTAGCCGAATGATTTCCATCCGATCCTCCAGGGCCGGCGGAATCGTATGCAGACTGTTGGCCGTGGTTATGAACATCACATTACTCAGATCGAACTCGACCTCCATGTAGTGATCACTGAATGAGGAATTCTGCTCGGGGTCCAGCACTTCCAACAGGGCGCTGGCCGGGTCACCACGGAAATCGGAGCCCATTTTATCGATTTCATCCAACAGAAAAACCGGATTTTTGGTACCCACTTTGCGCAGCGATTCGATGATGCGGCCAGGCTTGCTGCCGATGTAGGTCCTCCGGTGACCCCGGATTTCGGCCTCGTCACGGACACCGCCCAGGCTGATCCGCACGAATTTCCGGTTCATACTTTCGGCAATGCTTCGGCCCAGGCTGGTTTTGCCCACGCCCGGAGGTCCGACCAGACAGAGAATAGTTCCCTGCATCTTCTTGGTCAGCTTGTAGACGGCCAGGAATTCAAGGATCCGCTCCTTCACCTTTTCCAGTCCGTAGTGGTCGGAGTCCAGTCGTTCCTTTACTGCCGTAGTGTCGATCCTGTCCCGGGATTTTTTCTTCCATGGCAGGGACAGCAATGTGTCCAGGTAGTTGCGCAACACCGTGGCTTCCGGGCTCATCGGAGACATGCGTTCCAGGCGAGCCACCTCCCGGCGGGCGATTTCAACCGCCTCGGGACTGAGGCTGCTATCCTCGATGCGGGTTAAATATTCATCCAGTTCGGATTCGTCGTCAGTAGTGTATCCGAGCTCTTTGCGAATGGCGCGCATCTGCTCGTTGAGATAGAACTCGCGCTGATTGCGCTGCACCTGGCTCTGTACCTCGGTGTCTATCCGCTGCTCAACTTCCAGAATATCCAGTTCGTTGGCCAACACGAGATTGATCCGGTTCAGACGACGTTCAAGGCTGGGTTCTTCCAGCAATTCCTGTTTCAAGGGAACTTTCCCCAGGATGTAGGCGCTTATGGAATCGCTCATGCGCCCGATTTCATCCAGGTTCAGAACCGAGAGCAGCACCTCGTCCGGAAGGCGCTTGTTCAAACGCACGTACTCCTTGAAGCGTTCCTTGATGGAACGGCTCAGGGCCTCGATCTCGGTACCGGCGGCCTCTTCGGCGATCAGGGGCTCCACCTGAACTTCCAGAAACCCATCCACCTCCACGACGTCCTTGACGTGGACCCTGGCTACACCTTCGACGAGGATCTTCAACGTCTCGTCCGGGGTGCGAATAATCTGCAGGACCTTGATGACCGTGCCCACGGTAAAGAGGTCATCCGCTCCCGGCGCCTCGGTGGTCGGATCCCGCTGAGCCACAACACAGAAATATTTATCCCGATCCATGGCCGCGTCCACGGCCGCCACGGATTGACTGCGGCCCACCAGAAGGGGTGTAACCATGTAGGGAAATACCACCACGTCCCTCAGCGGGAGCATGGGAAGTTCCCCGGGGATCAGGAGATCTTCTCCATCCCTGGCAATCATGAAATCATACGGGCTCATGTTTCTCCTGTTGGATCGAGAGCAACCTTTACGGTTCCGGAAATCGGCAAACGCGCGCATCCATCAGTGTGGCACCGGCCCTGGTGGATGACAAGAAATCCCTTGGCGTGATCAGGCTTCTTTGAGGTCGGTTGGCGATGTGCCCAGCACGACTTCGGGCTCGGTCTGTTTCTGGACCGTTTCCCGGGTTATGATAACCTGCCGTACATCCTCTTGGGAAGGAATCTCGAACATTGTGCCACGCATGATCCCCTCGAGGATCGAACGCAATCCCCGTGCACCGGTCTTTCGCTCGATGGCGAGGTCGGCGATGGCCTCCAGGGCCCCGGGTTCGAAAACCAGCTCCACATCCTCCATGTCCAACAGTTTCTGGTACTGCTTGGTCAGGCTGTTGCGAGGCTCGGTCAGGATTCGCTCCATGGCGTCCCGGTCCAGTTCGTGCATGTGGGTCACGACCGGCAACCGTCCGATCAATTCAGGGATCAAACCAAATTTCATCAGGTCCTGGGGCTGAACCAGACCCAGGAATTCTTCCCTCTCCTGAACGGCGGTGAATTCTTCCTCCCGCGCAAATCCCAGAACGTTCTTCCCCACTCGGCGCTCCACGATCTTTTCCAGGCCCTGGAACGCTCCTCCACAGATGAAAAGGATATTGCGTGTATTTACTTCAAGATACTTCTGCTGCGGGTGTTTGCGCCCGCCCTGGGGCGGCACGTTGGCCACGGTGCCCTCGAGAATCTTCAGCAACGCCTGCTGGACACCCTCTCCGGAAACGTCGCGGGTGATGGAGGGGTTGCCGCTCTTGCGCCCGATCTTGTCTATCTCATCAACGTAGACGATTCCCTGTTCGGCGGCCGGAATGTTATAGTCCGCCGACTGCAGCAGACGCACCAGGATATTCTCGACATCTTCTCCAACATAACCGGCCTCGGTCAGGGCCGTGGCGTCGGCGATGGCGAAAGGAACGTTGAGAAACTTGGCCAGTGTCTGGGCCAACAGCGTTTTGCCCGTGCCGGTGTTGCCCAGCAGGAGGATGTTGCTTTTGTCAATCTCCACCCCGTCACCGGACTTCCGCTGGTGTATCCGTTTGAAGTGGTTATACACTGCAACGGCCAGACTTACCTTGGCTTCTTCCTGGCTGATAACGTATTGGTCCAGGTGGTCGCGGATTTCCTGGGGTGCAGGAAATTTGGGCGGAGCCAGGGAAGCCTCGTCCAGTAATTCACCCTCCAGGATGTCGCTGCATAGCTTGATGCATTCACTGCAGATATACACACTGGAAGGCCCGGCGACGAGCTTTGCCACCTCATCCTGGCCTCGTGCGCAGAACGAACATTTTATCATTTGGGGACTGCCGTTCTGACGACGCTTCATTGCAACTCCGCTAGGTCCGTCTGAGTCGGACCTGGTCATTAATGATTGAAACCCGGGCAGGTGTCCGGACTACTTTTTCTTGTTTTTGCCCTTGTCTGGCTTGTCTTCCTCGCTGATCTCGCTCCGGCTCTCAATCACCTTGTCCACTAAACCGTATTCCTGGGCTTCATCGGCAGACATGAAGAAATCACGATCACTGTCCTTGGCGATCTTTTCCGATGTCTGGCCCGTGTGCTTGGACAAAATCTCATAGAGCTTGTCGCGGATGTTGAGGATCTCCTTGGTGTAAATCTCCAACATGCTGGCTTGACCCTGACTACCTCCGAGCGGCTGATGAATCATGACGCGGGAATTCTTCAGGGCCGACCGTTTTCCCTTGGCACCGGCAGCCAACAACACCGCACCCATGCTTGCCGCCTGGCCCATGCAGATCGTAACCACATCATTTGTAATGTATTGAATCGTATCATAGATGGCAAGGCCGGCCGTTACGCTACCGCCCGGACTGTTGATGTACAGATAAATGTCCCGATCAGGGTCTTCGGCCTGCAGAAAAAGCATCTGGGCGATAACTAGATTCGCGATGTTGTCATCCACCGGGAAGCCCAGAAATATAATTCGATCCTTCAATAATCGCGAGTAGATATCATAGGCGCGTTCGCCATGACTGGTCTGATCTACAACAACGGGTACCAGCATTACTTCTCCTCTTCCATTAGGATATCCGCATCAGCGGCAACCGGTTCGATCTCGGCCCGGGAGAGCAGGAAATCATAGGTCTTGCGATCCAGGAGATCATACTCCAAGCGGCCTTTTTCTTCGCCACTTTCGATGAACTGACGGTATTGGTCAACATCGAAACCATTTTCGGCGGCAATCTGCTTGACTCGTTCATCGACATCTTCAGCCGAAACCTTGATCTCTTCCTGCTTCTGCACCGAATCCAGCAGAAGCATGCCCTTCAATGACCTCTCGGCATGAGGGCGTCCCGTCTCCATATACTCCTTGTCCTCTTCCTCGTTTTGAGCCCGACCCATAGTTTGATTGCGGCTGTGCATTTCCTCCAGGCCGGCCTCCAAGTACTTGGTCACCATCGATGGTGCTAGGGAAACCTCGTTACGGGCGATGAGTTCCCGTACGATCTGCTGATCCATTTCCACTTTGATGCGCCGTTCGCTTTCCTTTTCCAGGTCCTGACGGATGTCCTGCTTCAGTTCATCCAAGGACTTGCCTTCACTGATGTCGGCGGCGAACTCATCATTTAGTTCGGGAACAGCCTTCTCGGCCACTTCTTTAATTTCGCAATGGAAGACGAGGGTTTGGCCCTTCAGGGAATCATTGGTGTGGTCCTCGGGATAATTCACTGAGATATCCAGTGAATCACCCGCTTTTGCTTCCGCCAATGCCTCATTAAAAGCCGGAAGATTGTTCTCCGACCCCAGAACGAGCCGCTGATCCTGGATGGTTTGCCCGGTATTGGGCTCGCCATCCCAAGCTTGGGGTGTCAAATCCACCAGGAGTTGATCCCCCTCGGAAGCGGGCCGGTCCACCTCGTTGAAGGAAGCCTTGCTCTCACGCAGGCGTTCAAGGACTTCCGTCTCTTCGGCGTCGGTTACTTCAACCGCCCGCTGCTTGACAGGGATACCCTCGTAACCGGAAGCCGATACATCGGGACGAACCTCTACCTCAAGATCGAACTTCAAGACTCCATCATCGGGGAAATCCAGGTTCTCCAGCGCAGGGTCCGTGATGGGATTCAGCTTGTGCTCAAGAACCCCGACCATCCAGGCCTGTGGCACCAGTCCCTCCAGGGTCTCCATGCGTAACACACCACCCATTTCCTTCTCCACCAAGGCCTTGGGCGTTTTACCCTTGCGGTATCCCTGCTTCTGGTGGCCCTTGACCGCCTTCTTCAAACGGGTGGCGTATTCCTTATCGAAGTGAGCCCGGGATATTTCCACCTTCACTACCCGCTTCCAAGGCTCGGGAGCCTCCAGGGTAGTTGCAATGGGCTTGGGCTGGGGCTCGGTGTTCTGATTCTCGACCATGGGAATTCATCCTCATTTTTCCGGGCTACGGGCCCGAGCAAGGGACCAGAAGTTGATCCCGGTCCGTCTCGTTTCTCTATTCAACCAAAACAATTCAAGTCCTGGTCGACGATGGTTGGTGCGAGAGGGGGGACTCGAACCCCCACGGGTTTCCCCACAGGAACCTAAATCCTGCGCGTCTGCCAGTTCCGCCACTCTCGCCTCCGGGAAAGGCGCAAATCAAATCGCTTGACCCTTTATGCCGAATGGCACGCTGTCGTTCCCCCGGGAACCGAGCGATCAGCAACGGGCGGCGTCAATATAGTCTGCCCAAAAAAACCGGTCAAGGGCCCCGTACCGGGGTTTACTGCAATTTTCGGTAAATGGTTCGAGCGGCGATTCCCAGAATGTAGGCCGCCGTCTCCTTGTCACCATTGGTACTATCCAGGGTGGCCTGGATCAATTTCAATTCGGCATCCCGCAAGGTCGTTCCCACCGGGATGTTAAGTGAATCAAATCTCTGCCGCCCCTGCAAAACAGAACGGGGAAGCACATCGCTGCTGATGAATTCTCCCTTGCTCATCACGACCGCCCGCTCCACCGCGTTTTCCAGTTCCCGGACATTGCCCGGCCAGGAATATCGGGTCAGAGCATCAAGGGAACCCGAGCTGAACCCCTGCAGGTTCTTTTTGTTCTTCTCGTTGTAGATATGCAGAAAGAAGTTGGCCAATAGTATCACGTCATCACCGCGATCCCGCAATGAGGGCAATTCAAGGTTGATAACGTCCAGCCGGTAGTAAAGATCTTCCCGGAAACGTCCCTCTGAAACCGCCAAGGAAAGGTCAGCGTTGGTTGCGGCGATGATCCGAACATCCACCTGGATGGGCTCGCCTCCCCCCAGTCGCTCGATGGTATTCTCCTGCAGGACTCGGAGCAGTTTGACTTGGGTGGTCAGGGACATCTCCCCGACCTCGTCCAGAAAAAGGGTACCTCGATGGGCTATTTCGAATCGTCCTTGCCGGCGGCCGACCGCCCCGGTAAATGCACCTGCTTCGTAACCGAACAGCTCGGCCTCCAGCAAGGTCTCGGGCAGGGCGGCGCAACTAACGCGGACCATACTCTGCTTGGAGCGGTCGCTCCAGCGATGGATCGCGGACGCGAAAATTTCCTTTCCAGTCCCACTCTCCCCGGTCAACAGGATGGTGGCGGTGCTGGAAGCCACTTGCTTGGCCGTCTCCATCGCATCCCGCATCACATCGCTGTTGCCAATAATGTCATGCATGCCCTGGATCTCATCCAACCGTCGCCGCAACTCAAGGTTCTCCGCCAGCAGGTGTTGCTTCTCCAGGGCCTTGCCCACAACCTTCAAGGTGGTAGTGATGGAGAAGGGTTTTTCTATGAAGTCGTAGGCCCCGACCTTCATGGCCTCCACGGCGGTCTCGATTGTGCCGTGGCCGGTGATGATAACGAATTCCGTGGCAGGGGAAATAACCTGGGCGGCCTTCAAAAGGTCCAGCCCCCCCATCCGGGGCATCTGCAAATCCGACAGGACGAGGTGAATCGTCTCCTGCCGCAGAATCATCAGACCCTCTTCACCGTTTCCGGCGGTGAACACCTGATAACCATTTCGGTTCAACAACTTACTGAGAGCCCGGCACAGCTCCGGTTCGTCATCAACCACCAGGATAGTGGCCTTGATCTCTTCCTGATCAGTGAGGGAACTTCCCTCGGCCTCCGCCCCCAATGGCGTTTCCGTTTCCTTGTTCTCGGTCATAGCTCCCTCTGGATCCACTTCGGATTCCGGCCCTTGCTGTCAACACAATGGGACAATTTGTCACCGGACTGACTAATTGTCAACCGATTCCCGGAAACAGTCTCCCGAAAAGGCCTCGCCCATGCGCCGATTCCAACAGGGTTTCCCGAAAATCCGGATGCGCAATACTGATCAAGGCCTCCGCCCGTTGGCGAACGTTTCTTCCCAGCAAATGGGCCACTCCGAACTCGGTAACCACCACGTGGACGTCCGCCCGGGTCACCACTACACCCGAACCGGGATCCAGGTTGGGAACGATGCGGGAGATATGGCCGTCGCTGGTGGTCGAAGGTACGGCGATGATCGGCAGACCACCCTTGCTCATGGCTGCACCGCGCATGAAGTCCGCCTGGCCGCCAAACCCGCTGAAGATGGTCTCCCCAATCGAGTCGGAGCAGACCTGGCCGGTCAGATCAATCTGGATGGCAGCATTGACTGCCACCATGTTGTCGTTGGCCGCGATGTTGATGGGATGATTAACATAGTCGGTTTGATGGAATTCCAGCAGTGCGTTGTCATGGGCGAAATCGTACACTTCCCGCGTACCCATGATGAAGCCTGCCACCACTTTCCCGGTATGGAAATTTTTTGCTTCGCCGGTCACCACTCCCTTGTCGACCAGACCCGGCAAGGCCTCGGTGAACATTTCCGTGTGGACTCCCAAATCCTTGCGGTCGTCCAGGTGATCCAAAACTGCGTTGGGAATGGACCCCAAACCAAGTTGTAGGCAAGCTTTGTCCTCGATCAGGGAAGCGATGTTCCGTCCGATTTCCTTCTCCACATCTGAAGGAACCTGGGGCCTGAATTCGTCCAGATCCCTATCCACTTCAACGAAAGCATCAACTTTGGAAATGTGGATGAAACTGTCCCCAAGAGTTCGGGGCATCTGGCGATTCACTTCGGCGATGATGAATTTGGCCGACAGGGCCGCCGGTTTGGTCACCCCCACCTCGATCCCGAAACTACAGAATCCATGCTCGTCAGGCGGGCTCAGGATAACCATAGCACAATCCAGGGGCAGAACCTTCCGCCGGAAGAGCCTTGCCATTTCATGCAGATGGACCGGTACGTAGTCAGCGCGTCCCTCGTTCACCGCCTCGCGTGTATTGGATCCCACGAAACAATCATTCAGCCGGAAACTACCCTTCATCTCCGGAGCCAGGTAGGGAGCATCCCCCAGGGTCAGGTGATGAATAATCTCAACATCCTGGAGTTCATCGGCCCGCTGAGTAAGAGCGGTGATCAGCTCGTGGGGAGTTGCGCATCCGGACCCCACGTACACCTTGTTCCCACTTTTGATCGAACTGACTGCCTCCTGTGCCGACTTCAAACGGGATCGGTAGATCTGCATCCAGCTCATGAGGTACCCCCGGTCAGAAGGTCCGCCACCGGAACAGGGTCGATTCCCATATTGGCGGCCAGGCCGGGATGAGTCACTTGCCCACCCATGATATTGACTCCATGGGCCAAGGCAGGATCGTTGGCCAGGGCCTGCTTGAGGGGTTGCTCGACCACTGAGCACACATACGGCAAAGTGGCGTTGCATAAGGCATAGGAAGCCGAGCGGGCGACAAGGCTGGTCAGATTGGGGACACAATAATGGGTAATCCCATCCACGACATACGATGGATCAGACAAGCGTGTGGGACGACTCGTTTCGAAACACCCGCCCTGATCAATGGAGATGTCGATGATCAGACTCTTCTCGCGCAATAGGCCGATCATCTCCTTGGTAACCAGGTGTGGCGTGCGGGTACCGGGTATCAAAACGGCTCCGACCACGACGTCGGCATAGCCCAGGACCTTGCGCAAGGCGGCTTCATTGGCCTTGAAGGTCGTGACTTGACCGGGGAAGGTCCAGTCGATCTCGCTGATCCGACCGTAGTCCGAATCAAGCAACGTCACCCGGGCCCCAGCTCCGACACAGGCCCGAACGGCATTCCGGCCCACAGTCCCCGCCCCAATAACGACAACCTCGGCAGGAGGCACTGCGGGCGCTCCACCCAGTAGAATACCGAGCCCGCCATGGTCCGTCTGCAGGTACTTCGATGCGATCTGCGGCACCATTCGTCCCGCGATCTGGGATAACGGGCGCAAGACGGGCAAGGATCCAGACTCCTCCTGGATCGTGACGAAATCGATGGCGGTACAGTTCCGCTCCCGCAACAGGCTGATCAAGGCCGGATCCCCCACCGCCAGATTCATCACCGACATCAAGACCTGATCTTCGGTAATAAACGGGTATTCCTCGGGCACGGGTTTGTTCACCATTACGATGACGTCGGCTCGTCCGTAAACCTCCGCCAGATCATGGACTACCCTGGCCCCCGACTCCTGATACATTTGATCGGAAAAACCGGCCCCGTGGCCGGCTTTACGTTCAACGATGACTTCGGAGCCGGCGGCAGTCAGGTTCCGGACGGCCCGAGGCGGCAGCCCCACCCTGAATTCATCCAACGAGCGGGTGCGCGGTATCCCGATAATCATTTCCCTATCCTCCTGACAGGTGAGTATTCATCCAGTTCCAGACGGAGAACTTACGCTTCAAAAAATGGCCGACCCATCCCTGTGGGCCGGCCAAGTTGTCACGGGATCCGCCCAGCGGAATCTCCCGGTGGCGAACAGGGTCAGCCCCCGTTTTTCACATGCTCATAACCGCGGCGGAATGCCTCCATATTCATGTCCACCAAGCTTTTCTTCTTGATTACTCTACGGAGTGTATCCTGGCAGAACTCCATCGAGAAGGCATCAGTCGCTGCAGCCAGTGCGCCCAGGATTACCACGTTGGCCACCTTCGGGGTTCCCACCTCGTCGGCGATGTCGCTGGCGGGAATCAGGACCACGTTCAAGCGGTCGGCGTCCGGCCTACCTTCGATTACCGTGGTGTCGACGATGATGGTTCCCCCATCGACGACTTCATGCTCAAAGGCTTCCAATGAAGGCTGATTCATAACCACCAGCACGTTCGGATGATCCACGAGCGGCGTTCCGATCCGAGTAGCCGATACGTTCACGGAACAGTTCGCTGTGCCGCCGCGCATTTCCGGACCGTAGGCCGGGAACCAGCTGACCTCCTGCCCGCCGCGCATGCCGATCTGTGAAAGGAACAGACCCAGCGTCAGGATGCCTTGTCCCCCGAACCCCGCAAACTTGCACTGCAGATCGTAGGGAAGTTTTACTTCCTGCGTATCTCCGACCTGGGACTTCAACTGGTCCAGGTAGACGTTGACCTTTTCCGGCTCGTAGGGTGCAAAAGTTCTGTCCCAGGCCCCATTGTCGACGTTGTCGGTCTCGTCCTTGTACACACCCAGGGGGAAGACCTTGACCATGTCCTCCATCAACCAATCACGAGCGGCAACGGGATCCATCTTCCAACCCGTGGGACAGACCGAAAGGATCTCCACGAAGCTGTAGCCCTTGCCCTCGGACTGGTTCTTCAAGGCCTTGCGGATGGCCTTGCGGGCTTTCATGATCTGCTTGCTGTTGCCGATGGCCACGCGTTCGATGTAGGTCGGCGCCGGCAAGGTTGACAACATCTCGGCCATCTTGATGGGATTGCCGTGTGTCTCGGTGATCCTGCCCAGCGGTGTGGTAGTCGAACGCTGGCCGATCATGGTCGTCGGAGCCATCTGCCCACCGGTCATTCCGTAGATGGCGTTGTTGACGAAGAAAACACAGATGTTCTCACCCCGGTTGGCGGCATGAATCGTCTCTGCGGTGCCGATGGCAGCGAGATCACCATCACCCTGGTAGGAAATGACGATCGCTTCAGGGTTGGTACGTTTGACCGCGGTGGCCACTGCAGGCGCCCGACCATGGGCGGCCTGGAAGTTACCGCAATTGAAGTAGTAGTAACCGAACACCGAGCAGCCGACCGGGGAGACGAAAACCGACCTCTCGGTCAGATTCAGATCCTCCATGGCCTCGGTGATCATCTTGTGGATGTTGCCGTGACCGCAGCCCGGACAGTAATGGGAAGCCTCTTGGGCCGGGCCTGTCTTGCGCTCGAAAACCGGGAAGAAGGCGGATGACTTCTCGTAGACTTTCATGACTTTGCGCCTCCTTCCAGGATTTTTGAATATTCAGCTTCCAGCTCCTCGCCACCGGGAACCACCCCGCCGCAGCGGCCATAGAAATGGACCGGAGCCCGCCCCTCAACCGCCAGCTGGACGTCTTCGATCATCTGACCGGTGGAAAGCTCCACAGCCAGGAAGTGGTCCACCCGGTCGGCCATCTCACTGATGACCTTCGTCGGGAAGGGCCAGATGGTGATGGGGCGCAGCAAACCGACTTTCAGCCCGGCCTTGCGGGCTGCATCAACTGTGGAATAAACGATTCGACTGACAACGCCGTAAGCCACGACGACCAGATCAGCATCGTCTGTCTTGTATTCCTCGTACATGACCTCGTTGGCCATTATCTCCTGGTACTTGCGATCCAGCTTGTGGTTGTGATCCTCAAGATCGTGAGGATCCAGCACGATGGAACTGACCAGATTATTACGGGTCTCGGCATTTCCCTCCACTGCCCAGGAGGAATGATCAATGGCCAACGGTTTGGCTTCGGGAATATCCACAACTTCCATCATCTGGCCGGTGATACCGTCAGCCATGATGCAGGCGGGGTTGCGATACTTGTCGGCCATTTCGAAGGCCAACATGGTCAGATCGCACATTTCCTGGGCCCCGTTCGGAGCCAAGGCAATCAGGCGATAATTCCCGTGTCCGCCGCCCTTGGTGACCTGGAAGTAGTCGGCCTGTTCGGGGGCGATATTGCCCAGGCCCGGTCCACCACGATCGATATTCACCACCACGCAAGGCAGCTCGGCTCCGGCGCAGTAGGACAGGCCCTCCTGCTTCAAACTGAAACCGGGGCTGGAGGAAGCAGTCATGGTACGGACCCCCATGCCGGAGGTGCCATACACCATATTGATAGCCGAGACCTCGCTCTCAGCCTGAATAAACACCCCACCCAAGGCTGGAAAATGCAGCGCCGCCGCGTGGGCGATCTCGCTGGCGGGTGTGATGGGATACCCGTAGTATGCCCTACATCCCGCCGCCAGAGCGCCGACGATGATGGCGTCGTTCCCCTTCATAAATTGTCTGGCCATTGCCGTTCTCCCGTTCAGTTTGAATCCAGCTCGATTTCGTTACGGCTTGACGACTCGAATCGCGGCCGGTTCCGGACAGGCGTAGAAACACAGTCCGCACCCGGTGCAATCGCTACCGGTATAGTAGGCCGGATGGTAACTGGCGCTGTTCAATTTGTCGCTGATGGCGATCACGCTCTTCGGGCAAACCGCCAGGCAGAGTTGGCAGCCTTTGCAGAGCTCGCTATTGACCTCCATGAAAGGCACTTCAACCGTTGTCTTCTCGGTCATGAAAACCACCTCGCGCGAAAGGAAAAGTGGACTATCGATTGGGAGAAATATAATAAGCGGGATCGCGAGGGGAAAGAAAAGTTGGGTGCTTGGCAATAACTATTGGGCGGATGCTGGTCCTGGTAACGCCTCAGATGGGTGACGCAACTGCAGCACTGTGGAGAATTCAGAAAACATTGGGTTATCCGGGGGTCATCTGAGAGCCAGATTTGTTTTGTTTTGGGGGTTGAAATTCTCAGCAATTCCGTATGCAAACGACTTTTGAGCCTCCCTTCGACCGTGGCACTTTATGATGGATTTCCAAAAACTGCGTATTATCACCCGCACCTCTCCGCTTGCCTTTTTCCCTCAAGTTTTTCCCCTGGGGGAAGGAATCCTCAACACAACCGGGTGATTCCATCCCTGTCTTTTCGGGTCCAGTTTCTTCCCCCACCCCCTTCCCCCGGGGGAAGGAGTCACCGCCACAAGCATCTGCAAAATAATCCATTATCTCCAGCATGGCTTCGACCTTATCGCCGGACAACTTTTGACACACTGCCTGATCAGCGGCCTCCTGTCTGGTTGGAAGGATTTATTTATGTTTTGCCTGCATAGAGGCCGGTCAAAAACCTCCCTGATCGGATCATTTATAGACCATTTCGGGATCCTTGGAAAAGGCTCTCCGTTTATAATGGTTCCTACCGGAGAGAAATGCAGAGGGGGGCCAAAAAAACGCCTAACCTTGATGGGAGGCGGTTTCCCGCCTCCCATTCTTACAGCCTCACAAATCCATCAACCGTCACTGAATTCCGGTTTTCGCTTTTCCATGAAGGCCTGGCAGCCCTCACGCGCATCGGCTGAGGAGCCACAAACGCCGAACAAGGCTGCCTCAAGGCGGCAACCGCTGTCCTGTGTCATCTGCAACCCTTCCCCGATGGATTTCAAGGCGATCCGCAGGGTCAGGCTGGACTTGGCGGCCAGTTTGCCCGCTACCTTCTGGACCGCCGGCATCAATTCATCCGCAGGGTAAACCTTGTTGACCAGCCCGATCCTCTGGGCCTCCGCAGCGTCGATCATGCCTCCGGTCAGAACCAACTCCAGGGCTTGGCCCCGGCCGACCAGGCGGGGCAACCGCTGTGTCCCACCAAATCCGGGGATGAGACCCAATCCCGTCTCGGGCAGACCCAGCTTGGCAACATCAGCCGCGTACCGGAAAGTGCAGGCCATGGCCAGCTCGCATCCGCCTCCGAGTGCGAATCCGTTTACCGCGGCGATAACCGGCTTGCCCAGGTTCTCGATTTTGTTCACCATGTCCTGGCCATGGGCAGCCAATCGTTCAGCCTCCGAGGAGTTCATATTCGCCAGTTCGCCTATATCGGCCCCGGCGACGAATGCCTTTTCTCCGGCGCCCCGCAGAATCACCACCCTTGCGGCGGGATCTTCGCGCAAGGTATCGAAACAACGGTGCAAGTCATCGATCGTTGCCTTGTTCAGGGCATTGAGCTTGTCAGGCCGATTTACGGTGACCGTTGCCACTCCAGCCTCAATCTCAGTGATCAGGTTTTCAAACTCCATTTGCAGTTCCCTTTCCTTAAGAACCCGAGTAATTGCGCAATGAGATACTAACAGATGGCGGCCCTCCCTCCCAGACCCGATTCCCCCGTTGGGCCAGCAAATACGGTTTGACCATTTTTCGCTGGATCTTGTCTCACAAATTGTGGATACTGATAAATATATAGACCATTTTCAATCGTATTAAGTTTTGAGGGGGGTGAATCCGGTTTTGAACTCATTCTTCCAGGAATTCCTCGCCGGCCCCCTGATCGCCCTTGTAATTCTGGCATTGGCCCTTTTGGTGGCCTTGGTTTTGATGGTGCGTCGTTATCGAACAGCCTGCCTGGATCGAGATCATTTACGGGAAATCACCCTCACCCAGGAACATCAGCTGAAACAGGCTCAACGCATGGAAGCGGTGGGGATCCTCGCCGGTAGCATTGTCCACAACCTTAATAATCTACTGGCGGTAATTCTGGGGCACGCCCGAATGAACTATCGAAAATCGACAAACGATTCGGCCGAAAACGAGGATCTGGGACAAATCATAAAAGCCGGTACCATGGCCAGCGAATTGGTGCAGGAAATCAGTAACTTTTATCGCCAGGCTGATCAGGCCCGCAAACCAACGGACCTGGTTCCCCTGGTACGCGACACTTTGAAGTTTTTGCGGGACATTCTTCCCCCCAACGTGGTGATCCTGGAGGATCTGGATCCAAATTGTGGTCTGGTCCTGGCCACGCCAACCGGCGTGCAGCAGGTGTTGATGAATTTGTGCAATAATTCTCTTCAGGCCATGTACCGCGACCACGGCGAAATCAAGGTGACTTTGCGTAGTGAAAAAGTTACCGGCTGGCATCGCGCCATACCCCAGGACCTGGAACCCGGCTCTTATGCCAAGCTCACAGTTAGAGACAACGGCCGAGGTCTGAGCGAAGAAGCCCTGGGCCGAATCTTCGATTCCTACTTTTCCGATTCCGAGGTTGGAAGTGGCATGGGTATCGGTCTAAGCACCGTCTACCGCATTTTGAAGGACCACGAGGGTGCCTCGATTCCCCAGAGCCGAGTTGGACATGGCGCCAGTTTCGACATCTACTTCCCCTTGATCGCCTGGAGCGTATCGGAGGACACTGTCCAAGAGGATATTTCACAAGTTCTTAGCCTGACTCAAAACAAGGACCAACCCAAAACAATCGACCAGGAAGAGGAACAGGATTCTTCGCTGGAGTCGATTCCCGGTATAGTTTCACCAGGCAAAACCGGGCAAGGGCAACGGGGCAACGTTCTGCTGGTGGATGATGAAAAGATGGTTTCCCAAGTCATGTTTTCCGGATTGACCAGCCAGGGATTCCGGGTCACCGTCCACACCGATGCCCGACTGGCCTTGGCCGAATTCGCAGAGAGCCCCGATGGTTACGACATTGTGGTCACGGATCAGATCATGCCCCATATGTCCGGCATTCGGTTGACCAAGAAGATTCACGGCATTCGGCCCCACACTCCGGTAATCCTGATGACCGGTTTCCGGGACAGCTTCAACGAGGCCCAGGCCAAGGAAGCCGGTATTCAGAGTTTCATCCTCAAGCCCTTCAGCCATCGGGACCTGGCCAACCTACTGGACCGGACTCTCCTGCGGCGGATGAAAGGGACCCAATGACCCAGGCTGGTTGGCCGGATTAGTTTGTCGGATTAGTTTGTCGGGTTGACTGATCTACGGGTCCGGACTACACTTCAGAATCCTGGTCCAAGACTATGCAATTAAGGATCTTTCAACCCCCAGCCAGTATCCTCGGCTTACGTTGGCGGATTCAGACAAGGGATCCAAGTTTTGGATCCAATTCATAGGTTCCACTTTTAGGTTCAAATCATAGGTCCAGAACATGGGGCCAACCAATCATCTGTGATGAAGAGGGTCAAAAACATGTCCAATTCCCAGCAGGACAAGCTCAACCATTTGAATGAACTGCGCCAACAGGCCATCGAGGGCGGCGGTCCCGAAAAAACTGCAAAAATCCACGAAAAGGGACGCTTGACGGCCCGTGAACGGATCCACCTGCTGTTGGACGAGGGTAGTTTCCAGGAGACAGGAGTCTTTGTCCGCCACCGCAGTCACGAGATGGGCATTGACAAGAATCGTCCCCTTGGTGATGGAATGGTCACCGGAGTGGGCCGGGTCGACGGCCGCCAAGTGTATGTTTTCGCCCAGGATTTCACAGTTTTCGGCGGCTCGATGAGCGAGGCGAACGCGAACAAGATCTGCCGTCTGATGGATCAGGCCCTGGAGAACGGCTGCCCGGTTATTGGATTGAACGACAGCGGCGGCGCCCGCATCCAGGAAGGTGTGCGCTCCCTCGCCGGCTACGCCGAAATTTTCTGGCGCAATACAATGGCATCCGGTGTCATCCCCCAGATTTCCGCCATTCTCGGCCCCTGTGCCGGCGGCGCGGTCTACTCGCCGGCGATCACCGACTTCACCTTGATGGTGGATCAGACCAGCTATATGTTCGTGACCGGCCCCAACGTAATCAAGATGGTCACGAACGAGGATGTGACATTCGAGGAATTGGGCGGAGCCAACACCCATTCCACCAAGAGCGGCGTTTCCCACTTCATGGCGGCCAGCGACCAGGATTGCCTGCTGATGACCCGGCGTCTGTTGAGCTTCATGCCCCAGAACAACCTCGAGGATCCACCCCGCATCGTTCCCAACGACAAGCCTGACCGACGGGAAACCAAGCTTAACGACATCGTACCGGACGACAACAAAAAACCTTACGACATGCTTGAGGTGATCCGCCTGATCGTGGACGAGGGCGACTTCATGGAGGTCCAGCCGCGTCACGCCCAGAACATCATCTGCGGCTTTGCCCGGCTGGACGGACAAGTAGTCGGCATCGTCGCCAACCAACCGAAATTCCAGGCCGGCGTCCTGGATATTCCTTCCAGTATCAAAGGGGCCCGCTTCGTCCGGACCTGCGACTGTTTCAACATTCCCCTGGTCGTCTTCGAGGATGTGCCCGGTTTCCTGCCCGGGACAGACCAGGAATACGGAGGCATCATCAAACACGGCGCCAAGTTGTTGTTCGCCTTCTGCGAAGCCACCGTGCCCAAGCTGACGGTAATCACGCGCAAGGCCTACGGCGGGGCCTACGACGTCATGAACAGCAAACATATCCGGGCAGACTGGAATGTGGCCTGGCCCGGATCCGAATTGGCTGTAATGGGTTCGGAAGGAGCAGTGAACATTCTGTACCGCAACCAGATCGCTGCCAGCAAGGATCCCGATGCAGAACGAAAAAAATTAATCGACGAATACGACGAAACCTACGCCAATCCTTATATTGCAGCGGGCCTGGGGTACCTGGACGACGTGATCGAACCTGCGGAAACGCGATCGCAGTTGATCCTGGCGCTGGGTCATCTGAGCAACAAGAAACAGACCCTGCCACCGAAAAAACACGGCAACATTCCGCTCTAGAAATGATCCGGCCGGGAAGGTCCGATCCGGGAGAACGCTTTGACTGGCAAGAAATTCGACAAGGTCCTGGTGGCCAACCGGGGCGAAATTGCGGTCCGCATCCTGCAAGGCCTGCAGGAAATGGGATTGGGAACAGTGGCTGTCTACTCTGACGTGGACCGTACCGCGTTACACGTATTGCAGGCCGACGAAGCGGTGTTCATCGGACCGGCCCCCGCGGCGGAGAGCTACCTGGTAGGTGAAAAAATTATCGCGGCGGCGAAGGAGTCCGGCGCCCAGGCCATCCACCCGGGTTACGGTTTCCTGTCCGAAAACGGCGCCTTCGCCGAGGCGGTGGAAGCGGCAGGATTGGTATTCATCGGCCCCACGGCCGAATCCATGAAGGTGATGGGCGACAAACTCTCGGCTCGTCGCAAGATGCGCGGCAGTGGAGTTCCGGTTGTACCCGGCACTGACGAAGCGGTATCGGACCCAGACCGGGCCATCAAAATAGCGGAGGAGATCGGCTATCCTGTGCTGTTGAAAGCCAGCGCCGGAGGCGGCGGCAAGGGAATGCGAATCGTCCGTGAAGCCAATGATATGGCCAGTGCCCTGCGCCAAACCATGGGTGAAGCCAAAAATGCCTTCGGTGACGACTCGATTTTCGTTGAGAAGTACATCGAAAGTCCCAAGCATATCGAGGTGCAGGTACTGGGAGATGGGCAAGGCAACGCCATCCACCTCTTCGAGCGGGAGTGCTCGGTACAACGACGGCACCAGAAAGTAATCGAGGAAAGCCCCTCCCCATCTCTAACGCCGGAATTGCGCCGTGAAATTTGTGAAACTGCGGTCCGAACCGCCGAGGCGATTAATTACCGCGGCGCCGGCACAGTTGAATTCATCCTCGCCCCCGGAGGGGAATTTTACTTCCTGGAGATGAACACCCGTCTACAGGTTGAACACCCCATCACCGAGATGGTGACCGGAACTGACCTTGTGCAGGCCATGGTGAAGATCGCCCGGGGTGAGGGAATCTGTTACAAGCAGGACGAATTGGTCCAGCGCGGTTGGGCCATCGAATACCGACTCTACGCGGAGGACCCGGGTAAGAACTTTGCGCCCAGTGTAGGCAGAATCCTGGCCCTGAACCTGCCTCAGGGGCCCGGCATACGCGTGGATTCGGGGATCTACGAAGGCTTCGATGTGCCGGTTCATTACGATCCGATGCTAGCCAAGCTCATTGTTTGGGGTGAGGACCGGGATCAGGCTCTTGCCCGCTCCCGCCGTGCCTTGCGGGAGTTTATCCTGCATGGGCCGGTACACAATATGCCCTTTCATCTTTGGGCCCTGGATCAGGCGTCCTTCCAGTCAGGAAGATACACCACCGACTTCGTGGGCCAGGAATTCGACAGCAACGACTGGTTGCCGGAACTTGATGAGGATCAAAGGCAGGCCCTGATCGCTGCGGCAGCCTTGTTCGAGGCTCACCGCCGCTCTGACGGGAGTCCAGAAACAGGAGTGGGCAAGGAAGCTCCCACCAGCAACTGGCGCCTGAGCGCCCGTCGATCTATGACCGGAAACACCTGAGTCGGATGATGGCGTCTCGGCAGCATTCGATTTCGACCGGAATCAGTTTCGAAAGAGGTTTTGACCGTGTGGATGAAGAAACGCTACGTATTGAAATTCGAGGATGAGCAACAGGGCGCTGTCGTGGCTCGTCAAGGCACCGAAACCGCCGTCCAGGTGTGCGATGAATGCGAGATGACCTCCGTAAACTACCACACGGTCCTGTCCGGCAAGGCCATCTCCCTGCGGTACGGTGGCCGCCTACACCTGATCCATATCACCGGATTGGACAATAACGGCAACTTGGCCATCACCATGAACGGCCGACCGGTTCAACTTTCCGTGATGGACGAGTTGAAGGCCCAGGCCCTGGACAGCCTAGGCAGTGCAACCGGCAGCGGCACAATCGCCGCGGACATTCCGGGCCTCGTGGTTGAAATCAAAGTCCAAGAGGGAGAAAAGGTTCATCAGGGTGAACCGGTAATCGTAATAGAAGCGATGAAGATGCAGAATGAACTGGTCGCGGCCGTCAGTGGAACCGTCACAGGGATTCCGGTCGAGAAGGGCCAAGCAGTCAATCCTGGCGACCCCTTGATCATCATTGAACCCGAACCGGGCGGTTAGCCGAAAGAAGCATCCGGGATGCCGAACGCCAAAGGCAAGAAACGAGCTGTTTTCCCACGCATCTCCCCCCTGATCCTCGTCGTCCTGGTGACCTTGGCCGTCAGGGTGATGGTACTCTGGTGGCGCAACGGCAACGACCCTTTCTTTAAACAACCGATCAACGACGCGGCAGTATACATGGATTGGGCACGCTCGCTTATCGCGGGCTCCCCTTTCGGCTTACCCGGATCCCCATTCCACCTGGCACCTCTTTATCCCCGGTTCCTGAGTTGGGTCCTCCCCCTGGGCGGCGGCAGCATCTGGGCTGTGATGGTCATTCAGGCCCTGATGGGATCACTCACCGTTTTGGGAACCGGATTGCTGGCCCGCAGAATCGCCGGGGCCAGGGCAGGGTGGTTGGCCGCTCTCCTGCTTTCCCTCTGCGCCCCGTTGATCTGGTACGAGGGTTGGCTGCTGCCTACAACCCTTAACCTATTGCTCCTGGTCACCGGCTTGAACCTTCTTGTGGCTTGCAGTGAGCCCCGGCGCTGGAACGGGCTGCTGCCTCCTTTGACCGGATTGCTGTTGGGATTGGCCGCGGTGAATCGGCCGCAGCACCTATTGCTCCTGGCCGGAGGGTTGGGATGGCTCTTCTGGCTGGTGCGCCGGGAGTCTGCTTCCGGCCGTTGGATGAAACGCTGGCAGCCGGTATTTCTGCTGGGACTGGGGGCTACGCTGGCCATCGCACCCGTCACGCTCCGGAATCTGGTAGTCAGTGGAGAACCGGTATTGATCACCGCAAACGGCGGACTCAACTTCTATTTGGGCAACAACACCGAGGCCCATGGACGCTTCGGATTGCCTGAGGGGTTTACCCCCTACGTCCAGGATCAACAGAAAGTGTCACGGGAGTTGGCCAGCAGCCAGGCCGGATCTGACCTGAACTGGCAAGGTGTAACTCGTCACTGGCTTGGCCGGACCCTGGCTGACATCCGGAATGCCCCGGGAAAAGCTCTGTCTCTCGCAGGCCGAAAATTGCGACTCACCCTGGCTTGGCGGGAAATGGAAAACAACTTCGTGGCGAAGTGGGTGCACAACCATTTGGGGCCTGCCCGAATCCTCTTTCCCTCACTGGGTTTCTTGTGGATATTGGCGGTCCCGGGAATGATCCTTGCCGTTCGGGACCGACGGCCGTCCCATGGCCCTCTCTGGATCCTGATGGTGACCACCCTGCTGACCTGTCTACTGTTCTGGGTCAGTACCCGGAACCGTTTGCCTCTGGTTATTCCCCTGTCGGTTTTTTCAGCCATGGCTCTGGCCAGGCCCGAGTCATGGCGAAAGCGAATTCCGATCATTGCTGTCACGGCGATTGTAGTTATTGTCTTGTGGCCCACTGGAGAGCCAAGGGAAGGGGCTGGATTCTACGTGGACCTGGGCCGAATTCAGGCCCAGAGCGGTGATTATCTTACTGCCAGGGAAAACTTCAACCTGGCCCTGGAAATCGACCCTGCCACTCCCATGGCCCTCAATGGATTGGCTCTGACGTACATGGACGAGGGGAACAGGAAGCAGGCTGTCGCCATTCTGAAAAGCCTCTTGGCGAGCTATCCCGATTTCGAATTCGCCCGCCGCAACCTGGAGGCGATCCAGCGTAGCGCTCCAACCCGAGGGACCCCACGTTCCCGTTGATTCGGCCCCGGACCGATTTTTCTGTAACCATCCGGGAAAACATCCGTCTATCCTTCTGCTATGGATAATAACACGTACAATGAAATCCTGGTCACCCACCAGCGCCGCCTGTTCAGCGCCGCTTTTTACATGTTGCGGGACGCCGATGACGCCGAAGATGTGATCCAGGAGGCCTTCCTTCGTTTGTGGCGTTTCACCGGCAGGATAGATCCGGGCAAGGTAACGGCCTGGTTGAACCGGGTAGTCCATAATCTCTGCATTGATCAAACTCGAAAGCGTAATGTCCTACGGCGGCATCTGGGGCAACCCGATGTAATTGCTTTGGAAAACCTATCGGAAATGGACGGGAACAAATCGGGACCGTGCTCTGAAGGTCCCACGAGTCCGGATCAGGAAGAACTCCTCGAAGCAATGGCCACCTTGTCCAAAGAGACCCGCAGCATCATGATCATGCATTATTTTCAGGGCATTAAACTGGTCGATATCGCCGAAATGCTGGAGATGAATCCCAATTCGCTGAAGGTCAGAATCCACCGGGCCCGCCAAGCCCTGCGCCTGGTCCTGACCCGCCCGGAACCCGTGATCTCTGCCAGACAGGAGACCGGATGAATTCCCGATGTAATGAGGTCCAACTCCTACTGGTCGAATATTCCGCTGGAGATCTGCCTTCGGACCAGACCCGTATCGTGGAGAGCCACCTTAAGTCGTGTTCTGAATGCCAGGAGGAACTACGAAGAGAATTGCGTCTTCGCGGGCTTTTGAGCAGTCTTCCGACTTTGACTTTACCCCTCCCGGGGTCGAGGTCAGAACATGACCTTCCCCTTCGTGGAGCTTGGCGCAGAACCTTTTTGGGGCGTTGGATCCTGCCCGCGGCCGGAGTTGCCGCTGTCCTTTTGGCTGTGTTCTTTGCTCCGAATTTTCCGTCAGGTGATTTTTTGGATCTGAAGCACCAATCTTCATCGGGGTCACACCCCGGCCAATCTTTGGTCCAAGAACCAGAGAACATTTCCGACTGGACCAGAGCGGAACTGGATACCGCCCAGAAGGAAGCTATTTTCAGTCTCACGCTGACAGCCCGGATCCTGTTGGAAAGTGAGCGCACCGCCGTCCACCAGGCCTTCGGCAAGAAGTTGCCTCATGTGATTTCCGGATCGTTACGCAAGATTATGAATACCAACCAAGGAGACAAAGGATGATGAAGAATTCTCGATGGACACTACTTCTGGTTCTGCCGATCATGCTGCTGGCCTTCCAGGCCACAGCCGGAGATTTCAAGGACCTGCCGGGTTACATCGATTTGGACTGGATCGAGATTCCCGACGACGCTGAGGAAATTAAGGATATTGACCTGGGGACAGTCCTGCTGGGCGTGGCAGCCGATGCAGAAGAAGCGGGTGACAGCGATCTGGCCCAGGCCCTTTCCATGATTAAATCCATTCGCGTTAAGGCATTTTCCGCCAAGGGAATCGACCCTGACCGGATCGACAAGATGATCAAGAAAGTCCAAAACCAGCTCAAGAAAGACCAATGGGAACGACTCGTCTATGTGAAGGACAAGGATGAGACCCTCACCGTCAGCACCAAGTATGAGGACGGCGATATGGTCGGACTGATGGTAGTGGCTTTTGAAGACGGGGACGAGGTTGCTTTCGTGAACGTGGTCGGCAACCTCGACCTGGCAATTCTACTGCGGCTGGGCCTGGGTTTCGACAAGCTGGACCTGGACGAGTTGTTGGGGAATCTGGAAATTTCCGAGGAGGATTGACCGGGTTCATTTCTTCAGAAAAATTTCTGCCGACTTCAGGTTAAATTGGTTAAACAAAGGCCCGGACCACATAGTCCGGGCCTTTTCATTTACCAAGGATTCCGGCTCCTGGAACCTCTAACGAACCGCCTAGAAAACGAATCGGGACAAGAACACCCCAGCCGCCACCGCAGACCCGATTACACCGGCCACATTCGGGGCCATGGCGTGCATTATCAGGAAGTTCTGGGAATCCTCCTGGGCCCCTACCATCTGACATACCCTAGCGCTGTCAGGCACTGCCGAAACTCCAGCCGCTCCGATGATGGGATTGATTTTTTCCTTTGTAAAAACATTCATCAACTTGGCGAAGAGCACTCCTGAAGCGGTGGCCACGCTGAACGAGGCGGCCCCCAGCAGGGCGATCTTTATCGAAGCGGGAGTAAGGAAACGACTGGCATCCGTCGAAGCACCGACACACAGTCCCAACAAAATGGTCACGGTGTCGATCAAACTGCCACGAGCCGTCTTGGCCAAGCGCTCGGTTACACCACTTTCCTTCAACAGGTTGCCGAAGAAAAGAAAACCCAGCAAGGAGATGGCACCGGGTGCGATGCCTGCGCAGAGAACGAAAGCCACTATCGGGAAAATAATCCGAACCCGCTTGCTCACCGGTGGCGAGGGCTTCATCCGGATCAGCCTCTCCTTCCGGGTCGTCAGAAGACGAATAATCGGCGGTTGGATCACCGGGACGAGGGCCATATAGCTGTAGGCAGCCACGGCAATGGCACCCAGCAGGTGAGGCGCCAACTGGCTGGAAAGAAAAATTGCGGTAGGACCATCGGCGCCGCCGATGATCCCGATCGCCGCCGCGTCGGTCTCGGAAAAACCCAACAACAACGAACCGGCGAAGGTGAGAAAAATCCCGGCCTGGGCCGCTGCTCCCAGGAGAATCAACCTGGGATTGGCCAGCATGGAGGAAAAGTCGGTCATCGCCCCAATACCCAGAAAAATCAGAGATGGATACCACCCCTGGGTAACGCCCGAGTAGAGCACGTTCAGAACACTGCCCTCCTCGTAGATCCCGATATTCATCCCCGAAGTGAGAGGAATGTTGCCGACGATCATACCGAAACCGATAGGGACCAGAAGCAAAGGCTCATAATCCTTGGCGATACCCAGATAGATAAACAGGCTGCCGACGGCCAACATGGTCATGTTGCCCCAGCTGAAATTCCCCACTATGCCGACCTGGAGAAAGTCCCATAATATTTCCATGGGCTACTCGAATTCCACGAGGGACTGATTTTCCCGAACTGCATCACCGGGCGCAATGGAAATGGCCTTGATCTTGCCCCCGCCGGGAGCTGCGATCTCGGTCTCCATTTTCATGGCCTCGATGACCACGAGAATCTGCCCGGCAGACACCTGGTCCCCAACCTTGCACTTGACCTCGAGTACTGTCCCGGCAATGGGCGAAACCACGCCACTGCTAGGAGTCGGCGGTCCCGCCTGGCTCCCAGGAGCGGCAGCTGGAGCAGCGGTAGATCCTACCGGTTGGGCAGCAGGTGCAGGGGCGGCCGGGCCTGGCCCTCCCCCGTAGCGGGGCAGGGGAGTTCCCGAATCCTGCATCTCATCCTGCGCGTCCAGAACTTCCACGTCGACCTCGTAGGCAACTCCGTGGAGAGTGATCTTCAGTTTCATGGATAATCTCCTGTGTATTTCATGACCGCACCAGCAGCCATGGTTCAAACCACGGTCAGCGTGAACCCCGTTTGCGTGAAATGGAGTGTGAACCCTGCAGAATTAGGCGGCCCTGGGATGACCAGGGCGTCCGCTTGGTCCGCATGGGCAGCAGACGATGAATCCGGCGAACACGAAACCGCCCGCCCACCACGGTTGCTGCCGCCGCCGTAATCAACAACAACGTCGTGTCGTCAATGTTTTGAGTCCGGCTGGTGAGCTGCCCCGCCAGGGCTGCCTCGTGCGCCTGCCAGCGATCATCCAACCGCTTGAACAGGGCTACGACGATCGCGATAAGGGTCAACACACCGAATACAATGCAGACCCCGACTATAGCCAGTGCTCTCATCTCATCGCTAATATGGCCCGGCATCGTCTTGCTCCTAAAGAGGTATCAATCCGTGTTTCTTCTCGGGCCGCAGCTCCCGCTTGGAGCGTAGCACTTCCAGTGATTGGGCTATGTAACCCCGCGTATCAGCCGGCTCGATGATGTCGTCCACCATTCCCCGTGAGGCAGCTACATAGGGGTTGGAAAATTTCTCCGCATACTGTTCCAACAGCTCAGCCCGCAGTTTATCGGGATCCTCTGCCTCGGCCAACTCCTTGCGGTAGAGGACGTTCACAGCCCCTTCACCACCCATGACGGCAATTTCCGCAGTGGGCCAAGCGGCCACACGGTCAGCGCCCATCGAGCGGGCACACATGGCCAGGTAGGCCCCACCGTAGGCCTTGCGCACCACTATCGTGACCTTCGGCACGGTGGCGGCGCCATAGGCAAAAAGCATTTTTGCCCCGTGGCGAATAATCCCCCCATACTCCTGTTGAACCCCGGGCATGAAGCCGGGCACATCCACAAAAGTAACCAGGGGAATATTGAAAGCGTTGCAGAAACGGATAAAGCGTGCGCCCTTGACCGATGAATCGATATCCAGGACACCAGCCTTTTTCTTGGGATTATTCCCGACCAGGCCGACAGTCGATCCCTCTATTCGACCAAAGCCCACGATCAGGTTGGGGGCGAAATGTTCCATGACTTCCATGAAGTCACCACGATCGACCGCCCTTCCTATCACGTCATGCATGTCGTAGGGAGTTCGGGAATTGTCCGGAACAATACTGTTCATCCCTTCGTCGGGCCCAATGACTTCCTCATGCAGTTCATCCACCAGGGGTGGATCGTCGGTGTTGTTGGACGGCAGGAAGGAAAGTAGGCGTTTGGCGATCTCAATACCCTCGCCCCCGCTCTCGGCTACAAAATGAACTACGCCGGAGTAGTGGGAATGGCTTTCCACGCCACCCAGTTGCTCGGCGGTAACATCCTCACCCGTGACCTGTTTGATGACGCTTGGTCCGGTGATGTACATCTGCCCTTCGTGCCGAACCTGGATTATGAAATCCGTCAGTGCCGGTGAGTAGGCGGCTCCACCGGCGCAGGGGCCACTGATTATTGAGATCTGGGGCACTACCCCTGAGGCCTTGATGTTGCGATAGAAAATATCCCCGTAACCAGCCAGAGCGCTGACCCCTTCCTGGATCCGAGCTCCACCGCTGTCGTTGATAAAGATTATGGGATCACCGGTCTTCATGGCGTCGTCCTGCAATTGGCTGACCTTCTGGGAGGTTGCCTCCCCCACAGCGCCACCGGCCACGGTGAAATCCTGGCTGACCGCGTATACCGGACGACCGTCCACCAAACCGTACCCGGACACAACCCCCTCACCCGGCATGTCCTTACCCTCCATCCCGAAGTCCACACAGCGGTGCTTCATAAATGGATGGGTTTCCTGAAAGGTGTCAGGATCATAGAGTTGACCAAGACGCTCCCGGGCAGTCCGCTTCCCGGCAGTGTGCTGCTTGGCGATTCTCTTTTCGCCCCCCCCGAGATAGAGATCCCTTTTTCTGCGGCGAAGATCATTGATTCGATTGGCTGTCATGGCTCGGATCCTCACTCGATTCCGGGCTTCAAATCGGGAATTCCCAGGCTGGATATTCCGATTCATCCCACCACTATTTGGCGATAGATAACACCTTAACCCCGTTTGTCAAATTTTTGACAGGTTGGTTGTGCCGGGAAGAATGTTGGTGGACAGAAAATGCCCCGATTTCCCCCAATAGCCCTCAATTCCAGCCCAAAAAACACTCTTTACAATAATGATTTTGAGTTCATTTTGATTAACAACAATCTTCCCGGCACAAGCTTCATTTCAAGCTTTCGGGGTTTAGGCCTTCCAATTCGGGCAACAAAAAGAGCCCATCCTGCCGGATCAACGTATCGTCGAAACGGATCTCTCCGCCACCCCATTCGGGAGTCTGGATACAAACGATATCCCAGTGCAAAGCGGATTTGTTACCGTTGTTCGCCGTTTCGTAGGCATTGCCCGGTGTCAGATGGAAACTGCCCCCGATCTTCTCGTCGAACAGGGTATCGAGCATGGGCTTGGTGATGTACGGATTCACGCCCAGAGCGAATTCACCGAAGTAGCGGGCCCCTTCATCGATATCCAGTGCCTCATTCAGCTTGCTCTCCTCCCCGTCGCAAGTAGCCTTGACGATCTTCCCGTCCTTCACCTCGAAGCGGATGTTCTCCAGTTTGACACCGCCACGCATGGTGGCCGTGTTGTACTGGATCACGCCATTGACGCTGTCACGAACCGGCGCAGTGTAAACCTCCCCGTCCGGGATGTTGCGCCCCCCATCGCACTTGACCGCCGAAAGACCCTTGATACTGAAACTCAGGTCTGTGCCCGGACCCTTGATGGAAACCCGATCCGTTTTTTCCATTAATTCAGCCAAGGGATCCATGGCCTTGCTCATTTTGGCATAGTCCAGAGTGCAGACCCTGAAGTAGAAATCCGCGAATTCCTCGGTGGCCCGGTTGGCCAGTTGTGCCATGGCGGGATTGGGATATCGCAGCACGCACCACTTCTTCTGCAGTCGCACCGGAATATGAACCTGGCCCCAATAGGCCTCGTCGTGCCATTTCATGCGATCCGGATCCACGTCGGCCAGGTCGAAGGGGTTAGTGCTGCCCCGCACCCCGATATAGGCATCGACCGACTCCATGATCGTCTTGTGGAACTGTCCCCAGGCCTCGAACTGTTCTTTACCTGCGTTGTTGATGAAGCCCCTACTCAAGGTCTCATCGTTGTAGTACCAAAAAGGCACGCCCCCTGCCTCGGTGGCCGCACGCACGATTTCCTTCCCCAATTCCATGGCCTCAAGGCCCTTGATCTCAATATAGATTTTCTCTCCAGGCTGAAGCTTGACGCTGTAGCTGATCAATTGCTCGGCCAGATGAGTATTGCGCGGATCCATAATTTCCTCCTAGGAATCGGGAGCGGGTATTTTGAGTTTATAATACAGCCCCCGCCGAATGGATCCTACCATATTATTTCTGCATATTTTCCTGTTGAACTGGAAATCCAAGTTCCCTGCCGGCCCGAATTGTCTATAATTGCCGAAGGAGAAAACACCGCCATTTTTCGAGGGGAAAATCATATGAGCCAGGACCTGAACCCGACTGCCAATCCGCTTCCCGAAGGTACGGCCGGCTTCATCGATCACATCGGAGTCGCCGTGCGGGATTTGGACGAGGCTCTAGTGCTTTACCGTGACCTGCTTGGGTTGGAGCTGGAAAGGATGGAAGAAGTACCCGCGGAAAACGTCAGAGTGGCATTTTTGAAACTTGCCCGCTCCGGTTGCCCGGGCCACCTGGAACTGTTGGCCCCCCTGTCCGAGAACGGAGCAATTGCCGGCTTCATTGCCAAAAAGGGCCCCGGCCTGCATCACATAGCCGTAGCTGCCGAGAATATCGAAATCGTGATGGAGCGTTGCCGCCAGGCGGGAATCCGGTTACTGGATGAAACGCCGCGCACCGGAGCAGGCGGTAAGCAAATCGTTTTCATGCACCCCAAGAGCGGCGGCGGTGTCCTGATTGAGATCTGCGCCGGAACATAGAGGATTTATTATTCCCTGAAGAACCGGGATGCCAACGGTTCAACGGCGTTCGAACAGACCGACCTCCTCAAAACCGCAAGGCCCCCGCTCCGGAGTCAGGTCCGTCTCCCCGTTGGGGTTCAAATACGCCGGCACACAGCCGACGCCGAACATCATCGACAACTGGCCACTGCCGTCCACACCGATGTAAAGTCCCCGCGACTGACAGGTCACACAGTCGGGCATGGTCTTGCATGAATGTGTAGGCTCGGTTGCCAGACGAAATACGACATCCTCGGGGCGACCCTGGAACATGACTTTCCACTGAACCAGATTAACCCGCCCGTTCTTGATCGACATACCCGGATCCAACCCCACGATGCAGACCTCATTTGACTGTCCCACATCCAGATGCTTGCAGGGGACTTTCTTCTCCATGACAACCGCCTCGGCTCCCTCCACGACCAAGGTCAACTCGAAACCTCCGGTGGCCATGAAAGCCTCACCATCCCTGGCCACGGGCACTACGTCGGAAAGCCACGCGTACAGGTCCACCACGGTCACCCCGTTTTCAGGTTCCTGATGTGCCACCGGGACGATGGAATCGCCGGTAGCAAGGGAGAAACGGATCAACCCGTTTTCGCCGCACCACTGGGCCTCGGCCCCCGATGGGGCAATAAACAGCAAGACGACCGCCAGGAAAACCACCGACAGAAACACTATCAACTGCTTGCAAAACAACATCGTTCCACCTCTCAAGAAACAGATCCCATACTCCGACTCAACTGCCGGTGCTCGCATAGTTGGCCACACCCCGCCGCCAGATCAACACGGCCCCACCGAACACAATGCCACCGACCAGCGGGGTCAGAAAAGCCCAGCGGCTGAATTCCGGACTGCCGATAAACCAAGTGGCCGGATAAAAGGCCACCCAAGCAAAGGGCAGGACAAAGGTCATGAAGAATCGTACCGGAGCCCCGAATATTGTGATCGGATAGCGACTGAACCGTATCACATTGTACACTGGCGGAGCCAGTCCCATTCGGTCTTCGTGCCAAAACGAAACCGATGTTATCCCCAGGAAAACCCCAGTGAAAACCAACGAAGCCGAGGGGGCAAGGATCAACAGCGCCAGGACATCCTCAACACCCCAAGTCAGCTGAAGTTTCATTCCGGCAAAGATCATGATCCCCAAACCCAGAAAAATTTCATTGAATCCCGAGACGTTGAAAGACTCGAACATCACCTGTGCCAGAGTATTTAATGGCCGCAGCAAAACCCGATCGAACTTCCCCTGGATGATGAACTTATCGCTGAACCGGTAAAGGTTGATGCTGGTTAGATTGAACAAGCCCAGAGGGACCAGGCTGAATCCATAGATGAACAGGACCTGGGGAAAGGACCACCCGCGCAGGGCCTCGACCTTGCTGAACAAGGTTGCCAGGATCACCAACTGCACCAGACTGCTGAAGGACACCGCCAGCGTATCGATGAAGAAGTCCATGCGATAGGCCAGACGCATCTTGACGAATTGGGCGAAGTAGAAGCCAAAAATCCGCACCTGGCGCCGAAATTCACCAGGGTAGCCCCGTCTCCATATTTCAGTCGTGGACATGATTCACCCTCCCTGCACGGTTACCCGACGCACCGAGATAAACCAGACCAAGCGCCCAGCCAGATACAAACCAACCGACCAGGCCAACTGGATCAACAGCGCCCAGACCAGATCGGAACCCGCCCGCTTGCCGAGGTAGATCGTGACCGGGACATAGCTGATTCCCTGAAAGGGTAGCCAGGCCACGATCGTCTGAAACCATTCCGGAAAGAAAGTGAAGGGCAGAATCACCCCCGTCAGAAAATCGAAGGCAACCATTTTGGCCCGCAGAACTCCCTGTATGTTCTTCATGTGGAAAGCCAAACACCCCAACAGAAAGTTGATCTGGCTGTAGATTACCAGGGCAAGACAGAAGCTGAGAAAGGTCCACAGATACAGCATGGAATCCGGTGGTCCGGAGATGTCGAACAACGGAACGACAACTACCATGATGGGCAAGGAGAACATGACCAGCCGAAAGCCGGATTCACCCACCGCCTCGAACATCATGACGTCCTGGACGTGGTAGGGCTTGATCAACTGCAGTGAGATACCACCCTCCTCGATCATACTACTGAGGTCCCGGTGGATGTTGTTGAAGTAGAAGCTGCGTCCGATCCAGCTGACTGCCACGTAGGTGATCATCTCGGTCAGGGTAAGTCCCCCGATAAGGTTTCCACCTTCCATACTTCCGTGTTCGACGACCCGGCTGGCGAACAAGGCCCCGTACAGGTAATAATGGCCGGTCACGAAAATCGTGTAGCTGACGACTCCCGTGTAATAACGCAAGCGGTAGGCCAGGAACTTCAGAAAGGCCAGACGAACAAAATGGAGGTAGAGTACCACCGTTCCCAAAACGCTGCGGTGCCAGGGAGTCAGGGAGGCGACAGAAGTAACCCCGGTCACGATTCCCCCTCCTGAACGTCACGATATATCCGGGCCACAATTTCCTCGATTGCAGGCTCTGCCAGGTGCAATTCCGAAACCTTGCAGGCATTGACGATCACCTTGATCACCTCAGCGCCGGTAACCTCCCGGCGATGAAACTCTCCCTGGTGACGCAACCCTTCCCCCGCCTGCCAGGAAACCGGGAGATTTCCGGTCATTTCCTTGAGGGTGGCACTGGAAACCGGCTCCCTCAGTTCAAGAGTTAGACGGACCGGATTCCCCGTACGATTGCGCAGTGTGTCCAACTCGCCATCGAAGTGAACTTTTCCCTTGTCGATGATGATCACTCGCCGGCACAGTTTTTCGATATCTCCCAGGTCGTGAGTGGTCAGAATGACGGTCACACCCTGTTGGTCGCGGATCTCATGCAGAAATTTCCGCACGTTTTCCTTGCCGACAACATCCAGTCCAATAGTGGGCTCATCCAGAAAAAGGACCCGTGGCTCGTGCAACAAGGCCGCCGCCAGGTCACAGCGCATCCGCTGGCCTAAAGAGAGTTTACGTACCGGCTGATGCAGGAATTCGTCAATGCCGAGCAAATCGTTGAATGTTCCCATCTGGCGACGGTAAGCATCATCGTCCACTTCGTAGATCTTCTTCAGCAGGCCAAAGGATTCCACAACGGCCAAATCCCACCAGAGCTGAGTGCGCTGTCCAAAGACCGCGCCAATGTTGCGAGTATATTGCTGGCGCTGACGCCAGGGAACCAGGCCGCCGACGGTGACTTGTCCCGATGTGGGTGTGAGAATCCCGGTCAGCATCTTGATGGTTGTGGATTTACCGGCGCCGTTGGCCCCTATGTAGCCGACCATTTCCCCGGGCTGGATATCGAAGCTGACCTGATCCACCGCCCGAAGTATTTTCCTGCGCGGACGGAACAAATCAATCAGGCCCCCCTTTACACCCTCACGTTTGCGGATCAGCTTGTAGTCCCGGGTCAGATCCCGTACCTGGATAATTGGTTCCATCAGTAGGGAACATCCTCGTTTTCATCGCCAACCGGATCAGGATCCCCGGTTTCGAGTCCTGCTACCAACCCCCGTACTTCACTGTCGGTTTTCTCCAGCTTTTGGCGACACACCTGGATCAATTCCACGGCACGTTTGACCTCTTGGCCAAGGGTATCGATGTCCACCTTCTCGGCTTCCAATTCCGCAAGGATCGCTTCCACTTCGCCTACGGCTTCACCGAAAGAGAGTTTTTTGGCCGGGATCCGTTTTTTTACCTTTTCCACCACTTTGCTTTCCCTTCCTATTGGATGAACTGGACGAACCGGGAAATTTCCCGGCCGGCTGAACAATACTGGTTACTTCACCATCGGAAAATCGGGTGCGAATACAATCGCCGGCCACCACGGAATCCGCCGAAGTCAGGGCCGTTCCCAACGGCCCCAGGGTCAGGGTGTAGCCTCGGGCCAAAAGTCGCTCCGGGTCAAGTAGCCGGGCTTGAGTAGCCAGACCTTCAACCCTCGTTTGCCCTGCAACCAGGGGGCGCAAGGCCTCGCGCCCGAGGCGTCGAGTCGCACCGCGGTACCGATCCACAGCGGAGGACAATCGTCCGTTTGCCGAGGTCACCACCTGGAGATGGAGCCGATCGAGCCGTGACGTTGACCGCCCGACCACGGCAATGGTACGGGACACAAGACCCGTTTCCAAACCGGATAGCCTGCGCTCACGTATATTCAGCTGGACCGAAACCAGATCCTGGAATCGGCCAGCCATGTGTTGGAGCCGAATCCGACTACGCAGCAGCACTCCCCGAATCGCCATGCCCATCCGGTCCCCCACTTCAACACGGTCCCGGGCGGTGTCCAACAATCCGGTCAGCGTCACCTTCAGCCGCTCAGCAGCCTTGTCCAGCTGCCGGGAGGCCTGGCCCACCCGGTCCACGAGATACTCGGCCCCCGCAGTGGGTGTCTTACAGGAATGATGGGCTACCAGATCGGCAATACTGCGATCAATCTCATGACCGATTGCCGTGATCACCGGCACCGGCGCCTCAGCAATGGCGACGGCCAGCTCCCGTTGATCAAACCAGGAGAGGTCAGCCCGCGATCCACCCCCACGGGTAATTACCACCACGTCCACCCCCGCTGCCACGTGAGCCTGCAAGGCCCGGATGACTTCGGCCTCTAGTTGATCGCCCTGCATTTTGGCGCCTCGCAGAGAAACCCGAAAAGCCCAGGGTGACCTTTCGATCCCCGTCATGAAATCCTGCTCGGCGGCACTGCCCGGGGATGTGATCAACCCAATACGCAACGGCAAGTCCGGCAATGGGATACTGGCGTTGCGCTCAAGTAGTTCCTGAGCCTGCAAAAAGGCCAGGGTTTCCCGGCGCAGAGCCTCCAGCTTCCCCAGGGCGAAGCTTTTGTCCACCCCAACGATCTTCAGACTCATCTTGCCGAACTTGGCATAAAAATCCACCTGACATTCCAAGCAGACTTCCATCTTGTTGGCCAGTTGGAAATCGGGATCCGAACCGTCCAGGAAGGACCCCAGACCATATCGTTGCCGATCCCAGCCCATCAGGGAAACCGGGATCTGGTACTCCGCAGCACCACTTCGTCCAGCCTCGTGTAATTCGAAGTATACGTGTGTACGCCGGGCCGCATCGACCGGCAAGCGCTGCACTTCTCCACGGACCCAGATAGTGCCGGGAAAAGCCCGGTCTACGGCTGCCGAGATCTCCTCGTTCAGCTGGCGTACAGTCAACACTCGGCGTTCGGGACCGTCCTCAGGAAACAAGGATCTGCACCGCCCTGGCCAACAGCCTGGCTCCGAATCCCGTACCGCCCTTGGGACATATCGCCGAGGCCTTGTTGGAGTAGGCTGGACCGGCGATATCCAGGTGGGCCCAGGCGGTTTCCTCAGAAACAAAGTTCCAAAGGAACGCTGCGGCAGTCATGGCGCCGCCTTCCCGACCGCCCCCGATATTCTGCAGGTCGCTCCAGGTACCCTCCATGATCTCCTTGTGTTCCTTGACCAGGGGCAGGTGCCAAACTCGCTCGAAAGTCTCGCCGCCGGCTTGCCGCAGAGTCTCGATCAACTCGCCGCCGGTGCCCATCAGACCGGCGAAATGACTGCCCAGGGCGACAACACAAGCACCCGTCAGGGTAGCGGCATCGATGATGTAATCCGGTTTACGCCTACCGGCGTACCAGAGGGCGTCGGCCAGAATGAGACGTCCTTCGGCATCGGTATTCAGCACCTCCACCGTCTTGCCGTTGGCCATGGTGATCACATCTGCCGGCTTAACCGCTCCGCCATCCGGCATGTTCTCCGCCGCAGGAATGATCACCTGCAGATTCACGGGTAGTCCGAGGCGGGCCACGATCTGCGCGGCTCCCAGCACTGCGGCAGCGCCACCCATATCCGCTTTCATCTCGTCCATGCCCGCGCCGGGTTTCAGGGAAATTCCTCCGGAATCAAAAGTGACGCCCTTGCCCACCAGGGCGATAGAGGGCACCTTGCCCTTGGCGGAAGCCTTGCCTTTGGAGGAAGCTCCGCCCTTGCCGGATACCTTGTGCTCAAGGACGATCAGACGGGGAGGATTACTACTTCCCTGCCCCACGGCCAATATTCCCCCCATCCCAAGCTTCTTCAACTGGGGTACACCCAGAACAGTACAGGACAGACCCTCTGCCCGAGCCATCTTCCGCGCCCTGGATGCAAACTCGTTTGGGGTCAGGTAGTTTGGGGGCATGTTTACAAGTTCCCGGGCCAGCAGGCATCCGGCGGTGTAGGCCTCACCCTCGTGGACCCCGATCTGCAGATCCTTCGGGATGCTTTCCCGGGCCAAAAACTTCCAATTCCGGGGATATGAATCCTTTTTCTTCCCAGTTTTCAGCACGCCGGTTGGTGACAGGGCCAGTTCGGCACCCTCGACCCAACAGCGGGCGAAGGTCCGGTCATCAAAGAGCATCTCCTGCGGCCCGGGCAAATGGACCAACACCCGGGCGGCCTTCATGGCCTTGGCCTGAGTCGCCACCTTGCCGGCCACCTTCCGAATCGTTTCCAAAGTCAACTCGCCGGTGGGACCCATGCCCGCTAAAAGAAGCCAACCGGCCGCTGTGCGGGAGCAAAATACCGGAAAGATGGATTCGGCTTTGGCGCTGAACCCACCAGTGGTAATCACTTTCTTCAGATCCACCATTGGAGATGAGCCGGGAGCCGGTTTGTGTGTTCCGCCCTTGGCAAGTTCCAGCAGCGACTTCAGCAACGGCTTATCATCTTTTTGAAACACGGGAAAAACCAATAGATCGCCCGATGTCTCGGCAGGGGCAGTGCGGGTAATGGTCCAGCGCAAGGGGATACCTCCTGAAATCAATCAAACTGAAAATTCGACGGCAAGCGACACCGGCCACGGGTAAGCAAACGGCCCGCCCTATGATCTTGTCGGTTTGAAATACTAACATTGCTCGGGACCGGCCGCATGGAATAATATAGGCAGAAGCAAAATCTGTTGGACCGAGTGGTTAGCAAGCCTCCCCCGCGCACAAGGCGCAAAGGCTAACCGCCCGCAAAATCGAACTGAACCGGAGATACCATGCTCAGAAGAATCGATCTCCACTGGCAGATCCTGATCGCCCTCAGCCTGGGCGTTGCAGCCGGGATGTTGTTCCCCAAAGGCACCATCCTGCCGGGAGGGGTGCAGCCCTACGCTATATTCGACTTTCTGGGCAGTACCTTCCTGCGGGCCCTGAGAATGGTAATCGTTCCTCTGCTGACAGGATCCATCATTTCGGGAATCGTCGGCGTGGGCGCCAACCGCGGCCTGGGACGAATGTTCAGCAAGACCTTCGCCTGGTACATCACTACCAGCCTGATGGCCATCCTGGTTGGTTTGTTCCTGGTGAACCTCATCCAACCGGGAGTGAGCGGTCACGAAGCGGTCGGCCAACGCTTGGGGCTTTCGGAAACTCCGCCGGAATTGGCAGCTTCGCTGGAGGGTAGAGGAGCCGGTGATCTGGTTCATATTCTGCAGCGCATGATCCCCCCCAACCCCGTAGCGGCCGCCGCAGAAGGTCAGATGTTGCCGTTGATCTTTTTCTGCCTGGTATTCGGTATCGCGATAACAACCCTGCCCGAAGACCAGCGGAAGGCTCAACTCGGTTTCTGGTCATCGCTCTTTTCGGCCATGATGCGGTTGACCGGTTGGGTGATAATGACGGCCCCGGTGGGCATCTTCGGCTTGATGGCCAAGATCACCGCGGCCAGCGGATTCGCGGCCTTCGCTCCCCTGGCCCGTTACGGATTGACTGTACTGGGAGCACTGATCATTCATGCGGTGATCACCTTGCCCCTCCTGATATTCCTGCTCGGCAGACTATCCCCCCGGAAGCACTTCCGTGTAATGGCCCCGGCTCTGTTGACGGCCTTCTCGACACGCAGTTCTTCGGCCACCCTTCCCCTGACGATGGACCGGATCGAGAACGGCGCGGGAGTCAGCAACCGGGTCACCAGCTTCGTGCTTCCCCTTGGAGCAACCGTGAATATGGATGGGACTGCACTTTACGAGTGCGTAGCGGCGTTGTTCATAGCCCAGGCCTACGGAGTCGAGCTCGGATTTGGAGCCCAGATGCTGGTGGTCTTGACCGCCTTGCTGGCCAGTATCGGGGCGGCGGGGATCCCGGCCGCCGGCCTGGTCATGATCTCCATAATCCTGGATGCCGTTGGACTGCCGCTGGAAGGACTGGCCCTTATCCTGGCCATTGATCCTATTCTGGACATGTGCCGCACAGCGGTCAACGTCTGGAGCGACTCCTGCGGCGCGGTGGTCGTGGCACGATCCGAGGGAGAGGAACAAGTCTTAAAAAAGGATTATTGATCCATGTTTTTTCCTGGATATCCTTGCCCAGGACAGTGTCCGTCTCGTTGCGCTTGTTGGATCAACTCCTTTGTGGCAGAATCCATCAATATAGAAAAATGCAACGCATGGCGACTGTTTGCGTAATGAGCCGAGACGCAGAGAATGCACAAACCTTTCATACCGATGGAGAACCACTGTGAACCGACCTCCTGGTTTCAATCAGGATTTCAATGGGTTCAATTCAGCGACCAGCGAATTGTTGCTGCCTCCGTGGGAGAGGCGTGATCGTTTCGGTTTTCTGAATGGGCTGTACCTGACCATCAAGGACGTACTGCTTTCCCCTGGCCCATTCTTCCAGCGCATGCCCAGCCAGATGGGGTTGGCCCAACCCCTGTTTTTTGCCATCACACTCGGGGTGGCCGCCACCTTTTTCGGCTGGATGTGGTCCCTGGCCGGCAGTTCCCTTCAATTACTTGTAGCCGACAATCTGGGTGACGTCCTGCGCGGGCCTTGGTGGGCCTTTGTCCTCTTCCTTTTCAGCCCAATTATCATCAGCGTCGGCATTTTTATTAAGGCGGCAATGATCCACATTGTACTGATTCTACTGGGAGGCAACAAACTGGGCTTCGAAGCCACCTTCCGAGTTTCGGCCTATAGCGAGGCAGCCGGCATCCTGGCTCTGCTTCCGGTCTGCGGTTCGGTAATCGGTGTAATCTGGGGTCTGGTGATTGTAATTATAGGACTGTTCAGCATTCATGAAACCGACCCCTGGAAAGCCGTCGTGGCCGTAATTCTGCCCATGATAATCGCCCTGTCAGCCATCAGCGGCAGTGTGGTGGCCTTGGTGGCCGGTCTAACTTGACCCGATCAGGCTACCGGATCCAGGACCAAAAGACATGCGACTGATCCGCGAACAATCTTCGATTCACCGCCTTCTGGTCTTTCCCCTTCTGACCTTGGCATTTTTTGTTTTCAGCTGGCTGCGTTGGAATCCGGAATTGGTTCTGCGCCTGGCTCATTGCCCATTAATGGAATACACCGGGATACCCTGTCCCACTTGCGGCGGTACACATGCCGCCGCCGCGATAGCCCACGGCGACCTGCAGGGCGCGCTGACGGCGAACCCACTGTTGGCCCTATTCATGGGGACATTTCTCCTGTGGGCAGGCTGGGCCCTGTTGGCTACCGTGGTCCCCACCCTGCGGCACACCCTGGAGTTAACTCCCCGGGAAAAAAGAGCCACCGTAATTCTGGCGGCTCTCCTGTTGTTTCTGGGTTGGGCTCGGCAGTTGCTTGCAACCTTTTGCTAGCCGGCCAGGAGTTGGCGGGCGATGACAAGTCGTTGAATTTCACTGGTCCCTTCATAGATCCGGGTCACCCTGACATCACGGTAGTACCGCTCCACGGCGTACTCCTTGCAATATCCGTAACCGCCGTGGATCTGAACCGCGGCGTCGGCCGCTCGCCAGGCGGCCTCGGTTGCTGCAACCTTGGCCATTGCCGCCTGCTTCGTACAGGGCTGCCCCTGATCCTTGAGCCAGGCGGCCTGGAAACCAAGCAGACGGGCAGCCTCCAACTCGATGCCCATATCGGCGATCTTCTCGGCAATGACCGGTTGGCGGGCCAGTGGCTTGCCGAACTGTTCGCGCACCTTGGCGTACTTGATGGACTCTTCCAGGCAGGCCTGCCCTATACCCAGGGCCTGGAAGGCGATGCCGATGCGGCCTCCGTCCAAGGCGCTCATGGCCACCTTGAACCCGTCTCCTTCCTTTCCCAAGAGGTGCTCAGCCGGAACAGCCACATCCTCCAGGTCTATGGCAACGGTATCGCTGGCCCGCAACCCCATCTTGTCTTCCTTCTTGGCCACGGTCAGGCCCGGCGTGCCGGACTCTACAATGAAAGCGTGGATATCCTTGTGTCCAACCGTGCCGGGCGTCCGGGCCAGCACTACAAAGAAAGCCGCCCGCGACCCATTGGTGACGAATATCTTCCCACCGTTCAGGATGTATTGCTCTCCCTCTTTCCTGGCCGTTGAGGCGATGGCCGCGGCGTCGCTGCCGGCCCCAGGCTCGGTCACGCAGAAAGCTGCAATTTCACCGGCAGCCATGCGAGGCAGAAAAGCCTGTTTAACCTCTTCGCCACCGAACATGGCCAACGGATAAGAGCCGACACTGTTGTGCACGGTGATCATCACCGAAACCCCGGCGCTGGCCTTTGACAGTTCCTCGATCACCAGGGCGTAGGTCACGGTATCTATGCCCATGCCGCCATATTTCTCGGGGAAGGAAAGCCCGAAAAATCCCCCCTCGCGCAGCTTGGCCAACAGCGCATCGGGCATGGTACCCTCTTCATCCATCTGTTGGGCGATGGGAGCAATTTCCTGACGGGAAAAATCCCGTACCATGTCGCGGAACATCGACTGGTTCTCAGTGAATTCGAAATTCATCAGGCTCTCCGGGGTTGTCGGTTCAATGATCGGAAAATTCGTTGTCCGGCGTGCGCCGCAACAACATGAGAGTCACGTCGTCTGAGGAATGGCTGCCCTTGAGAAATTCACTGACCAGATTCCCGATGGCATTGCTGATCTCGGGAAGCGGAGCCATTCGCCGGGAACCGAGAATCTCCTTTACGCCTTCCAGCCCGAGGAAATCGTCAGCATCCAATGTGGCTTCGGGAATTCCGTCGCTGAAAACAGCCAAAAGATCGCCAGGCAGCAATTGCACTTCCCCGCACTGCCAACTCGCCTCGGGGATCAGGGCGACCGGAGGCCCTCCCGGCGGCAGAAGTTCGAGAGTACCATCCACCCGGGAGATAATGGGCAATTCATGTCCGGCGTTAACATAGATCAGTTGCCCGGTAGCGAAATCCAGTTCCCCAAGGAAAAGGGTCAAAAACTGCTCCGGCGCCAAACTTTCGAACAGCTTGCGATGACACAGATCCAGCATGGCTGAAACATCACCCCCAATTTCAGCGAGGGTGGAGAGCAGAACCATCGTGGCAGACATGGCCAAAGCAGCAGGCGTGCCCTTGCCGGCTACATCACCCAAGGCCATAAGGATCCGACCGTTGGGACGCTGAATCACATGATAGAGATCTCCACCTACACTCCGACACATATCCAGCCGGGCCAGCAGCTCATGGCCGGGAATATCGGGTAGTTGGGCGGGCAACATGGCCTGTTGGATACGGGCGGCCATGGCCAGTTCCCGCTCCATGCTCAGGTTACGTAGCTTGACGGCAACCGCGTTGGCAGTGGCCGTGACAACCTGGAGATCATCCTGCTTGTAGTGAACCTCTTTTCTGCGGGAATCCACGTAGAGGATCCCGCGCACCCTTTCGTTGTCGAACAGGGGAACCGCCATGACCGAACACAGACGCTGGGCGACCATACTTTCACTCGGACCCACATTTGGGGCCTGGATATCCGCCAACAACACGCCGGTGCGGTCATTAACCACCCGTTGAACCAGGGTACTGCTGAGGCGGATATCCTCGGTCGATCCTCCATCTGAGGTCCAGGAACCGGATGGCTCGACCGGAGTCCCCTCGCCGCTATCTTCAAGAAGCACAACCCGGTCGGCGGACACCCAACGACTGATGAATTCACAAGCCGGAGTAGCCAGACAACCCGGAGCTTCGTCCGCGGCGATCAATTCGAATAGACTGGACAACATCTCAACAATCTTCGCGCGGGCCACCTCACTGAACTCCTGGTCCAGAGTGTAGGAACCGAGAGTTAGTCTGGTGATGGAATCTATTTCATCCTGGGAAGTGCATTCGGTGGGCTTGGGGATCGAAGAGGAAGACCCCGAATCCACGAGATCTACCGGAATGCCGGCGAAAAGAATCCGGGCACAGCCGGTGATCTCTATTTCACCGCCGTCGCGAGTCATGGTCTTGCCGCAAACCTCAGTTCCATTGGTAGAACCGAGTTCCTTTAGAAAAACGCGCTCCTGCATTATCCGCAGGCTGGCATGAATAGAGCTGATCTCCGGAAAAGGCAGGCAGACAGCTACAGAGGGACTTCGACCCACCAGGTGTTCGCCATCGGACAGAAGAACCTTCCGAACAGACCCGTCTTGCTGGAAATGTAGTTCCATGGGTAGCGCTTTCCAGATGAGTTTCTGTTATCCGTCAATGCTGCAGGATAGCACAAGGGCTCGAATCTGGAAACCGCCAAACTTTCCCAGGGCACCGAATAGGGCCCGAAATTCGTCATTCGGGATCGGGAACCAACATAGCCCCGAAGAACGTATGCGGAAACAGGCCATTGAAAACCTGCTCCGGCTGTTTGTCTTCGATTTCCACTGGAGCGGGTGTCGAATCTTCGGCCATGACCGGCCCCATGTTCTGGTCCATCGCTTGCTGCAATAGTGGGCTCATTGCCTGATCCATTAGCTGATCCGAACCCGGCCCTGTCTCAGCGTACAGAATTTCGGAAGACTCACCAGGGGGTGACTCCTCAAGCAACACCAGTTCCACGAAATCTCCCAGATTCTGGTCCAAGCGACTCCTCAATTCTTCCGCCTTATCCCCGTGGCCCAGCTCAGCATAAAGGTCCACCGCCTGGATGGCGTACCGGGCCCGGGACGGATCACAGCGATGAGCAGCTACGGACATCGTAAGGGGGATAACCCGATATCCTAATTCCTGAAGCCGTTGACCCTGGGCATCAAGACCCTCGGCCACCATCACCGGATCGGCAGTGAATGCGAAAACAGCCAGTGATGCCACCAGAGCCAGGGAATACCAGTCGCCCCGTGGTAGCCGAGAACCACCGTGGGCACTCGCAGCTTGTCGACCGCCTTCAAGGGCCAGGCCGACCCAGCCCATACCGGACAAAAGGCAAGCCAAGGCTGCCCCCATGAAAATGACTTCCAGACGATTTGGGTCCAGTGCCCCAATATCCGAACTTACGTTGACTTGCCAGATCCACCGGGCGTGCAGGACAACAAGTCCAGCCAAAACTCCCAGTTGACAGGCCCAGAGAACAGCAGCAGCCCTACGGGCTCTGCCAGCCAGCAACAAGCCCAGTCCCGGCGCCAAAAACCCCAAGCTTCCCAACACCCAGGGTTTGTGCAACCAAGAAGGAAAAGCCTGGTGTTGCATCGCCCGAACCGCTGGATCCGGATCCTTGGTAAGAACCAGAGCCCGGGCCCAAGCCGAAAAACCGGCCATTACCACCAGGACCGTCAGCAGTCCCAGCATTACGATCGCCAACCCGGACTCTATGCCGGCCATAATACTCCCCCGTCCCACCATGAGACCAAGGCCAACCAGCCCCGAAGAGCAGCCGGTAAAAAGCCAGGTCCTATTCTGCCGCCCTCGACCGGTCAGCAGCAGGGCGAAGGGCCCCAACAAGTAGGTCAACATCACTAACAAGGCATAATGCATTGGGCGACGGGGAACTGGCTTGACCACGGGTCTCGGCTGGGCCCGGGTAACTTGGCGCTTCATCAGCGGCCTGACCAAGGGCTTTACCTTAATCCGAGTTGGGGTGATGGGTTCCTCATTGGACTCCATGATTTCCAGATCGTCCGTGATACCGATGACCCAGGTTTTTTTTGATTCTGACATGGTTGACCCTCGTCTTGTTGCCACTCTTGCAAATCCCGTTGTAAACCGCAACCAGCAGGCTACATCAAGATGGAAACTGGCAATATCCATACCGGGAGGATCGTAGCGACATTATTCGGATCGAGGCACCAGGCCGGATTCAACCCGGAGAACCAGAATCAAGGTTTGTAGTATTCCAGCGCTTCGCTCATGTGCTCGTTCATTTGTCTAATGCGAGTTTGGTCGGACGGGTGGGTGCTCATGAACTCCGGTACGCCGGCCCCACCGTTGGCGGCCATTCGTTCCCACAACCTTGGCGCCTCGTGAGGATCGAAGCCGGCCATGGCCATGAAGATCAGGCCCATGTAATCGGCCTCGCTCTCGTGCTTGCGGCTGTAGGGCAACATTGCGCCGAATTGCGCCCCCACGGCGAATGCGCTCATGTACAAGGCTTGGGTTTGTTCAGGTTTGCTTTTGACGGCCTCGGACAAGGCCGCTCCACCCATCTGCAGGATCAGCCCCTGACTCATCCGTTCGTTGCCGTGTTCGGCAATGGCGTGGGCAATTTCGTGACCCATGACCACGGCAATACCCGCCTCGGTCCCGCAAATAGGCAGAATCCCAGTGTAGAAAGCCACCTTGCCGCCGGGCATACACCAGGCGTTGGCCTGATCACTCTCGATGAGGTTGAACTCCCATTCGTACTCAGCCAGCCGAGCGGACATCCCCCGTTCCCGGAAATATCGCTCCACCGCCACCTGGATACGTAAACCTACGCCGCGGACCAGAGCGGTTGCCTCAGCATCCTCACTCAACTTGCTTTCGGACAGCACTTCATCGTACTGCTGAAAACTCATCGCCCTCATTTCACCACCGGAAATGATGGTCAACTGCCTACGCCCTGTCAGAGGCACGGTGGCACAGGCGCCAATCACCAAAGAAAGGAGGAATAGTGATGCAAAAATTTTCCATGACTTTAGATGATACACGGCTTCTCCGTTTCATAGTTGTGCCCCAATTCACAAGTGTTCCCCCAGACCTTACCACACCAAAAGACGTTGTAAAATAGTCAGACCCTGACCCCTACAACAGAATCCCGCGATATCCTCGGCCTGCGGCCTGCGGATTACGCGGGATTCTGTTGTAGGGGTCAGGGTCTGACTATTTCTTCAACTCCATGGCAGAAATCACCATCCGCTGGGCCTCGCTAGTGCCCTCGTAGATTTCGGTGATTTTTGCGTCACGGAAATGACGCTCGACAGGATATTCCTTTGAGTAGCCATTACCACCGAAGATTTGCACTGCTTCGTTGGTAATGAAGTGACTGGCCTCACTAGCGGCAAGCTTGGCCATGGCCGATTCCTCGCTGTACCGCCCACCCTGATCCTTGGCCCAGGCCGCGCGGTAGGTCAACAACTGGGCAGCATGCAGTCGCGTGGCCATGTCTGCAATTTTCCATTGGATGGCCTGGAAGGCGCCGATCGGTCGCCCGAACTGCTCGCGCTGAGTGGCGTAGACCCGTGCGGCCTCGTACGCGGCCCCGCTGATACCCAGGGCTTGGGCCGCAATGCCGATGCGCCCTCCGTCCAAGGTGCTCATGGCGATCTTGAAGCCTGTGCCCTCGCCTCCGAGTACCTGTTCGGCGGAAACCTTCACGTTGTCGAACGCCAATTGAGCCGTATCCGAGGCACGAATCCCCATCTTCTCTTCCTTGCGGATTACGGAGAAGCCCTCGGCGGTGTTCTCGACGATGAAGGCCCGGATACCCTTATACTTCAGCTCGGGATTTGTCTGGGCGAAAACGATCAACAGATCCGCAGTGGCACCATTGGTGATGAAATTCTTCATCCCGTTGATTACCCAGCCGTCTCCGTCTGGCTTGGCGGTGGTCAACTGGTTGGCCGCATCCGTCCCGGCATTCGGCTCGCTCAAACAATAGGCCCCAAGCTTTTCTCCCTTGGCCAGCGGCGTCAAGAAGCGCTTCTTCTGTTCGTCGGTGCCGTAAGTCTCTATCGGCCAACACACCAGACTGTTGTTCACCGACATGATCACGCCGCAGGAGGCACAGGCCCTACTGACCTCCTCCATCGCCAGCACATAGCATATGGTGTCCAGCGCAGCTCCGCCGTACTGCTCGGGCACGTTCATGCCCATGAAACCCAATGCGCCCATCTGCTTGACGACGTCGGCAGGGAATTGCTCTTTCTCGTCCATCTCGGCGGCTATGGGGACTATTTCCTTGGCCGCGAAATCCTTGGCCATATCCCTGATCATCCGCTGCTGTTCTGTGAATTCAAACTGCACGATCCACTCCTCGGGGTGGGGTTATTTTGAATAGTCGTAGAAGCCCATGCCGCTCTTCCGGCCCAGGTAGCCGGCGTCGACCATTCTTCTGAGCAACGGACAGGGACGGTACTTGCTGTCTCCAAATCCCTCGTAGAGTACTTCCATGATGTCCAGGCAAATGTCCAAGCCGATGAAATCGGCCAACTGCAGCGGACCCATCGGATGGGCCATGCCCAGCTTCATCACCGTGTCAATGGCATCCTTGTCGGCAACCCCTTCCATCATACAATAGGCAGCCTCGTTGATCATGGGCATGAGAACGCGATTGGCGATGAAGCCCGGGTAGTCCTGCACCGTGACCGGTGTTTTGCCCAAGTCGCTGGCGATCTGCGTAATTGTGGCCAGGGTCGCCTCACTTGTGGCCTGACCACGAATGATCTCGACCAGCTTCATCATCGGCACCGGGTTCATGAAGTGCATGCCGATCACGCGGTCGGCACGCTGGGTGACGCCCGCAATCTTGGTCAGGCTTATGCTGGAAGTATTGCTGGCCAAGATGGTGTCCGGGCCACATATCTCATCCAACTTGGTGAAGATGTCCTTTTTCACTTCGAAGGATTCGAAGACCGCTTCGATCACCAGTTCACTGTCGCTCGCGTTGTTCAAGTCGGTCGTCGCCTTCAGGCGACCCAGGGTGGCCTTGGCTACCTCTTCGGTGATTCGTTCCTTCTTAACCAGGCGACCGAGGTTTTTCTCGATGGTGGCCATGGCCCGGTCGAGGTTTTCCTGGCTAAGGTCGATGAGGTTGACGTCATGGCCGTTCTGGGCAAAGACATGAGCGATGCCGTTACCCATTGTTCCACAGCCGATTACTGATAATTTCATTGTTTTATCCTTTCCTGCGCCGCAGCGCCCAAACCTTATGGTAGCGAAATGGCCATACTCACGGCGTCGCCGCCGCCAAGACACAAACTGGCTATGCCATCACTTACTTTGCGGTCTTCCATGGCGTGCAACAGGGTGACCAGGATGCGGGCCCCGGAAGCGCCGATGGGATGGCCCAGTGACACGCCGCCCCCGTTGACGTTGACTTTTTCCTCATCCAGTTCCAGTTGCCGGACAACAGCCAGACTCTGGGCGCTGAAGGCCTCGTTCAATTCGAAGAGCCCGTAATCAGCGAGGGTCTTGCCTGTCTTCTTGAGCAGGTTCTTGACGCTGGTCACCGGAGCCATCATTACCTCGTTCGGCTCTACCGCACCGGTGGACGCCGCTTCAATGTAGGCCCTGATGGTCAGATTATTGGCCTTCGCGAATTCCTCACTGCAGACCAGCAAGGCGGCGGCGCCGTCGTTGATCGAGGAAGCGTTGCCGGCCGTCACCGTACCGCCATCCCGCTTGAAGGCGGGGCGCATTTTGGCCAAGCCTTCGGCCGTCGCATCGGCTCGGGGACCTTCGTCCTGTGAAACGATGATCGGGTCACGCTTGCGCTGGGGCACTTCGACCGGAACAACTTCCTTGTCGAACTTGCCGGCCGCCCAGGCTGCCGCGGCACGCTGATGACTGCGGGCGGCGAAAGCATCCTGGTCCTCACGGCTTACATTATAGGTATCGACAACCCACTCGGCGGTCATACCCATGTGGTAATTGTTGTAAATGTCCCATAAGCCATCGTGGACAAGCAGGTCGGTTACTTTCCCATCGCCCAGACGCAGGCCGTCACGGGCGGCCATCAGGGCGTAGGGTATCTGACTCATATTCTCCAGACCCCCAGCGACAACACACTCCTTGTCGCCGGCCCGAATGGCCTGATCAGCCAGAGCAACCGACTTCAAGCCCGAGCCACAGACCTTATTGATGGTCATCGCGCTACAGGAAGAAGGCACGCCACCGAATATGGCCGCCTGGCGGGCAGGGTTCTGTTGCAAACCTGCCTGGCAGACGCAGCCCATGATCACTTCATCAATTTTCGCTGGATCGATTCCCGTTCGCTCAATGATTGCCTTGACGCAGACGGCGCCCAGTTCAGGCGAACGAACCTTGGCCAAGCCACCTTGGAATCGGCCGATGGGAGTTCGTACTGCCTCGCAGATAACGGATCGTTTACTCATAACCCTCTCCTTAGTAATTATGGGACGGAGCCCGGGAGGAATCAGTCGCCAAGGCGGCCACTGTTAATCTTTCAATTCGGTACGGCCGATAACCATGCGCTGGATCTCGCTGGTGCCTTCACCTATGGTGCAGAGTTTGGCGTCGCGGTACATGCGTTCGACCGGATATTCACGGGTAAAGCCGTATCCACCCAGGATCTGGATGGCTTTGTCGGTGACGAACATCGCCGTCTCACTGGCGTGCAGTTTGGCCATGGCTGCCATCTGTCCGAAGTCCTCACCGGCATCCTTCAAGCGGCAGGCTTCGTACGTCAACAGACGCGAGGCCTCGATCTGGGTCGCCATATCCGCCAACATGAATTCAATGGCCTGGAATTTTGATATGGGACGACCGAACTGTTCTCGCTCCTTGGAATAGTCTCGCGCCACTCCGTACGCCCCAACGGCGAGACCCAGGGCAACGGCCGCAATCGAGATGCGACCGCCATCCAGGGTCATCATGAAATACTTGAAACCCTCACCTTCCTTGCCCAGAAGGTAGTCGCTTGGAATACGGACATCTTCGAGCGTCAAAGGCGCAGTATCACTGGCCCGCATACCCAATTTGTCTTCCTTCTTTTCTACCGTGAAGCCCGGCGTGTCGGTAGGTACAATAAAGGCGCTGATGCCATGGCTCCCTTTGGCCTCCGGGTCCGTCTTGGCGGTGATGATCAGGGCCCCGGCGTAATGGCTGTTTGTGATCCACATTTTGCTGCCGTTAAGGATCCAGTGGTCGCCATCCCTGACTGCGGTGGTTCTCGTACCGCCAGCATCGCTACCCGCCTCAGATTCTGTTAAACCGAACGAAAGCAAAGATTCGCCGGATGCTGCCGGGGGCAGGAACTTCTGCTTCTGTTCCTGTGTACCCAGTTCGGCGATGGGCCAGCAGCCCAAGCTGTTGTGCGCAGCCAAGGTCAGACCGTGACTACCGCAAACACGGGAAACTTCCTCAATCACCAGCGCGTAACTTGTAATGTCTGAACCCACTCCCCCGAACTCCTCGGGTACGGCCAAACCCAGGAAACCGAGTCCACCCATTTCCTTGACCGTAGCCTCGGGAAATTCAGCCGTTTCATCGATTTTGGCGGCAATCGGTGCGAGTTTGGCGTTGGCGAAATCACGAGCCATCTGGCGGATCATTTTCTGATTTTCATTGAGCTGCATGTCCACTCCCAGGATAGGTGCAGAAAGAGAAGAGGCCCGGATGACCGGGCGAAATTTTCGTATCCATTTATGCCAGAAACACGATGCTGTGTCCAGTCTAAATTTTTTGTGAAATCCTTGTTTTTACAGGGTTATCGGGAAATTTCCGCCTTTATGGGCCCTAACACGACAAAAAATAAACAGGAGGGGCGGAGACTCCATTCCCCACCCCTCCAGCGGAGACCCTCAAGTCTCCTGTCGCGGCCGACGCCAACCGCAAATCACGCGTTCAAATTACCGGAAACTTGCCTTCAGACCACCAAAGTACAATTTGCTGGCGCCTACTTCCGGTATGCAAAAATTCAGAACTCCCGGGGTGGGTGCACATCCAGATCCACCTGGCGACAGGGTTCCTGTGTAGGGATTCAGCGCATCGAAGAGAGCCCACCCTCCACTTTCGCTAGACCAACCACTGGAGCGGTCATCATCGGCCTCGTGATCGGCATAGGTTACACTTTGAACCACCTCTAATGACATCAGGTTTCCATCTACATAGTGGTTTTTCAGCAGATCAACCGTGTCTCCACCGTTGTTCAGGCTGAAACCGGTTGCGCCCACCCCGTTTTCGACTTGCCAGGCTACGGCCTCTGATCCGTGGAATAGCCTGACCTGGCCTGGATTAAGAATCCCATTCAAGTGCAAGTGGGGGGAATCGCCCAGGCCGTCCCGTAGCCAATACTCGGCTAGATCCACCGCCACCGAGCCGTTGTTCAGGATCTCGATCCATTCATCACCCATAAAATCGACTGTCCCATCACCATCCCAGTCGGTGGCCGGATCGGCCAGGAGTTCATTGACGATGATGTCGGCAAAGCCAGGCGATCCGAAAGCCAGGATTGCTCCAATCAGGAAGGCGCTAACCTTGGCAGGTGATGGATGCCATTTCAAATTTTTCATGCTAGACTCGATTCAGGGAGGAAAGAAATAGAATCGCGGGAGGGGTTCAACCAGGCAGCCAGAAACGGACCTGATATGAGCTTTCGCATCGGAATGATCGGTGCCGGAACCCACGGCACACGGTATTTGCGCCATGCCTTGAAGGATGTACCTGGAATGGGAGTGGCGGCTCTTTGCCGGCGTGACCGGTCAGCCGGGGAAGAACTCGCCCGTGAAATGGAGTGTCGTTACCATGCGGAGCCCATGGCCCTGATAGAGGATACCGCGGTTGACGGTGTGGTGGTATGCACGCCTCCTTCTACCCACTTTGGGTTGGCTTCGGCAGTCCTGGCGGAGGGCAAACCGTTACTGTTGGAAAAACCCATGACCGCGACCCTCGACCAAGCCGAGCGTTTGGTTGAGTTGGAGGGGGCAACCACCGGGCCGCCCATAATGCTCGCCCAGACCCTGCGTTGGAACCCTGTGATTCGAAAAGTTCATGAATTATGGCCCCGTCTTGGACCGGTCCACATGGTGCGCATGGCACAACGTCTCGCTCCGACTTTGTTGTCATGGCAACGGAATTTGGAAGAGACCGTTGGCGGATCGGTGCTCCTTACGGGAGTACACTTGTTTGACACCGTGCGCTTCCTGACCGGACAGGAATTCGGCCAGGTGGAAAGTAGCCAGACGAGCGTCCTGAACCCGGTGGTTGAGGATTTATTCCTGGCGCGAGCAGTGCTTTCGGACGGATGTTGGGCCAGCCTGGAAGTAAGCAAATATACCAATAGCAGGGCCTGCTGGCTGGAAGTTGTCGGGCAAGATGCCCAACTTTGGGCAGATTACCAAAACGGCGGAATCATTCTGCGGCATGGCGCCGAAGAAGAACGTTTCGAGGTGTCGGCCGCCGTACCCACCTTGCCGCTTGTGCTGAGTGATTGGCTCCGGACGATCAGGGATGATACTGCCCCGCCGGTCGGTACGGCCGACGGCCTCGCCACCCTACGCGTCGTGGATGCCTGTTATGGCAGAAGTTTGTGATTTACATGGGTTTTTCGACACAACCCAATAATTCAGGATTGAAAACTTATCATGGTATCGACTGAGCACCTCGCGTGAAACGAGCCGGACTTATTGCCGGGTTCATTACAGGGTTGGCTTTGCTGCTTTCAAACGATGCAGTAGCCGAACCCGCCTCAATTCTGGTTCCCTTCCAAATCCAGGACCAGCATGATGCCCTGCACACTGATCGGCGCTTCGCCGGTGCTGCCCTGTTGGCGGTGTGGGGCGATCGTAAAGGCAGCGAATTCATGAAGCCTTGGAGTCTCCTTTTGACTAATTCGCTGCAATCGGAAATCCAAGGCTATCGTGTTCGTCGCTTGAACGTGGGACATGTGGAGGGAGCCCCTTTTTTCGTCAAGGGCAGGATCAAGAATGAGTTTCGGCAAGACTGGCCAGAACCCATACTATTGGACTGGAGCGGACTCTTTGACCGAACCTACGACTGTGCGGACGACAGCTGCACAATACTGTTGTTCGACCGCCGAGGCGAACTTATCAGGCGCTGGACGGTTACGGACCTGGAACCAGGTAGCTTGGATCGTATTCTCGAGGCGTCCCGACAAGCTGCCAGAGCAGACAAATGAGGGGAAAACTTTCCCTATTCGTATTTAACGCGCCAAGATCCTCTCAATCCCACCCTTGGCAATTGGATGGTAAGACTCGGCACTTCCTGCAAAGATTTCCCGTGCCATCGGGCGCGTGGCTTCGTTTTCATACAAGGTGGTGTAAAGGGGCTTGAGGTACTTCATCCGCCCTACTTCAGCCAGGAACGAGCGGATGCGATCGTAGACAGGCTCGTACCCACTGCTCGCAGCGATAATGAGCCAATTGCTAAGGATTTCGCAATTGCCCTGCTCTGTCAGGTGAAAATTCTTGTCGAGCCAAGCACAATCGGCCTCGGGTAAGACACGGGGCATGGCTTGCAGAAAAATCTGCCAATGTTCGGGACTCCAGCCCCGAGCTTCATCGAGATCCGGACGGGCCCCGTCGCTCCAACCCCTACCCAATCCTTGAAGCTTCTCCAAACGCTCTGATGAAAATTTCGGTGCATTCTCAGGCAAATCCGGCTTGTGAATCCAATCATGGGCACCTATCTGTGCACCCGCGCCCGGCAGTTCCGCCTCTAAAAATTCCTCGAATTCCGCAGTGGTAATGGAAGTGAAGGCAAAGTGTTCAATATACTTTTTAACGAAAGCGTCGAACTTCTCCAGGCCAACCACTTCCTCCAACAAAGCCACAAAGAGAAAACCCTTCTCATAAGGCACAAGGGAATAAAACTCATCCGGATCCTTGCCCTTCCCATCCGTCTTCAGTTTCGTGAACGGCGAACCCTCTCCAAAACTTTTCATCGCCGCCATCAACCCATTTCGTCCGATCGCAGCCGAAAGAGCCTTCGCCTCCGAACCGTCCGACTTCTCCAGGATGCGCCGCTCCGCCCAGACCGTGAATCCCTCGTTGAGCCAGAAGTCATCGATAGTGGCGTTTGTCACCAGATTACCGGTCCAGCTGTGGGCCAGTTCATGTGCCAGCACATTGACCAGGGAGCGATCACCGGCCAGCAGGGTGGGCGTAAGGAAGGTCAATCGCGGGTTTTCCATTCCGCCGTAAGGGAACGAAGGCGGCATGACCAGGAAGTCGAAACGATCCCACAGATAAGGTCCGAATATCTCCTCGGCCGCCAGCAGCATTTTATCAACGTCGGCGAACTCCCAGGCCGATTTTTCCAGCATCTCGGGCTCGGTATACACCCGTGAGCGTGGACCGAGATCCTGGGAGACAAGATTCCCGACGGCGAAAGCAAAAAGATAGGACGGAATGGACTGGGGCATCTCGAAGGAGAAAACACGGTAACCCGACTCGGCCGCGGACGCTGCCTCCCCGGGTGCGGCAGCCATAACCACGGTCAATTCTTCAGGCACGGTAACCCGTGCGGTGAAAGTAAACCTGGCCAGGGGTGAATCCTGACAGGGAATCACACTGCGCGCGTGGATGGCCTGGCACTGGCTGAAAAGGTAGGGATGTTTTCCGCCGGCGGTTTGGTTCGGTTCGAGCCATTGCAGGGCGGATGCGGTCGGGCTGGTGGAGAACTCGACGCTGAATGATTCAGTACCCGCCGGAAGTTGAACCCGCAACCGTGAACCCAACACGGTATCCGGAGCAGCCACTTCAAATTCCAGCTCGCCACCTTCCCCATCAAAGGCCCGCTTGATCGTCAAGTCGCGTGTATCCAGATCCAATGGACCTGATGCACCGGCAGACAGGCTATACACGGCCCGGCCCGAGATGGCGCTTTTGTTGAAATCCACCTTCAGATCCAGATCCATACCCTGGATACGGCCCTGCGAAAAATCGGTATAGGAATGCGGGTCGGGACGGCTCACTGGGTTACCTCCACAACGGAATGATGACCGCCGCCGCGCAGCGACAGGTCGAGTGGCTAACATGCATCATATTGTCGCGAAGAATCAGCAGGTTCGCAAGCAGTTCCCGGTACCTAGGCGGTTCTGTCTTCCGGGATGGTCAAGCCAGCCCCGCTTCAGCTTGAGATTTATCCCTGGGGAAACCTGGACATTCAGGGCTATCCGGGTTCTCCCGGATGATCCCCACAAAGTCCTCCAAGTTGGCTAAAAAAATCTCAACCAGACCAGGTTCGAAATGCCCCCCACTTTCAGCACGAACCATTTCCACCACCCGATCCAGTTCCCAGGCCTGGCGATAAATCCTGTGGTTGGCTACGGCGTCGAAAACATCGACCAGTGCGGTGATACGACTGAAATAATCGATGTCCGAACCCACCAGTCCCTGGGGATAGCCCGACCCGTCCCACTTTTCGTGATGCTGCAACGCCACTTTGGCCGCCGAGCGCATGATCCGCCGCTCGGACTTGCCCAGGATCTCATGACCAATCACCGAGTGGGTCTGCATATGCCTGTATTCCTCGGCAGTCAGCCGACCGGGTTTGTTGAGAATCTTGTCCGAGATGCCGACCTTGCCCACGTCGTGCATCGGGGCGGCCAGGCGCAGGATTGCAGCCTCCTCATCGTCCAGGCCCGTGAGCTTGCCCAGTAGGTGGGCCATCTTGCCCACGCGCAGTACGTGGTTGGCGGTTTCCTTGCTCCGGGTCTCGACTACTTCACCCAGGGTGTGAATGATTTCCTTTTGAGTCTCGATAATCTCCCGGCTGAGATTCACGTTGTGGTAGGCCATCGCGACATTGCCCATGTAGATCCGGATCAGGTCACGGTCCAGATGTTCCAACCCGGTGCCGCCCTTGAGGAGGAAAAGCACCCCTTCCCCATTCTCGCCGCGGATACAGGAAACGAAGCTGTTGTTGAAAAACAACTCAGAACCCTGACGCTTGGCCTTCTCCACCATCGCCTCGGCCGACTCGGGCACAACCTCCGCCACTGTCAGGCCCCGACAATCCCCGAATTCTCCCCGGCTGGCTATGATCACGTATACACCCTCCGAATCACGCCGCGCGGCCAATCCCGAGGCACCTCCGAGGACCACGGGACCACTGCCCTTCGAAAGAGATACCGGAGAAAGTCTTCCGCCCGGCTCTGCAAGGGAAACCAACTCGTCCAGAACCGATGCGATGAACTTGGCTCGAGTATGGCACTCGAACAATCCCCCGCTGGCATGGAGAATCCTCTGCAGATCTCGTCGACCGCGATCAATCGTTTGGAGATCCCGCCAGGAACGCAGGGCGCTGGTAACGGTGGTGAACAGCTTCTGGGAGGTAAGCTCAACCTTGGCCTTATAGTCATTGATATCGTACTGGGCCACCACTTCCATCTCCGGGGCCTGTCCCGGTTGCCCGGTGCGCAGGATGATCCGAATCTTCTGGTTCCCCAACTCGTCGCGAATATACCGAACCAGGCGCAGCCCCGAATCCTCGCGTTCCATCACCACATCCAGAAGAACCAGGGCGATTTCAGGATCCCGACTTACCAACTGGCGGGCGGCGGCTCCGGAGTAGGCGCTGATCAACTCCACCGGACGACCCCCAAAAGAAAAACTCCGGAGAACCAGCCGGGTCAAGGAATGCACTTCTTCCTCGTCATCAACGATCAGGATCTTCCAGGGCGGCAACGTTTCAATGCCGTCCGTTGGCGCCTCTTCAGCAAATTCCATGAATTCGCCATCCGGATCCGGAGACACAAGATGTTCAGGCATGCCCAACCTCCGCCAGCAAGGGAATGGTGATGACGAAACGGGTGCCTCGACCCGGTCGACTGGTGCAGGAAATATTTCCAGCCAGCACTTGGGTCACGTTGTTATAGACGATATGCATGCCCAAACCGGTTCCACCCCGGCCTCGCTTGGTCGTATAGAAAGGCTCGTATAAGCGGGCAAGCTGGGCACGCGTCATCCCGTTGCCGTTGTCGGCGTACTCCAGAATGATGTTGCCGCCCTCAGGCCGGGCCTTCAATAAAATCTCGCCCACGAGCATTCCGTCGAAGGCATGGTCGAGGGAGTTCATTATCAGGTTGGAAATGATCTGGTACAGCGCGCTGGGGTCACAGTTCATCTTCAAACCCGGCTGGCATTCCTTCCGAATTTGGAAACCCGTATTGCGCAGGCGGGGACTCAAACTCATGATTACGTCATCCAGATATTCGTCCAGTTCGAAAGCGCGAACCTGCCCGGACGACTGATCGGTTGCCACTTGTTTGAAGTTCTGCAACAAATCAGCGGCGCGATTCAAATTGGATTGAACCAACTCGATGGTCTGTGAAGACGACTCCAAAAACTCCTCAAATGCGGAACGGGTCAACTGCTTCTCCCGGTAGGAGGTCAGACACCGGTGTGTCTCGAGGGACAAGTGGGAAACCGCGGTCACCCCTATCCCTACCGGGGTGTTGATCTCGTGGGACAGACCGGCCACCAGCGTACCCAGGGCGGCCATTTTCTCTGATTCCATCAATTGATTCTGGGCCTCGCGAATCAGCTCAAGATTTCGACGGTCTTCGGTCACGTCCCTACCCAGGCCCTCGACCGATTCCACCTTGCCGTCCTGACCGAAAACAGGAACTTCCAGGATCTCCAGCACCCTGATCGAGCCGTCCTGGTGAAATACTTCCAGATCATAGGGGGGCTGCTTGAACCCCAGCCGGCTCTTGTCGGCAAAAATCCTGGCTTTGGAATTCTGCGGAAGCCGCTGCCAAACTCGGAATCGTGAAACGAACGTATCCTGATCCCCGTAGCCCAGGACTTCCGAAAACGATGGGCTGACATAACTGAAATTTCCGTCCGTATCCTGGGAGTAAAAAATGTGACCGCCGCCCAGATTTTCAATGATCCGCCGGTAACGGGCCTCGCTGTCAAGCAAGGCTGAATTGGCAACCCTCAGCTCCCTGGTGCCCTCGGCGACCCGCCGTTCCAGATCCTCGTTCAATTTTCGATACTGTTCCTCGCTATGGCGCAAGGCTTCCTCGGCCCGCTTCCGGTAGGTTATATCACGCAGTGACTCGATCGCCCCGACGACCTTGCCCTCGCTGTTGTAAAGAGGAGAGGCGGTCACCCACAAATAGGCCCCGCGACCTTCGTTCAGGAAAGGGATGAATGATTCGGCGTAAAGGGTGTCCCCATTGACCTCCACGAAGTTGTACATCTGACGGTATTCGCCCAGATCCGCATCCTGGAAATGATCGATCAGCACCGGCACCCTTTCCCCGCAGAAGGGAACCGCATAGGCATGATCCCCCTGGCCGATCATCTCCGCCTTGGGCACACCCGTCAGCTCCTCCAGGGCCCGGTTCCAGGCCACGACTTCACGCTGCTCATCTATGACGAAGGTTGGATCGGGCAGGAATTCGATGATGTCCATCAGCTTGCGGTTTCCCTCCCGCAGGTGTCGCTCAATTTCGGCACGTCCAGTGGTCGAGACTTCCACTTCACTACTGATGTCGGTGAAGACCGCCCGCATCCCCACAACGGTCCTGCCGTCGGGCCCAAGGATTGCCCGCCCCCTGACCCGGACAGGAATATCCGGGCCGGAATCGGGACGCAGGTTCATCCTCAACTCGTCCGGCTGTTCCCCCGACAGGACTTCCTTGGTGAAGGAAGCGAAAGCAACCGTGGAATCGGGAGCTACCAGTGGATGTGCGGAGTAGTAACTGGAGCGATGGCCGGCAGTGGTCTCCTTGCCGACGACCCGCCATCGCTCACAAAGGTTTCCATCCAGGTAGACAATACTACCCTGGGCATCGGTTTCCAGAGCAAGCTGGGGAGCAAGATCCATGAACGCCGACAACCGGTCCGAGGAAACCGTCGCCCTTGCCATTACTCCGTCCAGGTCCAAGAGCAAGCGTACTCGGCCCACCATGTTTCGAGCCCTCGCTCGAAGAAGAGCCATTCCGGCAACAAATACCAGAGCCAGGGAAGTGGGAATCAGGAAGGAAAAAGAACGCTGGGGGAAGCCGGTTACATAAGCCAAAAACAATCCCAACGGGACCAGCAAAATGAAGAGAGTAAAACCAGTTCCAGCCACGGCGAGAGGCTCCTGGTTTATGCTTCCATGCTGTAGGACCCGGAATCCTTCCTGGGCCGAAGGGGTGCGAAACCCTAGCACATGAGCCCTGTTTTTTCAATGACCTGTGTTTTATTGACTCAGTAGACTTAAGGGTTCCTTTAGTTTCATTGGATTTAAGTGAACTATTTTTATCGTATTTTTTAGTCTCTCCGGCCCCTCCTGCCTCCCTGGAGGGTTCGTAAATGTTATCCCGAAATTTCAGTCACCGGGTATGCCTCCGCCAAAGTACATGGTACACTACCTGCAACAAGGCGGCTGACCACTGTTCTGGGTCGGCCTATTTGAATATCTCAACAAGGGAGCACAAATGCGCGACGGATGGATTGTCCTGCGGACCTTCGTCACCGACTTTGAGGCCCAGGAGGCTCGAAGTCGTCTGGAAGCCCTTGGCCTACAATCACTTGTTGAAGCGGATAACTGCGGAGGCATGCGTCCGCACTTGGATCTCACTACAGGCGTAAAATTGCTGGTTCCCCAGGAAGAAGAGGCCCAGGCCCGTGAACTGATCATGGAATCGACAACTTCTCCCAGCGGTGACCCGTGGCTTTGCGGCGGCTGCGGAGAAAATATTGAACCCGGTTTCGATGCGTGTTGGAAATGCGGCCGGGATCGGGATTGATAGCACCGGGGCACAAATATCCGGTCATTTGGATGGCCTTATGTCTCCTAACGCTGATGAACGCGGTAACCTTGGCCGCCGATGATGCTCCTGAGCCTCCCCGCCATGATCGTGGCTATGACGTTCTACGTTACGAACTGAATCTGCGCCTGGATCCGGAAGCAAAGTATGTCACTGGTTCGGTGGGAATCCGACTGAGTGCCGTGAACCAGGCCCTTGAACGGGTCCTGCTGGACCTGGTCCAGGAAATGACCTGCACGCGTTGCGCCCTGCAAGGTGAGGATTTGATCTTCACCCACCATGGCGACAGCCTGCTGATCACCCTGCCTTCTGTTCTCCCGGCCGGAGAAACTCTGACCCTGGACGTAAACTGGGAAGGCAAACCCAAACGCCATGGGGAATTATACGCCGGATTAATGTTTCGGACCCACGACGCCGGCACCATCGAGGATAACAGCGACGACGTACCGATCATCGCCACCGTGAGCCAGCCGTGGTCCGCCCACTCCTGGTGGCCCTGCAAGGACAACCCCACCGACAAGGCCCTGGTAGGATTGAGTATAACGGTCCCGGATGCCCTGCGAACGGTGGCCAACGGTGTATTGATGTCGGACTCGCCGGCCGAACCTGGTTGGCAAAGGACCCACTGGGAAGAAACCTACCCCATCGCCACTTACCTTGTGGCCCTGGCCGTCAGCAACTACGAAACCTGGACTGAAGACTGTTTCGTCACCAATGCGGATCCACCCGACCGGCCCGTACTTTTGGAGTTCCATTTTCTGCCCATGGACAGGGCAGAGGCGGAGTACGATCTGGCCCACACCTGCCAGATGATGGAATTCATGACTAATCTGGCGGGTCCCTATCCATTCGTCGGTGAGAAGTACGCCCAGGTGGAAACCACTTTAGCCGTCGCGATGGAGAACCAAACCATGACCGGCCTGCCGCGATACATGATCCGGGGGGACCGCCACTTCGAAACCATCGTGCTGCACGAACTGGCTCATCATTGGTACGGCAACAGTCTCACACCGGCCGCTTGGGCGGACATCTGGCTCAACGAGGGGTTCGCCCGATATTGTGAGGCCCTGTGGGTTGAGGAAATGCAGGGCCGTACCGCCTACGATGAATTCATGCGGGAGTGTGGCCCCGAACGACACGAGACTCTTTTCGTGGGCGAGGGAACGCTGGCTGATCCTGACCCTATCCTGCCCAACTTTCTGGTCTACGACAAGGGAGCCTGGGTGCTGCATATGTTGCGGTTGATGATCGGCGATGCCGCTTTCTTCGAATTCATGCGTGAGTATGCCACTGATCCTGAATTGGTACTCGGCAGCGTTACAACGGCGGACATGATTGCGGTGGCCGAACAATGTGGCGGCCGAGACTTGGGAGGGTTTTTTGGACCTTGGCTGGAAACGGACCAATTGCCGGAAGTAACGGCCACTCCCCGGGTCATCGAAAACGGTTCCAGCCAAGGGCAGGTTGAGGTCAGGTTGCGGCAGGAACAAGAGGTTGTGTTCGAGATGCCGGTGCCCGTTGCGGTCCATTTCCAGGACGAGCTTCGCATTTACACGGCCCGGCTCACTCAGAGGGAGCAGGTCTTCACTTTCACGGTACCAGGGGCCGTGGATTCGGTAACGATAGATCCCGAAGGAATGGCGCTTCTTCGTTCAGCCATTATCCCCGAGCCTACTCTGGCCGTCACCGGACCGATACCCAATCCCGTGGGGCCGGAGGGGGGACGATTCGAAATTTTTCTGACTCAGCAGGCAGAAGTAGTGGCCAGAACATTTGATGCCAGGGGTCGTCTGTTGCTGGTCCAACCGCTGGGCCTGTTGGCTGCCACGGGGCGCCACGGCGACCCCCTGACCACACCTCACACAATGGAATGGCTGTCGAACTCAAGGGCGGGAGAAACGCCATTACCTGCTTCGGGGGTATACTGGATCGAGTTTCGAGCCGGGGAATTTAGGATTGTGAAAAAGGCTGTTTTGCTCAAGTAGTCCCATCGCACCCTGGTCCAAGGGTATCAGGATATCACTTTGCTAATATTTCTTTTTGCACCTGAACACAAACGCCTGGAATCGCTGCGCCTTCCCCCGGGGGAAGCCCCGGAGAAAGAATCCACTCCCTCAATCCACTCCAAACAACGAGGCAAACCGGGGATTGATGTGCTTGCGGCCGGAATTCTGAAAATCAACCGTGACCATCAGGTCGTCGCCCGAACCTTCGACCCTCACCACCACACCCGGACCGAATTTTCCGTGGGATACGGTCTGACCCTGGTAGTAGGGCATATCCTGGTTGATTTCGTTGTCCCAGACATTGGGGCCGCCCGCGGTCTCGCCGGAAGCGCTGCCGGGCCGGTCAACCACCTTTCGAACCGACGGGCCGGCACGCCGGGAGGAAGAACCCCACTCGTCCGGTAAAACACCACGCGCGGGCTTGCCACTGTACCCGGCACTCCCATTCATCCGCCTCCCCTGCGCGGCCAGACTTCGATTGGCTTGGGAAGCACCAAACAAGCTCCTTGCCACCCCCGTGACCTGCGGCCTGTCCAAATGCCTACGTTCAATCAAACCGTCCGGAACTTCCCGCAGAAAACGGGAAGGCAGGCTGTCCTGCCAGGTGCCAAAGCGGCGCCGTCGTGCCGCGTGCAACAGATAAACCCGCTTCTGGGCTCGGGTCAAAGCCACATAAAACAGGCGGCGCTCTTCCTCTAGGGAAGCCTCGTCGTCCCGGCTGTTTACGTGGGGCAGGATCTCATCCTCGCAGCCTGAGACCACAACCACCGGAAACTCCAGACCCTTGGCTGTATGAATAGTCATCAGACGCACGTTTCCCTCTTCGTCTCGGATCGTATCGGGATCCGAGATCAGAGCCACCTGTTCCAGGAATTGGGCCAGTGTGCCACCGCCGGAGGACTCGTGGAAACTACCGGCGGCGTTGATCAGTTCGGCAACGTTCTCACTGCGCCCGCCAGCTACCGCTGGATCATCGGTTTCAAGAAACTTCTCGTAACCGATATCCTGGACCACTCTCTGCACCAGTTCGTGCACGGGCAGTCCCTCAGATGCGCGCATTCGCCAGCGTGCCGCCTGTTCAAAGAATTCGCGCACTCGTTTACAGGCGGCAGGAGCAATCTCGCTCTCAAGCAGGCCGTCCTGTGCTGCCGCTTCGCCCAAGGTCAGTTCCCGGGCATGGGCCAGACCGATCAAACGATCAACGGTGGTCTTGCCGATCTTCCTTTTCGGAACATTGATTACTCGCTGGATGGCGACCGCGTCGGCAGGATTGGAAACCAGCTTCAGGTAGGCCATTACGTCACGAACTTCACGTCGGTCGTAAAAGTGGGTACTGCCGACTATCTGGTAAGGTATGTGGGCCCGGCGCAGGGCGTCTTCCAGGGCCCGGCTCTGAGCATTGGTGCGGTACAGAACCGTTAAGTCCGCACGGCTCAGGCCTGCCTCCATTTCGGCGCGAACGATATCCACCAGCCGGGCAGCCTCATCCTCGTCATCAAAAAACTCCTCCTCGGTCAGGCGATCCCCATCACCATCCTCGGTCCACAGGTTCTTGCCCTTGCGCTGTTTGTTGTTGGCGATAACCTCGTTGGCCGCCCTCAGAATGTTACCGGTGCTGCGGTAGTTCTGCTCCAGCCGGTAAGTCAAGGCGCCGGGAAAAAACTCATCGAACTTCAGCATGTTCTCGATGCGGGCCCCACGCCAGGAGTAGATCGACTGGTCGTCGTCACCGACGACGAAGAGGTTGCTGTGCCAACTGGAGAGCAGCTTGACCATTATCATCTGCAGGGGATTCGTGTCCTGGAATTCATCAACCAATACGTGTCGAAAACCCTGGGAGTATTTGGCGCGAACTTCCTCATCCTGTTCCAGCAGGTGCACGGTACGAAGAATAAGATCGTCGAAATCGAGGGCGTTGCTTCTCTTCAAGGCAGCCGCATACCCCTCGTATAGTTCCGCGTATTTCTTTTCAATGAAGGAGTTGGCCTGTTGCTTCGCGGTCTCGGGAGACAAATCTTCATTCTTCCAGCGGCTGATCGCAGCCAGGGTTCCCGAGGGTGTAAACTGTTTGGGATCGACGTTCAGATCAGCCATCACCTGTTTGAGCAAGCGCTTGCCGTCGTCGGTATCGTAGATCGAAAAACCCGGGTCCACACCTATTGAGATCCCGTCGGCACGCAGTATTTTCAAGCCCGTGGCATGAAAGGTCCCGATCCAGAAAGGCGCCCGTCCCTGGCCCACTGCCTTGCCCACCCGTTCCCGCATCTCGCCGGCGGCACGGTTGGTGAAGGTGAAGGCCAGAATTTCCCCTGCACGAACACCCTTTTCCTCCAGAAGCCAGGTGATCCTGGTGGTCAGAACACGGGTCTTACCGCTACCTGCTCCGGCCACGACCAACACCGGACCGTCAGGACAGGTCACAGCTTGTCGTTGCACATCGTTCAACTTGTTGAGTGTCTCGTCCACCGTTGCTCCATCTTGGCTGTCGGGTTACATACTCCGGGTCGGAATCAATATTCGAAGCGGTATTTCAAATCCAGATTGTAGGTCTCCCTGCCCTGGCTCTCGTCGATGCGTCGGCGAATCTCAGACTGCAGTAGAAGGTGGCGGTTGAATTGGTACTCGACCACGATGTCGTGGTCATCCCGCCTTACGCCCGCAGCCACCTTCAGATAAAGGCTTGGGCCGATGTACTTGCCGAAACCGAACAATACGGGATCAAATCCACTTTCTCCCGTCTCCCACTGACGTCTGATCTGTTCAATCTCAAAGGTGTCGAATACGGACAACTTGGGAGCTATTTCCCTTTCCAGCAGGTTGAACCCGGCAGTGATCGAGGAAGCCCCCAGTTGCGCCACATCGCCTCCAGTCACATCCGGGTATGGATCCAGTCCCAGCAACATTCGCTGAATCGCCTCGCGGGAATATCCCTGGTCCGAGGAGAATGAAACTTCAGGCTTGGCCAACGTGCCTCCCACATGAACCGAAATGTTCTCGATAACGCTGCTGTTTTCCAGGAAGCGACTCTGTAAACGGTGCTTGGTTACGGCATCCACGTCGATCCGGGGGTCGAAACCAACTTCCCGGCTGAAATCCAACAACCCGCGCTCTACGTTGAAAGTGTTGTTGAATACGATCAGGCGGCCGGCGTTCACGTCCAGGGAGCCACGCAGGTAAAGACCCTCGAGGTCGCGTATCAGATCCAGATCCCCGCCCATAAAAAGTTCTAATTCTCGATTCAGAATTCGCGCAGTGCGCGGATCAGCGTGCAACTTCAGATCGGCCAGCCAGTCGGGGGCCACCGTGGCCTGCAAGGGGTCGGTCGCACCCGGCTTCTCGGTAAAATCTCCCGTGTACCGCCCCTTGATCACTTCCAGAGTACCACTGAATTTGGGCACCAGGAGACTGTCTGGCCCCACGTAAACACTGCTGATCCTTGCTCCTGGGCCACTGACCAGGACCCGCAAATCCGGCACCGAGGCAACCAGAAAGCGGTCAAGATCCAGCTGTACATCGAAACCCTTCAACAGGAGGCCTTGAAAAGTGAGGGTGCCGTGCCCCTGCAAAGTGCCCTTAAGACCCTCATTGCCCTTAATATCATTGATCTGCAGCTTATCGCCCTCGAAAAAACCGGTGGCCGAAATCCCTTCGTACACTTCCTCCATATCCCGCAGAACAAAACCCACATCTTCAAGGAACACCTGACCCTGGTAAAGCGGGTGGTCCAGAGGCCCGGAAATCACCACATCACCCCAGCCGGTACCGCTGGTTTGAACAAAGGCGTTGGTGGCTCGGGAGAGGGGTTCCAGATTCGACTCGGACGGCACCGAAAGTTGCATGTAGAAGGGGCCATCCAGGGGCGCAACCGGCACGTGAAGGAAATCAAGTTCCAGGGGCAGCTCAATGCGGCCGGTCAGATCCAGATCGTCCTTCCGGCCGCAAAGATCACCCAAAACCAGTGAGGAACGATCAGCCCAAACCTGGCCTTCCAACTGGTCCAGATGCAGCCAGTGGATGTTGAAGGGGGCGCTGTTCAGGGCCCCGCTTATCAAGGGGTCGTCCGTGGAACCAGTCAGCTGCAGATTTCCGTTGAAAGACCCTGCCAGTCGGTCCAAAGCCGGCAAGGCAAACTGTTCCATAAACTTCCAGTCACCATCGAACACCTGCAGATTCGCATCCAACTCGGCGCCCGGCCAGAAATCCTTGAACCCCACTCCCTGGTGCGTAATGGAGCCTCGGCCCCGAACCCGACCGAAATTCGTCAACAGATCCAGGTCCTCGAATTCCAAGGTGCCTTGACTGAAACTGGCTGCCAGGTGCAGCGAGTCGATATTTGCCAACGAGAAGGGAGCATCCATCAGATCACCGGTAAGAACAACCACCGGATTTTCCGGGTCACCACCGATCAGCACATCGGCTGTAAGACGTCCACTGAGGGGCTCCGAATTGAACACAAAGGGATCCAACAGACCCAGGTCGAACCCACGCATCTTGAGATTGCCTCGTACTTTTTGACCCTTCTCGTAAAACCCGCTGGCCGTAAGAGTGCCCTGGTTCGAGGCGATTTGCAGGTCAGGCATGGAAAACTTTCCCGGCCCGATACTGAAAGTGGAGGGTTCGGCCATGGCCCAGCGCGTTCCCTCCAGCGAAACGGTAAACCGGTCGAAGCCGAATTGTTGAACCGAATCGCCAAAATCGACGCGAAAGGCCAAAGCAGAAGTGGTATCCCCCAAAATCGACCGGAAGGAATCCACCTCCGCAAACCGGGAACTGGCCCGTCCATTCACCCTGAATTCTCCCAGGCCGACTCCTCCGAGGGCCAATCCACCCCCTTCGATTGTTGCCGTTACCAGCGGCTCCTCCAGGACGTCGTCAATGGTCACGACCCCCTCAGCGGTAGTGAAGGCGCCGTTGGCAATGGTGAAATCATACACGTTGACCAACCCGGAGAAGGTCAAATCATCCAACGGCCCGGCCAATTCCCCCCAAGCACTGGCCCACCCTGAAAATGGTGGCAGATTCCACTGTGCAGGCAGCGTGGCCAAATCCAGGGCCTGAGTCATCAACTGCCCTCGAAAGACCTGGTCCCGGTCCGTGTCCCCCGTAAGAACAGCGTGCAAATCCCCATGCGTCAAATCGATGCGGTTGAAAACAAGGGAATCGGCAAAGGCCACCACGTCCACCGTGCAGGAATCGAAAGGCAGAACATCGATGAAGCCATCGTGTAGAGCTCCGGAAACCCGCGTCCACAGCGGCTGCATGGTGTGTTCGATCTTCAGGCGGCCGTAGCCATCGGTGCGGGGAAGATCTGCCACATCGGGAACCAAATCCTTGGCCAGGTCCACGTCTCGGACATCCCCTTCCAAAACGAACGACAGCTCTTGTTCATTGGGAACATGGAAAACCCCGCCCCCCTCGAACCAGGCCTCGTTGATCCATCCTGACACGCCACTGACAATCACCTTATCGTCGGCGATCACAGCCTGGCCGACAAGATCCCGCATTTCGTAACCCTCTAGTTCACCGTTGAACAAGCCCGAATAGAGTACCGAATCACCCGAAGCGAAGAAGGTGGCCTGCAGATCACCCCGGGCGTTGAACCCGATTGTCATATCGATGAGGTTTTCCGTCTGGGCGATGCTTACGTCCTGGCAATCGACTGCAATATCGAGCAAACCATCCCATTGACGAAATCCACCCACCTCGACAGGTCGTCCATTCAAAAACCCGTAGGCCCGGGGGATGGAAATCTCCCGGTAGTCGATAATCACATCACCGCGAATTTCGGTTATTAGGCTCTGATGCGTATCCCAGGCAAGGTCACAACCGTGCAGTTGGAGATGGATCTGGCTGCCTGAATGAAAGCGTCCCCTCCAGTCCACGTGAGAGAATCGTTCAATCAGACGACCGTCCGACCCGCTTAATTCCACGAAGGCCTGGGTGATCTCCAGATTGTCAATGGCCAAGGGAGCAAATCCCTGCCCTTGATCAGAGCTGGAATTCGCCTCGCTAGGGTCTCCTTTTCCCTTGCCGATGCGAGAGTAGACCTCGGGCCGGTTGATGATGACCCGTTGAAGTCTGGGGGTATCACTGAGGATTTCCCTCAGGGAAAAATCCACGATTACAGTGTCGGCCGAGACCAGGGTCATGCCGTCCTCGAGGCCGGGCAGATTCAGCGACACCCCGTACAGATCAACTCCCTCAAAGACACGGAAGTGGAAATCCTGAAGCCGGAAGGATCCTCCCATTCCATGCATGAGTTGCCGGTTGATCAGATTGGATGCGAACGGCGCCACCAGCCGAGGATGGGTGCCCAACCAGGCCATTGCACCCAGTATCGTCATCCAAGCGATAAAAAACGGCAACCGTGTCGATCGAATACGACGCATCAGAACGGGTATCCCAGGCTGAAATGCCACACCATCTTCGAGTCACTGACGTCCTTGACCTCATCCTTGTAACGGGCCCTTTTGAGAGGGAAACCCACATCCACCCGTACCGGACCGATGGGGGTATCCAGACGCAGGCCGGTCCCGTAACTATATCGAAAATCCCAGATCTTGGTCGAGGCCGGATCGTTTGGATCACCAGGCTCGGAATGGAGGCGGAAACCCCGCATCCGAACATCCTCGACCCTTTCCCACACGTTCCCACCCTCAAAGAACAGAACGCTGCCCAGGTTCCAGCGGCTCAACCAGGGTAAGGGAAAACGCCACTCCATGTTGGTCAGCAATAGATAATTACCACCCCGGGCCGGCTCGTCCGGAAGCAGAACATCCGAGGTATAGTTCAAGTAATCCAGCTCGTCCTGATTGGTTACCTGGGGTCCCAGACTGTTGTGATCGTAACCGCGCACAGTGCTTCCGCCGCCGGCAAAGAAACGATCATCATAAGGGATTCCGTCGGCACCCTGATCCGCCGACTGACCATAAGGCCAGGCACCACCCATCAACAAACGCATTGCCAAAACACCACCCAGTGGAAAGCGATGGTAATTTTGCCAAGATGCCGAACTCTTGAAGAAACTGTAATCGCCCCCGGCCGGCCCGCCCGTAAGCTGCATCGTGCCCACAGTGTACATTCCAGAGCTGGGCCTGAAAATATCGTTGCGGTGGTCGACATAAACCGCCCAGGTCAGGGAGTGTGTCTGGGTCAGGGAAACTCCTGTCTCGTCAAACCTTTCCTGGATTTCCTCTTCGGCCATTGAGTGCAGGACCGGATCGGTGACCTTGATCCCCAGAAAAACATTGTTTGTCACCCGCCGGCTGGCTTTCCAGGTCGTCCCCATGTTGAGTCCGTGAATCTGAAGGTTGAGGCCGGATTCGCCCCGGGTTTCCCTCTTCAGAAACGCTTCCACATCGAAGCTGTACCGGCTGTCGTTAAGCCGTGGATCCACGAAAGTTACCGCTGTCTGATAATTGACCTGCCCATTGGAGAAGTCGACCGGTTCCCCCATGACATCTTCAACATTCCAGGATCCACGCCCTCGAACCTGAAGGCGGCGTCCGGATCCCCGCAGGTTGCGATGGCTCCAGGCCAGCAGAATCCGCGCCCTCTCGCGACTGCCCACTCCAAAACCCAGTTCATAGTAGGCTGGCTTTCGCTCAACCACCCTCACCTCCAGACCCACTTTGCCGCCCAGGGTATCGATGTCTACAGGGATAATGGACACGTCCCGAAACAGGGAGGTCAACAGCAGGCGATGACGAGAATCTTCCAGATGATTCCAATATAGCGGTTGGCCGGTCCGGATCACCAATTCCCGAGTCAGAAGATTGTCACGAGTCAGAATGTTTCCCGCCAAGCGGATATCCTTGACGGTATACAATCTGCCCGAATCAATCCGATAGAGCACTTCGGCGGAAAACCCTTCCATGTCGCCACCAGAGACCAGGGTCATTTCCGGCACCACCTTGGCCAGCATGTGAGCCCGGTTCTGCAGCATTCTCATTATGGCAAAAATATCTCCCCCAAAAGCGTTCAAATCCATCGGGGCTGGCTGCCCTTCCACGAGTTGGAGAATGGATCGAATCTCCTGTTCCAACTCATTGTCGATTCCGGAGAACGCAACCTTGCTGATCAAAGTGCGGGGGCCTTCTACAATGGAGATGTGCAGTACATCCCCCTTGTCCAGTTGGTTGACGACCGAATCCAAAGAAACGGCAACCTGATGAAACCCACGGTTGCGGTGATAATTGCTCAGGAGATTGAGTTGGGTCTCGACCAGGCGGGGTTTGTAGCGGGGAACCTCAAACAATCTTTTCCAGGAAGGCTCGCGGATCTGGAGCACGCTTTTGAGCACATCGTCGGAGAAGGTTTTGTTACCATTCAGTTGGATCTGGTGCAGACGCTGATCATCCATACCGAAATCCAGCTCATCGTCCGCCACCACAGAGCCTGCGGCAAAGGTCAGGCAGACAGCCACTACAAAACAAGCCAACAGGATGAATGTTCGGTGGGGAAATTGGTGACAAGGCAACATCTGCAGTGTTATCCCTTGCATGACCCGACTGGCCAGGATTGCTGGATCTTTGTGGGAGCCATTAATCTTGGCCAAAAGCCTGTGTTCTCGACCTGGAGTTAACCATGATGCGATTTCCCGTTCTGATGTCTATAGTCCTTCTTTCATGCCTCTTGAGCGCGATGGGTTGTCGCCAGGAAAAACCCGATCTCGAACTCAAGGATCTGACAACGGCGGAAAATCTGTATTTGACCCGAATCGTTGTCCTGGAGCGGGCCAAAGCCGTTACCCTGGTCGATCGTAAAACGGGAACAGCGCTCCTGGACTCCCTGGCCGCCGCCTGGGGCGATACCAGCCTCGCCACCGCCCTGGCCGGAGCTCCCGCCAACCCCAGCCGTTCGGCCCGGGTACATGAACTACTCATCCGGGTCCTGAAAGCGGAACGGGATTCCCTGCTGAAAGCCCCCCGCCCCGATCGCCTTGCTGCCCCTTTGCCCGATCCACCACCTGACGATAAGAACGAACCCTCAGGGAGTTGACAAAGCCCAAGTTACTAGTGCCCGGTCACCTTCCAGACATCCAAAACAATGACAAAGGTCATGAACAGTAATAGAATGATCAGTCCCATCTGGGTTGCGATGGCTTGAAGCCGTTGCGAAACGGGTTTGCCTCCCCTAAGAACCTCGAAAATCAGGAATAGAACGTGCCCACCATCCAGGACGGGAATGGGCATAAGGTTCAGCAGGAAGAGGTTCACTGAAAAGAATGCCACAAAAAACATCAGATGCGAAAAGCTCCAACGCAACATCTCCCCGGCGGCCTGTCCGATGCGAAGGGGCCCGCCCACCGCATCGACACCCAGCTTGCGCATCACGAAATCCTTCAATACGCCCAGCGTAACACGAATCGTTCCGGAAGTCTGCTGATAGCCTAGGCTTATGGCTTTCCCGAATCCAACCTTGCGTGAGGTGAAGAACGGTTCCAGGAAAATGCGTCCACCGGTTTGATCGACTCCGATCTCCTTGAGCTCAGGGATCACCACACCACTCATGGAGATCCCGTCGCGCACCCATTTGATCTCTATCTCCTGACCGGCCCGGTCGTTTATGATCCGAGCGATCCCACCGAAGGAGGTGACTTCCTGGCTGTCGATGGTGGTGATCACGTCGCCTTTTTCAAGGCCCAATTCTGCAGCTGGCCCTCCCTTTTGAACCAGACCAACGGTGGTATTCCAGGGTTCGACTCCCAGGGACCAATATCCATTTTCGGAGTTGAAGAGCGGCTGCAGCTCCAGAGTCAACGGCAAGCCTTCCCGCTCCACGGTCAACTCCACCGGGGGAGCCTCGGCCAGGTCCCTTACCTCGGCAGGCAACAAGGCATCCTCAATTGTCGTCCAATCGTCCACCGGTTGCCCGGCCACGACCACGATCCGATCCCCAACCAACAACCCTGCCTCTGCGGCGGGTGAATCGGCCAGCACGTTACCCACGCGTGTGAAGGGAATGGTCTGCAGGCCGTTGGCAAAGACCAGAGCAGTATAGATGACAAAGGCCAAAACCAGGTTGAAAACGGGCCCTGCAATAAAGACAAGCAGGCGTTGCCAAGCTGGACGATTGTAGAAATGGCGCTCAGGAGGGATGTGGTCGTCAATCCCCTCGGCCTCGAGGTTTCCCTCGACCGTTCCCAAAGGGTACTTTCTCTCCTCCCACGTTCCGGTGTCCTGGATCTCCTCCATCAGGCCTTCACCAGCCATCTTCACGTAGCCCCCGAAAGGAATCAGGGACAGGACGTACTCGGTCTCACCCCAGCGCTTGCGGGCAAACTTGGGTCCGATTCCGATAGAGAAGGTTTTTACGTAGACCCCGAACAGTTTGCAGAACAGAAAATGACCCAACTCGTGCACGATGACCACAAGCCCAAGAGTCAGCAGAAAGGCAAAAATCGTGATAGGCAGGTTACTGTACAAAAGGTTTACCTCACGGGTGTCCGGATCCCAACCTGTCTATGAAACCGCAGGCTGTTTTCCGGGCCAATTGATCCACGGTCAACGCCTCATCAAGGGAAGAAATCTTCCCCCCGCCGGACGTCGCCAAACAATCCTCAATAACACGCGGAATTTCCGCGTAACGAATCCTACCGGTCAGCAAAGCATCCACGGCGGTCTCATTCGCCGCGTTCAAAACGATCGGGGCCGCTCCCCCTGCCCGCCCTGCTTCCAGGGCCAATGCCAAACAGGGAAATCGCCCCAAATCGGGAGCTTCGAACCGAAGTGTGCCGACTTTTACCAAATCTAGCCTGCTTGAGTCCAGGGGCCAATGCTTTTCCCCTCCAATTGCGTAAAGCAGGGGGATACGCATGTCGGGAGTCCCCAATTGTGCCAGCAGCGCCCCATCAACAAATTCCACCAGGGAGTGAACAATGGATCCGGGATGAACCACCACCGAAATTCGGTCGAATTCCACACCGAACAAATGGTGCGCTTCGATCACCTCCAGACCCTTGTTCATCAGGGTGGCTGAATCCACGGTGATCTTGGGTCCCATGTTCCAGGTCGGATGATCCAGAACCTGTCCCAGGGTTACCCTTTCCAACTCTTCGGCCGGCGTCTGTCGGAAAGGGCCGCCCGAGGCGGTCAGTACCAGCTGCCGAATCTCATTCTCCCGACGGCCGGACAGACATTGGGCGATGGCAGAATGCTCGGAATCGACAGGCAGCACCTCGGCCCCGTATTCCTGCACTGCGCTGCGAACCAGTTCGCCACCCACCACCAGCGACTCCTTGTTGGCCAAGGCAATGCGCATCCCGCGCCGAGCCGCAGCCAAGGTGGGCTCCAGCCCCACGCTACCGACCAGGGCATTGACCAGACAGTGGGCCTCGGAGGGCTCGGTCACAGCTTCGACTAGGCCAACAGTCCCACCGGCGAGCAATTTCCCACCCGATGAACCTCCAACCAATGCCGTGTCCTTCGCAGCTGTTTCCCGTGCCGCAAAATCGGAAATCGCCACCAGGGGTTCAGGCGCCTCGGGACAGGACTCGGCCAAATCAGCCAACCAACTCTTTAGACCCTCCAAATTTCGGTGACAGCTCACAGCCACAACCTGCAGTTTGTCCGGGTATTGTCGGACCAGGTCCAGGGTCTGCCGCCCGATGGACCCCGTCGCCCCCAGCACGACCAACTTCAACGGACTGGGGAATTCCAACAAGGGTCGTCCACAAGGATAAAGAGATTCGCCGACGGAGGAGTCAGAAACCACGGAGCCGGAATCCGGACCGGAACCCCGGTCGAAATGTGAGGGTGAAGAATTCAAGGATCAGCCGCCTTTATCCCAACTTTGCCAAACACCGGCTGCCTGAAGATGTTCCCAGGCTAAATGATGAAAAACCGGAAGTAGTAGTAGAGAACCGGGGCGGTGAACAGCAGGGAGTCGAACCGGTCCAGGACACCCCCATGCCCGGGGATCAATTCGGCTGAATCCTTGATACCCACATCCCGCTTGATCAGGGATTCAACCAGGTCCCCAAGGATGGCGGCCACTCCCGCCACCAAGCCCAGAGTGATGCCCGACAAGGGAGTCAGGAAAGGTACGATCGTGTTGGAGCAACCCCAACCGGCCAGCGCAGCCCCGATCAGACCGCCAACGGCGCCCTCCTTGGTCTTCTTGGGACTAATGCGTTCAATCAGGGGATGCCTGCCAAGGGCTACTCCCATTATGTAGGCGCCCGTATCGGCGGCCCATGTCACCAAGGCTGCCATAAAAACCAACCGGGCCCCGATGTAGTCCTCTGCGCCCACGGTCAACGGCAGTTGCCTCAGCATGACCAAATGACTACCCAACCATCCGACGTACATGATCCCGAACACGGTCACCGCCATGTGCTCCAGGGAATTGGACATGTCCTTGCGGAACACCTCCCTGATCATGATCAGCAACAGGCTCGCCGTCAGAATCAGGGGGACAGTGATTCCTTCACGCCAAGCATACCAGCTGATGGACAAGGCACAAAAATAACCCAGCACTTCAAAGGGCCGGTAACCCTTGGCCGCCATCAGGACATAAAATTCACGCAAACCCAGGAAAATTATCAGATTAACGAGGAACAGAAAAAACAGCCCGCCCCGCAGCGTGATCAGGTAAAAACAAGGAACTCCCAACAGGATGATGGTAAGACGGGGCATGACCCCCGCCTTCAGGAAACGTCCCCAGGCGGTAGCCAGGGAAAAGCGGCTGAGTTTCTTCCCATCGATCACGGAATCACCTTCAACAATCGCCGCCACCCACCGGGAGCGGAGAGGGATGTCCTGTCCTGCCCAAGCTCTGAAGCTCCGAACTCGGGTAAGGCGCCGAAACGGCGCTCACGATTCTGAAAATCGGCGACGGCCAGCATCAGATCCCTCTCCTGGAAATCAGGCCAAAGGACGGGTGTTATCAGGATCTCGGAGTAGGCCGTTTGCCAGATCAGGAAATTGCTCAACCGGGCTTCGCCGCTGGTCCGGATGACGAGATCCGGGTCGGGCAAGTCTGGAGTGTACAGACCGCGGCGGAACTCATCCTCATCCACCTGCTCTTCCGTTATCTCTCCGGCCGCGAGCCGGCGGGCCAGGACCAGGGCCGCATGAATGACCTCCTGCCGTCCACCATAGGCCAGGGCAAGGTTCAAGGTAAGGTTTTTGTTTTCCGCCAGAAAAACGATGGCCCTTTCCAGAGCCGCCCTGGCTTTATCGGGTAGCTGGTCCAATGCACCGGAGGCCACGACCCGGATTCCCTGCCGGTTTAGATCTTCCACCTCGGCCAGGAGGGTTTCCTGCAGAAAAAGCCAGAGAGCCTTGACCTCGGACTGTGGCCGCTTGAAATTTTCTTGGCTGAAGGTGTAGAGGGTCAGATTGCCCACGCCCAACTTTCGGCAGGCCTGCAAACAGCGGCGAACCGAATGACGCCCTGCCCGGTGCCCGGCAATCCGTGGCAAAAAACGGCGTTTGGCCCAGCGACCATTGCCATCCATGATTATGGCCACGTGCGCAGGGATATCCCCCCGTCCCTTCACTTCCTCCAGGAGACGGTCATCGTCCAGGGCTGCCAATTTCTGCAAATTCTTCGGATCACCCCTCATCGTGACACCCCTTACAATTCCATTATTTCCTCTTGTTTGGAGGAGATGACCTTGTCGATCACACCACAGTACTTGTCTGTAAGTTCCTGGACCAGGTCACGTTCGCGATGCAGATCGTCCTCCGTGATGGTTCCGGCCTTCTCTTCCTTCTTGAGGACGTCGTTGGCCTCTTGGCGGACCTTGCGAATGGCAACTTTGGTTTCCTCGCCCATTTCACGGGCCTGCTTGCTCAGCTCCTTGCGTCTTTCCTCTGTCAATTCAGGAATCTGCAGGCGGATCATCATGCCATCGCTGGCGGGATTCAAACCCAGGTTGCTGGCCTGGATGGCTTTCTCGATCTCACCGATGGACGACCGGTCAAAGGGCTTGACTGTCAGCAACCGAGGCTCGGGGGCCGCTACGGTGGCCAGTTGCTTCAAGGGAGTAGGCGCACCGTAGTACTCCACGTTGATCCCGTCCAGGATCAGTGGCGAAGCCTTGCCGGTCCGGATTTTGGTCAACCGGCCATCAATGGTCTCCATGACTTCATCCATCGCAAGTTCAGCGTTTTCTGTCGCTTCAGCACTCATGGTTTTTTACTCCTTTGTGATCCATGTTCCCGGTTGTGTTCCCTCGATGGTCCGGATGAGGTTTTTCGGATCTGATATATCGAAAACGAACATCGGCATTCCCTGCTCGGCACAGAGAGTAACGGCCGTCAGGTCCATGACCTGCAGCTGCCGGGCCAGGACATCGTCGTATGTCAGCTTCTCAAAACGACGGGCATCCTTGTGTTGATGAGGATCCTTGTCATAAACCCCATCTACCTGGGTACCCTTGATCAGGGCGTCGGCGCTGATCTCCAGGGCTCTCAGGGCAGCAGCCGAATCGGTGGTGAAGTAGGGATTACCAGTTCCGCCCGCAAAGATCAGGACGTAGCCCGCCTGCATCAGACCCAGGGCCGTGTCACGAGCAAAAGCAACCGTCAAGGGACGTTGTTCGCGCGGGCTTAGGATTTTGGCTTTCAGCCCGTCGGCGCGCAGATAGTCCCTTAAAATGGCGGCATTCATTACCGTGCCCAACATTCCGACGTTGTCGGCGGTAACCCTGTCGACGGTTTCGAGGTTGGCCGACCGGGCCCGGAAAATGTTTCCCGCTCCGATAACGATACCCACCTGCACTCCAAGCTGGACTGTCTGGTGGATGGCATGGGACAAGGCCAAGAGCCCTTCATGGCTGTATTGTTCATTGCCTCCTCCGAGCGCCTCCCCGCTGAGTTTCAAAAGAATCCTGGTGAATTTCACGATAGCGACACCTTTCCTCCTTGGGGTCCCTCGCCACTGAGCAGAAAAAAAGCCCGGGCTACCGAAGCCCGGGCTCCAAACGGGAGGAACTAGCTGCCGATCTGGAAACGCACGAAACGTTTGATCGCCATGTTCTCGCCCAATTCGCCGATTATGGACTTCAGGTAATCCTCAACGGTGAGGTCGGGATCCTTGACGTACTTCTGCTCCAGCAGAACGATGTCACTGTAATACTTGTCCACTTTTCCTTCAACAATCTTGTCGATGATATTTTCGGGCTTGCCCTGCTCCAGCATTTGACCGCGATAAATATCCTTTTCCTTTTCGATCAGGGTAGGGTCCACTTCATCCCGTGTAACGGCCAGAGGACTGGCAGCGGCGATATGCATCGCAACGTTGTGGACGAACTCCTGGAAATTGTCCGTACGGGCAACAAAATCAGTCTCGCAGGCTACCTCGATCAGGACACCGACCTTGCCCCCCATGTGAATGTAGCTGCCGACGATGCCTTGGCTTGTGTCCCGGCCTTCCTTTTTGGAAGCAGAGGCAATACCCTTCTTGCGCAGGTACTCGACAGCCTTCTCCATGTCGCCGTCACACTCGGTCAGGGCTTTCTTGCAGTCCATCATGCCCGCGCCTGTTCCTTCGCGGAGCTCCTTGACCATTTTTGCGGTGATTCCCATAACTCCTCCAAGAGATTCCGCCCCGCGGCGGAAGGTAGTAGGGAGCCGGTCTGTGGACCCGACCCCGTTATCGGACGTCGATCTCGAGAGACCCAATTCGGGCCTCCCTGTCGAATATTCAATTATTCAGTCTTGTCGGCTGGTTTGGCGTCGGCCTCCGCGGCCTTGGTCACCGGAGCAGAAGCGGCAGGCGATTCGACCTTGGCCGCATCCCCATCCAGAGTGGCGCTGGCGGCAGCGGCCTCCGTCTTGGATTTGCCCTTGAACTCAGCCATGTTGACGTCCTTGTTCACCCGCTGATCCGAACCTTCCGACCGCATCGTCTTGCCTTCCTCGAAGGAATTGGAGACGACCCGCGTGAACAGGGTGATGGCCCGGATAGCATCATCATTGCCGGGGATGGGGAAGGTGACCAGGTTGGGATCGCAGTTCGTGTCCACAACTCCGATGACCGGGATTCCCAGCTTGTTTGCTTCACGAACAGCAGTCTCTTCCTCGGCAGTATCAACGACAAAGACCGCGTCGGGCAGGCCCGTCATCTTGCGGATGCCGCCCAGGTTTGTATTCAGCTTCTCGAACTTCCGGCTCAGATCCAACTGTTCCTTCTTGGAAAAGTTCTCGATCCGGCCATCGTTCATCATGGCTTCGATTTCTTCCAGCTTCTGCACACTTTTATAGATCGTCTGGTGGTTGGTGAGCATTCCGCCCAGCCAACGTTCGATCACGTAGGGGTTGCCGGATTTTTCCGCATACTCGCGGATCGCTACCTTGGCCTGCTTTTTGGTGCCGACGAAGAGAACGCTTCCACCCTTGGCACCCACTGTTTTCAGAAAAGCGCAGGCCTTGTTGAGGGCCTTGAGGGTCCGCTGCAGATCGATGATGTAAATGCCACCCCGGGCAATGAAGATGTATGGCTTCATCTTGGGGTTCCACTTGCGGGTCTGGTGTCCGAAGTGGACTCCCGCTTCAAGCAGGTCTTTCAAACCGATATTACTGGGATTATTCACGGACATTTCGTTCCTCCAAAAATAAGGTTGGGCCTCCCCGGCCATCGGCGAAGTGGGATAAACACCCAAGCCTTTCGACTTCGGCGCCACCTGATCCCCTTCTCCGGCCGGGTGTGATTTTGATTCGCGAGCCGCGAACACAAGGAACGCAGACTCTGCGAATCATATTTTTCCAAGCTTGATGCCGGGCGAACCCGGGGCATCTTAACGCTTGGAGAACTGGAACCGTTTGCGAGCGCCGGGCTGACCGTACTTCTTGCGCTCCACCATACGGGAATCGCGAGTCAGGTAGCCTTTACTGCGCAAGGGTTTGCGATACTCGTCGTTGGCAACCAGCAGGGCGCGGGCCAAACCGTGGCGCAATGCACCGGCCTGCCCGGTGATACCGCCGCCCTTGACCGTGCACCAGACGTCGAACTCTCCCTCGAGGCCCAGAGCCGTCAAAGGCATCAGGGCCTGCTGACGAACCGCCTCGCCGAAGTACTCCTCGACCGTCCGGTTGTTGACGTTGATCTTACCGGTACCTTGAGTGATCCAGATCCGGGCCACGGCTGTTTTCCGACGACCAGTGGCGTAATACCGCTCTTCCAACTCTCTTACCTCCGACTTGACTGATCAAAGCCCCACGGGGCAAATTAATGAAATCCCGAGCAGAACTCTTCTCAGGAAATTTCGATATTCTTCGGCTGCTGCGGACCGTGGGGGTGTTCCCCGTTGGCATAGACACGCAGGTTGGTCAACTGTTTCCGGCCAAGCTTGGTCTTGGGCAACATGCCCTTGACGGCCCGCATGATGACATCTTCGGGACACGTCTCCATCAACTTCTTCAGGGGTGTCACCCGCTGCCCACCCATATAACCGGTATGATGCAGGTATACCTTCTTGTCCAACTTCTGGCCGGTGAACTTCACCTTGGCAGCGTTCAGGACGATTACGTTGTCGCCCATGTCCAGACTGGCGGTGAAGGTCGGCTTATGCTTGCCCCTCAGAAAGGTGGCCACCCGGGTAGCCAGGCGCCCCAGAGGGATTCCTTCGGCATCCAGAACCAGCCAATCCTTGGCAATTTCGCCCTGCTTCATACTGTAGGTCTTCACTGAATCCACTCCTTGCAAACCGGGAAGGCCGGCTTTTACCATGAAATCATCCACCCAGCACATACCAGCGCACTCGCACCGGCCGTGCCCGACAGAATTACGTAACCTATTGACCTGACATCAGTAAAGCCGGATTCCAGCAGTACTGGAAATGGCCCACACATCCCAAAAGACCGCCTTTCGAGCTGATGCAGGGCTGATAAACTAGCCACGTGAAGCCCGAATGTCAAGCTGAGGTGACCCCATTATTCAGCCAATTGGAGAGGCCCGAAGCAACGTTCTGAGCTTGCCGCCCTATTGCCAAATACTACCCATTGCCTATCTTTCCGGCGACCGCATCTGCCACGGCCCCGACCACCCTTTCCCAATCTACGAGGCTCCACCTTGAGCAACAATCGCAATCTTGACCGCAGGGGCCTCCTCAACCTCATGATTGTGTATTTCGTTTGGGGCAGCACTTACCTTGCGATCCGAATCGCTGTACGCGAAGGGTCCGGCTTCCCGCCCTTCACCATGGCCGCTCTACGAGTATTCACCGCCGCTGCAATTCTCCTGGGTTGGGCCTGGATCCGGGGTGAGCGCATCCGCTTGACCTCCGGCGAGTGGGTCCTGATGGGCGGCAGCGGAGCATTGCTCTGGCTGGGCGGCAACGGTCTGGTGACATGGGCCGAGATGAGGGCTTCTTCAGGAATGGCCGCCCTTTTGGTGGCCGCCATGCCCATCTGGGCCGAATTGATCGCCATTATCCTGGATCGCCGGCCTCCATCAGCACGTTTATCCGCTTCCATCCTGCTTGGGTTCCTGGGCGTTGCCATCCTGTCCTGGCCTGTTTTGCGTCAGGGAAATTCGAAGGATATTCTATCGATCATCGCCTTACTGCTGGCTCCACTTTTCTGGGCCCTCGGCTCGATCTGGTATCAACGTTGCCGGACGGATCTGGGCACGCGGGCGGTTTCCGGCTGGCAACAATTGCTCGGAGGAGTCTCGTTCCTGGCGGTGATCCTGATCCGGAAAGAGCCCCTGCCCCATCCCACGACGGAAGCCTGGATAGCCTGGGGTTACCTGGCTCTATTTGGATCCGTGCTGGCCTTCACTTCATACATGGTCACGTTACGGACCCTACCCTACGGAATCGTGGTTACCTATGCCTATGTCAACCCGGTGATCGCTGTATTCCTGGGTTGGCTGATCCTGGATGAGCCAGTAACTGGCTGGACACTTGCGGGAGCGGGGCTGGTAATAGCGGGTGTATTGGGCATCTTCCAGAACCGGGATTAAGCCCGCCAACCAACGCCCCATTCCCTGAATTTCTAACGAGAAGCCCGCGGCAGTATCAAAGCACCGGACTTGGAATCCCGACGTAGGTCCCGTGGCCATTGGACAATGGCAACGTCACCGGGATGGAGCCCCCCCATCCTAATGCCAGCAGGACTCGCCCCGCGGTTACTATGAGATTTCTCTTCCAAAAGCAGCAAACCCCGATCAGAGCAGGCGTAGCGTCCCTGTTTCCAATCAGGCAACTCGAAAGGCTCGGAAACCACAAGCGCCAAACCCTCACCTTGACGAACCCGGGGAAACGGTCGGATCGAGATCGGGGAATCCGGCCGGGTCAGCAGCAGAAAAGACAGGCTGGCTCGCTCCTTGGGCAACTTCACCTTGCGGGCCAGTTTGTGCAACCAGCCGGGCGCCCCTTCAGATGAAAAGGTAAAGTGACACCACGCCCCACTCCGGGCTCCGGGTAAGGGGCACTCCACCGCGTGGGGACAGGGAGCGGCCACGCGCCAGCCCTGTTCCAGGGCGGCCCGACGCATCCGAACCAGTTGTCGTCCCGCCGGTCTTGTTCCCGGTTCTATCAGTAGAACGGCCCCTTTCGAGGTCACCTGCTTCTGCCAGCGGACCAGGATTCGGTCCTCCAAACCCCCACCGATTCCCTCATCCTCGTCTGAACTTCCGGCTCTTGCAGAGCCCCGACCGGCTCGCGAAGATCGGGCGGAGGTCTCCAGCTCATTCAAAAAGTTGGCGGCAACCAACAGATCGGCCTTGGGTAGCCGTCCATGTCCCGCCAGTGACCGTTCGGTACGCACCTTCCAGTTTGTTGTCGCGGTTCCAGTCATGGCGCTGAAGAGATCGCGGCCTGCCTTCAACGCGGGCTCGGCCCGATCCACTGCGATGTATTCCATCGAGCGGTCCCGTAAATCCGGCCGGCCCAGCCAAAGGGCCAAAAGAAAAGTCAGGGGACCTGCCCCGAGATCAACGATCCGGGAGCCGGCGGGAAGATCCAGACCCAGGCCCTGCAACAAAATTCCCTGCCGAAACAGATTCCAGGGCATGAACCAGCGCAGGTAGGCGGACAGATACTCGGGACGAGTCATGTAGTCCCGAGGCCAGTCGCTCCGATCGGTGGTCAGAAATGTAGAGAGTTGCCGCACCACACCGGGCAGGGCGGCCCGGTGCTTGGGGCGAAGGGAGCAGGCAGAATCCAGGGCATCGGCGAATTTCTCCAGTCCCCGCGTCAACTCAGGTCCCGGAACGGGAAACAAGGAATATCCGTAGTGACTCATTGGCCCAGGTGAAGGCCCGTGGCCAGGAATGATTGCACGTAGTCAGCCACTGCGTCCTCAAGAACCGTGAACGGGCGACCGTAGCCGGCTGCGCGCAGCTTCTCCATCTTCGCTTCGGTATGATACTGGTACTTACCCCTCAGATGTTCGGGCATGGGCACGTATTCTATTCGCGGATCTTTGCCCAGGGCGGTGAAGATGGCGGTCATCAGCCGGTTCCAGTCGTTGGCCTGCCCGGTCCCCACGTTGAAGATCCCGCCCAGATTGGGTTGTCCGGCGAACCAAAGTGTGATGTCCACCGCGTTCTTGACGTAGATAAAATCGCGTTGCTGGCCACCATCGGGAAACTCGGGCCGGTCGGATTTGAAGAGCCGCACCCCGCCCTCGGCCACGACCTGCTCGTACCCCTTGCAGACCATTGAGCGCATGTCTCCCTTGTGCCACTCGTTGGGCCCGTAAACGTTGAAGTATTTCAAGCAGACGATGCGGTCCAGAACCCCTTCGGCGCGAGCCCAGAGGTCGAAGTCCTGCTTGGATTTCGCGTACAGGTTCAATGGCTTGAGATCCTGGATGGCCCCGTCGTCGTCATCGTAGCCCTGTGAGCCGTCGCCGTAGGTAGCCGCGCTGCTGGCGTTGATGAAACGGGTTCCTGCGGCCAAACACGCCCGACAAAGGTTTCGGGTGTAGCCGAAGTTGTTGCGGTCCAGGAAGTCCGCGTCTGTTTCGGTGGTGCTGCTGCAGGCTCCCAAGTGGTAAACCGTTTCCAGCCTGCCTACGTTTTCCGGCTGGTCCAGCCAGGCCAGGAAAGCTTCCTTATCCAGGTATAATTCGTAGTCCAGGGGAGCCAGGTTGGCGTTGTCCGCGTCGCTGTCGTGAACATCCACCACCAGAAGATCACGACGACCGCGCCGGTTCAGTTCCCAGACAATGTTGCTACCGATAAAACCGGCTGCTCCGGTAACGGCGATCATGCCACTCCGCCTTTCGTTCATGGCGTTTCCTCGATCAGGATCTCACCACTCCAATCCTGGCCGTCCCGCTCGGCCTGGAAGCCCAGCTTGTCACCCACGCTGGCCTCGTAGATCAACCGGTACAGCACGTCCCTCGAAGTAAGAGGTTGACCTTCCATCTGGCGAATAATGTCGCCGGGACGCAGACCTGATTTCCAGGCGGGAGCATCCTGCAGGATGTAGACCACCAGAAAACCGAGAGGGTCATCCAGGCCCAGATACTGCACCATTCCGGGGGAGAGACGCTGCAGTGTGAAACCAAGGCTGAATTCCCGATAGTGTCCGAATTCCTGGATCTCACGAATCACGGTCAGGACCCGTGCCGAGGGAACGGCGAAACCGATCCCCACGCTGCCGCCGGATTCGGAAAAGATGAAGGTATTTATCCCTACCACTTCGCCGGCGGTATTAATCAGGGGACCGCCGCTGTTGCCCGGGTTGATGGCAGCATCGGTCTGGATCATCCCCAGATACTCTCGATCCCCCTCGGCCCGCTTGATATCCCGATTCAAGGCACTGATCACACCGACCGTCACGGTAGGCTGGGTATCGGCCAGCAGGTAGCCGAAGGGGGAACCGATGGCAATGGCCCATTCCCCGATCTGCAGATCATCCGCATCCGAAAGAGTGGCGAAGGGAAGATTCCGTCCCTCGATTCGCAAAAAAGCCAGGTCATAACGGGAGACCGACTCCAACAATTGGGCTTGGTACTGCTGGCCGTTGGAAAGGGTGACCACGACCTGCACCGCGTCTGCGACCACGTGCTGATTGGTCACGACCAAACCGTCCGCCGAGACGATCAGACCCGAACCCATGCTTTGGACATGGCTGTATAAACCACGCCGCGGAATAAGACCCATCCGCTCCATGAATTCCATGGATGGGCTGCTGCGCACTGCTTTCTGTTGTACGACGTTGATACTGACCACGGCCGGGGCGACTTCCCGCGTAGCCCGAACAATGGCGTTGGTCCGTCCCTGGAGCAGGGTTTCGCCCCGAGCGGAAAGCTGTGCCTCCCCTGAATTTTCCTCGGCTCCCGAGTTCAAAACACTGTCTTGTCCTGAATTTCGGTTAACAGTCCCATTGATGGAAGAACCTTCGCCCGGGTCACCCGGGTGCCCTGAGCCGCCGGGACCATCCCTGAACAGCGACAAATCGGATCGAACCTCCAGCAACCAGTAACCGAAGACGGCTCCTACGATCAGGCCCAGCAACACTCCCAGCCATTTTTCCCGCAGATCCACTACTTACCGCCCTGAAGTTTTTCCCAGTCGGCCATGAAACCGGCCAGACCCTTGTCGGTCAAAGGATGGGCGACCAGTTTCTTGATCACCTGGGGTGGGATCGTGGCCACGTCTGCCCCCAACAACGCCGAATCCACCACGTGCAGCGGATGTCGGACGGAGGCCACGATGATCTCGGTGTCGTAATCGTAGTTGAGGTAGATCTCCACGATGTCGGCGATCAACTGCATGCCGTCCTCGCTGATGTCATCGAGCCTGCCGACGAAAGGCGATACATAGGCGGCTCCGGCCTTGGCCACCAGGAGGGCCTGACTGGCCGAGAACACGAGAGTGGCGTTGACCCTGATTCCCTCTTCTGCCAGGGCGGCGATCGCCTTCAAACCTTCATAAGTCGTGGGAACCTTGACTACGATGTGCTCGCTGAGCGCGGCCAACCGTTTGCCTTCGGTAATCATGCCCTCGGCTTCCAGGGCCGTGACCTCTCCGCTGACCGGACCCTGCACTACTTCGCAGATCTCCTTCAGCAACCCGTCGGTGTCGGTCCGCCCCTCCTTGGCCATCAGGCTGGGATTGGTCGTAACTCCGTCGCACATGCCCATGGCCTTGATTTCCTTGATGGCCTCCAGGTTCGCCGTATCGATGAAAAACTTCATGTGAAACTCCTTTTTACGCTATTTTGAAGCCGCTATCCTGCCGAATCGGCGGAACAATCGGCAGGACTATCAGGTGAACGATACTCGGGATCCAGCAAGGACATGGGATACTCGATTTCTTCCATGAACAATCCACAAGCCGGTGCCATACAGCCCGCCAAACCACGATCCCGACCAGCCAGAATTCCGGGTACTTCGGCGGCTGAGCGCTCAGCACGTCCCACCTCCACCAGGGTCCCGACCATGATTCTCACCATATGATGCAGGAAGCGGTTGCCGCGTATCTGAAAGATAGCCGAATCCGCATCCCATTCAAAGGCACAAAGATCGAGACGGCAGACGTTGCCGTCATCCTTCAGGGAGGACGTTTTGCAGAAGCTGCTGAAATCGTGATCACCCAGGAAACAGGCCACCGCTTCATCCATCGCGGTCCGGTCCAGGTTCCAGTGCACCTGCCACTCGTGGGGCCTGAAGATGTCCCGACGGAATGACAGATAGTAATGGTAGCGGCGTGATTGGGCTGACTGAATAGCATGGAAACCCGGAGAGACGACGCGGATTGTGTTAACCGAAACATCCTCCGGCAAACGCCTTTGCAAAGCCCGCTGGAGACGTTCAAATTCCTCCGGCCCGTTCACCGTAAGATGCGCAACCTGCCCTCTGGCATGTACCCCGGCATCCGTGCGGCCGGCTCCGATCGGGGTGGCCGGTCGTCCCAGTAGATAGGAGATCGCCTTCTTCAATTCTCCCTGAACCGTAAGATGGTTGGGCTGTTCCTGCCAACCGTGAAAGCGGGTGCCGACATAGGAGATGTCCAGGCGCAAACGGATGGCGTTTTGTTCCACGGCTTGCTCCACTTTAGGCTCCTGTGCATCCGATCGGGTCATTCCATACCTCAATCCCACCGCACGCCCGGGTGACCGATCCCGAACCAGACCAGAGCGGCAAACCACAGGACCAGAACCGTCAGTTGCACAATTGATGGCCCTGTTGTCGATCCAGTTGAACCGCAGACGGTTACCGGGCGTCTTGTACGCAGGGACAGAGACAGGGTTTCGGCTCGGCGGACCAGGGTCTCCAGAAGCGGAATTACTACACGCACCTTGTCCAGGAGTGAATCATACTTCCCCTTCAGAAAATTTCTCGTCTGAATGTCGCCGGTCGCCTTGAGCGGTCCTGTCCGACGCAAGCGGACCACGGTCTCGATCCTCCGTCCCTCACCCAGCACCCCTGGAACGGTTCCCAAGGCCACGGCCAATACCAGCCCCAGGTCCTGGGTCGGAACCCCCAATCGGGACAATGGACGCAACCACCAGTGAGTTCCCAGCACAAGATCGTCCAGGGATGAAGTGCGCAAATACAAACCCAGCCAACCGATCGTACAGGCGACCCGGGCCAGAGCCTTCACGCCGGCCAATAATCCCGCCACCGAAGGATGCCACAGGGGAGCGGCCCAGGTGGAGGTGAAAACGTGGATCAAAAGGATCAGAATGGAGGCACCCCGCCAAGGCTTCAGGGCCGCTGTTTGATCCTTCGGCCCCAGGCCTGTTCGGGTCAGCACAAAGATCAGGGCCACAGCAATCACGGCCAGAGTGATCGGTCCGGCCAACATGCTGCTGGCCAAGCCCAGGACCAGTCCGCCCAAGCGACTCACGGGATGAACCCGCGAAAGTGAAGTGGATCGCAAGGCCGCTGTGGAAAAGGCAGCCCCGGAAATCAAGACGCCGGTTCCCTGGCCAGGAGTTCCGCGATCTGCACGGCGTTCCAGGCCGCGCCCTTGAGCAAATTGTCGGCCACGACCCAACACAACAGGGCGCGGTCGTCGGCAGGGTCAAGCCGTACCCTCCCCACGTGAACGATCCTCTGGCCGTCGACCTGGCGCGGAGTGAGGTAATCGTGAGGGTCGTTGGTCACTTCCAGACCGGGCCTGTCCCCCAGGGCCAGATGCGCGGCTTCGAGATCAACCGGACGATCGCAGACAACCCTCACCGCCGCACTGTGTCCGTTGATCACCGGCACCCGGACGGCGGTGCAGGTCACAGCCAGGTCAGTGCCCCGCCCCAGTATTTTTCGCAGCTCCTTGACGACTTTATTTTCTTCTTCATAGGAACCATCGTCCAAAGCGGAACCGATGGCCGGGATCACGTTGGCGGCGATGAGTTGGGGGAAGACTTCGTCGTCCCCGGCCGATGATGGTTGCCCGGCAACCTGTCGTTCTAATTCCTCCACGGCCTTCCGGCCACCTCCCGACACAGCCTGCATAGTGGTAACGTGAACCTCACGCAGACCGAAGACCTCATTCAGCGGAGCGACTGCCATCGCGACCTGTATCGTCGAGCAGTTGGGATTAGCGATTAACCCGCCCCCACCGCCAGAGCGGATCTGCACCAGTGACCCGTTGATCTCCGGAACCACCAAGGGGATGCTCTCCTGTGTGCGGAAAGCCGAGGAATTGTCGATGACCCAGGTGCCGGAACCGGTCGCGACAGGGCCCCAAGTTCGACTTGTCGCGCCGCCCCCGCTGAAAAGGGCGATATCCACATCGGAGAAGCTATCCTCGGTAACTTCCTGGACGGTCAGTTCACGACCCCTGAACCGCAGTTTGGAACCGGCCGAGCGGCTGGAAGCCAATAACAAGGGATCACCCGAAAGCCAAGAGCAGCCCTCCAGCAGTTTCAACATGGCGCGCCCGACCAACCCGGTAGCGCCCAGCACAGCGGTTTTCATGGAATCCACTCCATGGCCTCTGAAAAGTGGCCTTCGAAATACCCAGGTTCAGCCAACAACTTGTTGCATAGTAGCAAAGCTGCCGCCAAGGGTCAAAAGCTTGGATTCTGAAGCTTGGATTCTGAATTGGATTTGAGATGGGCCCAACCCCTGGAGAGTGTTAGTCTGCCGGGAAAGCTCACATTGGTTTTTACCGGAGTTCCAGGAGTTGTGCGCCATGTCCAAGAAACGTTCCATCCGAACTGTCGGAATTCCACTCGGGACTACCATCCCGTACCCGGTTCTCCTGTGCCTGACTCTCCTGTCGCTCCTTTTGACCGGTTGCTGGCAAGAAAATTCGGACCGGGAAGACAGCAGAAAAATATTAGCCGGATGGGAGGACGCCCGGCTGGCACCGGGCGATTCCCTGGTCGCCTTGATGACCGGGGGCGACGCGCATATCCGCCTGGCCGCCGTCCGTACTGCAGGCCTTGTCGGCAGAACGGATATCCTGCCGGAAATGATCGCCGCCCTGGAGGACCCCAGCAACACCATCGGACGTCAGGCCGCTTTCAGCTTGGGTTTGTTGGGAGACGAACGCGCAATCCCGGCCCTGGCAATAGCCGCCGACAGCCCCAGACCGGCCCTGCGGGAAGCAGCCTTGGCCGGGCTGGGTCGATTGCCCAACGATGGCCAGGCTTTGCTGAAAGCCTCGACGGCAACCAGCGCGGTCGAGGCGGCGCTGGCCTGGGACGGATTACGCAACATGGCCGCCCGCGTTGATTCCAGCGCCCTGCACGAAGCGGTGCTGACTGGTCTGGCGCGATCCGAAACAGATATCCAGTGGCGGGTGCTGCGTTGTCTGGAACGTTTTCCCGTCCTTAATCTGTTTCCGCAAATCGCACCCTACGCCAAGTCCGATGACGCCCAGGTCCGGGTACACGCCTATCGCGCACTGTCCCACCTGGAAACAGTCCCAGCTCTCCAGACTGTGATGACAGGATGGGCTGATCACGATCACTTCCGGGGTCGCCATCTGGACCGGGTGCAAATCAACGGGCTGCGGACTTTGGGTATTCTTGGGGAACTGGCGGACGGTGAAGGAGTGGTCTGGGACAACCTGGCCGCCATCCTGATCCAGGCAGCAGGCAGCAATAACCCCCACGTAGCCGAAACCGCCCTGGTGGCCATGTCCCGTTGCGTTCAGAACGCGCCTCTTCCGGCCGAAGCGGCGGACCAGGAAAGTTTATTGCCGGTCTGGCGAATCCGCATGGCACGAGCCGCCCACACACACCTGGACGACAAGCAGCTCGGCGTGAAGGTGGCCGCTGTCGGTGCATGGGCCGACCTGCGCGGAACTGGAGCCGGATCGGAGATCGTCGAACGCCTGGCCATAGCCGAGGATCCCCGAGTCCAGGCCTCCCTGCTGGGGGCGATCAGTCGTATCCATGAAGACCCATTGCCTTTGCTGATCCGTTACACTGACCCGAGCCATCGAGCCCTGGTCAGAGAGTCGGCCCTTTCGGGGTTGGTTGCCGTGTGGACCGACCGCCTACCACAGGCCCAACTGCAGAGCCAAGCGACCCAAGACCTTATCCTCGATCTGTTAGTCAGCGCAGCCCGTGATGCCGATTTCGTGGTCGCCACAACAGCGGCGAATCACCTGGGGAGATTCCCATCACCGTCGGGATTAACAGCCATGTTGGACCTGTGGGAAAGAGCTGAAGGCCCGGACCGTTCAGACCTGCGGCTCGGAGTGTTGACCGGATTGAAGAGCCTGTTCCCGGCTACAAATGAAACCGCACCTTCTGAAGCCTGGTGTACGACGGAGAGCCTGCTGATCCGGACCGCCGAAATATTGCGCGCCGCTTTCGATTCTCCCGACCTTCGGATACGACTTGAAGCCCGGTCTACAGCCCTGGAATCCGGGCTACTAGCCGAGAAACTTATCCCCACCGCCGCCAGTCTGCAGGCCACACTACCCGCTGTTTCACGCCACCAGCAGCAACCAGCCGTGGCCGTCCCGGGCTCAGCGCCGAAAGTCAAATGCCTCACCGACCGAGGCGACTTCATAATCAAACTGAACGGAAAGATTGCCCCCAACACCTGTGCCGTATTCCTGGATTTGATCAATCGCGGCTACTACGAGGACCTGATTTTCCACAGGGTCGTACCCGATTTCGTAGTCCAGGGCGGAGATCCCCGCGGCGATGGCTGGGGTGGCCCGGGCTACTGCATCCGCAGCGAATGGAGCGAAACACCATACCGGCGGGCCGCCGTGGGTATCGCCCATTCCGGCAAGGACACCGGCGGCAGCCAGTTCTTCGTTACGCTGTCGGAACAACCGCACCTGAACAGCCGTTATACTGTTTTCGGCGAGGTGGTCAAGGGAATGGATGTCGTGGATCGGATCCAGATCGGGGATCGGTTCAAGCTTGAAGTGATGCCCTGAAAACACGAGACCCGGCCACCGTTACAACCGGGTCTCCTCACCAGCTTAATACCCCCACGGGGTGCCTCAAGCTCGTCCGACTTCGTAACTGGACAAGGCCGCCATGTTGACGATTTCGTCTACGGTGGAATCAACCGACACCATATTGATGGGATGCTTCAGCCCGTACAGAAGCGGTCCGATGGTATTGGTCTTGCACATGTGCTTCAAAAGCATATAGGCGATATTGGCACTCTGCAGATCGGGGAAGACCAGGACGTTCGCCTGCCCATGCGCCTTGCGATCGGGAACACATTTGGCCTGGGAAATCGGGTTCAGGGCCGTATCTCCACGCACCTCACCGTCCACCTGCAACTCCGGATGCTCACGGTGCAGAATGCTCACCGCCTCACGGACTATCCTTGCCTCGGGACGATCGTTGTCCCCGAAGGTGGAGAACGACAACATGGCCACTACGGGGTCCAGATTGAAATGTCGGGCAACGGTGGCCGACATCAGGGCGATTTCCACCAGCATCCGGCTGTCCGGCTTGAAATTGATGGTCGTATCGGCCAGGATAAATGCCTTTCCATCGGCCATCACTACGTTCATACCTATAACATTTTGGACTCCCTGCCGCAGCTCGGCAAGGGGCAGAATAGTCTTCAGAGTGTCAACGTAGGACCGTTGTGCCCCACAGACCATTCCGTCAGCCTCGCCGTTTCCCAGCATCAGGGTACCGTGCTGAACCGGCCTCACGGACATGCGCTGGGCTTTTTGCAAACTATAGCCCCGACGCGCCCGCTGCTCGAACATCTGGCGAGCCATTTCCTCCCGATTACCACAGTTTTCCGGATCCTTGATACTCATGCCCTCCAAACTGATCCCCAATCCCTCGGCTACTGACTTGATGCGCTCCTGATTCCCCAGCAGGATGGGCTGGGCAAAACCCTCGGCTACCACCACCCGGCACGCCTCCAGGATGCGCACACTGTCGCCCTCTGTAAAAACAACCCGTCGAGGCAGTGATTTGGCTTTGAACCGTATCGTATGCATCAGAATGAGACTGCGATTGGTCATCGCCTCAAGCTCCAACCGGTATTCGTCCCAGTTGCCGATCGGTTCCCGCGCCACCCCGGAATCACAGGCAGCCTTGGCCACGGCCGAAGCCACTCGTGACAGCACCCGGGAGTCGAAAGGTTTCGGAATGATATAATTCGGGCCGAACTCGAAATGTTCTCCACTGTAGGCATCCGAAACTATCGAAGGCGCCAGTTCGCGGGCCAGCTCGGCCAAGGAACGGGCGGCGGCCATCTTCATCTCTTCGTTGATGGCGGAAGCGCGGACATCCAGGGCTCCCCGGAAAATGAAGGGGAAACCGAGCACGTTGTTCACCTGGTTGGGATAATCGGATCGGCCGGTGGCCATGATCAGATCGGACCGGACCGAGGTGGCATCCTCGTAGGTGATTTCCGGATCTGGATTGGACATTGCAAAGACGATCGGCTTGGCGGCCATGGACTTGATCATGTCCTTGGTTACTATGCCGGCCACGGAACAACCCACGAGCACGTCCTTCTCCGCTACGGCCTCGGCCAAGGTCCGCAAGTCTGTTTCCTGAGCGAAATATTCCTTGTACTTGTTCATTCCCTCGGTGCGGCCCTTGTAGCAAACTCCCTTACTGTCGACGAGCAGAATGTTCTCATGCTTCACGCCCAGCAACTCGAAAAACTTGGAGCAGGCCATGGCGGCCGCCCCCGCACCGGAAACCACAACCTGGAGGTCCTCCAACTTCTTGCCCTGCAGATGGGCCGCATTGATCAGGCCAGCGCCGGCGATGATCGCGGTACCGTGCTGGTCGTCGTGAAATACGGGGATATCCAGTTCCCCCCGCAGAACTTCTTCAATGTAGAAGCACTCCGGTGCCTTGATGTCCTCCAGGTTTATCCCCCCGAATGTTGGCGCCAACAGGCGGCAAGTTTGGATAATTTCATCCGGGTCTTTTGTATCCAGTTCGATATCGAAGACATCAACGTGACCAAAGCGTTTGAAAAGAACTCCCTTTCCCTCCATGACCGGTTTCCCGGCCAATGCGCCGATATCACCCAGGCCCAGCACCGCCGTCCCGTTTGAAACTACAGCCACCAAATTGCCGCGGTTTGTGTACTTGTAGGCGTCGCTTGGATTGGCCGCAATGGCTTCGCATGGAATTGCCACCCCGGGAGTGTAGGCAAGAGACAGATCGCGGGCCGTAAGGCACGGCTTGGTAGGAACAACTTCCGTCTTCCCAGGGCGACCCAGATAGTGATAATCGAGAGCATCTTGCAACTTTGTAGCCATGGCAGGTAATCCTTTCCCGATTGTGCCGGGTTCCAAGCAACCCACACCAGTCCAGCTGTTACAGCCGTTCCAAATTCAATTGTCAATTTCTTAACAATCGACTGAATTCCGGAAAAAAGCAAACGGGGAAATACAAAAATAAAATTTTGGTTTTCCTCATATCATACTATAAATCAAGGCATTAGGGTTCTGATTGGGGACAAGGCCAGACCCGATTGTTCCAACCCATCATAAACGATCACAATCTCCTGGCAGGCATCGCATCCGGTACCTCGACCACCCCCACGGTGGCCAGATTCACAACATCTTCAACTGTAGACCCATACTGTAGAATGT
>JAHOYV010000003.1 GCA_019038745.1 Gemmatimonadales bacterium
GGTGTGATCCCTGCCTTCCAGAATCTTCAACGCCACCCGTCCCGGCCCATACCCATCTCCTGAAGCAAATACTGCAGGAGTAGTGCAAAGCAAGATGGCAAATACCATCAGCCCTGACACAAGCTGTTTCTTCGATGGAGTCTTAATCATGACTTCCCCACTTTCAAATGGTTATTGATCACGCCCCTTAAATAACGTGATCGATTTTTCCCCCCTCCAGAGAGGATTACCGGGCAACCATGAGAGCCCAGCTTTAATCGCGTTGCGATTAAGAAAATATTTTTTTTGGCAAGGCTGGGTCATTTTGCATCGGCACGCGTTGACCAAAATCCTATGCCAGTACTCTATAGATTAGTTTGGGTAAGTCCCTATTTCGCTCGGCCCTGCTTGTGCGAGAGGAAGCTTGAAAGCAATCTAAAGAAAATCCTTTGATAATTCGCACCTTCGCTCAGAAATTAAGACCTACGTGAACCAAGCGGGAGTATTGTCACAAATTTGTAATAACTTGTAAAGGATCTTGAATTTCCTATTTCATAAGTAGGAAATTAAAAATTGGATTTCCTGTTACTTTGGTTGGTTTTTAGTTTTGTAGAGTGAATCGTTTCAAAAATTTTTTATGTGGACGGATAAGCTCTTCATTAATAACGAGTTCGATTTATTATATACCGTGCCCGATAGCTGTTGAATTATCTTCATATCGAGCTGAATATTTTTGGTTTCTCGGTTTTTCCCGCCAAAAAAAACTTAAAATATTTTTACGTCACGGATCGCCTCTACCTTCCGGACGGAAAATTGCGGAAAATGTTGTTTTTGCCAGAAGTGATTTGAGCCTGTGAATGCGCCCCCAAATACGACTAATTTTATCCAAACAGAAGCCATGAAACGATGTGGCCAAGTTATTGCAAACAGGGTTAATTTGGCCGGATATTTAATGATGTTAAAGGGCCACCTTCAAATTTGATTAATGCCGGGAAATTCGGGTTGGAGATAGATACCTGATAAAATCACTTGTTCAAAAAAAAACAACGACCCATGGACAATTCCACAGGCCGTCTTTCGAAAGTTCCCCCGGACGCCGGTCAGGCCGACGTCCGGGTTCGCTAAACGAGGTTAGTTGTTAGTCAGAATCACCGCTGAAGTCGTCCGACGAACTTTCGTCCAAGGGCTCTACTTCAACAGGAGGTACATAGCCATCACCCTGATTCACAGGGAAGCCAATCGGCATGATCCGACGGAACACGATGTCGCTGCCTTCTTCGCCTTCATCCAGCCAGCTTGCGTAGAAACGCGAGCCGTCTGGAGTCTGTCGAAGCTGCACTTCGCCTTGTTCCTGATCACCCTTGGCCATCCAGGGGGTACCATAGAGGATGTCGCCAGTGCCTACTTCATCGTTGATAGGAGCACCATTGACTTCCCACGAAGTTACGTGGTAGGTCTCGCCCTTATCCATGGAGTAGCTCCAGTAAAGATCCGTGGGATGTGGCTCTTCCTGAACCATTTCACCGTCAGCATCCAATTCCTTCTTCGGGTTGGTGGATGTACCCCAGGCCACGTAGAACACGGCTTGGTTCTGCTTGTCCTCGGGAATACCGGTCCACGCACCGTCTACCTTGATCGTTCCGGGGGGAGCCACGACACGCGGCTCGATGGTGGACTCCTTGGAGTTCGGTAGCTGCGTCAGGTTGCGCATGCGCTCGAACTCGCCAGCACCGGCGGTGAAGCATTCCTCGGTCTTGGTTCCGGCCACTTGGTCCAAACCACTAGGCGTGGTCCAGGTGATGCAGTGCTCTGTGCCACTACCTTTTGGATCGGTGGTCCAGGTTTCACCGCCATTGAAGGAACGACGAAGGAAGAAGTCGTACTTGTCGTTACCGTTGCGGCTGGCAGCCCAGTTCGCGCAATACGAGAAGCCGAGCATGACGAAGTCGCCACGAAGCTGGCCACGTGCGGCGCGGGAATCGTCATAGCGGTTTTTGTCCGACAGATCAGCCAGGTTTTCGACTGTCTGGGTATACTCAACAACCTTGACCGCACCGTAGGGATCATCCCACTGTGTTTCTTCAGCATTACTGGCAGTGGTTTCTGTAGGAGTTACCGAGCTAACATTCTGCCCAGTTTGGCCCCAATACCACACCTCGGCATCAGCATCAAACACTTGCTCACCAACGATGTTCTCGAAGCGGTAGGGGTTGCCTTCCACTGATAGAACACCGTTGATCTTTCCGTCCTTGTACGTGAACTCGATCTCGTCTTCAGGAATCACCCAGCGCTGGGTAATGATGTCCGAAGGACGGCCTGCGCCTTCCATACCCATCTTGTAGACCATCAGCATGATGGTTCTTGACCCTCTGACCGCACCCAAACCTTGGAGAATGAAGCGACCACGACGGGCGTTCTCATATTCAATCTGAGGACGGCCCTTCCAGTCCAAAACATTTTCTCCGGCCTCGGTCGTGATATAGGTCGGGTCGATATTCCCGGCACCATCCAGAACAGGCATGAGATCGCCAGTATCAGAAGTCCCGGTCATCACACATTGCGGCATATTCATGATATTGCCGGGGTGGACCAGGTCAGGATTCTGGAAATCAAAGCTGTGGTAGATGACGTTCTTACCCGACTCGGGCAGGTAATCGTCGCGGTGAGTGATCTCTTCACCGGTGTTATCCGGAGGACCGGCACCGGCACCCTTGGTCTCTTCGTAGGTGATGATAGCCCAGGCGCTGGTTATAGTTTTCGTAGTAACCAAACCAGTTTCGGGATCGGTAACATCCTTCGTATACGTATACGGCTGCAGGAAGAGGTTACCGCGGGAAGCCCCGGTGTCTCCGTCCAGCAGCAGATCGTCCGCAGTACCTTGGATTCCATCTTCGCCCAGCGTGATGGCGACTTTTGTCGTAGCACCACTGTAGTTGACGAATTCATGGAATATCGGCGGGTCAGCCAGAAGACCTTCAACAGCCACGCCGTAGCCGTGAGTACCGTCGTTCAGGTCACTGTCGTCTTGGATGTAGGGATATCCTTCGTAGGGAAAGTATGCTTCGACGAGCTCGGTGCCGTCGATGCCATCCTTCCAGATTCCACCACTGGCTTCGCACTCTTCGCACTTAGCCGCTTCATCCAGACCCGGGGTCACGGCTTTGAGGCGGTCACGCGGTACGATGTGGCTGAAGTGGCAGCTCACGCAGTCGCCGTTGTTGAAGCCACCGAGATAATCATTCGTCTCGGCATCAACCACGACCAGGGGAATGGGCGAACCCTGCGTAGAAATGTCAGCCATCGGTTCCATTCCATGAGGAACGTGGCAGTTCACGCAGTTCATGGTCGTCTGGTGATCTTCCGGCATGGCCCGCAAGTTGGTGTAATCGGCTTCCCAGGCGTTGGGATCATCCGCTTGCACAATACTCTTGCCGCTTTCGAACTTGACGCAGCGCGTCAGGTTCTCCGGCAGGTAGGACACATCATCGGCGTAGGTGGTTGTATCAATGCCCATGTTCTTCTCGTTCAGCACCTCGTTGTTCGAGATACGAACCGGCAGAGACATGGGAACCAGGGCCTTGGGCCGCGTGATATGATCCAGATCGTGCTCGGGGTCGCCACCGGCTACAAAGTTGATGTCCACCTTGGAGTGGTCACCCCATGTCAGGTAACTGTACCAGATATCGGTCTTGTGGTTCGTGGTCGCGCCACCCCATCCGGGGCCGGGGCCTATTGCTCGGCCAGGCCTGAGACCCTTGGGGTCCTCTTGCCAGACCATACCAAAGCCAGCACCACCGGCGCCAACGCAGAAAATCAGGTTGGCATCACGACGGCCACTGGTCATGCGCTCGGGCTTGAACCAGACGATGTCGCCGACAAATTCGCCAACTCCAGCATCCACGTCTTTCTGGGTGGCGATCACGCCACGACAGGTCCAGATGCAGCTGTAGGGAATCTCTCCCGCTTCGGGGTAGCCCTCCCTGGCGTAGTCCACTGAGCGCTGCGGTCCGCCCACGCCGAAGATATCTTCGGTGTAGTAGGGATCGTCGTAGGTGTACTCGTCCTCGATATCAATCGAGTAGGCAGGCTTGCCGCCGCGGGCAAACTTACTGGTCCAGGCGACCAGCATCTTGTTGGCCTTGATCATGAAGACCGGCTTCTTGGTGTAGCCGTAGTACGGCTCGCCGTTGGCCAGTTCGAAGGAAGACAGGTCACCGGAACGGGACAGGTTCTTCCGCTTCCAGGTCTCACCGTCGTCGCGGGAAACCGCGGCCCAGGTGTCCATGGCGTGCGTCACCGGATCAGCATCGGTGTAGGTGATGATGATCGGTTTGGCCGTGGTGGCAGTCCGGATGAAGTTGCCCTCTTCATCATAGTAATCAATTTCCACGGGTAGCGTTTCGGCCGTGGCGTTGGCCGGCAGGGCCGGGAACCACGTGGTCGAGATATTCATCTTGGCCTTGGTGCTGTCCTGATCAGGCGTCTTGGAGATGTTCTTGCGGAACATGGCGTTGTTCAGCGTCTCATCCAAGTGATCCTTGGCATCTTCAGCCGATACGGACACCAGGAGAACAGGGGTCTCCAGCTGAGCCGCAAAAGTGATGGTCTGGTTGATAATGTTATCGACCTGAACATCATCACTGAAATCGATGCTGGTCAGCTCGTAATAAGCCATGGCTTGCTCGAAGGCCAAGACCACACCTTCAGTAATGGCAATGCCACCCTGAGGATCGGCGTCAGCATCGAGACTCTGCAGCAAGCGAGCCATGTTGATCACATTTGAGTTTTCCGTATCTGCCAGCGGGAAGATATCCAACGGGGAGATCTTGTGATCAGCAACGGTCGAACCCAGGTGGATCGAACCGATGGCGATTTCAACTTCTTCACCGGGGAAATAGTCAAAAGCAGCGGTAACGTCAGTGATGCCCTCGTAGGTCGGAGTCTCTATGGAGAGACCGGCAACAGGGGAATCAATGAAGTGACCGGTCTTGGGATGACCCATGGTGAACTTGAACCACCAGCCCCAACGGCCGCCGTCAAACGTGATTAGTTCCTCGGCCTCGTCGACTTCTACGTTCTTTTTCGCGTTCTTGTGTTCCTTCTTGGCAACTTTGCCCCTCTTGGTATTCTTGACTTCGATAGCGTCGATATCAACCAGTTCGCCGGTGTAGGCGTCGGCTACCGTGGCGTCATCTCCGACGACCACTTCTTCACTATCTTCAGCAGTAGCTTCTTCAATGATCCAGGTGACCAATTCCGGCACAACCCAGGCGCCGGTTTCTTCGACCACACGGTTGGAATCATCCAGCCTGACCAGGTTCACGAAGAGGGCGACACCCTGGGTGCGCAAATGCGCATACGGGGTACCCCACATGAATCCAATGTCCTCGGCAAGATCCAGAACCAAAGTCTGACGGTAGGGATTTCCGTCTTCGTTTTCTGTGTTTACATAAGGAAGATTAAAAGTTTCCTTATAATCGAAGTGCCCGATTTTCGGGTTTCCGGTGGGAGTCAGCGGAGGAGAGTACAAAACGCCGTCAGCGTCGGCACCCAGATCCGCGTGGTAGTTCTTAATCCGCCAGCCGTCGGCCGGGTCAAGCTGAATGTGCAGCTTGTCGCGGGAATTCCAGATCCCGCCGGTTCCGATCTCGACATGGTCCCTGCCTGCGAGAATGCTCAGCCCCACCCTTCCCGGCCCATAACCTTCTCCAGATGCGAGGACTGTGGGTACGGAGCTGAGTAGAATTGCTACTACAGCCAACCATCCCCAAACTTGTTGTTTCGAACCGGTTCCTTGCATGATTTCCCCTCTCTTACAGTTTCGAAAATAGCTCACTACAGGGCGAGAACTTGAGAACTTTACCACATTTGATGTATTGTTGCAAATGCCTTTTCAATTCCCAGCACCCTAGTAGGATTTCCGTATTTTCTTGATATTTTCCCGGGCTATCTTGTTATTTTTTTATCACTTAACCCGTATTTTACTTGTTATTAATCACTTGTAATAGACCAAAACATCAATAGGTTTAAATTGGCGACTGAATTTAACTGATTTTTTTATTTCAGAATTCAACATTAAACGCAATCTTTTTCCATGGAAAACGGCCCGGCCGGAATCCTTTCCAGCCGGGCCTTGGCATTCCTTTGCCGTACTTTCGCTCCGTCGTCATCAACCGACCGGCGAGTGGCCGATTGATCCGATCTTAGCAATCCCGTCAGGAACAGCCCGCTCAGGAACAACCCGTGGTCGCGCCACAGTTGTGGCACTTATAGCACGAGCCGCTACGTACGGTAACCGAACCACAATCGGGACAAGGTGGGCTGTCCGCCTGCTGTCTGAATACGGTCTTCTCTTTCTCCATGCTGATTCTCGGACCGTCTGGCTGGTCGGAATTAATCGTGGAACCACCGGCCGAGGCGCTCATTTCCTTGAGACCCTCGGCGGTGCGCTCTTCGGCATTCTTGAGCGCAATGGCGTCGCGAGCCTCGATGTCACCATCGGGCACGGTACCGTCTGCGTCCCCGGCGTGCTCGCCGTACTTCAGGTCCATCCAGCGGAATATGTAGTCCATCACCGACTTGGCGATTGGGATTTCCTTGTTGTTGGTAAATCCGCTCGGCTCGAACCGGGCGTGAGAGAACTTGTTGATCAGAACCTTCAACGGCACCCCGTACTGCAGCATGATCGAAACGCTGGTGGCGAAGCTGTCCATCAGGCCACTGACCACGGATCCTTCCTTGGCCATGGAGATGAACATTTCGCCGGGCTTGCCGTTCGGGTACTGCCCCACGGTGATGTATCCCTCGTGGCCTGAGATGCTGAACTTGTGGGTGATGGCCGCCCGTTCATCCGGCAATCGCACACGCAGGGGTTTTGGGGGCGCCAGGGGCTCATCTGAAGCCTTGGCTTCCTGCTTCTTGCCGGTGTTCAAGGGTTGCAGGCGTTTGGAGCCATCGCGATAAATGGCCACTGCCTTCAGGCCCATCTTCCAGGCCTCGGTGTAGGTCTGCGTTATCTCTTCGACGGTTGCCTCGGTAGGCATGTTCACCGTCTTGCTGATCGCGCCGGACAGGAAGGGCTGCACCGCGCCCATCATCCGCAGGTGACCCATGTAATTGATCGACCGTTCGCCGTTGGCAGGGCACAAGGCACAGTCGAAAACCGCCAAGTGCTCTTCCTTCAGATGCGGAGCCCCCTCGATGGTCTCGTGGTCCTTGATCCAGCCCAGGATGTCATCGATTTCATCTTCGGTGTAGTCCAACTTCTCCAGGGCGTCCGGAACTGTGTTGTTGACGATCTTCATCATCCCGCCGTCGACCAGCTTCTTGTACTTGACCAGAGCGATGTCGGGTTCGACTCCCGTTGTATCGCAGTCCATCATGAAACCGATCGTGCCGGTCGGAGCCAGCACCGTGACCTGGGCGTTGCGGTAGCCGTAGTCGTGGCCCAGGGCATAGGCCTCGCGCCAGACGTTCTCGGCTTCATCAAGCAGGCTTTCGGGTACCCGGTTGGCGTTTATCCCGTTCACGGCGGCCCGGTGCATGCGGATCACCTCAAGCATCGGCTCGCGGTTCTCCGCGTAACTGGCGAAGGGTCCCATCTGGCTGGCGATCTCAGCCGAAGTCAGGTAGGCCTGACCGCACATCAGGGCCGTGATCGCTGCAGCATAATCCCGACCCTGGTCGCTGTCATAGGGCAGACCACGGTTCATCAAAAGGGCGCCTAGGTTGGCGTAGCCCAGACCCAGGGGGCGGAAGTCATGACTGTTGGCCTCGATTTCCTGGCGAGGGTAGCTGCTGTTGCCGACGATGATCTCCATGGCCAAGGTCATAACACGGCAAGCGTGCCGGAAGGCTTCGGAGTTGAACTCACCATCATCCAGGCGGAACTTCATGAGGTTCAATGAGCCCAGATTGCAGGCCGAGTTGTCCAGGAACATGTACTCACTGCAAGGATTCGAGGCATGGATCCGGTCGGTGGTCTTGCAGGTGTGCCAGTCATTGATCGTGGTGTCGAACTGCATGCCGGGATCACCGCAGATGTGTGTGCCCTCGGCTATCTTCTCCATCAGTTCACGGGCCCGGAAGGTGTCCATGGGTCGTCCGTCGGTCACCGCATGGGTCGTCCACTGGGCATCTTCCTCGACCGCCCGCATGAACTCGTTGCTGACGCGAACCGAGTTGTTGCTGTTCTGGAAGAAGACCGAGTTATAGGCCTCGCCGCCGAAGGAACCGTCATAACCCTGATCCATCAGGGCCCAGGCTTTTTTCTCTTCTTTGACTTTGCATTCGATGAATTCCTCGATATCCGGATGATCAACATCCAGGATAACCATCTTGGCCGCACGCCGGGTCTTGCCGCCGGACTTGATCACGCCGGCGAACGCATCGAAACCGCGCATGAAGGAGACAGGCCCACTGGCCTCGCCACCGGCCGAAAGACTCTCCCGGCTGCTGCGAAGTGAAGACAGATTGCTGCCCGTTCCGCTGCCGAACTTGAAAAGCATGCCCTCGGTTTTGGCCAGGTCCAGGATGCTGGCCATGGAATCGCGAACGGCGTTGATGAAGCAGGCGGAGCACTGGGGAGCCTTCTCCACGCCCACATTGAACCACACGGGAGAGTTGAAGGAAGCGACCTGGTTGACCAGGATGTGTTTCAACTCGGCGTGGAAGCATCCGACATCCTGCTCGGTGGCGAAGTAACCGTCCTTGCGGCCCCAATCCGTTATGGTATCGACCACTCGACTTATCAACTGCCGTACTGAAGACTCCCGGTCAGGACTGTTCATGCCTCCCCGAAAGTACTTCGAAACCACGACATTGGTGGCCATCTGGGTCCACGAGGCGGGAATTTCGCAGTTGTCCTGCTTGAAAAGTGTCTCACCCTTGTCGTTGGCTATGACGGCGGTTCTGATCTCCCAGTTCAATTCATCGAAAGGATCCAAACCTTCGGTTGTGTAGAACCGGGATAAGGACATCCCTCTGGACTTGAGTCTAATTTGGTGGTGATCCTGGGCCGTGTCGCCAGCATTTGGTGAGGCAGTATCACTGGTTGTGTCGTTCTGGGCCATCTCGTCCATCCCAGCCGTATCCAAGCTCATTGTCTCGATTTCAACCCGTGCCGCCGGTCGAATCTGCTGACCTTCATTGTTTCCCCCGGAAACCGGAACCGCGCCGTCTCCAAACAGTCCCCCTTCACCAATTGGCTGCATTTTCTCCTGGTGCCTGCGATCCGTCATAGTTATCTCTCCCTTTTCAGCTCCGTCTGAATTCCCCAATTCCCTGAGGAAACTTGTTTTCCACTGTTGCCTGGATTCTCCTATGGTGTCCGGAAATACATTCCGATATCAGGGAAATCTCACCCGTAAAATTGATGTTAGGTCAGGAGAAAAGCCCCATATCTTGGGTATCCTCCTTGTTGTAACCACACCCCCTTGTGGGGTGGGAATGGACAATAATCTTTTCCCAAGGCGGCCATCAAAACAAAAATTTTCATTTTTTTTGTTGGCTCGTCACAATCACCCGACAGAATCCGCAAACGACGATATTCGACCGGGAAACAGTTGTTTGGGTAGGGGAAAAAATATATGCATTGCCTCCTTGGATTTCACGCCTCAACCCTCCGGGAAGAAAAAATGAAATTGATACCGAAATTAAAGAATTCCGTATCTTTATTGCTAAACTCAAAATAGACGGTTTTCGGGGGGATTTGAGTCGAAAAGGGAACTAACCATTCCCGCAGAATACCCAATCAGGAATCTGGTTGGGAATCCAGGGATCCAGCCACTACATCCCTTACAATTTGGCCGATCCTGTCTCTGCCGGTCCGAAAAGCCTGCCGGACTTCGTCCTCACTGCCTTGGGCCGACATTGGATCGTCAATCGGACAAGCATGGTGGCGGGCGGGATCATTCAAGGCGGGCAGATAACGGCCGGCCTCCGGACTGAGGGTGACGATGAGATCGAAGCTGTCCAGGTCGTATTCATCGAGTGACTGGGGCGCCTGGCCCTCCATATCCAGCCCCACCTCGGCCATGGCCTGGCGAGTCCCACTGGTAATCCGGTAGGTAACCAAACCGCAGCTACTGACCCGCCAGTCGGAGGGAAAGAGTCGCCTGGCCAAGGCTTCGGCCATCTGGCTACGACAGGAATTGGCGGTGCACATGAATAGGACCTTCATCGCCTGGTCACCGTTGGTTCAGTCATTGGAGTCAATGTCCACCAGGGCGTCGCCCTGCGCTACCACTTGGCCGCTTGAGACATGAACCTGGGCCACTACCCCGGTCACGGCGGCCAACAACTCGGTTTCCATCTTCATCGACTCCATGATGATCACTGCTTGCCCCTCGCTTACTTCGTCTCCCGGCTTCACCAGGGTCTGAACAACCTTGCCGGGCATATCGGCGATGAGATTGGGTCCACCGGATATTTCCTCTTCGTCGTCCGCGTGCTCGGGATCGGGCAAACGCAGCCTATGCACTCGACCATCGCAGAAAACAAGCCTCTCATCACCTTGAACGGCAACCCAAAGCTTGCGGCGGCCCTGGTGCGTATCGACCAGCCAGGAACCATCCTTACCCCGGGTGGCCTGCAGTGGAGCTTCTCTGCCGTCGATCTTCAACAGCCAATCGTCACCATCGGGAGAAATATCCACATGATAGCTCTCATCACCGGTCTTGAATTGCAAAAGCAAGGTCATCCCTTTCGGTTAGCGCGTTGCGCCGAAATCATCCCAGACCGGACAGCCGGAACCGCCCGAGGTTGGTCCATGGTGAAGTAAGTGCAGGGGTCGGTGCGCCGGGATCGGGGGTACCGGACAACCCGAGACCTCGCTGAAGACGGTCATATTCAGCGACCGAAGCCACGGCTAGAGCCAGACCCTCGTCCTGGTCCCGGCTACTGCCCCAATCCGGCAGATGCTCCACCAGAAAACCGGTGTGAAGGTCCCCATCCAGGAAAGCCTGTTCCTGCAGGATGGCGATCAGGTACTCGACGTTGGTAGTCACCCCCAGAACCGCGTAGTCTTTCAGGGCGGTCACGGCCCGGTCGATGGCCGCAGCCCTGTCCTGACCATGCAGGCTGAGCTTGGCGATCATGGGATCGTAGTACATGCTCACCTCATCACCCTGTCTTACCCCGCTGTCGATGCGAACGCCGGGTCCTGACGGCTCGTTCAGCAACAGGATGGGACCCAGTGAGGGCATGAACCCGTTCTCCGGATCTTCGGCATAGACGCGGCACTCGATGGCGTGGCCTCTACACGTGATTTCATCCTGGGTCCAGGGCAACGGACGGCCCTCGGCAACCCGAATCTGGGCGCGGACCAGGTCGGCTCCCGTTACCAACTCGGTAACCGGATGTTCCACCTGCAGACGCGTATTCATCTCCAGGAAAAAGAATTCCCCGGTCGGACCGAGCAGAAACTCCACCGTACCGGCACCCTGGTAGCCGACCGCCTGGGCGGCGGCCACTGCGGCGGCGCCCATTTTTTCCCGTAATTCCGGATTAAGGGCCGGCGATGGGGTCTCCTCGATGATCTTCTGATGCCGGCGCTGAATCGAGCATTCCCGCTCGAACAGATGTACCGCATTACCATGATTGTCACCGAAGATCTGGAACTCCACATGCCGGGGATGCTCGATGAATCTCTCTATATATACAGTGCCGTTGCCGAAGGCTCCCAGGGCCTCCCGATAAGCTGCCTCACAGGCTGCAACGACCTTGTCTTCCGATTCGACCTGACGCATCCCCTTGCCTCCGCCCCCGAAGGCGGCCTTGACCATCACCGGGAAACCGACCTTCCGGGCAATGGCGAGAACTTCCTCGGCCGGAAACTTGCCGTCCGCATCCGGCTCCGGCAACAGATCACCCGGCACGACCGGCACTCCGGCCTTCTGCATGATGGCTCGGGCTGCGGTCTTCTCTCCCATCTGCTCGATCACCTCGGCGGCCGGACCGATGAAGACAACCCCAGCATCAGCACAGGCCCGCGCGAACTCTGCGTTCTCGGCCAGGAAACCATAACCGGGATGGATCGCGTCCGAATCGGTGGCCTTGGCAGCCTCCAGGATGCGGTCGGCCCTCAGGTACGATTCCCCCGGCTCGGCAGGGCCGACGGTTACGGCGATGTCGGCCATCTCCGCGTGCAGGGCGTGGCGGTCGACTTCCGAGCAGACAGCCACCGTTCCGATCCCCAGTTCACGGCAGGCCCGTATCACCCGGACTGCGATTTCCCCTCGATTGGCCACCAACACCCGGGCAATGGGTCGAGTTACGGTTTCGGGAGCGGGCGGGTTTGGAGATTTGTTGGTCGTCAAGTCGATTTCCTCTCTTGGTTCCAGGGCACGGACAATTTCTTTTGAAAGGCCTCCAACGCAACCTGAGCCTCGTCGCTCTGCCGAGCTTCGGCAATCATTCGGGCGGCCAGCTCTCCGCTGCGTGCAAAACCCAGTGAGTTGACACCCTCTATCAGGTTCTTGCAAAGCCCCAGGGACGAAGGTCCTCCCTTGAGGAGGGAATCAACGGTGCGATCCAGGAGGTTGTCTAGGGTGTTGTTCTCGGTTCTGCCGTCGGCCAAGCGGTCAACCAAACCGATGCGCAAGGCCTCGACCGAATCTATGGTCTCGGCGGTAAGAAAACAGGTGCGGGTAGCCGCTAATCCGATCCGGTCCATCACCAAGGGAGCGATTACTCCGGGGATAAGGCCCAATCGAACTTCTGAGAATGCGAATTTGGCTTGTTGTCCAGCCACCACAATGTCGCAACTCGCTACCAATCCTACGCCTCCTCCATAGGCCGGTCCTTGAACCCGGGCCACTACAGGGACCGGACAATTTCTCACGGCCCGAAACATGGCACCCATATCCAAGGCAGCAGCAACATTTTCCTGATAATCCGCCTTGCCGAGTTTCTTCATCATGCCCAGATGAGCCCCGGCGCAGAATACATCCCCGGTCGCCCGCAGGACCACCACGTGGGGCCGGAAGTGCTGACCTTCCCCAATTTCCGGTTCAGCCCCCGAATCGGTTGGCAACGGATCGCGAAAAGCAATACTTTCGAAGATTCCGCGTAACTCGCCAATGGTCTCTGCATCGAATGCATTTTTGACCGCCGGATTATCCAGCGTAATGATCAACACACGACCTGAGGCTTCCTGCCTGACTGCCACTACTCACTCCAATCGAAAACATCCGGAGCCGCTTACATCCGGTAAACACCGAACTTCACCGGCGGTATGGGCGCGTTCAGCGAGGCGGCCAGCGCCAACCCCAACACATCCCGGGTCTGGGCAGGATCTATGACTCCATCATCCCACAAACGAGCGCTGCTGTAATAGGCATGCCCTTCTTCCTCGTACTTGGCCAGGATGGGGTCGACAATCTCACTCTCCTGTTCCGGCGTGAGGCTTTCCCCGTGCCGGGCCACCTGATCCTTCTTGACCGTCAACAACACGTTGGCCGCCTGCTCTCCGCCCATGACGGAAATTTTGGCCTGGGGCCACATGAAAAGCATGCGCGGTTGGTAGGCCCGGCCACACATTCCGTAATTGCCCGCTCCATAGCTGCCGCCGATGATGACCGTGAATTTGGGTACGGTACTGTTGCTGACGGCGTTGACCATCTTGGCCCCGTCCTTGGCGATGCCCCCATGTTCGTAACGCTTGCCGATCATGAAACCGGTGATGTTCTGTAGGAACAACAGGGGGATTTTGCGAGAGTTGCACAACTCGATGAAGTGCGTGGCCTTCAGGGCCTCCTCGCTGAAGAGGATCCCGTTGTTGGCCACGATCCCCACACTGTAGCCGTGGATCCGGGCAAAGCCGGTTACAAGGGTCGTGCCGTAGCGCGGTTTGAATTCATGCATCTTGCTGCCGTCGACCATGCGCGCGATCACCTCGCGCATGTCATAGGGAAATTTGGGATCGTGGCTGACGATTCCGTACAATTCCTGCGGATCGTAGTGCGGGGGTTCGACCGTCCCTATGGGAATCGTCGTGGTGTGAACCGGTCCCAGGTTTTCGACAATGTCGCGTACAATCCGCAAGGCATGGGCGTCATCGTTGGCCAGGTGGTCGGCCACACCGCTGATGCGGGTATGGACATCGCCACCGCCCAGATCCTCCGCGGTTACCTCTTCACCGGTGGCAGCCTTGACCAAAGGGGGCCCCCCCAGAAAGATCGTGCCTTGCTCCTTTACGATCACCACCTCGTCACTCATGGCCGGCACGTAGGCCCCGCCGGCGGTGCAGTTGCCCAGCACGGCCGAAATCTGGGGAATATCCATCGCGCTCATCGTGGCCTGATTGTAGAAAATCCGCCCGAAATGATCGCGGTCCGGGAATACTTCCGCCTGCAGAGGCAGGAAGGCTCCTCCGCTATCCACCAGATAAATACACGGGAGCCGGTTTTCACGCGCAATTTCCTGCGCCCGCAGATGCTTTTTGACGGTAACCGGGTAGTAGGTGCCGCCCTTCACCGTGGCGTCGTTGGCCACAATCATTACCTGCCGTCCGTGGATCTGTCCGATCCCGGTAACCAGGCCCGAGGCGGAGATTCCACCCCCGTACATCTCGTGTGCGGCCAGGGAAGACAATTCAAGAAAAGGGGTACCCGGATCCAGCAACCCCTCAATTCGATCGCGTACCATCAGCTTACCCTGGGAAGTGTGGCGTTCCCTGGCCTTCTCCTTGCCGCCTTGCCTGATCTGACCCAGCAACTCGGCCAATTCAGTGGTCCGTTCCCGATTGATCCGATCGTTCTCCTGGAAGGCTGAATCGGTCGTACTGATCTTGCTCTTGATCCGCTTCATCGAAACTCCTTGGGAAATCTCCCGGGGGAAGTGTTGATTGCTGGGAGAATTATAGCCCCTAACCAGGGTCGGGTCTATGTCCCGGTCAATGGTTGGCGAATGTTTTTACTGTAATCCGGAAGATCCCGCCCTCCCAGGTTATGGGCACCAAGAAATTCCTGGCTGGATACATTCAAAAAAGGTATTCATTGGGCATGCGCATTTCCGGTGGTACCCTCGTTACTTCTGCAGGCTTGAAAAGGGCCGATGTAGTGGTGCGCAATCATCGAATCGAGGCGGTTCTGAGACCGGGTGAGAATACCGGTGGTCCACAAGGCGATGAGCCCGGTATCGATGCAACCGATCTGTGGGTCTTACCTGGGGCCGTCGATGCCCACACTCATTTCGGCATGCCACTTGGTAATGGTCTGACCAGCCTGGGCTGGCGCGAAAGTTCAGAAGCCGCCCTCCTGGGTGGCACCACAACTGTTATCGACTTCGCCAACCCGGAACGCGAAGAAACCCTGCCCTCCGCCGTCACCCGTTGGCGAGGTATGGCCGATGGCAAGATTGCCTGTGATTACGGTCTGCACTGCACTGTCGTTCAGGCCAGCGAGGAACGGTTGGCCGAAATCCCCGGCCTGATCAAGGCTGGAATTCCCACCTTCAAAGGCTTTTTGGCCTACAAGGGACGCCTCATGCTGGAACCTCCGGCAATGAAATCCCTAATGGCGGCAATTGCCGCCGCAGGGGGCCTATTGCTTGTCCATGCGGAGGATGGTCAGATGAACGCGGAGGCCCAGCAAGTCCTGACCGACACCGGTCGCACCGCACCGCGCTGGCATCCGTTGGCCCATCCTCCAGAATCCGAAGTGAGGGCCGTTAGCCAAGCTCTTGAAATGGCGGGGAAAACTGGCTGCCAGCTGGAAATCGTCCATGCAAGCCTGGGACAAACAGCGGAACTGGTCGGCTCCACCCGTAAATCAAGACAGGCCGAGGCTGCCGTTCGAAGTACGGGTTCAGACAGGAGAAGGTTGCTATGCGAAGTCTGTCTACATCACCTTTTCGCCGATGATCGGCTGTACGAGGCGGGCCACAAAGCCGCTCTGGCCGCCACGTGCTCCCCTCCTTTGAGACTCAACGAAAACAAGGCGATTTTGCTGGAGAAACTGGCCACCGGTGAGATCGATTTTCTCTCGACCGATCATTGCGAGTTCGATCTGAAGACCAAGTCCGCGGCTGCCGCTGGGGGGTTTCCATCCGTGCCCAACGGCTGCGGCGGAGTGGGTGAACGGCTGGTCGTCAGTCACACCCTGGCTGTGGTCAACGGGAAACTGAGCCCCGAGCGCTGGGTCGAAGCAGTGGCGTCCCAACCCGCCGAATTGATGGGTCTGACCGGCCGCAAGGGTCGACTCGAACCGGGCTATGATGCTGATATCGTCCTCTTTGATCCCAGACCAAAATATCGTTGGGAACCTCTCGGTCAAAGCGACCGGGCCGGATCACTATGGGCCGGTTTGCCGGTCCAGGGCGCCGTCCGTGACGTCTGGCTGCGAGGCAGCCAGGTCGTAGCCGGCGGACGTATGATCGCTGGGGAGCCGGGAGGTCTTTTTCTGGAACGCAGATTCTGATACTTCTGTCTTCAACCTCCGTCTTAACTTCTGTCCAACAGGAAATGGTTTCATCATGGCCCAGGAATCCACACAGCTAGCCGATCGCTACCGGCGCATCGCTCAACAACTTGAAGAACTGTTCAATACCGGCCCCAAAGCCACCGATGATCCCATCGCCCGAATGGCCTCGACAGCCGCCTTGTTGCAACACAAAATGCCCCACTTCTTCTGGACCGGATTTTACAGACGTGAAGACGGGCGACTTGTGGTGGGACCCTACCAGGGGCCACTTGCCTGCGCGATCCTGCCGGGCCGGGAGGGAGTTTGCTGGGCTTGTGTGCAACGCAAAGAATCAATAATAGTACCCGATGTCCACGCCTTCGGCGGACACGTGGCCTGTGACTCCCGATCCCAAAGCGAAATCGTGATCCCGGTCAGGGAACCTGCCGGAAATATCGTCGCGGTCCTGGATGTGGATTCGGATCAGCCGGACGCTTTCAGCGAAACCGATCGGATGGGGTTGACCAGGATCGCGGATCTGGTCTACTTGCCCTGACTATTTTCCATCCCTCTGCCCCGGCAACGGAAACCATCGCAAGCGCTCGAATTCAGGGGCCAACGCTGCAGGCTTTTCTGAAATTGACCCGTATGGATCTGCGGGCGTTCCCACCCGGGCGCAAATCTGCCGCGCTTGTACCAGATAATCACCGAAGGCAGATTCAGGTTCCTTCAAATGTCGGGCTGGGTACTCCATCCTTCCTGAAGAATAGCTGATGTCCCCAAGCCGCAAACTGGTCCCCGGCTTTGCATTATGATGTCGCCAAATCCCGGTCTCCGGCTCGAAGTTGTAGTGGGGCAGAAAGCGCCAACCCTCCTCGGCCAGGAATTCCACGGCCTCGATGATGAACTCAAGGGTTTCGCGGGAGATAAAGTAGTTGAAGTTCACCCTCACCCAGCCGGGTTTGATGCCCTCGGCCCCGGCGTCGATGGCCTTGTGAAAGCGCATACTGCTGCCCAAATCAATTCCAAGCAGACGATGACCGTAAGGCCCGGCGCAAGAGCATCCCCCGCGCGCCTGGATTCCGAACAGATCGTTCAAAAGGGCCACCACGAAATTGTGGTGCAGAATCTGCTCACCGCAACGAATCACAAACGAGACGATGGACAGCCGTTTAGCATCGGGGTTGCCCAGAATTTCGATGTTCGGGTGCTCTGACCAGGCTTCGATTGCCCGCCGCACGAAGGATTGTTCGAACTGTTCGATGTTGTTTTCCCCGACTGCCCGCTTGAGATGAAAGACCAGACCAGCCCGGATGGATTCTATGATGGCCGGCGTCCCTCCTTCTTCGCGGTGGGCATGATCCGTCAGATAGGTGTGGTCCTCGGGACTGACGTAAGACACCGTGCCCCCACCCGGCACCGAAGGCACTCGATTCGTAAGTAGCCGACGCTTGACTACCAGCACCCCCGGGGTACCAGGACCGCCAATGAATTTGTGCGGGGAAATAAAGACGGCATCCTTACAGCCGAACCGCTCCTGGCCCTCGCATTCGACGGGGTTCATTTCGATCTCCACGTAGGGAGCAGCTGCGGCAAAATCCCAGAAGGCTTCCGCCCCGTGGCGATGCAGCAAACAAGAAATTTCCAAAGTATCGGAGACGATCCCCGTTACATTGCTGGCAGCGGAGAAGCTGCCGATTTTCAGGGGCCGATCGGCGTAGGCGATCAATTTCTCTGCCAGTACATTCTTATCGATCTGCCCGTCCTGGTCCTCGGGTATCGTCACCACTTCGGCAATGGATTCCCGCCAGGGCAGCTCATTGGAATGATGCTCGTAGGGACCGATGAACACAACGGGGCGTTTCTCTTGGGGAATGAGCAGCGAAAAACCAAAGTCTTCGTCCAGATTGCCGGGAATACGCAAATTCAGGATCTCGATTAGTTTGTTGATGGCCGCAGTGGCTCCCGAACCGCAGAAAATCACCACGTCCTTTTCCGGCAAGCCTCCTACCGACTCCAGGATGATCCTGCGGGCATCCTCCCGGAATTTCGTCGTTTGCAGACCCGTGCTGGACGTTTCAGTATGAGTGTTTGCGTAGAGTGGAAGTACCTCTTCGCGGATAAAATCCTCTATGAATCCCAGGGACCGGCCACTGGCCGTGTAGTCGGCGTAAGTCATTCGGCGTGATCCGTAGGGGCCGTCCAGGGCCCGGTCATCGCCAATGATGGAGGTTTGGATCTTCTCGATCAGATGCTGGATGTTTTCATCCAAAGTTGGACCTCGCAGGCCAAGGGTGGGATCGGAAATGTCAACAACGCGGCCTTTGTATAATAACCTGTCCTGAGTCTGGAATAAACCTGATAAGTAGCGCCTGATAAAATTGAACGGGAAGTGACTAGGGGCTCGGAGCGTTGTGCCGTTAATGTAGGTCCTTCCCCCGGGGGAAAGGCTTGGAGAAAGCGGAAAAAGCCACGGTCCAGTCCTGCAATATCATGATCAACCAGGAAAATTAAATACTGGAGTTACCAGCGCCAGGTCATAGAGCTGGAATAATAGGCACCGGAATAGGTGTAGCGCTCAACGCTGGATTCGCGTTCCAACCAACCGCCGGACAGTGCCAATTTGGGCTTGCCCAGGGTTCCGGGCAGAATCCGGGTCAGGGAAAAGTAGTAGTCCTTCGTCTTGTCCAGGCGCTTTTGGCCCTCATCCAAAGTCGTGTAGTCAACATCGTCGGAAGGGAACATGAGAGCCCCGTAATCATGATCCCCAAAGCTCGCACCGCCTTCCAGCCAAGTCTGGTGCGGGCCCAGAACTTTCAGGGCTCCGAACAGGTTCAGACCATCACGCGCATAGCGGTCCAGCAAAGGATTGTCAAAAATCACGTAGAAATATTCTTGGTTTTCCCCCCATGTCCTCTGATCGATGAAGCTGGGGTAATCTCCCAAATTCACGCTGTAGTCCACCCAACCCCGAGCCCCAACCCTGTTGGAAATCCCCTGGGAAAAATTGAGTCTCGTGGAAAATTGGGAGAGCCGCGCCGAAGACTGGGAGGTGGAGGGGAGATTAAGGGTCCCCCAGACATTCGACGCGGCATCATCGTAATAGAACTTGGCTCCAAATCTGACCGCTAGCCCGAGAGTAGTACGGCTTTGGAAAAAGCGTTTGATTTCCAGCTTGCCGTGCGGTTCCCGGAAACTCTCTCCCAGAATATTGCCGAAGTTCTTGATCTTAAAGGCAGCGTATCCCTTGAGCAGGGTCTTTGCAGCCAGGTATCTCTTGAATGCAATGTAGGAGTAGGTCTCCCGGTAATCGTACAAGTCGTAGCTGCCTTCGTAGGATCGGTCTGCTCTTTGCACCCCGAAACTGATCCTTCCGGAACGACCAACTTTTCGGTTGGGTACGGCTCGGAACCATTCCAGGCCCCATCCATGGCGCTGAAATCCAAGCTGATTGTTGTTCCCGAATTGACTCGCATTACCAACGTACCCCAGTTTGAATCGGTTTTGGTCCTTATCGAAGATTGCAGCAATGTTCAAACCAAGAGACAAATACCCTGCTGGAACCTCTTCAACAAGTCCGATCGGATGCTCAAGATATCCCGCACCCAATTTCAATCTGCCCTGAAGCGACAACCCTTCAGCCCACACTGTTGGAATATTCAACAGGCAAAGGAATGAGAAAATCAGGGCTGACTTTAAGGCTGGTCCCATGACCGGTTTCAGAACCAATTTCAGAACCAACCTGTAGATCATTCTAAACAACTGCAATTAAACCTTCGGCGTTTGGAATGATCTGGAAACAGTAGGCCTCGAAACATCTGGAGGAGCGGGACCGGGCGACCGACCCACCCCTCCGAATCGTGTTCTACTTGTTACTACCCGTTCCGCCGCGATCTTGGCGACCTTGGGCATCGTCCTCAGTGTCGTCATCCCATTCACCCGGACCGAAACCACCGTCACCGACACCATCGCCGGGACCGTACGGCGAATCGTCACTATCACCATAGGAGCCCTCACCGTCGCCATCACCGACCACGCCGGGACCGTAGGGTCCATCACCTTCACCATCGCCGGGACCGTATTGGAAGGGTCCGGAGCCGGCTTCGCCCTCACCCATGTGGCCATCGAAGTCCTCATCCTGGCCCCACATCCATTGTGAACCGGTGCCGTCTTCAAGCTTGGCATAGTCAGGATCCAACCCGTTGGGGATCCCATCTCCGTCCGCATCCGGTGCCAGATCGTTGAAGCCGTCACCGTCTTCATCGACAAACTGACAAACGCCGTTACCATTGCTGATAAAGACATCCGGCAATTCGGTCGCTGCTTCCTCATCCTGTGCCATGGCGACTGTAGCAAACAGCAACGCCATTAAAACCAGGAGAACGGAAATCGATTTGGTTTTCATTGAATCATCCTTAAACATTGTCCCAATTACTCCACAATTCCTTTGTGGTTTAAGAGTGAAAAGCAACCCCTGTACCAAAAAACCAACAACCCTCAAAATATATCTATCTTATTATAATTCAGCCATTTGCACCCGTCAAAACAGCGTTATGAATGAATACGATGCTGACCCCTCGCAAATATCTCCGATTTTCCGGAAAACCCATCGCAGATTTCTGCGAATCCTGAAGCCAGGGAGGAATTTAGCGGAGTCAGTCCCTCTCGGCGGAATCATTCCATTTGGCCAGCTTATAGCGTAGTCCGCTCTCGGTCAATCCAAGGTGGCGTGCCGCACTGCTCTTGTTGCCGGAGAAGGCGGCCAGGGTCTCCATGATTATCTTCTTTTCCATGGTCTCCATCAGGCGGGGAAGGTCCCCATCCACTGTTTGGTAGCCGGGAAGCTCGTCGTCGGGGCCGGCTGTCCTCGGAGTCAGTAGAGCCGGCAAATCCTCCTCATGGATCACCTCGGCCCTGGTCATGACCACGGCCTGTTCTATGATGTTTTCCAATTCCCGCACGTTGCCGCGGTACTGGTGCCCCATCAAACGGGCCATGGCCTGGGCGCTGAAGGTCCGCGCCGGACGCTGGTAGCGGCGAGAGTAGCGTTCCAGAAAATGCGTGGCCAGTTCAGGGATATCTTCCTTGCGCTCGGCCAGCGCGGGCAAGGACAGATTCACCACGTTCAGGCGAAAGAAGAGATCCTCGCGGAATTTCTCCTGGGCGATCATTTCCGGCAGATCGCGGTGCGTTGCGGTCACGACCCGCACATTGGCCCGCAGGGGTTTTTCTCCGCCAACCGGCGTAAACTCCCTCTCCTGGAGGAAGCGCAGCAACTTGACCTGCACCGCGGACGATATGTCCCCTATCTCGTCCAGGAACAGGGTTCCCCCCTCGGCCTGGTGTACACGACCCCTGCGGTCCCGGTCCGCGCCGGTGAAAGAACCCTTGAGGTGACCGAACAACTCGCTTTCGAGCAGAGTCTCGGGCAGTGCTGCGCAGTTTACCGCCACAAAGGGCCCATCGGAACGGAGACTCAGGTCGTGCAGTGAACGGGCCAGCAACTCCTTGCCCGAACCGCTGGCGCCCAGAATCAAAACGGTGGCATCGGTTTCTGCGGCGCGGGAAGCCCGGCTCAGGACTGCCGCCATGGCTTCGGACCCTCCCAACATCCGAAAGCCGGTGCTGGTTTCGGAAAGCCGCCGTCGCAGGGACCGGTTCTCCTTGACCAGGTTCTTCATAGCCAAGGCCCTGTTCACGATGGCTTCCAGCTGATCCAGATCGATGGGTTTGGGCAGAAAATCAACGGCACCGGTTTTCATGGCTTCGACTGCATTCTCGATGGTGCCGTAAGCCGTCATGAGAATGACCCCGATATCCGGTCGATTCTGCCGGCAGCGCTCGAGCAGTTCCAATCCCGAGAGGCCCGGCATCCGCAAATCGGTCAGGATCAGGTCGATGGGGTGACCCTTTACCTGGGCCTGCGCCTCCTCCGCATCTCCTGCGATGAGGACTTCGTGGCCCCAGGAAGCCACTGCGCGGGCCAGCGTCTCGCGCTGCGTCTTCTCGTCATCCACGACCAGGATCAGTCCCGTGTTCATTAGGTTCTCCTTTGCAAGGGCAGGCGCACTACGAAACGGGCGCCCTTGCCTTCCAGGCCGGGGTCCTCGGCGATGCGCAAGGACCCGCCCATGGCTGCGACCATCTGGGTAGCCAGACTCAACCCCAGGCCGTGACCGTCGGATCGAGTTGTAAAATATAAATCGAAGATTCGCTTACGATCCTCGGAGCCGACCCCCGGACCATTGTCCGCAACATTGATTTCCACCTCGGGGCCATCGGACTGGAGAGTGACCGAGACCGTACCCTCCCCGCCCAGAGCGTCAACCGCATTGCGCAAAAGATTCTCCAGAATCTCTACCAGGAACTGGTGGTCCAGTTCAACTTCAATCTCCGGCGGGTCAGTAATGAATACAAGGCTCTTGGTCCGGTTGGCGGCAATCTGCACCGCCACTGAATCCCGCACGACGGCGCCCAAATCGAAAACTTCAAAAACCGGCTCGCGAGGCTTGGTGAATCGCAGAAATTGCTGAACGATGGCCTCGATACGGCCACTTTCGGCAGTGATATGCCGCACATCATCCTTGACCTTGTCCGAGAGTTCCGACTGGCGTTCGAGCATCTGGGAAATCATGTTGATGGCGTTCAGGGGATTCCGCACCTGGTGTGCTACCCCTGCTGCCAGAGTACCCATGGCCGCCAGCTTCTCCCCCCGACGGACTTCCTCCTCCTTCTCGCGCAGCTCCCGGGTCACTTTCGCCATTTCCCGGTTAAGCACTCCCTGCCTCTGCCACGCCAGCAGGAGAGAGGAAGTCAGAACCAGACTGGCCAACAGAAAGGCCCCTCTTAGTATCGTGCGCTTCCGGATGTCCTGCCGCATCTGGTTCAGGAGAGAGGAATCCAACCCCACCCTCAGCAACACTCGAGCTCGGTTGCCAAGAACTACCATCCTGGCCACCTCCACCACCGGTCCCAGAGGTGAATCGAACTCCCGGGAAACATAATCTTGTCCTTCAGCCAAGGGCAGCACGAAGGGATCTTCACCCGGCAAGGGGAAACCGATCTTATCCGTTGAAGCGGCCTGGATGCCCTGACCATCCTGGAGCACCACGTACCTGATACCCCGGCTTTGGCCCAGGGTCCTGATCATGTGGCCTGGGCCGAGCCCTGCGGGGAACCCGGTCAAACCGCCGGTAAACTTTCCGACCAGGACAGCACCGCCTCCGGGGCGTCTCACACCCGCCGAAGACCAATGTCCGCCCGGATCGTCAGGGGATCGTCTCCTCAATTTCACGGTTTTTCTCTTGCCTGACAGCAACGGTTCCAGGAGATTTCGGGCAGCTTTCCTTTGGTCAGGATCCAAATCACTAATCTTGCCGCCGGCCGCGAGAACCCGGCCATCCGAACCGAATATCTCCACCTGATCCAGCCCCAGACCTTCGACCATTCCCGCCAAGGACACGGAGTCCAGTTCCAAGACGGAATCCATTTTGGCCACCCACAAAGCACTGTCCAGGAGTCGCCCATTCGCCTCTTTTTCCCAGCTGTTGTAGACGCCCAGTCCGTGCAGACTGCTCTCGGCTATCACATCGGCCAGGGAGCGCCCCTGCGCCACCATCAAATCCATCATGTCCTCGGTTCGCCGGCCGGCATCGTAGCGAAAAGTGACAACCATGAGCACAATGATGAGGGCCATCGCCACCAGGGAAAGAATGCGTCTCAACCCGAATGTCATTCTCGTCCCCGTTTCAAATGGGTTGGTTCATACTTGGCGAGTGGATTCAGGGCCGGGATGTCAAAAAACCCGCTGTGATAGGAAAGTCCAATCCCCGGCCCGGACCTGAACTCCGGAGAGGGTACGAGATTCCACTGCCCTGCCCCGGCCATCCAACAATTCCAGTTTCAGATTGTAGTTTCCCGCAGGAAGGCTGAGCCGAGCCAAGTGAACTCCGCGAGGCAAGGTCAACCAGCTGCGTGTATCGGCCTTCTCTGAAACGGAACCGAACAGGTTGGCCGCCACACCGCCCCAGACTCCGGCCTTCTTTTTAACGCCTCGTGTGGCCAGATATTTTGTAAGGCCCCGCAGGATGGTCCTGAAAAAGATGGAGGGCTTCTCCGCCTCGAAGGTAATCAGGGCGGCCTCGTTCAAATTTTCCACCTGGCTGGTAATAGCATGAGAGCCCGCGATTCCGGCCGAAATCCTTGCTCCGGCAATTGACCGCGGTTGCGCGTTCAACTCCGGGAAAGCCATCGACATCCAGTACTCTATCTTCCGCCCGCTGGAAAAAGCCTGCATTTCACCCATGCCGGCGTACAATTCCCACGACCAGTAGTCCGGATCCTCGTAGGTCTCTCCCTCAAAGATGGGAATATCGATCCGCACCTGGGTCTTCTGGGGGATGAAGCCCTCCTCCAGCAGGAGCACGACTTCGCCGTGGCCGGATTGCCAACCGGCGGCGGCCTCGAAATCCCCGGGGCTGGCCGGCGAATTATCAGTAGTTTTTTTGGTTCGGTTCCTTGGTGCGGCAAAAACGGCAGGGCAGGTTTTTCTGATTTCATCCAATTCAGTGTGGAAACCCAGCCGAGCCGCCAGGCGCCGCAGATCCGCGGCAAGCGAAGGCGGGATATCCAGGCCCAAAACCCCATGGTTGGCCTGGAAAGCTGCCGCCGCGTTCCGATAGGAGATGAAGGCGTCGTTCAGCTCCCCATCCCAATCAAAGAGCATGCCGCTGAAGTAGAGCATGAAGGCATTGTTGCGGGTCATTTCCAGGCGGCTCTTGTCCTGGTCCCGAATCCCCTCGAGGGTGGCATCAACGTACTTGGCCAGCATCTCCGTCGAACGGCGGGCCTCCACCTGCGCCTCGTCGCGTTGCCCGAGATAAACGTAGTTCAGGGCCTTGTAGTAGGGCACCATGGCCATCTCGAAAGGTCGGGCCCGATAGCTGTTCGCCGTGTCGTTGGTAAAAAGAGACAGCACGCCTTCGGAGATGGACTTTGTGAAAAGATCATCGGCCAGAATTTCAGCCTCGACAAAGACCTCGTTGCTTTCCACCCAGCGGTCAGCGAAGTGGAGAATCATCCCGCGTTCCAGATAATAAAGGAGACGATCTTTTTTGCCGGTCTCCTTCTCAACCGTCTCCAGGGCCTGATCGAATTCTCCATCGACCAGCTCGGGCCTCAGGTTGGCCAGTTTTGTGCTATAGGTGGCGCATCCACCCAGGGACAGGATGAGCCCAGCCCCCAGGAGGATCATTAGCACCGGCCGTGCAAGGCTATCTTTTCTAAGAGTCGATTGACGCACCGGTCATCAACCCTTGTACTTGCTGCGGCCGACGAACTTCTTGATCTTCTCGAAGCCCGCCCAGACCTTCGTATTGTCCTCCAGGTCGACCAGGTAGAAGTCCAGCTGGTAGTACTTCACTTCCTTGCCGTCTTCCCGATCCCGGATCATGTTGATCTCGCCGATGAGCATGAAATCGGCACCCTTCTCACGACCCCATTGCTTCATCGACTCCGGTGATGAGAACTCCTGCTGATCGGCTCGCTCGGTCCTGACCTGATCCCGCTCTTCAGACGAGGCGACAACCTTCACCCGACCACTGTTGATGAACTCTCTCTCCATGTCCGCGATGAAGGTTTTGACGGCGATGTGCTCACTGGTCTTGTTACGCACCGATCCTATGATCAAGTAGGGCTTACGGCTGTTTGCGCCGCGAAAATCCTCTACCCAGGGGCTGTGGGTGATCTGGGCTTCCAGGACGGCCGATACCTGACGACTGTCCACGTCGTTCCAGTTGCCTGACAAATCAATATTCTCTTCGACATCCAGACGGGTGATCTGCTTGCCGCTGCTGCAGCCACCGAGAATCAGGGCCAACATCAGACCCAGAACCAGACTCGAAAACAGAAAGGATTTCTTCAGCATTAGGATTCCTCCTTAGATTCCTTGATGGCTCGCCAAATACGCTCAGGGGTGGCCGGGATCCGGTTAATGTGGATTCCCACCGCGTCACTAATTGCATTGATGATGGCCTGGGCGGGTCCGTCGATGGGAACCTCGCCAGCAGCCTTGGCCCCGAAAGGACCACTCGCTTCATCGTTCTCGAACAGAGCATACTCCAGACCCTGCACTACGGCTCCCTCTATTTGTTTGTCTGTCATCAGGGGATGACTCATCGTGCCGCCATCCACGGCCGAAACGATTTTGCGCAGGAAGACCTCGCCGGTCTCCGGATCCACCTCCAGATCTACGAATTGGACCCCGAACTGTGGAGACGATTCATCAGACCTGCCGATACAACGCTCAAGATGCGGTACGGTGGACGGTTTTTTCTGTTCCCAACCAATTTCACTGCATCCAAGTTCGATGGCCTTTTCCAAACTGGCGCCGCGAATCACGCGTACCAACCCTTCTCTGCCTTCGCCGGGCAATCCCTCAATCGTCGTCACGGAACATCCTGAAACCCGGGCAGCCATGACCAAACAGGAATGCACGGGTCGGCCTCCCAACAATACCGTGCAGGAGCCGCAATGGCCCCTCAGGCAACTGTCTTCGGCCGAGAGACTACTCGCTTGGTGCAGAGCGGCCAGGAGGGTTGTTCCAGGAGCTACTTCCCAGGAGGTCTCCTCACCGTTGAGGTTCAGTTCGATTCTCACGATTGTCCTCCGTCGTTCAAAGCACTCTCGGCTGCAATTTCGGCCAGGACTTTTTCCAGTAGGCGCCGGGTCAACACCCGCACCAAATCCCGTCGGTACTCGGACGAGGCCCGATGTTCATCGATGGGATCGACTTCACCGGCGGCCAATTCGGCCACGTCACAGATCATTTCCGAGAGAGTTTCTTTATCCTCTGAATTGATGTCGAAGCCATCGAGGGTGGATTCGGCCAGGGTCGCCCGCAGGGGGATAGGAGCCACCGCGCCAAGGGCGATCCGGGCAGCGTTGATCCTGCCCTCCCGGCAATCAACTCCAACCGCGACATGGGCCAAGGCCATATTATCGGCCCGGCAAATCAACTTGCTCGAGGCACAACGGCGGTCGGAAACTTCGGCGGACAGGGCCAACCCCACCAGCAGGCGGTTTTCCAGAATCGTCTGCTGCGGGCCCACGAAAAAATCATCCAGGGGCAGGCTTTCCTGGCTGTCCTGATCGGTGATGAAACAGGTCGCGTCCAGAGCCAGGAGAATCGGAGCCGTGTCGGCTGAAGACCGGGCGTTGCATAGATTGCCGCCGATGGTCGCTAGGTTCCTGACGGGACGGTTGCCGCATTGGGACGCTACTCGGCTCAACTCGCCACCGGCGAAGGATGTGACCAGTTCGTTGGTGGCCAAATCCTGCAGAGTGACCCCGGCTCCCAGGAAAACATCACCACCGGGAGTGCGAGCGATATTACTTATCCCGGCCCGACTGATGTCCACCACGAAATCGCATTCCGGGGGGTTGAGCAACAGGTCTGTGCCACCGGCCAGGTAAATTCCCTTGCCTGGGCCCTGGCGCATCAGGGACACAGCCTCGGGAGGAGAATCAGCAAATAGATAGTCGGAGATTTCCCACATGACAGGTAAACCCCTTGAATGAGAGAGGAAGGTTCCGGTAGCTTACTGAGGCCCCGGGATTATACTTTACAAAGTTACAGGATAACAGGATCACTATCATACCACTCATTGAATTCGGAGTGACCCATGTCCCGAGAAACTCTCTTTCTGCTTGAGAATGCCGGCATTCTGGTCACCATGAACCCGGATCGGGAGGTGCTGGACAACGGTTGGGTGGCCGCCGTCGACGGCATGATCATAGAATCCGGCAAGGGTCAAGCGCCGGAGGTTATCGAAGGCCGACCCCGTGAACAGTTCGAAAGATACGATGCCACCGATTGCGTAGTCTTGCCCGGCCTGGTCAACACCCATCATCACCTTTTTCAGACTCGGACCCGGGCTTGGGGTCCGGTGGCCGACAGCGAGCTCTTCCATTGGTTGACCACCCTCTACCCGGTGTGGGCCCGATTGACCGATCAGCAGTTCTACCAGGGCGCGCTGGTTGGGTTCCGCGAATTGATGCGCTCCGGTTGCACGACGACTACCGACCACCACTACCTTTTCCCTCGCGAAGCCTCTGCCGAACTGATCGATATCACCGTGGAGGCCGCCCGCGAGGCCGGTATCCGTTTTCATCCCACGCGTGGTTCGATGAGCCGCTCGGTCAAGGATGGCGGGCTACCTCCGGACTCGGTGGTCCAGGACGAGGAGACGATCCTGGCCGATTGCGAACGGGTGATCGCCAAGTTCCACGACCCGAAACCAGGCGCCATGGTGCGCATCGGATTGGCTCCCTGCTCCCCCTTCTCGGTCAGCCCGGAGTTGATGCGCGACACGGCCCGATTGGCCCGCAAGCACGGTATTCGCCTACACACCCACCTTTCGGAAACGCGCGACGAGGATTCCTACTGTCAGGAAATCTATAACCAACGACCCGTTGATTTTCTGGAAACCGTGGAGTGGCTGGACGACGACGTTTGGTTGGCCCACGGCATCTGGTTCAATGATGACGAGATTGCCAGGCTAGGATCTGCAGGAGTGTCCATAGCCCATTGCCCCACTTCCAACATGCGCCTTGGATCGGGTTTTTGCCGCGTTCGCGACCTGCGCGCGGCCGGTTGCCCGGTTGGGCTGGCGGTCGACGGATCAGCCAGCAACGACAGCTCAAACCTTCTGGCCGAACTTCGACAAGCCCTGTTGCTTCACCGCGTCAAGAACGGTGCGGCCGGCATGACCGTAAAAGAAATTCTTGAGATGGCCACTCTGGGCGGTGCCGGCTGTCTGGGCCGCGATGACATCGGTTCAATCGAGATCGGAAAAGCGTGCGACCTGGCTGTCTACGACCTTTCGGCGATCGGCTACGATGGAGCCGACGATCCCGTAGCGGCACTGCTGCTTTGCCACCCGGAACCGGCCCGGTCGGTAGTTGTACAGGGCAAGGTCATGGAAATGAATCCATGAAACAGGGCGGCCCCGAACCCCAGCGCCTGATTTCCCTGGATGTCTTCCGTGGAATCACCATAGCCATGATGATCCTGGTCAACAACCCCGGCAGCTGGGCCCATATCCACCCTCCCCTGCGCCACGCCAAGTGGCACGGTTGGACTCCGACGGATCTGGTCTTCCCCTTCTTTCTGTTCATAGTCGGTGTATCCATTGCACTTAGCTTTTCCAGAAGAGAGAAAGAAGGCGCCACCCGACGCGACCTGGTGCAGAAAATTCTCACCCGTACCTTTTTGATCTTTGCTTGTGGCCTGTTCCTGAATTGGTATCCGTTCGGGTTGCCCCTCAGTGCAGAAGCGGTTGCAAGTTTTTCTCTGGAATCCATCCAAGAAAGCTTGGCTAAACTACGAATAATGGGAGTCCTGCAGCGGATCGCCCTGTGCTATCTGGCCGTAGGCTTGATCGTAACCCTGGTTCAGAGAACGCGGACCCGAATCCTGTGTGTAGTTTTTTGCCTTTTTTTCTATGAAATCCTGATGAGATTTCCTCTGGTTTCCGGCTGGGGCGCGGGAAGTTTCGCACTGGAAGACAACCTCGTCAGATGGCTTGACTTGCGCTTGCTGGGAGAAACCCACCTTTGGCGAGGCGCCGGGATCCCCTTTGACCCCGAAGGGATACTATCCACTCTGCCGGCCATTGTCACAACCCTGGCCGGATTCTTCACCGGTGAATTCCTGCGCAGGGACGAGGGTGAAGCCGCAAACCAGGTAAGGCCATTGCTGGTCTGGGGCCTCCTCATAGCGGGTTCAGGCCTGCTTTTGGGCTTGCTCGAACCCATCAACAAACAGTTGTGGTCATCCAGCTACATGTTTTTAACTGCAGGATTGGCAATGGTTTCTCTGGCAGGAGCCATTTGGGCCATCGATATCCGCGGCTGGTGCTCCTGGGTCAAGCCCGCCGTCGTTTTCGGCAGCAATCCACTGGTTGTATTCGTGGGCTCGGGCCTTCTGGCCCGCACATTGGGGCTGTTGCGGACCGGCGAGGGGATCAGCATACAACGCTGGCTCTACAGCAACGTTTTCCAGCCTGCGGCCGGCGATGCGAACGGATCCCTGCTACAGGCTTTCGCTCATATTTTATTATGGTTTGGTGTCCTTTGGTGGCTGCACCGGCAGCGGATCTTCGTGAAGATCTGAATTACGTGGCACCTTGCGAGCCGAGGATGATTGATTGAAAAAATTTCCTTCCCTGACTTCCGGCCCGGTCGGCAGCCAACTCGTAAGAATGACCGTCCCCATGCTGATGGGGACTCTCTCCATCATGATTTTTCACCTAGTGGACACCTTCTTCCTGGGGCGCTACAGCTCCGAGGCCCTGACGGCCGTCACCTTCACTTTTCCGGTTATGATGACCCTCGGCAGCTTGGCCCTGGGCTTGGGAGTGGGTGTCTCGGCGGTAGTGGCCAACGCCATCGGCGAGGGGAACCAACGGCAGGTCCAGCGCCTGACCACGGACAGTCTCTTCCTGTCGGTCCTGATGGTGACCGCATGTGCAGGGGTGGGATTGCTGACCATGAATCCGCTGTTCCGGGTACTGGGCGCCGAGGGAGAAATTCTCCACCTGGTACGACAGTATATGGAGGTCTGGTACTGGAGCGTGGGCATGGTGGTCATCCCGATGGTAGGCAACGGTGCAATCCGCGCCACTGGAGACACCCGCACTCCCGGCCTGGTGATGATGGTTGCAGCGATAACCAACGTGGTGCTGGATCCAATCCTTATCTTCGGTTGGGGACCGATCCCGGAAATGGGAGTCCGGGGTGCAGCCTTGGCCACCGCCGGAGCACGCACCATGACCCTAATGGCCTCGATTTACGTCCTGGTTTTCCGCGAGAAGATGGTTTCTCGCCACGGCATGACTCCAGCTGCTGTGATCCGGAGCTGGCGCAGAGTCCTGCATGTGGGTATCCCGGCCGCGGGCACGCGGATGGTCGTCCCCATTGCGATGGGAGTAATCACGCGGTTGGTAGCAACTTATGGGCCGGCTGCGGTGGCAGCCTTCGGCGTCGGCTCGCGAGTGGGTATGTTTGTTTTCTCTGTAATCATGTCGCTGGCCGCTGCTTTGGGCCCGTTCATCGGACAGAACCTAGGCGCGGGATTGCTCGACCGGGTCCGTCGAGCGACTTGGTTGTCGTGTGGTTTCGGGTTTATCTATGGAATTCTGATCTGGCTCATGGTTGCAAGCCTGGCCCGACCGATTGCGTTACTTTTCAACAAGGATCCGGAGATGGTTTCCGCCGCAGTGAACTACTTCCGGATTGTTCCCATCGGGGCTGGCTTCTCGGCCGTCTTGGTCTTGGCCGGAAGTGTGATGAACGCAATGCTGAAACCCGGTACTGCCGCCGGACTCACGGTTTTGCAGATAGTCATTCTCTACCTCCCCCTTTCCTTCCTGGGCTCTCGAGTGTTGGGGTTGGAAGGAATTTTCTGGGCCTCGGCGGTGACCAACATTCTGGCCGGAATTGTGGCGGTGGTAATCCTAAGACATCGTCTGAAGACTCTGGTTCCGACTACTAACGAGACCTGAGGCCTCTTATTCTGTTCAACCTTCGTGACTGCGACTTATACTGCGCCCACGCCAAGCGCGAAAAACGGGAATACCCAACCCGGTCAAGACCAAGCCAGCCAGCGACTCCACAGGATTCTCCAGCAGGCTGCTGACGAGGATTGCCGCCGAGGCGGCCATGAACAGGATTGGTACCCAGGGATACCCCGGCACTCGGTACGGACGCGCCAGGTCCGGCCGTGTGCGGCGCAACCTGATTACCGCCCCGGCAGCGGCGATCCAGAACAGGATCGAGACGAACATCACGAACGTGAACAGCTGCGAAAAAGTGCCGGTGACGGCCAGTAGACTGGCCCAGGCGCCTTGCAACAGGATGGCCCGGCTCGGAGTTCCGTTGTGGGGATGAACCCGTCCGGCCTGGCGAAAAAAGAGCCCGTCCCGGGCCATGGCGAAGTAAATGCGCGGTCCCGTCAGGATTGAACCGTTCAAGGAGCCCAGGATGGAGACAATGATCGCTCCAGCCAGTAAGTTCCCCACCCGGTCCCCGAACAGGGCAACGGCTGCCAGATCCGCCACCCGAACCTGTCCGGCCATCTGAGCCAAGGGTAGAGCGCGGAAGTAGACCAAGTTGACCAGTAAGTAAAGCAACGTAACCCCGACCGTGCCCAGCAGCAGGGCCCGCGGCAGGGTTCGTTGCGGATCGCGGATCTCCCCAGCAGTGAAGTTGACGTTGTTCCAGCCGTCGAAAGCCCAACTGACCGCCACCAGGCCGGTCCCGCAAGCCATCAGCAGTCCGACCGGGCTCATACCGGCACAGTTCCAGTCCCAGCTGATGGCCTGCCCCCGACTGCTGATCAGCCCCAAGCCGGCCAGACCGATCAACACCCCGATCTTGATCACGGTCAGGATGTTCTGCACCCACTTGCCCTGCCGCACCCCCAACCAATTAACCCAGGTCAGGGCCTGGATTGCGATCACCGCAGCCAGCTGGGCGGCGGACACACGCCAGAAAAAATTCCTGGAACCGGGAATCAGGTCCAGGTTCAAAAGAATCCGATCCCGGGAAACTGCAGGCCATAGTCCGCCCAGGTACTCGGAGAAAGCCGCCGCCAGGGCAGCGATCCCGCCCGACATGTATACCAGGAAGAGAATCCAGCCGCAGAGAAAACCCCACAATGGACCGAAGGCTTCGTGCAAGTAGACGTAATGGCCGCCTGCGCGAGGCAGGGCTGCGCCCAGCTCGGCAAAAGTCAAAGCCCCCGCCAAAGTCAGCAGCCCGCCGGCCAGCCAGACAGCCAGAATCCAGCCGGGCGAAGGCAGGTACTCCGCCATCAGACCGGTGCTCGTGAAAATCCCGGAACCGATAACGATACCACAGAGGATCATCGCTGCGTCGAACAAGCCCAGTTGGCGCTTCAGATTGCCGGCCTGGCCGCCGTTGCCTGCGTTACCTCGGTGAGCCTTCATGCCGGGATCCCTCATGCCGAATCCCGGTTCTGGTCCAGGACCCGCCGAAACGCTCGGATGTGCTGAGTGGTGGTACCGCAACAGCCACCGAGTATCCTTACCCCGTTCGCCACCAGTTTCGGCACCCAGGCAGCCATGTCGGCCGGTGATTCAGGATAGCAAGCCCGTCCTTCATCCAATTCCGGCAGCCCTGCGTTGGCCTGGATCATCAGGGGACGGTCCGTAGTGGCGGCGAAGGCGCGGGCGACTTCCAGCATCCCGGCACTTCCCTGGCCACAGTTGCTGCCCAACACGTCGGCGCCCGACTCAAGCAAGGTCGCCGCGCACGTGGGGATGTCGTTGCCCATGATCGTGAACCAGCCGCCGGGTGTGGACTCGAAAGTCATCGTTACCAGGATGGGAACTCCAGGATCTGCGCGACGGGCCCCTTGCACGGCAAGGACCGCTTCGGCCAGATCGGACATGGTCTCGATCGTCAGCAGATCTGCTCCCCCCTCGAGCAGGGCCCGGGCCTGGAGCAGGAAACCGGCACGGACCTCATCCGGATCCGCTTCGCCGTAAGGAAGCAAAACCTTTCCGCAGGGACCGATCGATCCACTGACCAGGGCCCGGCCGGCGACTCCCCGAACCGCCGCCGTTGCCGCAGTGCGATTGATCTCACCGGCCTGATCCTCAAGACCATGGACTGCCAGCTTCAAGGGCGACCCCCCGAAGGAGTTGGTGTGCACGAGGTCGGATCCAGCCTCTACAGAGGTCGCAGCCACCTGGCTCAACAGCTCCGGACGAGAGAGATTAAAGGCCTCCGGAGCCTGGCCGGGCTCCAGCCCATGCTGCTGCAGTAGAGTTCCAATGGCCCCGTCGGAGAGCAGGATGTCACCGCGGTCCAGTCGTTCGCGCAGATCCATGTTCATGGTCCCCCAAGCAATCCGGGGCCGCCAGCGACCAGGTCACGGATCCGGTCCACCGCGCTGACACCGTCGAAGGCATAGGCATCGGCACCGATCTCCCGGGCGTAATCCTCCGTCACCGGAGCTCCACCGATCACGGTGCGCAACCGACCCCGCAATTCTCGCTCATTGATAAGCTCTATGACTTCTCTCATCACCGGCATGGTTGTTGTCAGCAGCGCCGACATGCCGATCACGGTGGCTCCGCCGGCCAAGGCAGCCTCAACGAAACGTTCTGGAGCCACGTCCGTGCCCAGGTCCAGGACTTCGAAACCCGCGCCCTCGAGCATGATGCCCACGAGGTTCTTGCCTATGTCGTGCTGATCGCCACGCACGGTGCCAAGCACAGCCTTACCGACCCTACGCACTCCGTCCCGCATCAACAACGGCTTGATGAGCTCCATCCCGGCGTGCATGGCCTTGGCCGCAAGGAGCACGTGAGGCAGGAAGACCTCGTGCTTGCGGAACTTCTCCCCCACCAGATCCATGCCTGCGATCAGGCCCCCGTTCAGGATCTCGGCGGCGGGAATCTCAGCGGAGATGGCCTCGGTCGTCAGTTGGGCCACCGTAGCCGCCTGGCCTTTCTCCAGTTGATCGGCAATCTGTTCAAGCAATTCCATTCAGGTCTCCCAATCGATCCTGGAGTTCAGCGAGGCGATGCGCCCTCGGCATTCGTGATCCGCGCATTCGGCGCAGAAGGAATAGTCGTCCCTGAAGCGGTGAATCTCCGGCGGCCCGAACACGATGACCCCGGACACCGATTTCAGCGGGTCCATCAGAAAACTATCGGTCAGACGGAGGCCGATTGCCTCAGGCTTCAGTTTCGCAAAAAGGGCCTCCTGCCCACTGATGTGCCAGCCGCAGTAACCCGGGCTGTAACGAATACCAGCCATGGAAAGCTCGGCTTCGACCAGATCCTGCACCCACTGGGCGGCCTGATCAGCGGCCAGGGATGCGGCCGCGTCCAGGGCGGCAGCCAGGGGATAGTCATTGTCCGCGAAGTGCTCGGCGATCCGGACCGTCACCGCCTCCCCGCATGTGACTGCGAACAGAAACAGCGCCTCGGCCCGCGGGAAAATTTCCCCCAGCGGCGTGCGCGAATCATTCCCCCCACACCCTTTGTATTGGGTGGAGAATTCAGTGACCGATACCTGAACCAGTATTCCGCGGCCCAAAAAATGGGCTGCCATATCTTCCCTACCCAGCCGGGAAACAGCCAGCAGAGGCTCCAGACTGGACGCGGTGGGCGGCACCCCCTGCTGTCCCAGTATGGCTGTCTCCGAGGGGAGAATCCCCTCTACGGGAATATCCAGAATCCGCCTCAATTATCCAGCTCCGGCAGTTCGTCTTGGCCATGAGCCCGGCAGGCGGCGGTCATGCGTTCGATCAGACCGGCAAAAACCTCGCTCTCAAATCCAGGTGGTTGCCAGGAGGCAACCAGCGCATCGGCCTGGTCCCGGGCACGCTGCGGCAAGGTGGAAGCGCCTTCCTCCAACCAGCGGGACTGGTTGGCCCGCTCGAGGATCGGCCCGGGGAAGTGGTGTTCAGCGGCTAGATGTTTCAGCGAATGCTCGCTGATCAGCAGGTGTTTTTCCGACAGCAATTCCTCGATCCGAGGCCGGACAGGGAAATCCTCTCGAGGAATGATTCCCCTGGCCAGGCGCAAGGCAAGTCCCACGATTTCGTGATCGACCACCAGTTTCTCAACGCTCTGGCAGTTTTCGAAATCCAACATTCCCGGACCGGAAATACTGTTGATTCCAGACAGAACAGCCACAACCGCCCCCATTCCGGTTTCGAGTCCGGCCTGGGCATCCAGGGCCTTGGCGTCGCTCAGGGCCATGTAGGCTTGCGTCGGCAGGTTAAGCCTCTTGCCGATCTCGTTGAGACCCGCGTCCATCAACCAAGTCTCCGCCGCGCCCATGGGGGTGGTTTCGTAGCGGATGTCGAACGGCGCCGGGGAACCGCCGTACAGAACCTTGGCGCCCGGAGCAGCCAGCTGGGCCAGGATAACCCCACTCATCGTTTCTGCCGCGTGCAGGGCCAGCGTGCCGGCCACAGTCACCGGGGAAGTGAATCCAGCCAGGGGCATCGTGGGAATCTCCACGGGAATGCCCGCGACCGCGCAATCCAGCAGATTTTCGCTGGTGGTTTCGCTCCAGGTCAAAGGCGTCGTCGGAGCACAGGAGAAAATCGCGAAAGGTTTTTCGGCCAGCGCATCCGGCGACCCCCTCACGATCATCAGCAGGTCCTGCATAAGGGCGAACCCTGCGGCAGAGAAGGCACCGGTGATAATAGGTTTGGCGCAGTGAAAGAGCCCAAGAAAGAGGCGGTAGCTGTCCTGGACCTCGGTCGGAACGTCCGCCGGGATAAAAGCGGTGCTCTGGGCTGCGATATCCGGCAGACGTGACACCACCTTGGCGTAGCGCACATAATCCGCAGTGGTCGGCCGCCGCATCCTACCGGTGTCCGGATCCAGGTAATAGATGGCCGAGGAGGCGGGCGTGAAGTGAACCCGGTCGCCGCCCAAATCGTGGGTCTGGTTACCGAACGCGTCGAAGAGCTCGAAAGAAGGGGGTGCCGCGTCCAGGGCCCGATCGATGAGATCGGAAGTGAACCAGGCGTGTCGGCCGGCGGCGTCCACCCGGGCGCCGTGGTCCCCCAGCAGACCCAGGGCCCGTTTGCTGTGGATCCCCAGCCCCAGGCCGCAAAGTAGATCCCGCGCCTCGGCGATGATCCGTTCGGCCAGTTCGTCGGTCAAAAATCTAAGCGTCGGTCGCATGGATTATCCTTGTGGCAGATTGTACCGGTCCAAAGTATTCTGGGCAGTATACATCATTGGCGAACGCTGGCTTATGAAAAATATATTCCAGACTAGGAGATGAAAACGGTGAGGGAAAACGATCACATTGCGAACACAAATTTCTGCCAGGCGATAGTTCGTAAACCTGCCCGGAGTTTGGGTAGTGGGATCACCACCGCCGAGTTTGGGGTCCCTGATTTTGAAAAAGCCGAGTGGCAGTTCGCAATGTACGTACAGGCGCTTGAGGACTGCGGGTTGACGGTTACGGTCCTGGATCCGCTTGAGGAATTCCCGGACGCCCACTTCGTCGAGGACACGGCTGTAGTCCTGCCGGATGCAGCAATTCTGTGCAGGCCCGGAGCCGCCAGCCGCAGGGGGGAAGCTGAGCATATGGCGCCCGTCCTGTCCCGGCAACGGGAGCTAACCCGCATCAATGAGCCGGGAACCCTAGACGGCGGCGACGTCCTGCTGGTCGGAACTCACTGTCTGATAGGCCTATCCGACCGCACCAACAAAGAAGGCGCCACCCAGTTGGGCTCCCTTCTTTCAGATCATGGTTACACTTGGCAAACAGTGCCGGTGGGCGCCGGTCTGCATTTCAAATCAAGCGTCAACCACGTCGGTAACGGCACTCTGCTGGTAAGCGAAGAATTTGCCGGCAACCAGGCCCTGGCCCGATTCGATCAGATTGTCGTCGATCCTGCCGAGCAATACGCCTGCAACACCCTACTCCTGAACGATCGGCTTTTGCTGCCCTCCGGGTTCCCCGACACCAGGCGTAAACTCGAGACCCTGGGCCTCCCTATCTTCATCCTGAGCACTAGTGAATTTCGCAAGATGGATGGTGGCCTTACTTGCTTGTCCCTACGGTTCTGACCTGGTTTTCCATACTGCATCCCGATGACCACAAAAAACAGCAAGGCCCCGAGCTTATGCCCGGGGCCGCGCCATTCAATGGATTGAGATGAAACCCTACTTCAGCATGATCATCTTACGGGTCTCGCTGAAACCGGGAGCCTCGACGCGGTAGAAGTACACACCACTGGCGTGACTGCTTGCGTCCCACATCACGAAGTGCTCACCCGCACTCATTGAACGATCAACCAGGGTCTCAACGACCTGGCCTCTAAGGTTATAGACGCGCAAACTCACATTCGAATCACGCGGCAGGTTGAACTGGATTTTGGTCATCGGGTTGAAAGGATTCGGGCTGTTCTGGGACAGAGCGAATTCCGTGGGGATCCGCCTGGCATCTGCAGAGAACACATCCCCGCCCTCACAGGCCTTGGTCACCACATTGGCATCGGAATCGTAGGTCAGCGAGGCGTGGGTCACGTTAGTGACTTCGTAACAGAAGTCCACCGTGGCATACGCTTTCCGGCCCGTATTAAGGACGACAATACCGTCCGTACCGGTGACTCCGCTCAAAGTGCCGGTGATATCACCGGTGTAAAGCGCGGTCACGGTGGCGCCGGGAACCGGCGACCCGCCATCATCCAGGATGGTGATCGCTGCTTCCCCATAATATTTCCGCCCACTGAGCACCCGGTAAACGTTGATGCTCGAGACGTGCAGTGTGTCGCCTCCCGTACCCGGCTCGGTAACAGTGATGTAACCGGTCTTGGTAGCCGTGTCGCCACCCTGGGCGTTGCTGGCAGTCAGGCTGACCGTGTACGTACCGGCCTCCGTGTAGGTATGGCCGGGATTCTGGACAGTCGAAGTCCCTCCGTCACCGAAGACCCAACTCCACCCGGTGGGATCGGCCGTGGAAAGATCGGTGAACTGCACGGCCAGAGGGTACTCGCCACTGACCGGAGTACCGGAGAAGTCGGCGGTCGGAGCGACCGGCTGAACATCTCCCAACTCGAAGGCCATGTAATCCACGTTCAAATCATCAAGAGCGGTCATGTACCAGGCACGGTTGGTATCCATGGCTCGAACCGTTACCGAACCACTAACCGCGCCCAGCGAAACGGAAAAGCTCTGCTCGGTCGAGCTGCTCACCGTTGCCAGGGGCAGGTAATTGACTCCATCGGTACTGTACTCGAAGACAAAATTGTCGCCCTCGCTGTTGTCGCTGCGCGAGGCTTCCAGATGGAAGGTGGCGTCGCCGCCGGCCGGCAGGGTGAAGAACCAGCGGTGATCCGCATAACTGTACTGTTTGCGTGGATGACCCGTGTACAGCTCTTCGGTGATGACCTCGTTGACGCCGTCACTGACCGCAGTGTTGGCAAAGGTACCGGTTACCGTACCGAGAACCGAAGACTCGCCGTTGGCGGTCACTAAAGTCGTGACTCCCGGTTCGGTGACGGTGATGTACCCGGTTTTGGTCTCGGCGTCAGAACCGTAGGCGCTGGTCGCCGTCAAACTGACCGTGTACGTGCCGACCGCGGTATAGATGTACGACGGATTCTGTGCCGTCGAGGTCCCACCATCACCGAAGGTCCAGCTCCAGCTCGTGGGTGAGCCGGTGGATTGGTCGGTGAAAACAACGTTCAAGGGATAGGTCCCACTGGTTGGGGCACCGGTGAAGGCCGCCACCGGTGCGGCCGGAGCCGTCACGGTGATGTAACCGGTCTTCGTTTCGACATCCGAACCGACCGAGTTGGTCGCCGTCATGGAAACGGTGTACGTACCTGCGGATGTATAGATGTAAGAGGGGTTCTGGGCAGTGGAGGTACCACCATCGCCAAACGTCCAGCTCCAGCTCGTGGGTGAGCCCGTGGACTGGTCGTTGAAAGCGACGTCCAGCGGATACTGGCCACTGGTAGGTGAACCTGTGAATGCCGCCACCGGGGCAACGGGACCGCCGCCGCCGACTGCGGCCGCTGCATCGATCATCCCGTAGCCCGAGTATCGATCCCAGCCACTGCCGGATTCAACACTGGTAACGTCCTCGGCTGTGGTCATGATCTGGTCCCGGATCTGGGTCGGAGTCCAGGACGGGTTCTGGGACTTGATCAGGGCTGCCACACCAGCGGCATACGGAGTCGCACAACTGGTGCCGTTGAAGAAACTGCTATAATCACCGGAGTCATAACCGCCCGAACCCTGGATATCCGTTGTCGGCAGAATGGTCGGGGCGATAATATCCACCGCACCGCGATCGTCCTGCGACGTCGAACCATAGTTCGACCCCCACCAGCGCTCGCCGTCGCATGTGTAACCGTTGGGATCGGTATACACGTCGGGGTTGCATTCGGTGCTGCTGCTGGAAGAACGCTTGCGTTCTCCGCAAGGACTTGCAGCGCCCACACTGATAACATGGGTGTTGATGGCAGGGTAGCTGATAACGCTGGCATTCTCGTTACCGGTGGCTGCGAAAATCGTCACGCCGGCGTTAAAAGCATACTGCAGGGCCGCATCCGTGGCCGCATCAGTGCTGATAGGCGCACCGAGACTCATGCTGATGATGTCCGCACCATTGTCAGCGGCATGGTAGATACCGTTCACGATAGCCGAGAAGTACATTGAACCGGCGGAGTTCGCAATTTTGAGGGGCATGATGGAGCAGCCACCGGCAACACCAACGGCACCGAGGCCGTTGTTGTTGATGGCCGCAGCCACGCCGGCGCAGGCAGTGCCGTGTCCGGGCTGTCCACTGTCGTCATCAGGATTGCTGTCATTGTCGCCGTAATCGTAACCGGCAACTTGACGCAGATCGGGGTGACCCACATCCACGCCGGAATCGATAATGGCGATGACCACACTGGACGAACCGTAGCCTTGGCTCGCATCCCAAGCAGGCTGGGCGTTGGAATCGAAACCAACTGTGCCGACGGTGTTGGGCAGGGTGTGGTCATAGGTTCCACCCCAGTCCAGATCCGGCAATTGGGCAGTATTATTGTGCCCCCAGTTGTCGGCGAACATCGGATCGTTGGGTGTGGCAGCGGGAAATGCACGCCAGTCCGGCGTGGCGACCTCGATGTTCGGGTCCGAAGCAAACCTTGCGGCCATGGCTTCTACATCGGCCGCGGTCTCCAGCTCCATCCGGAACCAGCGGTCAACGCCCAGGCGATCAGCCTCAAAACTGTTGGCCGGCTTGATGAAGGGCCGACTGATCCGGTTGACGGCGAACTCCACGTTCAGCGCATCGATGTTGGCCAATCCGGTCAAGGCCTCCGCTTGGGTCGCGCCCTTTTCCATGGCGATATTCAACGTGGATTTTTTGAGACCTTCACGAGTGAATTTGACAAGAAGCGAGGTTGGATTATAAGGAAGCTCAATATTTCCGCTTGCTGAATACCCTTGCTGGACCGGGACAAATTCCCGGGGAGCGGGAGAAGCGCCGACCAGAGCGGTCACCAATCCCAGCATTACGAGTACTAGCAGAATCTGGCGAGTGATTGCGAGTCTCATTTGTTCTCCTGTCAGAAGATTGTCCTGATTTTCGGCGAGAAAAGGACCTGACCCTCGGTAGAATCCTTTATACCGGGGTAGCTGAATCTCTTCGTACCTTGAATGGCTCTTGCGCGGCAGGGATGCGGTCACTCCTCCTTTGTATCAGGCCCCTAGGAGATAATTCACCAAAAGATAAAATGGGCGATTATCACCAGAACGAATAAACACCATGGGTTAGCTCCCGCTTGGGGAACAAATCCGGACACATTTTATCATAGATTCAGGATTGAATCAATAGAAACGAGGAAGGAAATTGATAGAGAGAAATCACAAAATATTAAGATGAAATTCATCAAAATCCCATTTCCTTTCCCACACTCAATTCCACAGCAATCGCAGGGCAAAAAGAACAACAACGGCCAGAACTATTCTACGGATCCAGGCGTGTCCTTTGCTGATCGCCAGCCGAGTACCCACCCAGCCGCCCAGAGAATTGCCCGCAGCCAGGGATAAGCCCAGCTTCCAATCCACTTGACCGTGCCAAAGGAAAACGGCCAAGGCTGCTGCCGTGTAAACCAAAACTACAAATACCTTTACAGCGTTCGTCCGTACAAGATCCAACCCGTGGACCAGAAGGCCCGAGATGATCAGAAATCCCACCCCAGCCTGGATGAATCCCCCATACAATCCGACAAAAAAGAAGGTTACAATCAAGGCTGTGATTCGACTGGGTGTCAATGGTCTTGTGTCGAAATCCAATCTCCGGGCCGGGTCAATCAACATCAATACGCACACCCCGAGCATGACGAGAGCCAGAATGGTTCGGAAAGCCTCGTCGCTGATCTCGATTGCCTGGCGTGCACCTATCACACTGCCCACAAGGGCTGGTGTAGTGCAGATCAAAGCAAGCTTCAGGGGGAGTTTTCCCCTGCTGCGGAATCCACCGACTGCAACGACGTTCTGGGCCAGTATCGCAATGCGGTTGGTCCCGTTTGCCATCGGAGCCGGTAGGCCCAAAAACAGCAAAACAGGCAGAGTAAGCAGGGAGCCGCCACCGGCCAGCACGTTCAACACGCCGGCAACCAGCCCTACTGCGAACAGCAAAAGGATATGCAACGGATTCATTTATCCCCGGCGATCGGAGCCGACGGCCAAGCTTTGATGTGGACATCCTGCTGGGGGAACGGAATTCCAATACCAGCCTCCAGCAGCGCCTTGTAGATACGCGTATTCAACGTATCGACCACACGACCGCGGAATTCCGGTTCCTCCACCCATACACGAACTTGAAAATCTACACTTGAAGCGCCCATGGCCGTGAACCGGACCGACGGCTCTTTGGCATTACTGGCATGGGGCACCTCATGGCAGCAACTCATCAAAACCTCTTTCACCTCTTCCACATCACTTCCGTAAGCCACACTCACGTTCACTCGAACCCGCATCAGGGGCGACGGCCCGCTGGATTCGTTGATGATCTTGGCGTTGCCGATCACCGCGTTAGGCACGGTAACTTCTACATTATCCCGGGTCAGGATCCTGGTCGAGCGCATGCCGATGTCCGTGACCATCCCCCGGGTAACCCCGTCGATAACGATGTATTGACCCACCTCGTAGGGCGAATCAACCAGGATGAACACGCCTGAGATGAAATTCGCCAGCGTATCCTTGGCCGCGAAACCCACCGCGATCCCGACTACTCCGGCACTGGCCAGCCAGCTGGTCAAATTGACGTTCCAGGTCGAAAGAATCAGCCAAGCCTGCGTGGCGAAGACGATCACCTTGAACACGAATTTTATCAGCGGCAGAGTCTGGGGCTGGATCCAGGGAAGGCGGTCGGCCTCGTGACTGATCTTCTCGAATATAATGGCGCCGATATCCAGGATTGCCCGTCCCCAGATCAGCACCAGCCAGGTGCCGACAGCGCCCCGCACCCAATGATCGAACTTGGGATCGGCCAACAGATCGACCAGAGCGAACTGCAGTGCCACGAAGAAAACGGTTGTGAACAGAGTAGGTTGAATCCGGCCCAGAATGTTGTCATCCAGGTTACTGTCGGTACGTCCGGCCACGCGGCGCAGCACAGGGAACAGGATCAAACGCAACAACCCGATGATCAACACTCCCGCTCCCAGGATCAATCCCTCGCGCCACCAGTGGTTGGTCAAGGTCGTGTCGAGCCAAGTTTGGAATTCGGTGATATTCATGAGGCCTCCTGGGAGGTGATTATCGGGTCAGGGAAAATCGGGATCGGCCAGGGTCTGTTTGGCCTGGCCTGGAAAGGCATGGTTCATCCTTCATTCATCCGGAATTCCAGGCCGTACCTTCAACACCTTTTCCTTGCGAATCTCCACGGTCCCTGCCTTGGCCCCCCGCGGCTTGGTCACGTACCGGGCCCGCGTGGCGGAAACTCCAACCTGCTTCGCCTCGCGTTTTTTGCTGTGGAAGGCGGCAATGGACGCAGCGGCCTTGACCGTGGCGTTGTCTGGTTCTTCGCCGGCCGGCACCCGCAGAATCACGTGGCTGCCAGGCATGCCCCTGACATGGAACCACCAGTCGTTTGGTTTGGCCAGCTTGATCGAAAGATGGTCGTTATCCTGATCCCCGCGACCGGCCAGCACAACCCAGCCACCGGGCAGTTCGTACTCGTAAAGCTTGGCTTGGAAGCGTTCCGGCTTTTGGGGTCGGGGCATGGAAGTCCTCTGGTTGGTCGTAAGACGGAATATGAATTCAGGGCCACTATACTCTTCGATTTACGGTTGAGCAATGCCGGGAGAGCAAAATTCGGGGTTTCAGCCCAGGTTCCCACGCAAGGAACGAGGCCTCGGTTGCGAACGGCGCCCCAGCGCCGCTTGCAGTATTTCAACTCCGCGACATTGCCGCCCGCCAAGATCAGATGGAGGGATTGAAAAAATAAAGTTATGATTCCGCATAAGGAATGGCTTTCAAATGTTTTTGAAAAAATTCCTGAAAATTTAGAGATTTCGGGGCATTGTGAACCAGTTTCCGGCCGGGAATGTGCAAGCCATTGGGTGGAACAACCAGTAAAGAGTTGAGATGACCAGGAATTCTTCCTTTCAAGCTGCTGCGAAAAACACGAGTCTGCTCTCGGCCGGGCTGTTCCTGGGTCGATTTTTGGCGTTTTTCATCTTCCGTCGGCTGGCCAACATCGAAGGGCCTGCGGGAATCGGCGTCTGGGGTGTGGCCGTCGAACTGACCGCAATCTTCATCATCGCCGCAAATTTCGGACTGGGTTCGCTTGTCACTCGGGAGGTAATCAAGGAGCCTGCCCGGATTTCCTCCTTGTTCTGGTCGTCCCTGCGGATTCGCCTCGTGGCCGGAACCATCGGCTACGCCTTTTTGGTGGGTTTCGTTTTCCTCAGCGGATACGACGACTTCACCCGTTGGGCGGTTCTGGTCATGGCGCTGGGGGTTTTTCTGGAAGCCTCCGCAATGGCCTGCGACTCCCTACTGCAGGCAGAGGAAAGGTTTCAGGTCCAAACGCTCAGCCAGATCACCTCGGCCCTGGTGTACTTCGGACTGGGGATACTCTGGCTGAATCGGGGCGGAGGACTTGAGGAAGTGATCTGGGCGAATGTCATCAGCCGAGGAGTTCGCCTGGTTCTGGTTGCAGCCTCGGTCGCCCCCTCCCTCATTCGCGAATCCGGCACCGACGCACCGGCACCTATTGGTTCGACCGGGCTGGTCCGAATGGCCTGGCCCATTTTTCTTTCCTCCACGCTGGGTGTGATCGCGTTCAAAATCGACACGGTGATGGTCATGCAGTTCCTGGGTGAAGAGGGAGCAGGGATTTATACCGCCGGTCGCCGTCCACTGGATCTGCTGGTGATGATCCCCACACTGTTCGCTGTCGCCATTTTCCCGACCCTGCAGCGTCAGCACGGATCCTCGGCACACGATCTCAGTGCCTTGCGGAATTGGGCTTCTCGAGCTCTGCTTTATCTGTATCTGGCGGTGCTCCCGATTACCCTGTTCTGCCTAGTCTCCGCAGAAATGTTGGTTCAGCTATTGACCGGTGGCGGCTCCTTCGCCGAGGCCGTCGCAGTCCTGCGCTGGGCAGTCCTGGGCCTGCCGTTGATGGTTTTCATGAACATGGGAAACCGCTTACTCCTGGTCGTGGGACAGGAACGGAAATTCGTACGTATTTCACTGATGGTGCTATTGGTAATCGTGGGATTGAACCTCTTTCTTATTCCCACGATGGGAGCTGTAGGAGCAGCCTTGTCCCTGGTAATCGGCCTTCTGACCGGTTGCGTACAATACCAGCGGGACCTGTTGCGAGCCGACCTGGCGCCTCCGTTGGGAAGGGGATTCGCCGCCGGCGCCACAGCACAAGTCGGAGCCTGGGCGATGACGGTTCTGATCCTGGGTAATTTACGTCCGGATTGGGGATTGGAATGGACCAGCGTTTCGTTCTGCGGCTTGGTACCCTCGGCCGTAACCTGGGGCCTGGCTGGATTGTTTTACTTCCTTCTGCTGATCCTATTCCGGGTAGTCGGTCCTGCGGATCTGGACGAATGGCGAGGACGACCCCGGTAATTCCACCGCCCCCGTGGCAGCGGTTTCCTATAATTCTTTATAACGGTGTATAATTGATCAAGGAGTTTTGAGAGGGTGTGAGAAGATTGACTGTAGATCATAATTATGTTATAATGCATCCACCTGCTGGGATAAAAAATGATGTTTAGCCGTATTTTTATACTTTAACCTTTTGATTGAAAAAGGCTGATCAGGGGTAAGTGTCGAATTTTTGAAATAACAGAAGGACATAAATGTGGGCTTAGGTTAGGATTGACCTAGTAATCAAATGAAAGGAAAATTCCATGAGAAGTTTGGTAATTGGTTTAGTCCTTGTTTTAATGATGGCTGGATCGGCTTGTGCAGATTTCACATGTAAGCCCAATCTTATTTTTACCCCAGACTCCTGTATGCTAAGAATTACACCCCAAGATGGTCAACTTTTGGATGGATGGTATCTCTGTGTAACCGATCGCAGATACATCGGCGTGCACCATGAATGTGAAAATATTGAATGCGATGAAATCGTTATATTTAAACCCCATCGCAGCACTGACATGTCTCCATATCTTGACAGTTGTGAAACTGCCCTTCCTGCTGGTCAATTGAGTTTTGGAGCTTTGAAAAGTTATTACAGATAAGGGTAAATCAGCTTTCTTTCTGAGGAGTTCGGGCCTCTAACCGGGGTGTCAACCAGGAGCACCTGTGACCAGATTTTCTACTTTCGGAATTTTTTTACTCTTCAGCGCAACCTTGGTCTCCCTCGCAGCCGGTCAACCCGAACCCCGCATCCATACCTTTTATTACGGTTGGTACGCCACCGAGGAAGTCGACGGGAAATTGGCCCACTGGAATCACCAGGTAATGGGCGATAAGGATGGCAGGATATTCGGCGGCGGCGAAGACATCGGCGCCAATTTTTTTCCTGCCCTGGGCAACTACAGCTCGAACGACCCGGCTGTGATCGAGGCCCATCTGGAAATGATGGTCCAGGCGGAGATCGGAATTCTGGTTGCCAGCTGGTGGGGACCCGACAGTTTCGAAGACCGTGGTCTACCCGCCCTGCTTGATGGCGCCGCCCGACACGGCCTGCAAGTCGCCTTCCACCTGGAACCTTTTCCCGGCCGCGATGCGGACTCCACTCGTGAATCGCTGGTTTATCTTGTCAGTCGGTACGGTAATCATCCGGCCTGCTACCGACCCGACCGCTGGGGCGGGAGGCCGGTTATCTACATCTACGACTCCTACCTGACCCCTGCCCGGGAATGGGCCAAATTACTACAGCCGGAAGGGGAGATCACGATCCGAGACACGGAACTGGATGCGGTGATGATCGGATTGTGGGTGGGCAAGGACGAGGGTGACTTCTTCCTCGATGGGGGCTTCGACGGTTATTACACCTACTTCGGGAGTGACGGTTTCACTTGGGGCTCCACTTCTGCCAACTGGGACGAGTTGAAGGAATTCGCAGCCGAGCACGCGATGCTTTTTATCCCCTGCGTCGGACCCGGTTACCTGGATACACGTATCAGGCCCTGGAATGCAACGACTACCCGGGACCGGCAGGAAGGCCGCTACTACGATAAGATGTTCGCCTCCGCCTTGGTCTGTAACCCCACTTGGATCGGTATCACTTCCTTCAACGAATGGCACGAGGGGACCCAGATCGAGCCCGCCGTACCCAAGTCGATTTCCTCCTTCGAGTACGAGGACTACTCACCCTTCGGTCCGGAACATTATCTGGACAGGACCCGCTATTGGGTGAATTGTTTCCGCACTCAAGGTCATTAGCCTTAACTTCGGATATCCCGTTTTGTAGCCCACGGTTGTTGACTCCCACCTCATATTTGTCGCCGGAAATTGTCGTTAAGAGTCTAATCCTATATTCCAAACGCTTGGCCTTCTTTTCAAGTGGTTGAAATTTATAAAGTTATAAAACTTCACACTATCAACTCACTTGGCACCCACCTTGCCTATATGCTAAAAATCTTATGAATAATCAATAGACTTGGCGTGTTTTTTGTGCTAAAATATTCTTATAGGTAAAATATATCTGGCCAGATTAGTCTGTACAAATTTGAAAATCGACGGGCAACGGGGAAAATAAAAGTTCACAGGGAGATGCAAATGCCTATCCAAACCGGTTCCCGGCAACAGATCTCGTATTGGTCTCATTCCATCCTTATTATGGCCCTGTTATCCTGCGCAGGGGTAAATCCGGCCAATGCCCGGAGCCCTCATATTCCCTTGGTGGTCGACTCTTTCAATTCTCTGGTCCCTGATGAGCCCGGCTCTCCAGCTCAGGCCCTACCCTCCTCCAGATCCCGGCTTCTCTTTTCCCAGGAGGGTGACCCTCAACGAAGGGACCTGCCTTTCCTAGACAGAAAGCTGGACCAGGAATCTGAAAAATCAATTGTCCCGACTCTTGTGCTCAGCCCCGAACAGCAGGCTCGTCTGGATCAACTCAGCGATCCCCGGTACCTGCGTGGATTAAAGGGGAAACTTTCTGAAAAGACGGCCATATCCCAGAATCAATTTTCAATTCAACGACTCCCTGTCCTGGGTGAGGGAAGGCCAACCCCGGAAAAGGATCTGCCCTGGTCCCCCGACCAGCTCCTGGCCAACCCCACGAATATGAATGACGAGCACATCTCCCTGGCCGAGAACCCCGTCACCGGTCACCTGTTCGCCGTCTTCGCCGCTACCGATCTGGGCGGAACCGACCGTGACATTCACATCGCCAAATCCACGAATGACGGCACCAGCTGGACGACCTGGGAAATGCCCTCCTCGGCCTACGACGAGTACCATCCCGACCTGGCGATCGACGCGGCAGGATACATCCACGTGATCTGGATCCGGGACGACGGATCGCTCATGCGGGCCCGCTCAAAGTCACCGGATGACCCCGCTTCCTGGACCAATTTCTTCAGCTTTCTGGTCAGCGAGCCATTGGCCATACCCTCGCTGGCAATCTCCGGTGCAGGTGATTTCGCGAAACTCTTCATCGCCGTGGATTGGCAGACCGCGAACTACGATTACGGGTGGTATGAGTGGACCCTGCTGTTCCTGCACTCGACAAACGGCGGCCTGAGTCTGAACTACGACTACTTCCTGCCCGATGGCTACGAGGATCTGTGGCCGACCGTGGCCATGGACAACGGCACCGTGCATTTCGTGAACGCCGAGGTGGACCTATACACCGGAGAAACCGAATTATTGATCGCTACCGATGTCTACAACGGCGGGTTCGCTGCTCCCGCCATGCTTACCGGTTGGACTCCCAACAATTGCGGTTTCCCTGACGTTGTCTGCCAAGGGGACAATGTCTTCCTGGTCTACCAGCACGATTACACCGACGGCCTTACTACCGACGGCGACATCATCTACACTTACAGCTGGGACGCCGGAAGCACCTTCTTCGGTCCCATCGGATTGATTGCCGACGAATATGAAAGCGTTGGACCGACGGTGTTCACACGCAACGGCATCGTGGGCTGCCTTTGGCTGGATGCGCCTCCGGGCGGAGACGAGTTCCAACTGGCCAGTCGCCTGGGCTCAGGCAATGGACACACGGACATGATGGGCCCCATGGAAATGGTCAGCGAAACCACAACCGTCGAACCTACCTATCACTCCTGCGTCGGAGCCGCCGTCGGTGGGGGCATCCAGGCCGCCTGGATCGATCGTCGGGACTACCCCACCCAGGGCCATAATGTCTACACCAGCCGGCGCGAGTTGTCGTCCAACCTGGCCGCCTTCGTTCCGGCAGGATGGGACAACCACATCGTCGCTTCCCTGGCCCGAGGCGACCGCACCGGAAATTATCTGGCCGCCGACGATACAACCTTCGTCAGCTTCGCCTTTTTGAACGATGGTCTGGCCGATATTTCCAAAACCTTTCAATTGGACCTCAGCCTGGACGGGACCCTTGTCGCATCCTGGAGCATGAACGGCCTGCCCACCGGCACCTATGTCCCAGTCGAGGATTTCCCACTGGTTATATCCGAAGGGCAGCACACCCTGACAGTGGACCTGGACACGGTACACGCCATCTCCGAAGCCGACGAAACCGACAACACCTTTGGCGCAACGCTGATTTGGATCGACGGAGATCCGGCCCTGCGTTTAAACCCTGACCGCCTGACCCACACCATTGTGCCGGCCACCAGTAAATCCATGGCCCTGGAACTTGTGGACAATCCACTGTTGCGTAGGGAAGTGTATTTACCGGTGATCGACACCCAACTCGCCGAGGCCATGGATTCAGCCGGTCCAGTCGACTTGTTGCGGGTGATGATTGTGCCTGCCGAGCGAATAGACCCGAACGCCATGGGGACCGCCTTGAAAGACGCGGCTCGCACGACTCGTCGGGACGTGGTCCTCCGGGCAGCAAAAACCCAGGCAGCCCGAACCTGGGCCCATCTCCAACCGGAACTTGATCGGCTTGTCGCCCGGGGACAGGCATCCGAGGTGAAACAACTCTGGCTACCGGGTCTGGTGGCCACCCGGATGACCCCTTCAGCAATAGAGGAACTTGCGCTGAATCCAGAAGTGGGTTTCCTCTGGCTGGATGAAACCAAGTCGCAAACTTTCGGCCCGGCGCCTTCCTCAAAAACCAGTGATGTGGATTTGGCGGCAGCCGACCAGGAAAAAGCGGCCGCCTGGCACATCGCCACCATCAGGGCCGATGCAGCCTGGTCCCAGGGCATCACCGGGGAAGGCGTTTTGGTCGGCCACATGGACACCGGCATCGCCTATGACCATCCAGACCTGGTCGGAAGGATGTGGGACGGAGGAGCCGCTTGGCCGCATCACGGCTACGACTCGGTCAGCGACGACAATGACCCTTATGACGGAGATACCAGCTACTACCACGGGACCCATACTGCTGGTCTGATCGCCGGAGACGGCAGCTCGGGAACGGCCACCGGCGCAGCCCCCGGGGCCACCCTGATGGCTCTGCGCGCGGTACCGGGTTACATGGAGGACATGAGCGAGGCTATGCAATTCGGCCTGGATAACGGAGTACACATATTCAGCCTGAGCGGCGGCTGGGCACAGGCCTCCGAAGCCGTCCGGGTTGCCAACCGTTACAGCGCGGAGATGCTTTTGGCGATGGAAGTGCCCTGGGTTTGTTCAGCCGGCAACGGAGACAATTACGGAGGGCATTATTCCGTCCCCATCGACGTGGTCAGCCCGGGAGACAGTCCCAGCGCCTGGTATGCTCCCAACGGTGGTCACACGGCCGTCTTCGCCGTCGGAGCGGTAACTTCGTCGCTGGCCGTCTGGGATGGGTCCAGTTACGGGCCGACCTCCTGGAATGCGGAAAACACTCTTGGAAGCACCGATTATCACGATTATCCATACACTCCCGGCTTGATCAAGCCCGACATCACTGCGCCTGGAGCAAACATTACGAGTTGCACGGGAAAATCTGGCTACGTGTCATACTCCGGGACCAGCATGTCCTGCCCTCTGGTGACCGGTACCTTCTGCCTCCTCAGATCGGCGGCTCCCGGGCTGACGGTTTCCCAGCTCTGCGAAACCGTCGAGTTCACCGCCACCGACCTCACAGTCTCCCCCGCAACCTACGGGCGGGACAACTACACCGGCGCTGGTCTGGTCAACATTTCAGCAGCCTTGAACCATCTGCCCAGCGCCGAAGTGGAATACTTCTGGATCTGCAACGATGGTGTTTTGCCATTGGTCATAAACCAAATCTACGTGCCTGCCCCCTGGCTGGAAATCCCGCTTCCCGAACAGTCCATTGCGCCCGGAGATTCGTTGCGCTTAGCCGCTCTGATAGATCCGGAGGGAATGCTCGAAGGTGTTTACAAGGCCACCGCAGTCATCCTGTCCAACGATCCGGCCACCGTCCATTCCCTCCCGGTCACCCTGATCTACGGCGAGTCGGCCACTTCAGTCGAAGACCCTCTTCCCCTGCACGCAACCACGAGTCTGACCAATCATCCCAATCCGTTCAACCCCAGGACAATCCTACATTTTTCCACATCCCAGCCTGGACCTGTCAGGGTGGAAATTTTCGACATACGAGGGCGCCTGGTACGGGGACTTGTGGACGAGTACCAGTCTGCTGGCGGCCACGAAGTAGTCTGGGACGGTCGGGACAATGCCGGCCAGAACGTATCCAGTGGCCATTATTTAGCCCGAATAGCTACCGCTCAGGGGAATCCTATGACAAGAAAAATGACGCTCTTGCGCTGACTCGGATTTACGCCACTGCAATAATATTTCGGGCAGTCCGGGGCGGTTGACCTTGGGCAGTTGCGGAGCATGGTCAAAAAGATCGTGCTTCCAGTAGATCCTGACCTGGTAGTGGTGCTACATTCGTTCGGTCGGGAGTTTGGGTTAGAGATTCCGAGGACCCAAAAAGAGCGAACTGGACGTTCCTTTCTATCGAGTATCATAGGAACTTCATGTCCCTAATACGAAAGGAATACGCAATGAGAGCCATAGCAGTATTTTTCCTCGCCCTAATCTTGTCACCAGCCGAAGTCGACGCACAAACCCCTGAATTACCGGGCCGCTCCTTTGAAAAGCGTTTGCAGAATCTTACTCCCGACAAAATGGTGTTAGTGGGTACAGTAATTGAGGTTGAACCAGCCGAATACCTGCAGTCAAACGGAAGATGTGCGCCGATTCCGAAAATCACGATCGATGTCGATCTCGCTCTCTATGGCGATCCAGGGGATTCAATTGCTGTTTTCGGATACAACACGTTCTATCGAACTTCTGATGGTGGTTGGGGATATCGTATTGGTGAGTTGGCACCTTGGATTACTCCAGGCGATATCGTCCTCGTTGTGACTATTTACGTTGACAGATTACAGGATGCTGCAACTGGTAAAGGGTTTCACCGGATTAGAACCGTGCTCTTCCTTGAAGACAACAACTACACCCCCGAGTCGCCATTGTTTGAGAGAAAAACACGAGTTTCGAATTCGCTTAAAAACGTTCTGGCAGACTCGATGAGTTACGAATCGCTTCTTACGTTCATTGAGAAGACGAATGTCGGCACGAAATTTACGCTTAAACAAATTCAAAATGCCATACCTAGTTCGAATGGAGGAGAAAAATGAAAGAGCTCGTTGCTTGTTTTCTTATATTCCTTCTTCCAGCAATCTCTTATGCATGCACTCCGTTCTGGTGGGACGAGACGTACAACTTCCCGTCTTCGCTTTACTATGTCCACAATCCTGTTCAAGTCTACGGAGGTATCGACGATTCACTGGTTGAGGATGCTTTCAACCAGTGGGTGCCACGGATCAATGAAGTGTCACTTGCGACGGTGGTTCTTTCCCCCGGGGGAAAACTTGGGGGAAATCCAAAGGCCTAACCCACCTATGATTATGCTCCATTCAAGTGATTAGGATCCGTATACTGATTAGGATCCGTATACGGAGGATATACTTTATATTTGGAACCGGGGATTGAACCCTGTACTTCACGGAATTCAGAACACTCATAACAAAATATTTCGCTTTGGAAAATACGGCTATTCGCATTTTCCCCTCCGGACCGAACCGATTGTCCCGAATCACGAATATTTTTTGGAACTTCTCAGCGAAATTGCGCTTTCAAGCCTCTCGACCCATATTTGGGCCTGATTTCAATTCTTACTAACTCAACCCCTGAGGAGTCTTCGAGATGATCGAAGTTCGTGGTATCACCAAGAGCTTTGGGACCATGCTCGCGCTTGACGATGTTTCGTTTGGAATAGGACGGGGAGAGATCCTCGGTTTCCTGGGTCCCAACGGAGCCGGCAAGAGTACGACCATGAAGATCATCACCACCTTTCTGGCGCCCGATTCGGGATCCGTCACGGTGGATGGGATCGATGTCCTGGAAAAGCCGCTGGATGTTCGAGGCAAGATCGGCTACCTGCCCGAAAACGTCCCCCTGTATCTGGACATGAACGTCCATGAGTACTTGACCTTCGTAGGCCGAGCCAGAGGTTTGGAAGGCGTTGCTTTGCGCGACCGGCTTGACTGGTGCGTCGAAGCCTGTGGTCTGGTTACCGAGTACATGAAGAACATCGGTGAACTTTCCAAGGGATTCAGACAGAGGACTGGCTTGGCCCAGGCCCTGATCCACGATCCGGAAATCCTGATCCTGGATGAGCCCACCAGCGGTCTTGACCCCCTCCAGATCATCGGAATCCGCGACTTGATCAAGAGCCTGGCCGGGAGCAAGACCATCATCTTCTCGACCCACATCCTGCAGGAAGTCGCCCCGGTGACCGACCGCGTGGTGATCATCAACGAGGGGCGCATCATAGCCGACGGCAAAGTGGACTCGCTGTCCCGCGAAGCGATGGGCGGAGTCCGACTCTACGTAGGCCTCAGTCAGGATTCGGAAACAGTCGAATCTTCGCTGCGCAGCCTGGCCGAGGTTTCCGAGGTCAAACCCCTGCCGGTTGAAAACGGTTGCCGTTTCGAGCTCCTCGGGCCATTCACAACCGACTTGACCCGATCCGTGGTCGACTTGGCCCGGAACCAGGGCTGGGACCTGACCGAGCTTCACGAAGCTCCCTTCAATCTGGAAGAAACTTTCATTTCCCTGACAAAACGGGCCGACGACGGCCGGAAGGGGGTGGCATAGATGAGCGGAACAATTACGATCTTCAGGCGTGAGTTCGCGGCCTACTTCAATAGTCCGATCGCCTACATCTTCATCATCGCCTTCCTGGTGCTGAACACCGGACTGTTCATGACCGGGTTCTTCCTGGCAGGCAACGCCGACTTGCGCTCCTTCTTCGGGAATCTGCCCATCTTCCTGATCTTTTTCATCCCGGCCGTCAGCATGAGGCTGTGGGCCGAGGACAAGCGACTGGGCACCTTCGAGCTCCTGATGACATTGCCGTTGAAGGCCAGCCAAGTCATGCTGGGCAAATACTTTGCAGCCCTGGCTTTCTACCTGGTTGCCCTGGCAGGCACCCTGCCCCTACCGATAATGATCGCCACCCTGGGCAACCCGGATATGGGAGCCCTTTGGAGCGGATACTTCGGATCCGCCCTGCTGGGGGCGCTCTACCTGGGCATAGGTACCTTCACCAGCGGGCTGATGCGGGACCAGATCTCCGCCGTGATTCTGGGAATCATGGCCTGTTTCATGATCTTCGTAGTCGGCATCCCCGGCGTTGCCGCGACCGTCGATGGTTGGCTACCCGGCTTCGGATCCTTCCTGCAGAATTACGTGGGATTGTCGAGCCATTTCGAAATGATGCTGCGCGGAGTGGTGTCGCTTGGCGACCTGACCTACTTCCTGGGCATGACGGCCCTGTTCCTGACCCTGAACGCCCTCTGGTTGGAAGGGAGGAAGTATTAACATGAACAGCAACCGACGTAAATTCCGCATCACCTTCGGCCTTACGACCTTGGTGCTGGCGACTATCCTGTTCTTCTTGGTCTCGGTGTTCGGCAACATGCGAGGCGCCCGGATCGACATGACCAGCGACAAGATGTTCACCATGTCTCCCTCGGCGGTGAAGATCCTGGAAGGTCTACAAGTACCCGTACAGGTGAAGCTCTACATCACTCCCGCCGAGAAGATGCCCACCCAGCTGCGCAACATCGAGCGGGACATCAGCGAGCAGTTACGCAACTTCGAGCAGGTTTCCAAGGGCAAGCTCCAGTTCGCGATCTTCAATCCCCAGGACGATGAGGAAATGCAGAAAACCCTCGCCGCCAAGGGGATTCAGCCCTTCCAGGTCCAGTCCATCGAAAAAGACGAGATGGGCATCAAGCTGATCTGGAGCGCAATGACGATCGCCTACAAGGACAAACCCGAGGAGATCCTGAACCAGGTGCTTCCTCAAGGACTTGCCGGACTCGAGCAGGATATCATCGGCCCGGTTTACCGCCTGACCCGGGAAAAAACCCCTCGGGTAGCCGTCTATGGACCTAAAAAGGTCGTAGACCAACAAATGGCCATGATGTACCTGCAACAGGGCATGCAACCGCCCGAGCCCCAGGAACAGTTCAGTCGGATCAGCGAGTTGTTGGGCCAGGGCCACTACCAGGCGGTTCCCATCGAACTGACCGAGGAATCACCCATTCCCGACGACGTCGACTGCCTGATAGTTATGGCCATTGCGCCACTGACCGAGCGGCAAACCTACGAGATCAACCGCGCACTTCGCGGCGGGTTGCCGGTAGTGATGGCAGTTCAGGCCCACGAGTACGGCTACAGCCCTGGCCAACGGGGTGGTTGGTCGATCAACGGCATGGCCATCGATTCCCAAGTAGATGATTGGCTGGCCGGGATTGGCATTAAGATGCTGCCGGATCATTTCATGGACGCCAGCATGGAAACCATCGATCTGCCCAAGGAAGTGAACCTCGGCGGAATGCGCATGCAGACTCGCGAGCCGGTACGGCTACCCATTCAGATCAAGGTGACCGAAGCCCAGATGTTCCAGGATTCGCCCCTGGTCAACCGGATCGCTTCCTTGTTCTACCTGTGGGGTGGCATCCTGGAGAATGATATCGAGCAGCTTGCCTCCAACGGGTTGCAGGCCACGAACCTGATTGAGAGCAGTCCCAACTGTTGGTCCGAAACCTGGTCCAACGGTCCTCTGGCGGGATCGGCACTCGACCCCAACGGCAAAAAAATGCTGGGCTCCCAACCTTTGGGTGTCCTGGTCGAAGGGACCTTCCCCGACCTGTGGCAGGGCAAGGAAATCCCCGAATGGCAAAAGAGCCTGCCCGATTCTCCGGTGGATCCGACAGCCGGCCCAACCGAGGGACCTGCCGCTCAACCCGCAGCCGTCGAGCCGCAGCCCGGCCAACTGTTCGTTATCGGCAGCGCCAAGATGTTCGACGACAATATCCTGGCCGCCCACCAGAACGCACTACTGGTTCTCAATGCAGTGGATTACCTGGCCGGTTCGCACGAGTTACTGACCATCCGGGCCAAGACCTTGACCCAGCGTGTGATCCGCCCAACACAGGACGGCGAAAAAGTGGTCTGGCGCATCTTCGTAGTCCTGCTCATCCCCCTGATCATCACGATCTACGGGGTCATTCGAGTCGGCATCCGGCGCAAAAGCGCAGCCTTGTACCGCCAGGAACTGCGACGCCGCCATGGCGCCGCCACCAGATAGGGGGAGACAGGAAATGATCAAGACCAAGAATCTGGTGATCCTTTTCGTTGTCCTGGCCGTCCTGATCGGCGTAAGCCTGATCCAGAAGGCCAGTCACAAAAAGAGCGTCAGCGGGTCTTCCGTCACCGTGGTCCTGGAAGGGGCTGTGGCCAAGGAGGACTTGAGCCGAATCACGGTCAGCTATGGATTGAACATAGACGTCGTCGACCTGGTCGCCACTCCCGAGGGGTGGCTTGTGGCCACTTCCTGGAATGCGAAAGCCGGCGAGCAGAAGATCGACACCTTGCTGCGAAACCTGGAAAACTTGTCCGGAGAGTTCAGATCGGACAAGGAATCCGTCGTGGCCGACTACGGATTGGGCAGCGACAATTCGGTGAGAATCCGTGCCTTCGGTCCCGGGGGCGACGAGGTGCTGGCCCTGGACATAGGGAACAAGTCGGAGCGCTCGCCCGGCAACTTCATCAAATCGCCGGACAATCCCTCCGTGTTTCTGACCCAACAGAGTGTCCTGACCCATCTGGGCATCTACGACGGCCCGGCCCTGCCCAAGTCCACACATTTCGTGGATTTGCAGGCGGTCAAGGAAGACCGTTTGGCAGTAGACCGCATCATCCTGCGGGACGGTGATGAACTGCTGGATATGGCAAAGGAATTCGCTGTTGAGATACCTGCCGAGGATGATACGACCGGAGCCGAACCAACCGTCGACCGCCTTACCTGGGAATGGAAATTGATCGCTCCCCAGGCCAAGGCCCTGGCCAAGACCAAGGCCGACGGTGTCCTGAGCGCCCTGGTCAACATCCGGGCTGTGGACGTGGGAGATCCGGCCGCGGGTTCTGAAGCGTTCGGACTGGCCGAACCAACCCGTGTGGCCACTCTCTTCCTGGAGGACGGCCGGGAGGTTATTCTGGAATTCGGTTCCGCGCGCGAGGCCGATGGGGACAAACCCGCCGGCACCTGGATGAAAGTCCAAGGCGAAGAATCGATCTGGACCGTGACCGAGTATGCGGTAAACAACGCATTCAAAAAACTTGAGGATTTGCTGCCCGAAGAGTGACAACAGGTCACGCTCAGCATCTCATTATTCAAGCCCGGATCCTGGTCGCTTCGGCAAATTCAGGATCCGGGCTTTTGCATGATTGAGACCACCTCTGATTTCCTTCCTGGCTTTCCTGTGTTAGATTTAGGTTCGTAGGTTGGATCAGTTGGATTTGTCACAGCAGACCGAAGATCATCCGGATTAATCCTGCCAAGTCAGGGCTTGGAAAATCCGGGTTCAACTCCGTCACCAGGAGGAACGCCTTGAGCGATCTGGGGCCAAAAATGGATACCGAGGAACAGGGTTCCGCCGGCGTATTGCTTAAGAACGGTACCGTCCTCGATTATTTCCCTGCCGAACTGGGCGCCGCCGCCGATCCTCTCGTAGAAACCTGTGATCTGAGGATGTCCGGTGAGCGAATTGTCGAACGGGGCCAAGGACTGGAACCTCATCCCGAGGATGAAGTGATAGACCTGGCCGGGGCGACCCTCATGCCGGGCAACGTAAATGCCCATGGCCACCTCTACGGGGCATTGGCCGCGGGGATGCCCCAACCCACCTCTGCCCTGGAAACCTTCACCGACATCCTGACCGAAGTCTGGTGGCCGCTTGACCGCTCCCTGGACGCTGATGCCGTCTACCTCAGCGCGCTGGCCGGTTCCTGGGACGCCCTGCGCTGCGGCACCACTCTGGTCTTCGACCACCACGCCAGCCTGGCCTGCGTGGGGGGATCACTGGACCTGATCGAAAAGGGTATCGCCGAAGTGGGCCTGCGTGGATGCCTGTGCTACGAAACCACCGACCGCGGCGGCAAGGGACAGCGGGACATGACCCTCCAGGAGAACGAACGTTACCTCCAGAAAGTCGCCGATGGGCCGAAGTCGGGCGTGCCTCGTTTCCGGGGCCTCGTTGGGGCCCATGCCAGCTTCACATTGGAAGAACGCACCCTGGAACTGCTGGCCGGGATCTGCAGCAAGATGGATTCGGGGATACACATCCACCTGGCCGAAGGAACAACCGACCGTGAAGTCAGCCAGGACCGCGGCTGGAAGGATCCCCTGGACCGCCTGGTCGATTTCGGACTTGTCCGCTCCGGCAGCTTATTCGCTCACGGCGTGGATCTGTCCCCGATCGATATGCAGACCCTGGAAGAAAAAGGCGCCTGGCTGATCCACTGCGGACGATCGAACATGAACAATGGGGTTGGACGGGCTCCGGTGGACCGTTTCCCGGTCAACTGTGGGATCGGCACCGATGGACTGGACGACAACATGTGGGGCGAATTGCGCACTACCTATTTCCGCGGCAACGAGGGCGGCCGGGGACCCATGGGCTTCAGTGGCTCGGACCGCTTCTGGTTGGGTAACTACCGCTTGGCCCGCGAAATATTCGGGGAAGCATTCGGCAGCCTACGGCCCGGCTCACCTGCCGACCTGATCATCCTGGACAATTTCCAGAAAACGCCCCTTAACGATGGCAACTGGATGGGACACCTGCTTTTCGACTTCCATCCCTGGGACATCAATACCGTGTTCGTGGGCGGTAAAAAAGTGTATCAGAGCGGTGACAAACCCCCGGTCGAAGCACTCAAGCTACAGGAAACCGCAGCCAGAATCTGGATCGCAATGGGGATGAAATAGTACGTAAACTGCAACTGAGGGCTCCCGCATCAATGAATTTGTCCGTGCTCTGGAGGCTGGCTGGTAGGCTTACAGCAAAGCTCTCTGCGGGATCTCGTGGCCGTTTTTGTGTCATTCCGCTTTTATGTCTTTGCAAATCAGCGTCTAACTTGATATAATCAATTGTACCAATTCTATAGGCAAGGCTCCACTGACCTTTGCCCAGTCCGGTTCATTTCGGGAGGTCAAAATGAAATTCTTGTTATCCGTTCTTGTCCTCAGCCTGCTGGCCGGACCTGCCTGTGCCCAAGTTACGGATTTATTCATATCCGAATATATTGAGGGCTCGGTCTATAACAAGGCGCTCGAAATTTACAATGGCACGGATGACTCGATCAACCTCGGCAACTACTCCCTCGAACTGTACGCCAACGGTTCCACCGTACCGACGACCATCACCCTGGGGAATGCCGATCTAAATCCGCTGGACGTCTTCGTAATCGCCAATCCCTCGGCTTCGGTTGCCATTCTGGGCCACACCGATCTGACCAGCTCTGCACTTAACTTCAACGGGAATGACGCGTTGGTCCTGCGCCGCGACAGCTATGTGATCGATCGGCTGGGGCAAGTGGGACTTGATCCGGGAGCAAGTTGGAACTGCGCAAGCGGATCGACATTGAACTCGACCCTGCGCCGCCAGGCCGGAGTCTGTTCCGGTGATCCCAACCTCTTTGATCAGTTCAACCCCTGTACCGAATATGACTTTTATCCCAGCGACACCTTCGATGATCTGGGCCGCCACTCCAATGATTGCTGGTCCGTGGGCAGCAGGGAAACCAGCTGGGGTTCGTTAAAAGCCAACTTCAAGTAGCCCGATTCTTCACTAGGATTTCGGGCCCTGTTTCGCCAAACTTTGACCCGAAACAAGCCCTGTATCCAAGACTTTTGACAACACTTCAGCCAAATCGGCTATCACATAGGGTTTCTGGATAAACCCATCGAAGCCCTTGCCTGCAAAGCGGGTGGCAATCTCCTGCTGGTGGTAGCCGCTGGTCATGATCACCCTGGAATCCGGATCAATCAGTTTTAGCTTTTCAAATACCTCCACACCGTCCATGGAGGGCATGATCAGGTCCAACATCACGCAATCGATTTCAGTCTGTTTTTCCAGAAAAATTTCCAGAGCACTGGGTCCGTCCGGAGCCAGAATCACCTGATACCCCAAACGCCCCAGCATTCGCATGCTGAGTAATCGGACGTATTCCTCATCGTCCACGACCAGAATTACCGCCTGTTTCGCCCGGTCCTGACCCTGCATCCTGGATCTCTCCGGAAGGGGGGTTGCAACAACCCCGGCCAGGGGGAAATTGATAGTAAAACTTGATCCCTCACCAGGCTCAGATTCCACGCATAGAACCGCCTGATGCCCTCGGACGATTCCAAGCACCGAAGCCAACCCCAGGCCACGGCCCTGGATTTTGGAAGTAAAGAAGGGGTCGAATATCCTGTCCAGGATTTCAGCGCTCATGCCCTCGCCAGTGTCCCTTACCTCAAGGCAAACGAACTCTCCCGGCGGTGCCACATCTCCGATCACACAGTGTTTCAGCTCAGAAGGATCAATCTCGTGAACACTTGTCGAAACCGTAATTGTGCCTTCTCGTGATCCGATGGCCTCGGAGGCGTTCACCACCAGATTCATAATAATCTGGTGAAGCTGGGCCACATCCGCCTCGATCAAAGGTAAATTTTCTTCCAAATTCAATCGCAAGGCCACCGGCCTGGATACCGCGACCTTGAGCATGGGATGCATTTCCCGAGCAGTGGCTGACAAATCCAAGGTTTGCAGATTGAAATGGCCCTTACCGGCGAAGGCCGACAATTGACCGCAGAGATCGGCCGCCCTTCCGGCTGCCTTGCGAATCTCATCCAGCAGAGGAAAGCCGCCTCTTCCCGCTTTCAGATCCTGATCAAGGAGATCCGCATTGCCCATGATGGCGAGCAGAAGATTGTTGAAGTCGTGGGCGATCCCGCCGGCCATCCTGCTCAGACTTTCCAGTTTTCGGGATCGATGATCCAACCCCTGATCATCGACGGCCCTCCGTTCAGGAGACTTACCATGTTCATTTTTCATGGCTTAACCCGGCAGCCCCTGTTTCATTGCTCCTCCCCCGGGGAGTATCACACAACAGGATGAACCTGACCAGGAATGATCAGGGCCTAGAAGCCAGAGGATGGCTACCACCTCCATGGTAATGATAAGGCAGCCCCCCGAATACGTCATCCCCTTATCCACGTAATCAGAGGAAAGACCAGTTTGAGCCCTCTGGACCGTCCTGAACGCCCACCCCCAGATCGGTCAACTCCTCGCGGATTCGGTCGGCAGCTTCCCAGTTTTTTGCCGCGCGAACTTCCTGCCGCTCGACCAACAGGGCCTCCACCCGCTGGATATCCAGCCCGTTGCGCGCGGCCTTGCCGTCCCTACGCGAACGGAGCCAAGTCTCCGGATCCTGGCCAAAGCAGCCGAAAATTCCGGCCAGTTCCTCCATCCCGGACACGAAGGATTCGATGGTCAACCAGCGGGTCGCCTTGCCGACCCCCTTGCCGGAAGCCAGCAGACCGTTGATCTCTCCCAGGGGCTTGCTCAGCACACCCAGGGCCCCGCCGGTATTGAAATCGTTACGCAGGTGGGCCACAAAGCCCGATACCATTTCGGCCACCGAATCCAGAACCGGATCCTCGTTGCCCGGCCGCTTGGCCGTTGACAGGAAGGTCCGCGCTTTGGCCAACGTCGAATAAATGTAGGCCAGGCGGTCGTCGGCCTCTTCCAGGCCCGGGAACCGCACCCGCCCCTTCAACTCCTCGACCGTAGCCTGGTTTCCACAGGACGGACATAATCCCGAATCCTGTTCCGTCTTGTTCAACAGGCCGCCGCAGGCAGGGCAGGTCACTTCCAATTCGAAGTTGAGTCCACTTCGGTAATGCACCGTCAAAAGGAAGTAACGAACAGTTTCGGTATCGTACAACGCGGTGATCTGCCGGGTGGTGAAGAAATTCCCCAAACTCTTGGACATCTTCTCGCCATCGAAGTTGATAAAACCGTTGTGAACCCAGAAGCGAGCGAAGGAATCCACCCCGTGAGCACCTTGGCTTTGGGCAATCTCATTTTCGTGGTGGGGAAAAATCAGGTCCCGCCCACCGCAGTGGATGTCGAAACTGTCGCCCAGGTGGGTCGAGCTCATGGCCGAACATTCAATATGCCAGCCGGGTCGACCGGGTCCCCAGGGACTCTCCCAGGAAGGTTCCCCGGGCTTGACCGACTTCCAGAGGGCGAAATCCAGCGGGCTCTCCTTGCGCTCATCCACCTCGATACGGCTGCCCGCGCCCTCCAGCATCTCGTCCAGCGAGCGGTGGCTCAACTTGCCATAGGTTTTGAAACGGCGCACCCGGTAGTAGACGTCGCCGTCCACCTCGTAGGCCAGCCCCTTGTCGATCAGTGTGCCGACCAGTTCCAAAATATGAGGAATATGCTCGCTTACCCGAGGTTCGACGTCGGGCTGGACCATGTTCAAACCGGCCAGATCCTCGTGATAGGCATTGATGAACTTCTCGGCCACCGCAGCCGACTCGATTCCTTCCTCCCGGCCCAGGGTGATAATTTTATCGTCGATGTCGGTCAGATTGCGGACGTACTTGACCTCATAGCCCTGGTGGCGCAGGAAGCGCACGATCACATCCGGAACCACCGCCGCCCGCGTGTTGCCCAGATGGGTCAGGCCGTAAACGGTCGGACCACAACAGTAGATTCCCACCTTACCCGATTCGATAGTCCGCAACTCGACCTTGCCGCCGGTTTGCGTGTCATGCAAAAAAATGGGTTCCTGAATATTCTGGTTCATGGTGGATTCCTCGCCGTGGTTCCGGGTTCGTGCTTCTGTCCAAAATCTAGTACGAGTTACCCAACCGGACCAGAGGTTGTTTAGCGTGGTGTATCCACATTATTCAGGGAAAGGCTTCTCCCGCGGATTTTGAGGATACAATAATCCCGGGAGGAGCTTTTTTCTTTTTACCACCCCCTGCAGAGGCTATTCTTCACCCATGGAGAGGATTACCACAAACCGCCCACGAATGACCTCGGTGAGCATGTTCACTTTGGCCGTGCTACTGATCAGCAGCATGGGACTGCGGGAATATGCCCATATTATCGATCATGCCCGTCACTTTCAGAGTCACCGCGGTACATTTTCCCTGGATTTCAACCACGAGGCCAAGTTCCACTGTTTGACCGAGGCCGAATCCGCTTTTGAACCCCCTTGCGTGCACCAGCAAGTGGTGGCAATCCTTCAGCTCCTGAGAGAAGACAACTCTTCTTCCCAACCTCGCCTCCTGCCTGCAACCCGGGCTCCTCCTGCGTTCAGTTGAAATGATCCGTACCTCATCGACAGGGTAGAGCACAGACTCTGCCGAGTGTTCCCTTGAACCAGGAGATTCTCAAATGTCCAATAACTATAGACGACTGCCCTTGGTAGTCATGGTCGCCCTCGTACTGTTTGCCGTGTCTGCGGCCGCCCAGACATCCAGTACATCCACCGGGGTATCTCGCCTTATGAATCCGTCCATCAGCGCCAACGGGCTTTTCCTCGGCCAGGTCTCGAGAGACAACCAGGATCCTGGAGCCAACGGCATTTTCCTTCAGGAAGCGGAAATCCAGTTGACCTCGGTGGTCGACCCTTTCTGGACCGCGGATCTGATCGTGGTTTGGGCCCAGGAGGAAGACGGCGACACCTATGACACATTGATTGAAACCGCAGCCCTGCGCAGCCGGAGTATGCCGGCGGGATGGGGGCTTACCCTTGGTAAGTTCTTCCTGCCCTTCGGCAAGCACGCCATTCTGCATCCCCATCAATTTGCCTTCATCGACGCCCCTCTGGCCATTGATGAATTCGTCCCCGGCATGATCGATGTCGGCGTTTCCGTGGACACGGCCCTGCCCCTGCCCTGGTACAGCGAGCTGGTGGTTTACGGAACCGACGGCCAGGCAAGCGTGTTCGCAGCCGACGACCGCGACCTGGCATTCGGAACCCGGCTGACCAACATGTGGGATCTGTCCCTGGACGGAACCCTGGAGCTGGGCGGCTCCCTTGTCAGCGGACCGGATGCGGACAGCCACCTGACCGGGAACAACAAGAGGAACATCTTCGGCGCCGACATCACCTACAAATGGTCATCCGGATCCTTGTCCCAGGGACCGGCGGTGACGTGGTCCAGCGAGATCGTCATACCGGAACCCGACTGTAACGCGACCGGCAATCCTTTCGGCGCCTACTCCCACTTCCAATATCGTTTCGGCCGGACCTGGTGGTTGGGCCTTGGCGGTGGACTCACTCGTGACAAAAGCGTCTACGAGAATAATCTGGAGACCCTGCAAGGATGGAACGAAGCCAAGATCAACGTGGCCTTCGTACCCAGCGAGTTCAGCGCCATCCGGGCCGAGATCACTTACCAGGAGAGTCATGACTCGTCCTACGACGACTTGCGCTTCTCCCTGCAATGGAATTTCACCATCGGGTCCCACCCCGCCCATCGGTACTAGGAGAAGACCATGAATTTTACCAAAACAATGATAGTTGCGGCCGTGATGGTGCTGGCCACTGCCGGCCAATCCCTGGCCGAGCTGAAAGTCGTGACCACTATTTCGGATCTGGCCCGCATCGCCGAAGCTGTCGGCGGCGAGGATGTCCACGTGACGGCCTTGTGCCCCGGTCCCCGAGATCCACACTTCCTGCCCGCCAAACCTTCCCTGGCCCGAAAGCTGGCGAATGCCGACCTGCTCTGCTACAACGGCCTGGAGTTGGAAATCGGCTGGCTTCCCCTGCTGTTGGACAAGGCCCGCAACCCCCGCATCAAACCCGGCGCCCCGGGCGATCTGGACTGTTCCAACTCCCTGGAGCACATCCTGGATGTCCCCGGCGGAAATGTTGATCGAGGCATGGGCGACATTCACGCCCTGGGCAATCCCCACTACACGCTGGATCCTGGAAATGCCGTTCTCATAGCCCGGGGCATGGCCAACCGCATGGGTCAATTGGACTCGAAAAACAAAGCCGCCTACACTGCAAGAGCCCAGGCGTTCGCTGATGCGGTTTCAGCCAAACAGCCTTTCTGGCATGATCAACTGGCTGAAGCCAGGACCAAATCCATTATCCTCTATCATTCCCACTGGAATTATTTCACCCACTGGCAGGAATTGAAGGTCGTGGGCGAGATAGAGAATCGTCCGGGGATCACTCCCTCGCCCCGTCATGTGCAATCGATCATCGACAAGGGCCGCGATCTCGAAGACGTCATGATAATCGCCGCCCAGTGGGACCATCAGGAGGTGGCCGAGGAAGTCGCCGAACGGATCGGCACTGCCCTGGCTGTCCTGCCTGGTTACAGCGGAGCCCAGAAGGGAACCGAAAACTACTTCGACTTTATCGACCGCCTGTGCAGCCGGGTAGCCGAAGCTGCCGCCCGAATTGAAACCGTACCCGTGAAGGAGTAGATCATTGAGTGGATTTATCGAAATGATGATTCTGCCCGTGGTGATGGCCATCGTACTGGTGGCCATGCACTCCCATCTCGGGTTCCACGTCGTCAAACGCGGCGTGATTTTCGTGGATATCGCATTGGCCCAGGTGGCGGCCTTCGGAGTAGCCGTTTCCCTGTTGCTGGGAAACGAACCAGGCTCGGGCATGACCTACATTATCGCGTTGGGCAGTACATTTCTGGGAGCCTTACTCATCTCCACGACACGGACCCGGAACCAGCGAGTGCCGCAGGAGGCCTACATCGGGGTAATTTACGTTGTTTTCAGTGCCGCCATGATCCTCGTGCTGACCCAGGTGTCGCACGGTGGCGAGGTGATCAATCACCTGCTGGTCGGATCCTTGTTGTGGGTTTCCTGGGCGACTTTCTGGAAAACAACCATTTTGTACAGTGCCCTGGGAGTTCTGCTCTGGCTGTGGCGTGGTCCCTTGCGCCGCATTTCCACCGATCCAGAAGGCGCCCAAAAAGACGGCCTGGCCGTCCGGCTCTGGGATGTTGTTTTCTACATGATCCTGGGCACGGTGGTAACCTTCAGCGTACAGATCGCCGGCGTGCTTATGGTGTTCACCCTGCTGGTCGTACCAACGGTAATGGGTATCCGGTTGTTCGAGGGTCTCGGCAAGCAGATGATCTACACCTTGGCCATCGGAATCGTGGCGGTGTTGGCCGGCTCGGCCGCCAGTTACATCCTGGATCTACCCACCGGGGCGGCCATCGTTTGTGCTTTCGGCCTTTTGCTGGGAATACAGGTGATGGTTGAAAACGCGCAGGGAGAAACGGGCAATAATTAGGTTTGGTTGCTTTGCCTGAGGAAGGCCTCGAGCAGAAGCTTGGCGGCGGTAGTTGCCGGCAAGTCTCCCCGGGCAACCTTTTCCTCCAGAACGGCAAGTTGACTACGAACCGCCGGATGGGATTTGTAGAGATCCTCCAAACCGGTTTTCACCAGGTCGCGCATCCACTGGCGTTCCTGGTCCATTCGGCGGTGATCGAACTTCCCGGATTGGCGCGTGATCTCCACATAGCGCTCAACCACGGACCACATATCCATAACACCTTCACCGGTCCGAGCCGAGGAATGGAAGGCATGGGTACGCCAGCCGTCAGTAGCGGGCCGCAGATAGTGAAGCACTCGTTCCAGCTCGGCCCGCGCTTGCTGGGCAGCCAGGGTACCGGCCCCATCGGCCTTGTTCACCAGAACAGCATCGGCGATCTCGACCACGCCCTTCTTGATGCCCTGCAACTCATCGCCCGCTCCGGCCAGCAGCATAACAAGGAAGAAATCCACCATCGAACGGACAAGGACTTCGCTCTGTCCCACACCGACGGTTTCAACCAGGATCACATCATAACCGGCTGCTTCGAAGAGCAGGATCGTTTCGCGGGTCTTGCGGGCCACCCCGCCCAGGGTACCGCCGGAGGGCGAGGGCCGAATAAAGGCGTTGGGGTCGGCTGCCAGTTTCTCCATACGGGTCTTGTCGCCCAGAATGCTGCCGCCCGTCAGAGTACTGGAAGGATCGACGGCCGTGACCGCCACCTTGTGGCCCTTTGCAGTAAGGCCCGTGCCCAAGGCCTCGATGAATGTGCTCTTGCCGGCACCAGGCACTCCGGTAATGCCCACCCTGACCGATTTCACCCGCCGGGGTAGAACCTCGGTCAGGATTTCCTGGGCCAAATCCTGATGCTCCGGTGAGCCCGACTCGATCAACGTAATGGCCCGGGCCAGCAGCACGCGATCACCGGCCAGGATCCCCTCGATCAATTCGGAGGCAGTCAAGGGTCGGCGACGGGCGATGGTTTTGCCGCTTTCTCCTGAGGAGTTATCCGGATCGGAAGGAACCAACCGCTTCCCGGACAAACCGTCGTGTCCCCCGTCAACACCCTTGCGCACGTGTAGAGCTGAAGGTTTGTTTGGTTTCTCATCCTGGCTCATGGAGAGTCCTCATTGGTTCCCAGGCAAAACGGAACGGATACCTTTGCGATAATAGGCGTTCCCGGGCCAGTATTCACGCTCAAAAATTTTGCAGATCCTGAAGGTCAATCCAAAAGGCCACTGTTTTCTAGGTAGGAACCGATCTCTTCCAAGAGAGTCTGGACTCGATCAGATGCCACGTTCAATTCACCACATATCGTTTCAAAATCGCCGACGTTTCCGGCCAGGACCGGATCGGGCTGTGATCCGTACGCGTGCGCCAGGTAATTGGCGGCCGCAACGATATTCGCCAGCTGGGTATCACTGTCGGCTCCGGCAGGATCATGGTGGTGTTTCACACAAGCCCTGAGATTCCCCGGCATCTGCCATTTGTTCAACAACAACTCGCCCACATCGGTGTGGTCAAACCCCAGGATGGCCCGCTCGGCACTGCCAAAACTCTCCTTTTCCAGGGCCTGCCTCTTCAGGATGAGGCGGAATTCGTCGGGCTTGTTGAGCAGAATGACAACCTTGCCGATGTCATGAAGTACCCCGGCGACGAAAGCCTCTTCGGGGTCGGAATACCCCGCCAACTGGGCTACTCGACGAGCTGCCAATCCACACTCGATGGAATGCTGCCAGAGGGACTGTCCCCAGATGCCGACATTGGTCTGGTCCATCGGAAAGAGTGTTTTCATCGACGCGGCCATTACCAGACTGCGCAACGTCTTGCCACCCAGACGAACCACCGCCTGTCCCAGAGAGGTCGTCTCCTGGCCACGACCGTACAGGACGGAATTGCTGACCCGTATCAAACGGGCCACCAGGACGGGATCCCGGGACAGCACCTCAACCATATCCGACGCCTGACTGTTGACATCGGCCAGCAGTTCCAACACCCGGGAGATCACGTGCGGCATCGGAGGTAATTCCTTCACGCCCGCCACCAGCGCTTCGGCGGTCGGAGTCTGATCCGGCACAGCAGTTTTATCTGCCGGCTCGGAAGCCGCCCCATCCCCTTCGGCTTCGCTTTCCACACGCGCCGGCACTTTCTCGTCTTTGCGGGGGGGATGGATCTGCCAGGAGATCAATTCCAGATAATGCAGTGGTCCGGGAACTGTCTCTTCCTGGTCCGTGGAAACAAAGAGCAGGAAGCTTTCACCGTCCTTGCCTCCCATGGGAATGATGGCGCATTCAACAGCCGAATCCGGTTCCCCGAATCCCTTCAACAACGGCGAGGCGAAAGCCTTGCCGAAGAAGGGAGATTTGGATTCACAAACAAAGCGGAAGGTTGGATCACTCTCGAACCCGCCTACGGGGTTGGGAAGCTCCGTTCCCAGGCGTTTCCCCTCCGCATCCAGTTGGAAACGCCGGCAACGCACAACCTTTTCCTGCTTGAAGGCTATCAACAGGAAATAGTCGAAGTGGTCCTTGCAGTAGCTTAGTAACTCCCAGTCCCTCTCTCGCTTGTCCTGCGCTCCCAGAATCTTCATCAGTGATCTCTTGTAGGAGAGGAACAATTTTCCTTCCGGAGTCAGTTCCGCCGCCGACTCGACCCTGGGTACAGACACGGGGGCACCGCCGGTACGCAACTCGATCCAGGATTGGCTCAAAGCTTCCTGAACGGCCGTCATGGCCTTGAAACTGTTGAAGGGGCTGTCCACCATCACTTGCCGGACCGATTTTTCACCGTTGGCGGAATCCAGTATGTGGCGAACTTCAATGGAACACTCGGATCCCTGTCGCCCTGAATCGGTCAAAACCAGGGACAGATCCTCGGAAGCAATATTCCGGAGAAATTCCCGGTACTCATCCACTTGCCGTGCGGCCTCCAGCGATAGCCCCGTACAATCGTACACCTGCCCCCCGGACGTGGGATCAACCGGGATCTCGTTGAACTGGAAATCCCCCGTCTCCCAAGTGAAGAGCTGGAAAAGAACTTCATGAATCCCGGCTTCGAAAATGGGCCCGGCCTCTGCCAAATCAATGGATGCGGAATCTTCGAGAATCTGCCGCAGGGGAAGTCCCGTTTCCAGGCGGGCCTGATCGAGTGAGAAGAACTGTTCAGGAGAGATCAGCCCATCATGATGAAGGGCACCCAAAATCTTACCGTCCGCCTGCTCGGAATCGGCTCCAACCAGAAATCCGTTCTGGAAGCTGATGCTCAAACCCTGACCATTTCGACCAACGGTCAAGACGCCTTCCTGGTTCAGGTGGCTCAGAAAGGAGAGTAGATCACCCGGTGAGAATTTGGTGAGATCACCCTTGAGCATCGAAGTATCCCTGCATTGATCGATAAAATGGTTCACTTCAACCAGGTATCGGCTGTTTCACCGGACACTCAACCCGGATTACGCAATAAATACTCGACGTATGGATACCCGCCAATAACGAGGTTAATACCCCAATCGGCGATTCAATTCGACCAGCAGTTTTTCCGCCGCCACGGGGATTACCGTGCCGGGACCGAAGATGGCCGCCGCTCCCTGCTCCCTCAGAAATTCATAATCCTGGGCGGGGATCACCCCTCCGCAAATGATCAGGATGTCTTCGCGGCCCAATTGTTTCAACTCCGCCACCAGAGCTGGCAGTAGGGTTTTGTGTCCGGCAGCGAGGCTGCTCATGCCCACGATGTGGACATCGTTTTCCACGGCCTGGCGGGCGGTCTCTTCCGGTGTCTGGAACAACGGTCCCACGTCCACGTCGAAACCCAGGTCGGCAAACGCGGTGGCCACCACCTTGGCGCCGCGGTCATGCCCGTCCTGGCCCATCTTGGCTACCAGAATGCGGGGACGACGGCCCTCGTGTTCCTCAAAGCTGCGAATCAATTCTCCAACCTTGTCGATCTCTGCATCCTTTCCGAACTCGGCGGAATAGACTCCGCTGATAGTGCGAATCTCGGCCTGATGACGACCGCCGACCTCTTCCAGGGCGTCGGATATCTCGCCCAAGGTGGCCCGATGCCGAGCTGCCTCGACGGCCAGGCCCAGCAGGTTGTCTTTTCCGGATCGAGCGCAATCGGTCAGGGCCGCCAACGCCTTTGTCACCGCTGCCGTGTCCCGTTCGGCGCGTAACTCAGACAACCGGGCCACTTGTTGCCGCCGGACCTCGGTGTTGTCCACCTCGAGGATCTCGATCGGATCCTCCTTTTGCAACCGGTATTTATTCACCCCGACGAGGATCTCCTCGCCCGAATCAATATGCGCCTGTCTGCGGGCCGAAGCCTCCTCGATACGCAGTTTGGGCAGACCGGCGTTGATGGCCGCAGCCATGCCCCCGTGCGATTCGACTTCCTCGATATGCTCCCAGGCCCTACGCATCAACCCGTCGGTAAGGGACTCAAGATACCAGGAACCTCCCCAGGGGTCGACCGTCCTGCAAATACCGGTCTCATCCTGCAGGAAGAGTTGGGTGTTCCGCGCAATGCGGGCCGAGAAATCAGTCGGCAGGGCAATAGCCTCGTCCAGGGCGTTGGTATGCAACGACTGTGTGCCTCCCAAAGCGGCCGACATGCCTTCGATGCAGGTGCGCGCCACGTTGTTGAAGGGGTCCTGTTCGGCCAGCGACCAGCCCGAGGTTTGCGAGTGCGTGCGCAGGGCCATCGATTTGGGATTCTGCGGATCGAACTGCTTGATGATTTTGGCCCACAGCAGTCGGCCCGCCCTCAACTTGGCCATTTCCATGAAGTAGTTCATACCCTCGGCCCAGAAAAAGCTGAGTCGCGGGGCGAACTCATCGATTTTCAAGCCGGCCTTCAATCCGGTTCGCACATATTCCAAACCGTCGGCCAGGGTGTAGGCCAACTCCAGATCCGCGGTCGCCCCGGCCTCCTGCATGTGGTAACCGCTGATCGAGATACTGTTGAATTTCGGCATATTCTGCGCCGAGTAGGCGAAGATGTCCGCGATGATGTTCATGCTGAACTCGGGAGGATAAATGTATGTGTTGCGAACCATGTATTCCTTGAGGATATCGTTCTGGATGGTCCCGGCCAATTGTTCGAGTCCTACCCCCTGTTCCTGGGCGGCCACGATGTAGAAAGCCATGATCGGCAACACCGCGCCGTTCATCGTCATCGACACGCTCATCCGGTCCAGGGGTATTTCAGCGAAGAGCACTTTCATGTCTTCGACCGAATCGATGGCCACACCGGCCTTTCCCACGTCCCCGACTACGCGAGGGTGATCGCTGTCGTAGCCCCGATGGGTTGCCAGATCGAAGGCCACGGACAGTCCCCGCTGGCCGGCGGCCAGGTTGCGCCGGTAGAAGGCATTGCTTTCCTCGGCCGTGGAAAAACCGGCGTATTGCCGCACGGTCCAGGGTCGGGTGACGTACATCGTCGCGTAAGGTCCGCGCAGGAACGGTGGTAGCCCGGGCAGGTGGCCCACGTGCTCGAGGTTTTCGGTATCCGCCCCGGTGTACAAGGATTTCACCGGAAGCTGCTCGTTCGTTTGCCAGACCCTGTCCAAAGGGGCTTGCCCGGTGTGGGAGGATGACTCATCCTGCCGAGTTTTCTGCCCGCTGAAAGGAATCTTTCCGAAGTTGGGAATCGTGGTCATGATCGCACCTCCCCTTCCTCTAGTGAATCCACCAGCCGGTTCAGAACCTCCAGCACATGGCTGCGGGCGTGGATGAATTCTTTGACCCCTGCCTTTTCCAAAGGCCCGGTCAATCCGTCCGGGCGGCCGGCCAGATAGACCAAGGGGGGTGGATCGAGAGCCTTGAGTCCCTCGACGGCCGGAACGGCCTGCTGGGAATAAGTGTCGTCCAATCCGACGATGACGACCGTCCTTGCATCGGACGCCTTTGCGGCCAGGGCCACGGCTTCAGCATCCTGGAAAAATCCATCCGCCAGGACATGGAAGCCGCCCACGGCGAAGAATCGACGGGTGAAATCCAAGCGGGGCATGTACCGGGCGAAGTCACCCAGACAGGCGCACAACACACGGCCGGCACTGGGGCTTTTCAAACCGAGATCCTGGACTCTCCGGCGCAAATCCTCGAAGGGTTGGGCGTCGCGCCGCAGGGGAATTGCCTGCACGGTCGGACCGCTTCCCGGTTCATGGCCCATCGTGTGCATCATTGCGCCCAAGGTGGCTCCGTGTTTGGCGGCCTCGGCCAGTATAGGCAGGACCTGGTCCGGATCTTTTTCTCTGATTGCTTTCAGCCGTTGGAAATTTTCCTCAACCGAACCAGAGTTGCCGGCCGACTGGGTCCGGGCCATCCGGGCAACACCTTGTTCCAATAATTCGGCAGGATCAGGTTTGCGGACCTCACGTTCCGTTTCCATCGTATTGGCATATTGGTTCGTACCTACCTGGACCATCTTTCGAACGGCCAACTTCCCGGCCCGTTTTTCTGCCGCACCGGTCACCTTTTCCTGAACAAGTCCCGATCCCAACGCTGCGATAAGTCCGCCGGCCGTTTCTATTTCCTGGAAAACCGTCCAGGCGGCCTGTGACAGTTCGTCGGTCAGACTTTCCACGTAATAGGAGCCTCCGGCAGGATCAGCCACTTGCTCAAAGTGGCACTCCTCTGCCAACACAAGTTGCACATTGCGGGCGATGCGGCGGCTGAAATCATCAGGAATATCGTTCACTTCGTCGAAGGGACCGACGTGCAGGCTGTCTACTCCGCCCAGAACAGCGGACATGGCCTGGGTCGTGACACGCAACAGGTTGACGTGCGGGTCAAGAACCGTCTGGGTCAGACGACTGGTTCGCGCGTGAATGGTCGCGGCCGCCGTTATTTCGGGGCAGCCGATCCCGGTCAGGACCTCATGCCACAACAAACGCAAGGAGCGCACCTTGGCGATCTCCGTAAAAAAATCGGACCCCAAGGAAAGATGAAACTGCAGATGGGCGGCAGCATCCGCAGGTTCGATACCGTTCTCCTGGGCACCCCGCAACTGCTGAACGGCCGCAGCCAGGGTCAATCCCAGGCCCAGGGCCGAATCGGCGCCGCCTTCGTGGTAGGGATCCTCGAAAACGGGCAAGGTCTTCAGCCCGGGAGCGTGCTGAATGGCCCACCGGGTCAAGATCGCCAGCTCAGAGTAGGCTTGTTGCCGAGAAAGTGACAAAGAACCCCGCCGAACCAACTCGCAGGCCGGATCGAATCCCAGACAACCCTTCAACAACTCGGGGGAAATAGAATTTTTTCCAAGAAAAGCCAGCGTCAGGGCGGCGAATCCCAGGGCGGCCGAGCCGCTTTGGGTCAACAGGGGAACTCCGGTAAGATCCACGCCCGAGAGAGCCTCTTCCAGGTCGGCTAAACAAACCACGGATGTGCCGCCAACACCGACTTCACCTATGGCAGCCTGGTCGGGATCCAAACCAGCACGGCCCGCCCTATCCAGAACCAGGTTCACGGCCGACTGGCCCCGACCCAGATCCTTGACTATGGCCTCATTGAATTCCCCGCAGGAAGGAAGGAGCAATTCCTGGGCGATAAGCCAGGGCGAATCCAGGTACCCCCCACCCTTTGTCCCCCTGACAAACGGGGCCTGTCCGGGCAGACTGTCCAGCCAGGAAAAATCGCCGGTATCGGCCGCCGTGTACAACGATCTGACCCGAATTCCCTCCAGGGTTTCGGTGACCATTGTTTTGGCAAAATCGGCCCCCTTGAGCAGGCGCTTCACTTCTTCTTCCCACCGAACCAGGTTGGACTTGGGGAAGTCACCCAGGAGCGAGTTGGAGGAAGACGAGGAAAAGTTGTCGGTGCCAAGGTCCATGGAAATACCTCACTGCAGGACAGCAGGATGATGGCTCGAACCTAAATTTCAGAGTTGTGAGTTTAAAGTTGTTCACCCGCAATGCAAAGTCAAACTCTGCAAAAGAAAAGTTAAAAAATTGACAGGTTGTAGTTATTTTTCTTGCTGACAAGATGTTATGTAGTAAAAACCATGAATATTTGGAGATGGATTGCTTCCCACCTGGTGCACGGCCTATTCAACATTTGAATAGGAGGCTTTGCCCTCTTCTCGTTCTGCAATATACAAATTCATCACCATGGGCCACACCCTGAACCCATGGGGTATAATTAGTTGAACGACTTAACAGTCCGGAAACCGTAATAGTCATTCATTTCGTACGGGAAAGAGCTGGACCTGGCAGCGGACCGGCAGCGACTACCGTTGCTGCTCCAGTAACCGCCCCGAAGCACTCGGCTGTCACCAGAAGCAACACCCTCCGGGTCATCCTCGTCCCCGCCATAGACTCCGTACCAGTCATTGCACCACTCAAAAACATTGCCATACATATCAAGAAGCCCCCAATTACTGGCCAAATAGCTGCCGGCATCGGCGGTACGGCTGATAAAGGAACCCCTTGAGCAACCGAGGTAGGCGGCGGAACCATAGAAATTCGCTTCGATTCCAGACTCCAGACAATCCCCAGTGCTGAAGTGCGTGGTTGTACCAGCCCTGCTGGCAAACTCCCACTCTGCTTCCGTCGGCAAGCGGTAACCTGTCGCATCGTATGGATTGTCGCTGTTGCAACTCCAGGTGTTGTGATCATAGGCCCGCTCAAGACCTTCCTGCAGACTCCGCCAGTCACAAAACGCAACAGCCCCATACCAGGACACTTCCACGACCGGGCGGTCAGGATACGAGGTGCTGAAAACACCATCGCTGAAGTTGATCTGGCAATGACTGCTTTCCAGATCGAGCAACTCGGCGGTTGATCCATCAAGGGCGTCAAGAACGTTGGCGTCGGATACCGTGACGTGGCCTTCGTCGTAAGCCCACTGCAAAGCCGCAACGTACTGGCCGTTGGTTACTTCCGTTGCAGCCATGTCGAAACGGCCGGTCAGGGTTACTTCATGCTCCGTCTCGTCGATTTCGGTTTCGAGCGTGCTGCCCATGGTAAAAGTGGCTGGAATCGAAACTGAAGCCGGGGGTACCTGAACGTATGTCTGATCTTTACCGTACAGGCCGTTGAAAACAATCGTCTCACCCGAAACCAGTACCAGAGGAGGGCTGGCCGGAGAGATAAAGCCTTCCACTTCACGCCAAATTACAGAGTATTCCCCCACGGGCATATCAGTCAGGGTCAGGTTGCCGACGCCGCTTTCCTCTTGCGGACCTTGGAGCACCCAGACAGTGCCCGCAAAACCATCGGGACTTTGGTAGATCTCGATCGTTCCCAGGCCGGTATCGTCAACATATGTGCCGCTGAAAGTCACGGAACCATCCTCGTCCAATGTCCCCGTCGCCGGGCTGGGCGCAATAAATCCAACAACAGTTTCCCAGGTCAGACTGTAGTCACCGGTCATCATATCGGTCAGGGTGGTGGCTCCGGTGCCGTCCTGTGTGTATCCATTGGGACCGGACAAATTCCATGGCGCATCAAAATCTTCCGGGGTGGGATCAATCGTCACCGAGCCGTTTTGGGTATAGTTACAGCTGAAAGTGATCGTGGAACCCGTGGTCAAGGATTGTGTGGAATAAACCGGACCGACCTTGCTCCAACCCTCAACAGCACCCCAGGAAATCGTGTATTGGCCTGTTTCCAATTCTGAAAAAGTAGAATCCGAGTTTCCTACGGCGCTCAAACCACCAGGAAAGTCAAGGATCCAGGGAATCGCTTGGCTTTCCGGGGTGCATGCAACGACGAGGGTGCCGGATTGTGTTGGGGTTACCGAGTCTTCATCACCACAGCCGATCATGAACAGGGCAAAGACCATTGCGGCAGCAAGTAGGACTAGGTGAATTTTTCGGAGCATTGGAAATTCCCCCTGGGGAGTTGTTTATCGCGAATGCCAAGTGGCGAGAGCCAGATTTTGCGCCAAAGATCACTCTTCTTAGAGTACCCCTCAGCACTTTTATTCACAAGAAAATTTCTCGATTTGCCTGCTCGTTCTTGATGGTCCCCAATAAAAATTTGGGCCAGTTCAATGGCAGAGCAGGAGATTTGCAACATCCAATTAGAGTCGGAGCTGCGCTGCATCAGGGGATCGACCTCACTGACCGGAAACCGAAGGCGTAGTCCGTGTAGTCCGGGTTGTAGTTGTACCGGGCGGCCGAGCGACAACTGTCCGCGATGCTGATCCAGGAGCCGCCACGAAGCACTCGGCTATCACCAGATCCTGCGCCTACCGGGTCATCCTCGTCCCCGCCATAGATTCCGTATCGGTCATTGCACCATTCAAAAACATTGCCATGGATGTCAAGTAGTCCCCAGTCATTGGTCGAATAACCACCTACATCGGAACTGCGGACAAGATATGGGCCCGTCCCGCAACCGGAGAGGGGGAAACCCCAGGGGACCCCTCCATTGAAGTTCGCCTCGGTCTCGGCATTCAAACAATTTCCAGTGTTGAAGCGCGTGGTCGTGCCGGCCCTGCAGGCAAATTCCCACTCCGCTTCCGTCGGCAAACGGTAGCCTGCCGCATCGTAGGGATTGTCACTGTTGCAGCTCCAGGTGCTGTGATCATAGGCCCGGTCCAGTCCATCCTGCATACTCTGCCAGTCACAAAACGCAACAGCCCCATACCAAGACACTTCCACAACCGGGCGATTAGGATACGAAGCGCTGAAAACACCCTCGCTGAAGTTGATCTGGCAATGATCGCTTTCAAGGTCGAGCAACTCGGCGGTTGACCCATCAAGGACGTCAAGAACGCTGGCATCGGTAACCGTGACGTGGCCTTCATCGTAAGCCCACTGCAAGGCCTCAACGTACTGGCCGTTGGTTACTTCCGTTGCGGCCATATCGAAACGGCCGTTCAGGGTTACTTCGTGCTTCGTCTCATCGCTTTCCAGGTCGAACGTGCTGCCCATGGTAAAAGTGACGGGGATCGACACCGAAGCCGGAGGTATCTGAACGTAGGCCTGATCTTTACCGTACGTGCCGTTGAAAACCACCGTACCACCGGTCACCAGGGCCTGCGGCAGACTGACCGGAGCTATAAAACCGTCCACATCCAACCAAGTCAGCGAGTATTGCCCGACTGGCATTTCATTAAATTTCATGTACCCGGAACCGGTCTCGTCTTGCGGGCCAGTGAGCGACCAGCCCGTATCCTTCAAACCATCAGGGGTTTGATAGATCTCGATTGTTCCCAGGCCGGTATCGTCAACGTAGGTGCCGCTGAAAGTCACGAAACTACCCTCGTCCATTGTCGCCGTTTCCGGGTTCGTGCTGGGCAAAATATAACCAGCTACAGCTTCCCAGGTCAGAGTGTAGTCACCCAGGGCCATATCAGTCAGTGTGAGGTCTTCGGTGCCATTCAGGCTGTAATCATCGGGACCCTCCAAAAGCCATGGCGCATCTAGATTGTCGGGGGTGACGTCGATGACTATGGAGCCCTTTTCGCCATAGCTTCCACTAAATGTTATGGTTTCACCCACAGCCAGGTTTTGGGTCGAATGATCCGGGCTGGGCTGGATCAGACCTTCAATTTCACCCCACGTAATGGTGTATTCGCCTACTTCCACCGCGTCAAAAACAGCGTCCGATACCCCGACCGAATTCAAACCCCCAGGATAGGTTAAGATCCATGGAATTGCCCGATTATCAGGGGTGCAGGATACGATAACGGTACCCTTTGCTGAGGGGCCTACCACGTCATCGTCTTCTCCACAGCCGACCATGAACAGGGCAACGACCATTACGGCGGCAAGAAGGACTAGGTGAGCTTTTCGATGCATGGGAAATCCCCCTGGGGAGTTATTTTTGCAAATGAAATCGGCGAAACTAGGATTAGGTGCCAAGGACCACTCTTCTTAGAGTACCCCTCGGCACTTTTATTGACAAGAAAATTTCTCTGTTTGACTGCTCATTTTTGAGGGTTCTGTATAAGTTCGGCACTCAACCGCCCTTTAGGATGACAAGTGGGAAGGCTGCGATTCTAAGGGGCATCAGCTGGTCGACCTCACCGGCCGGAAGCCGCTGACGTCACTCGAATAGGATGGGCTGCTGCCGAATCGGTAGGCCGAACGGCAGTGGTTCGCAAAGTAGTACCAGCTGCCGCCACGAAATACCCGGGCATCCCCCGATCCGGCACTCACGGGGTCCGTCTCGTCTCCGCTATAGTCTGCAAACCAATCATTGCACCATTCCACTACATTCCCGTGCATTTCGAAAAGCCCCCAACCATTGGCCGGATAGCTGCCGACATCGACGGTGCGGCCAAGATAGAGACCCATCGGGCAGTCGGTGTAGGGGTTGAATCCCCTGTAATTCGCCTCAGTATCAGCATCCAGACAATCCCCTGTATTGAAGGGAGTCGCCGTACCGGCCCGGCAGGCAAATTCCCACTCCGCCTCTGTAGGCAGACGATAACCTGTCGCATCGTACGGATTGTCGCTGTTACAACTCCAGGTGCTGTGATCATAGGACCGCGGAAGGCTTTCCTGCAGGCTCAGCCAGTCACAATACGCCGCCGCCCCATACCAGGACACCTCGACAACCGGTCGCTCGGGGTAGGGCGTGCTGAAAGTCCCATCGCTGAAGCTGATCTGGCAACCACTGTTACCCAGGTAAAGCAAATCAGAAGTTGAACCATCCAGGGCGTCCTGAACACTTTCGGCCGTAGCAGTAACGTGGCCCTGGTTGTAGGCCCACTGCAAAGCTTCAACATATTGACCATTGGTAATCTCTGTTTCCGCCATTTCGAAACGGCCATTCAGAGTTACCTCGTGCGGGGTCTCGTTGCTTTCTGCCGTACCGCCCATGGTGAAGGTAATGGGCAGGGTTACTGAGGCAGGTGGAATCAGAGCATAATCCCCCGTTAGTCCCGGAAAATCAACGTACGTGCCGCTGAACGACACCGTACTGTCGTCGACCAGCGTTTGAGTTGAATGCGAGGGCCTGGTCCAGCCGTACACCGGACCCCAAACCAGCGTGTATTCACCGAGATTCAATTTCAGCAAGGTCTCGTCCCCATTGCCACTTGTGGTATAGCTATCAGGCCCGAAAAGTACCCAGGGAGCGTTCAATGAATCAGGTGTCGGCTCAATCACGATCGTTCCGGTAACATCAGGGGTCACGAGTCCCGAACCATCATCACTACCACAGCCTATCATGAACAGGGCAAAAAGCAGGGTTGCAGCAAGCAGGGGCAGATGAATTTTTCGGCGCATGAAAATCTCCCTGGGAGTATTTCAAATGAAGTTGGAAGGAATCAATTGGCGCCAAGAACGCCTCTATATATTCTACTCTTCTCATTTATTGAGACAAGGAAATTTCTCTGTTTGTAATTCCCCCACTGTCAACAACCCAACCCCCCGAACAAAAACTCAACAACACTGGCAGACTTGCTCTCCAGCCTCGTATTGCGATGCGATAAAATCCAGTCCGTCGCCATCTCATCCAAAACCCCGAAAATTGACTTGGCCGCAAAGACGGGATCCAAGTCGGACCGAAAATCCCCCTCCTGCTGCCCCTGGATTACAACCTGGGCCAAAATCCCCAGGTATTCCCCCACCAAAGTACGCGAAAGCTGGTCCATAAAGTGTAAACTGTGACGCAACTCGACCTGAGTGATAATGGCCAAATCCCGGTCTTGCCCCACCAGGGTCAGATGCAACTCCACGATCCGAATAAGCTTTTCCCGGGCAGAAGCCGCCTGCTCCAAGCTCGCCTTCCCCTCCGAAATGAACCGACCCATGGCCCGGTCGAAAAGGCTGAACAGCAGCTGTTCCTTGTTCTTGAAGTACAGGTAAATGGTACCGTCGGCCACCCCGGCCCGCTTGGCGATCATGGCCACCGTGGTGGAGTGATAACCCCGTCGGGCGATCTCCACGACCGCCGCGTCCAGGATTCTCTCACGTTTACTGCCATCGCCATTACGAGCCATCAAAATGAAGCCTTATTCAGAAACTTAAAGCACTGGATTCTGGGGAAGACAAGAAATAGTTCCCGAAAACCTCTCTCATTTCTCGCAATTATATCAAATTCAAAGAATTAAAACAAGTCCACAAAATTAGCAGAACTAAAGTCGTTGACAGATTTGCCGATACTAGGTAGAATATTGAATGGTCATTCATTTTCCGTCTAAGGCATTCAGCTGGGAAAACGAGGCTCAGTCAGGTATACCGTCCCCTTCGGCGGGAATTCGTCAGAAGGCGGGCAGGTCAATGAAAGGCAAGGGAAATGCGCAAGCAGATCAGGAAAGTGGCGGTTCTAGGCTCCGGAGTTATGGGCAGCGCCATTGCGGCCCACTTCGCCAACGCTGGAATCCCCTCCTTAGTTTTGGACATCGTGCCCAAGGATGCGGGCGATAATCCAAAGGCCCGGAGCGCTATCGCAGCCAAGGCCGTGGCCGCCATGAAAAAGACTCGCCCCTCCCCCCTGTTCAGCGCCGACTTGATGGGCCTGATCGAGACAGGGAACTTCGAGGACGACATTTCGCGGATCAAGGAGGCCGACTGGGTCATCGAAGTGGTCAAGGAAGACATGGCGATCAAGAAGATCGTCCTGGCCAACGCCGCGCCCCACATCGCGCCTGACGCCATCTTCTCCAGCAACACTTCGGGACTGTCCCTGAGCGAGATGTCCGCCACACTGCCCGACGACCTGAAGCCGCGGTTCATGGGCACGCACTTTTTCAACCCGCCGCGCTACATGAAACTTTTCGAATTGATTCCCGCCCCGGACACCGATCCCGCCCTGTTCGAGTTCGTGGCCGACTTCGCCTGCAAACGCTTGGGCAAGGGCATCGTCCTGGCCAAGGACACGCCCAACTTCATCGCCAACCGCGTAGGCGTGCACGCGATGATGGCCACCGTCCAGGTAATGAACGAACTGGATCTGACGATCGAGGAAGTGGACGCGATGACCGGCCCTGCGATCGGCCGACCCAAGACCGCTACCTTCAAACTGGCCGACCTCGTAGGCTTGGACACATTCGTCCATGTGGCCGAGAACATCTATCCCCTGATTCCCGACGACGAGGCCCGCGAAACCTTCAAAGTGCCCGCCTTTATGGGCGAGATGGTGGCCAAGGGATTGCTGGGCCGAAAGAGCGGCGCCGGTTTCTATAAAATGGAGAAGAAACCGGAGAAGAAATTCTTCACCCTGGATCTGAAGACTCTTGAATATCGCGACAAGGGCAAGATCAAACTGCCCGAGATCACGGCCGCCAAATCCATCGAGGATCTGCCCGAACGGCTCCGCACCCTGGCCTTCGGCAAAGGCAAAGCCGGCCAGGCCATCTGGAAAATGATGGCTGCGAGCTTCTCCTACAGCGCCATGCGCCTGGGCGAGATCTGCGACCAGGCAGCAGAAATCGACTTGGCCGTGTGCTGGGGATTCAACTGGGACCTGGGTCCCTTCGAAGTCTGGGATGTCCTGGGTTTCCGCAAGGTAGTGGAACGAATGCGCGAAGACGGTCTGCCGCTGCCCACCTGGGTTGACGCCTTGTACGATTCGGGTGGTGAAGCCATTTACAAAATCGAAAATGGGGCCCGGATGAGTCCCACCGCGGAACCGGGCGTCTTTGCCTCAGTCCCCGGCGACCAGCGTGTCTTCGACTTCGACATCCTGCGCACGCAGGAAAAGGAAGTCCGCCGCAACCCCGGCGCCAGCCTCATCGATTTGGGCGACGGCGTGTTGGGACTGGAATTCCATTCCAAGATGAACGCCATCGGACAAGACACCCTGAACATGGTGATGACCGCCTGCACCGAAGCCGAAAACAACTGGCAGGCGTTGGTCGTGGCCAACGGAGCGGACAACTTCTCCGTCGGCGCCAACCTCATGATGCTGCTGATGGAGGCCATGGAAGGCAACTGGGATGACATCAACCTGATCATCCGCGCCTTCCAGACCGCCACCGGTCGATTGGAGCACTGCGGAGTCCCGGTCGTGACCGCTCCGGCTGGCTTGGCCCTGGGCGGCGGTTGCGAAATGACCATGGGCGCCAACGCCGTGCGCTGCGCCGCCGAGACCTACATCGGCTTGGTCGAGTTCGGTGCGGGCGTGATCCCCGCCGGCGGAGGCTGTCTGCGCCTGTACCAGCGCAACGTGGATCTCCTGACCGACAAACGTGACCTGCAACCGGCCTTCCGCCGGACCTTCGAGACCATCGGCATGGCCAAGGTGGCCACGAGCTGCGCCGAGGCCAAGGAACTCGGCTTCCTGCGGCCAGGCGACTCCTGGTCCATGAACCGGGACCACCTGCCAGCCGATGCCAAAGACCTGGCCTTGGCCCTGGCCCGAGGCAACTACGCCTCCCCCGGTGATGACCTGGCCATCCCGGTGATGGGAACAGCCGGTATCGGGCTGGCCGAATCGGTACTCTACAACATGAAGGAAGGTGGCTACATCTCCGCCCACGACATGAAGATCGGGATGGAGTTGGCCAACACCATCGCCGGCGGCAAGGTGCCGCCCGGAACTACCGTCACGGAGAAGGACATGCTCGATCATGAACGGGAGGGTTTCATGCGCCTGCTCGGCGAGCGCAAGACCCTCGAACGCATGGAACACATCCTGAAAACAGGCAAACCCCTGCGTAACTAACGGACCTGAAGGTGGAAGGAGAATGAGATGAGAGAAGTCGTCGTAGCCGCCGCCCGAAGGACCGCCACCGGGAAGGCTCTCAGAGGAACGTTGCGTCACACTCGCCCCGATGATCTGGGTGCGGCCGTGGTAAAAGCCATCCTGGATACCCATCCGAACATGGATCCTGCCCGAGTGGGTGATGTGATCATGGGTTGTGCGATGCCGGAAGGCGAGCAGGGCATGAACGTGGGCCGCAACATCGCGTTGATGGCCGGACTGCCCGTTTCGGTTCCCGGGATTACCGTCAATCGCTTCTGCTGTTCGGGTCTGGAAACCATCAACTACGGAGCCCTGCAGATCGCCGCCGGACAAAGTGACATCGTCATCGCCGGCGGGGTCGAGAGCATGTCCATGATCCCGATGGGCGGGTTGCGATATCTGCCCAACCCGGGAGTCGCGGCGGAAGATCCGCAAACCCTGACGAACATGGGAATTACCGCCGAGAAGCTGGTCGAGCGGGATGAAATCAGTCGCGAGGCCCAGGACGAGTTCGCATACCACAGCAACATGAAAGCCGTCGCGGCCATCAAAGAGGGTCGTTTCGCGGACGAAATCGTTTCGGTCATGGCCCAGCTTCCCGCCAAGGCCAAGAACGGGCGACCGACCAGCCAGGAAGTGGAGTTCAAGGTGGACGAAGGCCCCCGCGCCGACACCACCGTCCAGACCCTGGGAAAACTGCGGCCCGCCTTCAAGCAGGGCGGTACGGTAACGGCCGGCAACAGCAGTCAGATGAGCGACGGCGCAGCCGCGGCCCTGCTCTGTACTCCTGAAATCGCCGCCGAGATCGGGGCTACTCCTCTGGCCCGTTTCGTGGGCTACGCCGTAGCCGGCGTGAAGCCGGAGATCATGGGCATCGGCCCGGTCGAGGCGATACCCAAGGTCATGGCCCAGACCGGCCTGACCCTCGAGCAGATGAACGTCATCGAGTTGAACGAGGCCTTTGCAGCCCAGAGCCTGGCGGTACTGAAAAACATCGGGCTGGATCCGCAGGACGAACGCATCAACGCCAACGGAGGCGCCATCGCCCTGGGTCATCCCCTGGGCTGCACCGGCGCCAAATTGACGGCCACCGCCCTGCACGAGTTGAAACGTCGCGGCGGCAAATACGCCCTGGTCACGATGTGCATCGGCACCGGCATGGGAGCCGCCGGAATTTTCGAGGCGATTTAACGGAAAGCAACGGTACATAACGAGCGGACCGGCCCCACGCCGGAGATCCTGATTTCTTGAAGGAGAGATAAAGATGGCTGATAAAAAATATCCGACCGGCGGGGAGTTCCTCTTGAGCCAGACCGCCCCGGAAGACGTCTTCACTCCCGAAGACTTCGATGAAAACCAGCGAATGTTCTCCACGACCGTGGACGGCTTCGTGGAACAGGTCATCGTTCCGGTCCAGGACGACCTGGAATACAAGGGCAAAACCGAATTGGGCAAAGAGTTGCTCCTGAAGGCAGCCGAAACCGGATTATTAATGGTGGATGTGCCCGAAGCCTTCGGCGGCATGGGAAGCAACAAGGCCACTATCATGCTGGTCAGCGAACGAATGGCCGCTGCCGGCAGCTTCGCCGTCACCCACGGCGCCCAATCCGGCATCGGCACGCTGCCCATCGTCTACTTCGGTACCGACGAGCAGAAACAGAAATATCTGCCAGTCATCGCCAGTGGCGAACTCCTTTCCTGCTACGCATTGACCGAAACCGGCAGCGGCAGCGACGCCCTTGCCGCGGCCACCACGGCCAAGCTCAGCGAGGACGGATCCCATTACGTGCTGAACGGCAGCAAGCAGTTCATCACCAACGCCGGCTACGCCGACATCTGCATCATGTTCGCCAAGATCGACGGGGAGCATTTCACAGGCTTCATCGTAGACCTTCATGCCGACGGCATCACCATCGGGGCCGAGGAGCACAAGATGGGCATCAAGGGCTCCTCCACCTGCGCCATTACCCTGGAAGACGTCAAGGTTCCGACCGGCGACCTCTTGGGCGAAATCGGCCGGGGCCACGTGATCGCCTTCAACATCCTGAACGTGGGCCGCTTCAAGCTGGGCGCCAGCTCATTGGGCGGTATGAAGATGGCAATGAAGGCCGCCGTGCCCTACACCAAGGAGCGTCATCAATTCGGTCAACCCCTGAGCAACTTCGGATTGATCCGGAGCAAAATCGCGGACGTCATGGCCAAGGGTTTTCTGGCCGAGTCCATGGTGTATCGCACCGCGGGGCTACTGGACGTGGCCATCGACACCCTGGACAAATCCGATCCCGGTTACGACCTGGCCAGTATCCTCCAGGTGGAGGAATTCAGTATCGAGTGCTCGATCATCAAGGTCTTCGCCAGCGAAGCGATGGCCCTGGCCGCCGAAGAGGGCGTGCAGATGTTGGGTGGCTATGGATACTGCTCCGAGTATCCCCTGGAACGCTACTATCGCGACGAGCGCATCAACCGCATCTTCGAAGGCACGAATGAAATCAACCGCATGATCGTGCCCGGTATGATCATGAAGAAGGCCATGAAGGGCGAGTTGCCTTTCCTGCAGGCGGCCATGGCGGTAGCCGATGAGATGACCGGCCTGCCGTCGTTCGCCGAGCCGGGTGAGCCCGAATTTCTCGAGGATGAGGGCAAGATGGTGGAGAGCATGAAGAAGGTCGTCCTGGCCGTACTGGGTTTGGCCGCCCAGAAGTTCGGTAAGGGTTTGAAGGACCAGCAAGAGGTACTGGCCGACTGCGCAGACATCATCATCGAGACCTATGCCTGCGAAAGCGGTGTCCTGCGCACCTTGAAAAAAGCGGCGGCCGATGGCGAAGAAGCGGCCGCGGGCATGGCGGACATGCTGGCGCTCTACGTCAACGACGCCATGGACCACGTAGGGATTTTGGCCCGCAATGTTCTTTCGGCCACGGTTGAGGGTGACGAATTGCGGACCTATCAGGCCGGTCTGCGCCGCCTGACCAAGCACGACGGCGTGAACCGCTCAAAGCTGCACGACGCCATCGCCCAGCGGGTGATCGATGCTGATGGATGGACGGTGGGATAGATACTGACCTGCTGGAATGGGGATCGGCCTCCGGGGTTTCTCGGAGGCCGCTTTTCATTTTGAACATTCCACTTGGCCCTACGGCCCAGATCCTGCTACAGTGCTCCCTGGTGAGGGGAAGGACGGTGTCTTGAGGAAAAACCGGAAAACATGGGTAGCAATCGGGTGAAATGAGGCAATTTATTCTGCCCGCACCCGCTCTCCCAATGACAGTTTTCCGAAATTGCACCGCCCCCATCACTGAATTTGAACCTGGAGGGATCCTCATGAAACAGACACTCGGCGGAAACTACAAAGCACTACTGATCCTGATCTTCGGCTTGGCCCTTGGCCTGTTGGTTGGTTGTTCCGGAGACGGTGATCTGTTGTCTCCCGATGACACGGCGGTCATGAATGTCCCCCTTGATAAAGCCGGCAACTCCCCGCGTGCCTCAGCCGACGATGCCGTCGCCTTCGACGATATAATTCTGGTAGTTACGGAGATCTCGATTTACCGTGCCAGTGACGATTCCGAGGACGGCTGGTACAGCTTGGACATCTGGCCGACCGAATACAATCTCCAGGACCTAACCCTCGGTATCAGCGCTCTCATCGCCGATATTGAATCACCGGCTGGAACCTACGATCAAATCCGCCTGCTCCTGAGCGAGGGAAGTTACATCGTAATCGATGGTCAGAGTTTCGATCTATTCATTCCCTCGGGTCTGAGTAGAGGGATCCAGATCCAACACGACTTTGAAATCATAGAGGGCGAGGAATACTCGGCCGCTCTGGAAGTCGACGCGGCCGGTTCGGTGAAGGTCACCGGCAAGGAACGTTACACCCTGCAACCCGTACTCATCGTCCAGGAGACCGTGATTGACACGAACGGCACCATCATCGGGGTTGTTATTCCTGTTGATGCCGAGGCCTGGATTTGGACAATGGTCGGTTCCGAGATGGTGAGCACCTACGCCGATTTGGAAACCGGCGAGTTCACTCTCTGGCCCATACCGGCAGGCACCTACACCCTGAACTTCGTACCCAAAGAGGGGACCTACCCTCAAATGAGTTTGACCGACATTGAGGTTATCGCCGGCGAGACCACCGATATCGATGTCATCAATCTTTTCGGCCCCGTTAAGTAGGCCGGAACCCGACCATTTGACCAGATAACACGAAGGCCCGGGGGAATCCCCGGGCCTTCGTCGATTAAATGAAATGCAGCCTGCTGGAGGTTCTCCTCCCCACGGTTGCAAAAACGCTCAATGAACAAATCAAGTGTTCATCAAACTATTCGGCCAACCCCACCTCGATCAGGGCTCTTTTCATTTGCTCGATTCGTACGGACAAACTCCCGCTCAGACCGATTGAAACCCGAACAAGACCTGGTGACAGACCCATTTTTCGTTGCTCATCTTCCGAAATTTCGGAAGAGGTCGAGGAACCGGGACACGACAGCAGAGTGTCGTAATAACCAAGAGAGACTGCGATGATGCCGAACTTTTCCTGGTTCTGCAAAACAGACATCAGGTGTTCCGCTTTTTTCAATGTCTGGCAGTCAACGGTCAAAAGACCGCCGTATCCGTAGGACTCGTTCACGAGTGAACTGATCAACTCATGTTGCGGATGGGATTTTAGTCCGGGATAGGAAATCGCCACTCCCATTTCGGCCATTGCTTCGGCGATGGCCAGCGTTCGCCGGGAATGCTCTCTCATGCGCAGGGGCAACAGGGGTAATCGTTGGGCAATATCAAAAGCCACCCGGGAATCCATGGCCGGTCCCAGGAGCATTGCTCGGCCTTTGTGCAGGTCCATGAGCTCAAAAATAAAGTTCTTGTCGGCCAGAACCGCTCCGCCCATTAGGTCACTTGCGCCATTTATAAACTTGGTCAATGAATATAGAACTACATCCGCGCCCAGCTCTTTTGCCGAGATCATAACGGGAGTGAAGGTGTTATCGACAACCAATTTCACATCGTGCTCCCGGGCAAGTTTCGACAGCGCCGGAAGATCAGCAATATTCAGCTTGGGGTTCCCCATTGTTTCAACGTAGATCATTTTGGTTTCCGGCCTGATGGCTGCTTCAACAGCACCGAGATCGGTAGGATCGACAAAGGTCGATTCAATGCCCATCTCCGGCAGAACTTCCTTGATGAAGGCATGGGTACCGCCATAAATGGTATTGCTGGACACAAGGTGCGACCCCAGTTTACAAATCTGAAGGATGGTCACCGTTATCGCACCCATTCCCGTTGCGGTACAGATTCCAGCCTCGGTCCCTTCCATGGCGGACAAATATCGGGATAATACATTCACAGTAGGATTAAAGTGGCGGCTATAAAGGAAGCAACCTCCCATTTCCGGATTTTTTTCTCCCGCGAAAATCTCAGGCATCGTACCGGGCTCAAGCACCGAGAATGTAGACGAACGTTCGATGGAAGGAACAACGCCCCCATGCTCACCAAACACTCTCCTTGTTTCGACCATGGCCTGTTCAGGATCAAATCTTCGCATACCCTGCCTCCGTCCATTTCCGAGCTGTTTTATGGGATTATTCAAGTTGATTCGATACTAATAATATGATTGTAAACTGGATTTTTCAAAAGCCTAATTGGGTGAACACAGGGCACTTTTCGAGGGTGGCCAATATTTGCAAGGGGTCAATATTTCATTTTCACCCGGCATTGTGGCCACCTCTGAGCCAGGAGGGCCTGGGCAGACTGAACCTGACCATCCCATGGAATCTGGCGGTGTTTAGTTGAATGATTCCATCGGAGGACAAAGACAGACAATGACTACTTGATCAAAACCAACTTGGCCGAAGCCTCCCGCGCCCCGGCAACCATCCGGGCGAAGTAGACTCCACTGCCAACCGCCACTCCCTTGTCATCCCGTCCGTCCCAGTGTTCCACGTACTGATCAACCTGCATCTCCCCTGAGGCCAGCAATCGAACCAGGCGGCCCTGCAGATCGTAGATCCCCACCGTAACCAACCCGGGATCGGAGTTGGTAAAGTGCACCGATGTACCGCCGTTGAAAGGATTGGGCCAGGCCTCCACCGAGGCCACGAGAGGACGAGGGAAATCGGTGGACGAGCTGTCGGGATCCAAGGCTACATCCATAACAGTGGCCGCGCCCCAGCTGACATTCACGTCCGTGAAAATCCGGGGTACGTACCCCTCAGCGGTAACCGTAACGTCATAGACACCCTCGTCCAGTAGTTTGTAGTAATCGCCGTGCTCCGGATCGGTAATTACAGATTTGTCGTTGCCGGTCACCGTAATGGTCGCTGCCAAGGGCTGACCCGTCACCGACTCGGTGACCACGCCGTTGACTCCGTAACGGGAGGCTCGGATGAAGTGCAACAAACTCTCCCGGTTATTGTCCCACAAATCCGGCAACTGGCTGGCGTTGGGCCACTTCTGATTGGATAGTTCCACAGTAACGTCCATGCACCCTGTCACATGGTAGGCCCAGTCCTGCCCGGTGCCGGTTGCAATGTACCAGTCGGCTCCATTGGTGATGCCCTGCGGAAAGGAGCCGTTGTACATGGGTAGATTGTAAGTCGAATATTCCAGGCTCAGTTGTATGAAAGCCAAATCATCGGGTGTGAGATCATAGGTGTAATCCCAAGGATAATTTACCACCAGTGCGCCGGAGTGGGCATTTTCGCTGATAACGAAGTGATGGGCGTTTCCGTAGTCCATGAAGGCGATGTTTTCGATCTCCGTAATCAGGTGGCTGCCCGCCGGCTCGGGGAAGTTCCGGTTCAGATCTACGCCGGAAGCATTGGAGCGAGTACCGGCACCATAACCGTCCGGGTTGTGCAACGGCATGATGTGGATCTCGGTATTGTCCACCAGGTCCGTGATTTCCTCAAAACCCGTCTGGCCGTAGTTGACCGTCAGGTAGTCAGCCAAATTCAGCAGCAGGATCGTTCCGATCGGTTCGTCACCGTGCATGGTGCTACTCAAACGCACTTCAGGCTCGGGAGCCGAATTCTGAACGTCGGCGGAAATAACCAATCCGTTCAGCAGTAAACCCTCGACGGAAGTTCCCCAGATAAAGGTCCGGCAAATTGCGGGATAATCTAGGGCCAACTGATCCATGATCTCGACCATCTCCGTGTAGGTCGGGTAATAATCAAGGATAACCTGGGTGGACTTCTCCGGAGCCTCCCTTTCCGTCCCCCCGGAAGAACGGCGCGCCCATTCGGCCTCCACTGCACGCCGGCCCGACTTCTCCAAATCCGGCAACCGAATAAAACCATAACCTTCGGCCAAAAGGATCTCGGCCTCCTGCTCGGTCACTCGCGGTTGAAAGACCAGGATTCGAGCACCGTTTTTCCCGGTTCGAAATCCTACCTGTTCTCGATTGAAGGAGGCAATCGGAGCAGCAAGCAGCAACTGGTCCAGGGCCAAAACCGAATCCAGTTCGATCCTGATGGGGAAATCGACCCAGATCCTCTCCTTCCAGTGTGTAGAGCCCTTGTCATCGGATGGTACCGAATCGGCGGCATGGGAAGCAACGGGACCTGCAGGACCCAGAGCGATGTTGCAGACCAAAATAGCGCAAGCGACCGTAACAATGCGGTGCAAGGTAGGGTGCATCTCAACCATCCATTTACTACAAGTGGGCGAAACCGGAACAATTTCCAGGTCATAATATCTTGTACTATTCTAACACACTTTGAGGCAGCAGACCACGCTGGCGGGCCAATATTGGTGAGCCGACAGGTCGGCCAGCGGGGCCAGCTGGTTTCAACCAGCGGGAACCTCCATCCCCGCCAGAGCGGAGTTCAGGGCTGCCACCTGCTCCTGGTCTTGACCCTCCATGTAGAACCTCAACACCGCGTCGGTCCCCGAGGCACGCAATTCAAACCATTGCCCGTCGAATTCAATGAAGGTCCCGTCTCCGGCGTGGAAGATTCGCTGGATTTCAGGAAGAGGCGTCCCGGCCGGCAATAAATCGGCGAGAATCCCCGCTGCCTCCCGTGGATCCTTGTCCTCTAGTGAGGCAAAGAAAGCTACCGTAGCTTCCTTGCGCCGGTTCCCGGCTACCTTGGCCTTCTCCCTCTTTTCCCCCTGAAGGGATTCATCAAAAAGGGTTATGTCCCGCCGCTCGTAGAAGCGGTATCGGGTTTCGTATTCCTCCAACAGGCGCAAGTAGAACTCGCCGAAACTGGAACCCTGATTGTGCAGGCGGGCCGCCAGACACAGAGCCATGACACCGATCTGCATCCCGTCCTTTTCCTTGGGGGCCAGGCTGGATCGGTTGCCATGGCGGCTGACCATCGGCTCGGCGGGCCCCATGGCAGCGCCTCCACTCTCCTCCGCCATGATCAACATCCGGGGCCGCGGCCCAAATTCGGTCTCCACCCCGGTCACATCGTTGGCCCGGGTAACGACTCCGGACGGATCGGCCAGCTGTTTCTCCAGATTACCCACCAAAGCGGCGAAGTACTTGAAACCCACCGGGACCCGGAAGGTGGCCAACTGACCGGCTCCACGATCGCTGTAAACGGTGGCGACCTCGCCGATGCTCATGCTGGTGGGAAAAGTCGTGGCGACGATCCAGTTATAGTCGCTCAATTCGCCGGCTTCCTCCAGTGAGGCAATCTTCAGGGCCGTGAGCAGGAAATAGATCTGGTTGGGTTTGAAAAAAATCAGACAGCGCTCATCGTCCAGGGGATCGACTTCAAGCCCGGCCGCCTCGGCAGCCCCGGCGACCGTGACCGGTGCCGTGGTGACCATATTGAAGCGGTCACCGTCAGGATCCCAGATGAAGAAGACGTCGCACTCCCTCTGCCGCAACAGCTCCTGCGCCCCCACATTCTTGTAGACCTGCCATTTGCCCGGATCCACACCGTGATTCTCTCCATCCACAATACCAATGCCGTGATAAGTGTTGCTCTCTTCTTCATGAGTGAGAAAGACCGGCCCGCCTTTACCAACCTGGATATCCAAGGCAGCGAAAACACTGCGGGCCACCGACCCCATGGAGCCTCCTTCAACGCAGAAGGCAGCCCGGAAATCCTGCTCCGCAGCGACAGGGACCTCTTTCAACAACCCATCCGGAACCACCTGACGCAACACTTCGACGTAGGCCGCCAGGGGATCGAAATCCCGTTTGATCAGGGGGTCGTCGGCTGCGGTCAACCGGATTTCCAATCCCGTGTCCAGCGCGATGGAAACCAACTCCCGCACACGGTCTGCGATCTTATCGGCCATGGCCAGCAGCTGGCCGCCTCCGGCCTCCATCGGCTTCCAGCCCCCCTTGTAACTCTGACTGTGGGAAGCGGTGAAATTTTCGCCGCCATCCAGCTCTTCGTAGAAAACACCGAAAGAAGAGAGCCAGATCGGGGTGGTGCGCACACCGGCGGGCCGCAAATGCACTTCGATGCCGTGGGAGGCGTACAGGCGGGCGGCCAGATCGATTAGTTCCTGGGTGTGAGGCCGAACCTCTCCCCCCACGTGCAGCGACCGCAGGCCGGCCTCTTCCGCCAGTTGGGCCCGGGCCTCCAGCATAAGCGCTACGGTCAATCCATTGAAGGGGACCTTGAGGTTGAATAGATTTTCGGGATCCAGAAGGTCCCGATAACCGGCCGTTCCCAACTTGAAGCCCGCAGCCCAGTTGGACAATCCGCTGCCCGCCGCCAGCTCGGCGTCGATAACAAAGACCTCCGCCTGCTTGGCGAAGGGGGTGAACAGCATGCCGGCCTGGTTCATGATTCTCTCCCTTGGAATTATTAGCGGATCACATTCTAGAAATTCACATCCACGACCTTACGAATCACCGATCGCTCCACCTCGAAGAATTCCTCCCGCTTGAAGCTGAAGGCCGAACCGACCAGGTTGGAGGGGAACACCTCCAGTCGCGTGTTGATATCCCGCACATTGGCATTGAAGAAACGACGCGCAGCCTGGATCCGATCCTCGGTGTTGGACAATTCCTCCTGCAGGGCAAGGAAGTGGTCGCTGGCCTTGAGGTCGGGATAGTCCTCCGCCACTGCAAGCAGACGTTGCATGCTGTGGACCAGAACCTTTTCGTCTGCTGCCTGTGAACCCGGTGACCCGCTGGAAGCCTGTGCCCTTTGCCGCGCCTCGGTTACCGAAGTCAGGACCTTTTTTTCATGGGCCGCGTATCCGCGGACCGTATCGACCAGATTGGGAATCAGGTCATAACGGCGCTTCAATTCCGTATCGATACCCGACCAGGATTCGCGGACCTGTTGCCGTGTCCTGACCAGAACGTTGTAAGTCAACACGATCCAGATTATGATGGCGAGGATCACTCCGAGAACAATATAGAGACTCACGACGACGAACCTTTCATTTGCTGAATGACGAAATCCGGGGTCAGACTGTACAGGTTCCAGGCCACATCCAGAGCCTCTTCGAATTTCCGGACATCACACCAACCGTTCCGATACACGGCGATCTCCCCGAATCCATACTCGATGTTGAAAGAAGGTGCCGACAGCAGATATTCCATCGTCCGCGTGTGAATGATGTCGAAGGCCCATTTCTTGTCGGCCGATTTGACGTAAAACTTGCGGCTGAACTCCACCGACTCGAAATCTATATCATCAACGCCCAGGAATTCCCCCACCTTGTCGAAGGGGTTCTCCCGGCGGATGAAAAGCGGGATCGTGGGGTAATCGCAGTGCAGGACGGCCACGCCAACGCGGTGGTTCGTGCGATGCTTCCCGTGGCCGGTCGTGTATTTATAGTCCAGCATCGTAACCGGGCGATCATGAAACGTACCGGTGATCACGTTTTTGCCCCAGCGGGAATGCCCCTTGGCGAAAACCTTGAGACCCGGCAATTCCCTGTCCCAATTTTTTCGCTTGTCCCGGCTGAGCTTCCACTTGCGTCGGCGCGCCCAGGCCCGCAGGGCTTCCTGCCGCTTTTGATCCTTGTACCAAAGGGTGCCGCCCAGAACCAGCATGGCCAGAACGATCAGACCGATCACGATTGGATCCACTGGGAAACCTTCCCGTTGGTTTGATTCAAGCCAAGGCCGGCAACAAGTGGGTCTACCCCGCCGGGACCTTGATTATTTCAATCCCCTCAGCAGTGGGCGCGGCACCTCGACCCTCATCTCCAACAAAGCCTGGGAAAGCGTCTTACCCTGGGGATCAACCAGCAGACTTGTGGTCCCCCCGCCCCCCAGCGATTGCTCCAGCAGGAAGTTCAACCCATTCAGGTTATCCAGTTCGTAGCGGGTGACCTTGCCCAGAACCTGCCCCTTGAAGAAACGCTTGACCACTTGCGAGGTCAGATTGGCAAGAATCCATTCGTACACCCTATCGGACCTGGCGAGTAAACCGATGTTGCAGGTGTCGCCCTTGTCCCCGGAGCGAGCGTAGCACAGGCGACGAAGCTTAACCTCGACCAGGGGTCCCGTGAAGGGGCGAGCCTTTTGTACCCGGCGTGGCTCGTCGCTGAATACGGGTTCTCCCAATTCTTCGGGAAGCGGAAAACCGATCTCCTGGAAGTCCTCCCGGCCGGATGTATCCATGGTCAGAACCTTGGCCGTGACCCGATCGCGCCGCATCAGGGCGGGCCAGTAGGCGACCACCCGTTGCGGACGGGGACGCCCCCGCGTGCTGGCGGCCATTCCCGAAGGGCCGGCCAGAATCAATGCGGGCAAGGCCTTGCTGAAGTCGTCGATCTTGGCCTTGTCCTGGTCAGCCACGCCGAAACGGAGCAGAACTTCCTGGCTGGGACACTGCGCCAGCTGGTCCGGCCAGATGGAACCGGCCCCCACTGCCGAGGTGACCACCTTGTCGAAATCGTGGCCCAGCTTCCGCCAGAAGATTTCCTGGACCATGGCGGCTTTCTCATTCACGTCCGGTCCACTGAGAAGCACCTCGCCTTCGGCCTTCCAACCATCCTCGTAAGCCATCGAAACCTTGAAACGGTAGGGCGCCGGCCCGCCCCTGACCCCGGAAACCTTCACCCGGTTGGGTTTTTCCTCCTGGACCCGGATAGTATCAAAGAAGGCCACCACATCCGGCGAGATGTACTGGGCAGGATTCCCCATCTCATACACCAGCTGCTCCTTGACCGACTTCTCGCTGACCATGCCCCCGCTACGCGCGTGTTTGGTCACGTAGAATTCACCTGACGAATGCATCTCGATGATGGGGTAACCGATGTTGTGGAAACTGGGCACCTCCTGCCAGTCGGTGATGTTGCCGCCGGAGGCCTGGGCTCCGCACTCTATGATGTGTCCCGCCACCAGCCCCCCGGCCAGTAGATCCCAATCGTCCAGCGCCCAGTTGAATTCATGGATCATAGGCGCAAGCGTAATGCTGGTGTCGGTCACCCGGCCGGTAACGATGATCTGACACCCGCCATCCAGGGCGGCTACCACGGGTTCGGCCCCAAGGTAAATATTGGCGGAACTGATCCGATGTCTCACCGCTCCGAATTCAGCGCCTGTTTCCATATTCGTGAACGCCTCTCCCTGAGAGGTCAATTCGTAGAGTTGGTTGGAAATGTCGTCGCCGTAAACCACCCCCACCTTCAGATCCAGGCCCATCCGACGGGCCAATTCAAGGATCTTCAAACCCAGCCCCTGGGGATTGATCCCCCCCGCGTTGGTGATCACCCTGACCTTCTTCTCCACGATCAAGGGCAGGCACGTCTCCAACTGGGTCAAAAAATCCTTGGCGTACCCCAGCGTAGGATCGGCCAGCTGCTGTTTGCGCAGGATGGACATTGTGATCTCGGCCAGAAAATCCATCGTAATGTAATCCAGCTGACCGCCGGTGAGTTGGCGACGCAAAGCGTCCAGATCGTCACCCCAATAGCCACCTGCGTTGCCGATGCGGATCTTTTTCTTCAAGACGGACTCCTCGTGGGCGCAACCCGCCCTTGTCATTTCCCCATTCAGCCTGATAATGGGGGTGGTGATGAAGGGACCTTCCCGCAATCGGGGCGGACAAGTCTGAACACAATAACCCATTAATAAGGGGTGGCCAAGGGCCATGGACCATACAAGAGGGATCCTCCGCAAATATTTCGTCTTCGAATTTGCACTGTCGGATCAGGCCTGGCACCGTTATGCGGTCCGTTCCGTACTTCCCCGCAATTTGGATTCCGGCCTGCTGGAATCCGGACTAACGGATTCCTCACGGGAACTTCGTCAACTGACCGAACGCATCAACAAGGACCCGGAGCGACAAACCCGTGGCCTTCAATCCCTCCAAGCCGAGATGCTGCTGGCTCTGCGCACGGTCAATCAGGTTCTGCGCTGGGTGGCGGCAAACTATTTTCTACGGGACAATCCAGGCAGCCTGGACCGGAGTCGGGATTGGATAGGGGAACAGATTGGTTCGGAGGCCCTTGGACAACTGTATGGTGTCTTCGTGGAGCTCTTCCCTCCTTTGGCAGTTTCAATGGCCCGCATCAGCCCGCGTGATTTCCTGGATGAAGCCCCGGTTGACGGACGAGACTTGGCCACAATCGAAATGCTTCTCCTGTTCCTGAACCGCGCCAACCCCGCCACCGGAGACGCAAGCGACCTGTTCGACGACCGGGAGCTGCGCCGACGCGCCTCTTTCGTACCCTTCGTGACCAGCCTCGAGGATTTTCTGGAACAGCACGAACCGCCGTGCGCAGAGTCCTCTTCCTTGTTCCACCTCCTGCGGGCCCCCATGCTGGCCCACCCCGATTCCCTGGCCGGACAAATCGATTATATGCGGACGAACTGGAGTCTGCTGCTACCGGAGGATCTGCTGGAGCGGCTCCAGATGGCACTCGACGTCCTGAAGGAATTCGATGTTTCCAGAACCGGAGGAGCCGGACCCGCCCCCGTGCTGGAATTCGGTCCTGACTCCGATGCCTGGGATAGTGATCGGGTTGAACCCGAGGCCTTCAGCAGGGATGCCGACTGGATGAGCAACGTGGTGCTGATCGCCAAGTCGGTTCACGTTTGGCTGAACCAGTTGACGCGCGCCTACGGACGGCCCATCCACCTGCTGAGCGACATCCCCGATGAGGAATTGAAGATGATGTCGGACAGGGGGATAACGGGCCTGTGGCTGATCGGACTGTGGGAGCGATCGGAGGCCTCGCGCCGAATCAAGCAGTACATGGGCAACCCCGAGGCTGCCGCCAGCGCCTACGCCTTGCGCGAATACTCGATTTCCGCCGACCTGGGGGGCTATGAGGCGTGGCAGGTATTGCGCGACAGAGCCTGGGGCCTCGGCATCCGCCTGGCCAGCGACATGGTCCCCAACCACATGGGCATCGACAGCCGCTGGGTCATCGAACATCCCGAGTACTTTCTCCAGGCCAGCCATCCTCCGTATCCTGCCTACGAGTTCAGCGGTGGGGATCTATCGGATCATCCCGGAGTCGCCATCCGCATCGAAGACGGCTACTGGGATCACCGGGACGCCTCGGTTGTCTTTCAGCGCGTGGATGAAACCACGGGGCAGGCCCGTTACATCTACCATGGCAACGACGGCACCAGCATGCCGTGGAACGACACCGCCCAGTTGAACTTTCTGCTGCCCCAAGTGCGCGAAGCGGTCATCCAGGTGATCCTGGACGTGGCCCGCATGTTCCCGATCATCCGCTTCGACGCGGCCATGACCCTGGCCCGCAAGCACTATCAACGGCTGTGGTTCCCTGCCCCGGGCGACGCGGGCGCCATCCCCTCCCGGGCCGAGCACGGCATGACCCGGCCCGCGTTTGAACAGGTTTTTCCGACGGAATTCTGGCGGGAAGTCGTAGATCGCGTTGCCGCCGAAGTACCGGACACCCTGTTGCTGGCGGAGGCTTTCTGGCTAATGGAGGGCTTCTTCGTCCGCACCCTGGGCATGCACCGGGTCTACAACAGTGCCTTCATGAACATGTTGAAGATGGAAGAGAACCAGAAATACCGGCAAACGATCAAGAACGTCCTGGAGTACAGCCCGGAAATCCTTAAACGTTTCGTGAATTTCCTCAACAACCCCGACGAAAAGACCGCAGTCGAACAATTCGGCCGCGGTGACAAGTACTTCGGCTGCACCCTCCTGTTGGCCACGATGCCCGGCTTACCCATGCTGGGGCACGGACAGATCGAGGGGTTCAGCGAAAAATACGGCATGGAGTACAGGAAAGCCTACTGGGATGAACAGGTGGACCAGGACATGGTCCAACGGCACGAACATGATATTTTCCCGCTGCTGAGGAGACGGCATTTGTTCAGTGGAGCGGAAAATTTCCGTCTCTACGATTTCCAGACTCACTCCGGCCACGTAGACGAAAATGTTTTCGCCTTCACCAACGGCGCCGGCGGCCAGCGGGCCTTGATCCTCTACAACAATTCCTATGGCTCAACCAGCGGGAAAATCCATAATTCGGTTCCAATGAACGTGGGATCTGCTGAGGATCCGCACCTTGTCGGCCATGGTTTGGACCAGACCCTGGAGATCCAATCAAATCCTGAAGCCTGGATCCTTTACCGGGATCCGATCCGAAGCCGGGACTACCTTATGCCCGGAACCGAGCTTTCCGAGCAAGGTTTTTCCATCGACCTGCAGGGTTACGAGTATCGGGTTTTCATGAATTTCCGCCTTGTGACCGATAAAAACGGCCTCTGGGCGAAACTGGCCGTCCAACTAGGCACCGACGGCAGCACCGATGTCAGTTTGGACTACCGGCGGCTTGAACTGGAACCGACTTTGGCCCGGGTCAGGAAATTGGCGGATCCGGATCAGCTTCCCAACCATGTGGAAACCTTGAAGGACCTCGCCCAATCCCCGACAGCAAACAAATTGGGTCCGGGCACCTTGAAAGAATTCCAGAGCCTGCTGAAAAAGATCCCTCCCAGTGGCCTGCTGGCCTCCATCCACTTGCGGAATTTCCTGAAACAACTACCCGACCTGTGGATTGACGGAAGTATTACAGGTCAAGATGGGGCAAGCCCCGGACCCTGTGACGAGGATTTGGTGGTCCAGGAGTTCGCCCTAGCAGTGACCACCGGTCAGAAGGATCAAACGGATTGGCGCATCGCCGTCCACACGGCCCGATTCCTGGCACGCTCCAAAACAGAAGTGGCGGCCCTGGGCAAAGGAAAAACAGCTTGGCTACTCAGCATTTTGAATGACCCGGATACCAGAATGTTACTGGGAATCAACAAACACGACGGCATACAATGGTTGAGCATGGAATCTTTGCAGAATCTCCTGCAGGCCATGGCCGCCGCCTGGTTGCTGGACAATGAAGCCACCGACCCTACTCCCCTCCTGGACGGAATGGCACTCATAATGGCCGCTGCAGAGAAATGCGGCTACCAAGTCCAGCCATTTGGAAAACTTCTATCCGGGTGAGGGGAGCTTTTTGGGAGCACCTACTTTCCCCAATTCTCATGTGATTATGGGAAAAATTATTTGGTGAAGACTTTCTTTGATGATTCCGACTGAAACGCTCTATAAAAAGTCCAATCGTCCGAATTGCTGCCCAATATTCAGTTTTCTTTTGGGAAAAATCTATAATTTCGCAAAATTTCTTTATTTTTCCCTTTACTAGACATCAATAATGGTTTGTAATTCTAGTTGTTACTCGCTGGCTAAAGGGAACTCGCTCCGGGTCAATTCCGACCCTTTGCAAGCGTTAAACTGGTTGTTTACCCCCAAGCCTGTCAGTCCCCTAATTTGCAGGTATGGGGTCCGTAGCGTTGAACTCGCCCGTTTAATGCACAGCGATAACTTTAATCAACTGGTCCTGCACCCTCTGAGGAGAGACAACATGAAGAAAGTAATCGTTTTGCTGATGGTCAGCTTGATGGCAGCCAGCTCGGCTTTTGCCGTGGTGGATGAAACCGTAAACAGTATGGGCATCTATTTCGACGCCAATGCGGATGTTTACGAATTCGTCTCAGGTCCTTATGTTGAAGTTCCTGCATATGTCATGCTGACGAACTCTGATGCAGGGAGCGTCTGGGGCTACGAATTCGGTTTTATTGTGGAAGGTAATTACATTGCCCCCTCAATAACCCTGAATGGCACGGGTCCGATCGATGTTGGTGGAGGCCTTGGTAACCACATCGTTGGTTTGGCCTCTCCCATCGCCGTTACCCCGGCCACCATCCTGGCGACCATCAAGGTCCTCCCCATGGATACCGCGCCGATCTCCTACCTGTTGAAGGGTGCAACCCCCAACTCCCTGTATGGCTCCAACACTCCCAACATCGTGGCGCCTCCTGGAGACGTCCTGGTGGGATGCGCCATGTCAGCTTGGGATGCCGAACTTGGTGTGCCGATGATCTGTGCCTACGTCAATGGTTCTGGTGTCGTCGCCACGGACGAAGCGAGCTGGGACAGCGTTAAGAGCCTGTACCGGTAGGTTTCAACCGTTCATTTGGCCGGTGCTAGTGAAAAACAGCCCCTCTGGATTATTTCCGGGAGGGGCTGTTTTCTTTTGAGACCGATCCGATCCCGACTACCGGGAGATTCCCACCAAATCACACAGAAAAGCATAGCCCAGCGCTGTCTCCTCAAGACGACGGAAGCGGCCCGAAGCGCCGCCGTGACCCGCGCCCATATTGATTTTCAGCAACAGGAGGTTGTCGTCGGTCTTGGTCACGCGGAGCTTGGCCACCCACTTGGCCGGCTCGAAGTACTGCACCTGGCTGTCGTTCAATCCCGTGGTAACCAGCATCGCCGGATAATCCTGTGCCACAACGTTGTCGTAGGGAGAATAACTCAGCATGTAGTCGTAGTATGTCTTGTCGTTGGGATTGCCCCACTCGTCGTACTCGCTGGTGGTCAAGGGAATGCTGTCGTCCAACATGGTGGTTACCACATCCACATAGGGCACCTGGGCAACTACACCCCGCCACATTTCAGGCTCCATGTTCACGACCGCGCCCACAAGCAATCCGCCGGCCGATCCGCCCATGGCGAACAAACCGTCCTGTGCTGAATATTTTTGTTGAACCAGCCACTTCCCGCAGTCGATGAAGTCGTTGAAAGTGTTTTTCTTCTTCAGTAGTTTGCCTTCCTCATACCATTGACGCCCCAGTTCCTCTCCACCCCGAACGTGGGCAATAGCGTAGACGAAGCCCCGGTCCAGGAGACTCAAAAGGGAGGAACGGAAACCGGCGTCCATGCTGTATCCGTACGATCCGTAGGCGTACAGCAACAACGGTGCCTTACCATCCTTGACGAATCCCTCGCGATACACCAATGAAACGGGAACCCGCGCCCCGTCCCGGGCGATAACCTGCACGTACTCGGACTTGTAGTTATCCGGAGAGAAGCCCCCGAGCACTTCCTGCTGTTTGACCAGCTTGCGGGTCCGCGCCTTCATGTCGTAATCGAAGGTGGAGCGGGGAGTGGTCAGCGAGGTGTAACCGAAGCGCAGGACATCCGTGTCCATCCTGGGATTGACCGAGGTCCAGGCCGACCAGGTGGGATCCCTGAAATCCAGAATGTACGGCTCGCCGTCGTCCATGGGCAAGACCCTCAGGTGGTTCAGGCCGTCGAAGCGCTCGGAGAGCACCAGCCAGTCGGTGAATACCTCAAAACCCTCCAGCAACACATCATCCCGATTTGGGATCACCTCTTGCCACGAGGCAAGGCCGGTCTCACCCAGCCCGCACTCCATGAGCCGAAAATTTTTGGCGTGGAGATTCGTCCGGATCAGAAAACGGTCGGCCTGGTGATCAATCGAATATTCCATATTCTTCTGCCGGGCCTGGAAAACCCGGAACTGGCCGGTCGGATCGTCGGCCGCCAGCAGATGTACTTCCGAGCTCAGGGTCTGGGAGCACGAAATACCCAGGAAACGGTCCGATTTCGTCCTCCAGACATAACAGCTGAAAGTGTCGTCCTTCTCCTCGTACACGAGGACGTCACCGGCCGGATCGGTGCCCAGGGTATGCCGCCAGATCTGGTAGGAACGCAAGGTTTCCGGATCCTGCCGACCGTAGAAAATCGTCTGATTGTCCATCGCCCAGGCGGTATTGCCCGTCACGTTGGGAATCACATCATCCTTTATCCGACCCGTTTCCAGATCCTTCACTCTTAGAGTGTAGAAGCGACGGCCACCCGTATCAATGCCGTACACCGCCAGTTTGTTGTCCGGACTGATGTTCACCCTCCGAAGTGAAAAATAGTCAGTCCCCTCAGCCAGGGCGTTCCCGTCAAACATGATCTGTTCGGCACCCTCCATGCTCCCAGGTCGCCGACAATGCAGGGCGTACTCTCCACCCTCGATAAAGCGGGTGTAATACCAGTAGCCGCGCAGTTCGTAAGGAGCCGAGGAATCATCCTCCTTTATCCGGCCCTTCATTTCCTCGAAGAGGGCACTCTGGAAATCCGCGACCGGAGACATGGCTGCTTCCAGGTAGGCGTTTTCCGCCTCCAGGTAGGTGATTACCTCGGGATTCTCCTTCTCGCGGAGCCAGTAATAGTTGTCCGTGCGCGTATCCCCGTGGATCTCCAACTCGTGGGGACGAACCTGTGCAACGGGAGGATCTTGAATATTTCCTCCGCAGCCGGCGAAAACCAAGGTTCCCATCATGGCAAGGATCACCTTCTGTCTGGATGTCATGCAATTACCTCTTTCCGATCACCAGGATCTCGGTGGCCAGAATTGGGACTGATGCGCGGTCGGGCCGGAACAGGGTAGCCCGAGCCAGGCTGCGCAGGGGTTCCCAGGGAATCATATCCATGGGAGCGGTCATGTGAAAAACATCGTCTACGGAAAAGCCCGCCTCACGCACCAGGCGAACAATTTCGTCGGCCTTGTAGATGCGGGCCCGGGCGTATCTATCGTGCAGGAACTTCGGCCACCAGCTGACCAGCGGCACTCGGTTCCAGGGCAATAACGGCAGGTCGGCGCCGTGGGTTTCAAACAGCCACCACTTATTGGGCACCGAGAGAATCAGACGGCCGCCCGGGCGTAGAATATTCCGCATCCGGCGCAGGGCAGCCACCTCGTCCGGCACGTGCTCCAGAACGGTGAAGGAGGTCAGAACGTCCGCCGGGCCGGCCGGCAAAGTGGTTTTTCCCGGAGCCAGAACTTCAGTGGCAACCCGATCAGACAAGCCTTGAGCCCTGATCTCCACATTGAAGTCGTACAGAAAATCTTCATTTACGTCCAGGCCCGTAACGTGGTCGAAGAACGGCGCCAGCAATAACGTCTGGGCACCATTGCCACAGCCGAAGTCCACGAGATGGCCTCCGGAGCTGGGGAACCAAGGTTCAACCAACCTTCGGCGTCGTTCCAGAATCATCTGCCCCGAACTGGCAGGTCGACCGCCGGCCAGGTTAGGGACCGAGTGGAGTGTTTTATTTGGATCGTGGTTGTTCACTTCCCCTCAAACCTCTGATATCCTCGTCCCATGGACAAAAAAAAGAAATCAAATCGCCAGGATTCCCCGACCGAGGGCAAAACCCTCCGTGACCGGAAATTCAACCTTACCGAGGCCTTGGGCCGTGAAAACGTAGACCTGCTCAAGGGGGCCTCCCCCGTGGCCAAGGGACGTCAGGTCCTGCTGGAAATCAAACAGTTCCTGGACAACGGATTGGCTGATTCAAACGGCTCTCTGCTGCGGACAATCATGGCCCGGATGGAGGACAACCCGCCCTTGCTGTCCCAACATTTTGATAATCCGTTGGGCGCCCTGGCCGAAACCATCGAAAACATCCTGAACAATGACAGACTCCTGGTCGACCTGGTCCGCGACACGGACGCGCGCTGGGGCCGGGAATATCAGGAACGCCCACGATTCGAACTGGACGATACTCCCGCGCTACCGGATGACCCCTACACCATCGCCGGCGTCCGAGCCCAGTTGACCGACCTACAGACGGAACTCTACACCGAGGATTAAATCGGCGGGAGTTACGACTATTGTCGAGTGTAAGCTACGGTCCTGTAAATGACTCATTCATCCCGAGTCCTGAAGCTCACCAGGTATTCGCTTAGTTCATTGCCGTTCTCGTCCATGAATCCCCCTCCGGTAGGTGAATTCAGGGCAAACCCATAAGACACCCCTGCCACCAAAGCCACGGGTATAGTCAGAACCGTTCGATCATCGTTGTAGCTGACCATTCCTGCGACTTCCGGTATGGGCTGCCCGGTACTCATGACCGACCAGCTTTTATCCTTCATCGGGCGATCGAAGGTTATGATCACCGCAGGGCAAGACGTGTCGACGTCCACCGCGCCATTGGGGGGATTCACCGAAAGCACACTGGGAGCTTTTGCTCCCTTTTCCAAAGCCTCTGCGGTCCATTCATTTTCCAGGGTGGCAATGCTGGCCTCGGCCACTGCGGCATAGTCCGAAAAGAACCCTACGACGACAGGCATGAACTGTTCAAAAGTCTGGTATTGGTCACGATTGTTCTCGTACTCGGCGAGAACTTCGAAAAGCTCCGAAATCCAGTAGAACCCAATCCTTTGCTGATGTTCGAGATGCCGGGACACCTTGTCTTCTCCGGCCGTGTCACTGATCCATTTTATCGTCATGACCCTGACCAACGATTCGTAAAACATGGTTTGCCAGTTGCCGTAAGCCTTCGATTTCATTTTTTCGGCAACGAGCGGATACAGGGCTTGGCCGGCGGACTCGAGTGCTTTCTCATGGTCGTCAACAAGCGGATTGATGAAGGAATGGCTAAACTCGTGGACGATGGTGTGAATCACCTTCTCGGGAAAATCAGGCAAATTCTGAGCGTCGACTTGCCAAACCCCCAGGATACTGTGGAACTCGATTAACCCGTCCGGTTGGATAAAACTGGGTCCGTAGCTGTGGCCACCATTAAACATGGCCAGCTCAATGCGAAACTCTGCGGGTGATCGAACGCCAAAGTATTCGGCAAACCAGGGAACGATGTCGGTGCTCGCGAGGAGGAGGCTCAACCGGTTTTGAGCCTGGACGAACCAGTCGTTGTGAGTGGTGAAAAAACCCATATAGTCGGATTCCTTCGCAAACTTTCGAGCCTCAACCAGGAATTTTCCGGCTTCCGCCGTCGTCCATCTATTATCAAGCGAAACTGGAAGTGGATCAAAAGGCACCCTCTCCTGGAGACCGGGTGGGTCCGTAACATGAAGCGCTAATTCCATCGGGGCATTGTAGGAAATACCATGATTTTGCCTCAGTAGCCTGGCCAGTTCAACAACCGCGTGATCCCGGTAATCATGAAAAACGGAATCGGCCTCTGCAGCATAGGACGGGATCTTGCACTGGATGTATTCCTGATTCCCGGCCAGACGGAATATCAGGCTGAAAAGTTCAATACGTGGATCCACGGTAACGGGAATTATTGCCGGAGATGCCAGGGTGGAAGAAGAAATTGCGAGAAGGGATATCAAGAAAAACAGCGTGAAGATGCGTCTTTGGTTTTTCACAGAATCTCCTTAATTGGCCTTCGCCAACAGTTCCGGCAAAGGACCCACTGCCCAGCCACCTCGGTAATCACCCAGGCTACTCACTCGGTCCTGGAAGGAAAGAGCCCGATCAGTTCCGCCAGGGAGTCGATCACCAGGTCCGGCTTTGCCGAGCGGACCAGGCCAGGGGCCACCAAGCCGTAGGTGCAGCCCACCGAGACGGCGCCCATCGCCTTGGCTGCGTTGATGTCGTTGGGGCTGTCTCCCACGACGACCACTGCCTCCGGCTTCACGTCCAAGCCGTCAAGACAAGCTTGCAGATGTGACGGATCCGGCTTGCGAACGGGAGCCTCGTCACCGGCCACGATCCTGCGAAAGGCCCCTTCCAGATGGAGCCCCGCCAAAATCGCATCGGTGAATTTCCGGGGTTTGTTGGTCGCAAGGTGCAAAGGGAAGCGCCGAAACCTGGCCAGCATGTCCAGCACCCCTGGGTAGGTGATTGTGTTGTCCAACAAGTGCCGTCCGTAGTATTCCCTGAAAACAGTCAACCCCTGTTCAAGCATCTCGTCGCTGACAGGCAGTCCGGCCCGCCCCGTCATTCCTGTCCGGACATCGTGCCACAGGGTGCGGGTCAGCAACCTCACAACACCGTCCCCAACGTAGCCGCGAATGGTGTCGCCCGGCAATTCAGGCAGATCGAAACGCCCGCGAGTAAAATTGGCGGCCAGTGCTATATCCAGCCCTGAATCGACCAGTGTCCCATCCAGATCGAAGATGAACGCCTCGGCACGGCGTCCCTTGTACTTCTTCTTGCCCATGAATCCTCCCCAAGTTTCTCAATATGGACTCAGAATACCCCGTTCCCTTCCCGCTGACAAGTACAGGGGGAAAGAGCCCACTTCACCAGTAGCGGTTCGCAAAGGATCGGGTTCGCCATTGATCAAAATCGACTCCGAGGATATTATTGATGCACTTGCCCGGATTTCATATCAGCCACGGACGGCCACCGGGATGGAACCGCCATGGAGATCTCGTGAATTCTCTCGTTGTCGCACTTGCCTTGTACAGCTTGATCATCCTGGTCGTCGGAATTCTGGCCGCCCGCCGCAACCGGACCCTCGACGACTATCTGCTGGCCGACCGTAAACTCGGGCCCTGGGTCGCGGCCTTCAGTGAACGGGCCAGTGGAGAATCGGCCTGGCTGTTGATCGGTTTACCGGGACTAGCCTTCACATCTGGAATGGGCACCCTCTGGGTTGGAGTGGGTTGCTGTAGCGGAATCGCTTTTTCCTGGTTTGCGATAGCCAAATCCCTGCGCCGCGAGACAGAGCGCTTCGGATCATTGACCCTGGCCGATTACTTTGCGGCCCGTCACGGGGAGGGCAGCCATGCCCTGCGGATAACCGCCACGGTGATCATCCTGTTCTTCTTCACCTTCTATGTGGCGGCCCAGTTCCTGGCCGCGGGCAAGGTGCTGAACTTCTACCTGGGCATCACTCCGGTGCAGGGGATGGTCATCGGAGCCGTGCTCGTGCTGTTTTATACCGCAGCGGGCGGTTTGTTGGCCGTCAGTTGGACCGACCTGGTCCAGGGCATCATCATGCTGGTAACCTTGGCTGTCCTGCCGCTGGCTGTCCTGACGGAATTGGGCGGGGCCGGAGCCCTGATGAGTAAGCTGTCCGGGTTTGGCGGCTCATACCTGCAGCTTGCGCCAGGAGAAAGCCGTTGGGCGGCAATCAGCGGCGTACTGGGAAGTCTTGCCATCGGTCTGGGCTATATGGGACAACCCCACCTGGTTCTGCGCTTCATGGCCATTCGTTCGCCCGATGATGTCAAGGCCGGCCGCATTATAGCCATCGGCTGGGCCCTGATCGCCTTCTTCGGAGCCATTTTCATCGGACTTACCGGGCTGGCCTGGTTCGGCCCCGAAGCCATGGGAGCCGGGCAAGTCATTGCCGACCAGGAACAACTGATGCCCCTGATGGCCCGGACCTTCATGCCCGAATGGTTGGCCGTTTTGATGATCTGCGGAGCCATCGCCGCCATGATGTCGACCGCCGACAGCCAACTTCTGGCCTCGGCCAGCGCCATCAGCGAAGACATCTACCGGCGCTTGATCAACCCCGACGCCCCGCAGGACAAACTCGTCGCCTTGGGCCGCTGGGCAACCCTCGGCGTCGGCGTAATCGGATTCCTGCTGGCCTGGCAGGCGGATGATTTCGTGTACAATATGGTGTTGTACGCTTGGGCGGGTCTGGGCGCCGCCTTCGGTCCACCCCTGTTGTTGTCGTTGCACTGGCGCCGCACCAGCCGGACGGGGGTTCTGTCCGGTTTCATAAGTGGAACCCTGGTTGTGATCCTTTGGTACAATATTCCCTTTCTCAATGGGCTTTTGTACGAGATGATTCCAGGGTTTCTTGTATCCTTGGTTTTTACTTTGGTTTTCAGCCTGGTTTTTCCCAACCGGAAAACACTTGATGTAAATGTAACAGGGCAGAAATGATGACTTCTCAAAGGATTGGATTCTGTAATGAATAAGAAGCAGAACAAGAAACAGGGATCGGTCTCCGGGTTGATGAAGAACGGACGGAGCAGTCTGACCCGCGCTGGTCGAACCGGTCGCGGACAACGCATTCCCCCCGTGATGATCCTGGCGGGCGTTTTGGCCCTAGCAGGCGCTGCCTGGCTGTATTGGCCGGCGGGCGACTCCACTCCTACCGGTGTTGGCGAACAGCAGACCGTGGTGACGAATTTGCCGGAAAACACCGCCCTGTACGATGAAGCCGGCCCCAGCTCGGGCGAAGTGGACATCAACCAACAGATCTCTTCCTTGACGCCCGAAAAAGCGGAAGATGGACAGAACACCCTCACCTCAAGCAAAGAAACGGACTTGGGCTCTCAGAAGGAAGAAGAGCCTGCTCCGGCTGCAAAAACCGTTAGCGAGCCAAAGACAACCGTGGAGAAATCCGTCACCAAGAAACCGGTCACCAGAAAACCGCCCCCCCCGGCACCCCGGGTCAAGCCTTCTATCTCCGGTTCATACGCCGTTCAAACCGGGTCCTTCGGAAATGCCGATAACGCGGACAAGGAAGCGGCCCGCCTCAAGGCCCTGGAGTGGAAAACTTCGGTCCGAGCCGGGAACAATTCCTCCGGCCAGATGGTCTTCCGAGTGTGGATCACTTTCTTCAAGTCGCGGCAGGAAGCACAGCTTTTCATAAACCAGAATGGCAAACACATTCCCGGCGCAATACCAGTGCATCGGTAACGAGGAGAAATCCATGACCAGGGCAACAATCATCGGCACAGGCATGTACGTGCCGTCCAGGGTCGTGACCAATGAGGATTTGGCCGCCCGGATGGAAACCACCGACGAATGGATCACCGAACGCAGCGGAATCAAGGAGCGGCGCTGGTTGGAAACGGATGCCGATGGCTGGACCATTGAAACGGGCAGCGAAATGGGAGCGGCGGCGGCCAGACAAGCCATCGAAGCCGCGGGGATTGAAACCGAATCCATCGACCAGATCATTTACGCCACCCTGAATCCGGACTGCTTCTTTCCGGGCAACGGGGTTTTTATCGAGGATCTGTTGGGCTTGCGGAACGCCGGCGCCATGGACATCCGCAACCAATGCACGGGCTTCATCTACGGACTGGCCGCCGCTGATGGTTTCATCCGGGCCGGCACCGCGGAAACGGTCCTGGTCATCGGAGGAGAAGTCCAGTCCACTGCCCTGGATGTAAGCGACCGCGGCCGCGACATGGCTGTCCTGTTCGGGGACGGTGCCGGTGCCGCGGTGGTGCAGGCCACCGAGGGAGAGCGGGGAATCCTGGCCTCGGTGCTTCACAGCCAGGGACGCTTTGCCAAGGACCTGTGGTGCGAGGCCCCCGTCGGCAATCGGATGGAGCGAATCACACCCGAGATGATCAAGGAGACCAGGCACTATCCCAAGATGGACGGTCGCCTGGTTTTCAAACACGCCACACGTCGCTTCTGCGAAGCCATCACCGAGGTTCTGGCCAAGGGCGGAATGAACATCGAGGATTTGAATCTTCTCATCCCCCACCAGGCCAACCAACGCATCACCGACGCGGTAGGGCAACGAATGGGATTGCCTCCGGAACGGGTCTTCTCGAACATCGCCCGCTATGGCAACACGACGGCTGCCACAATCCCCATCGCCATGGCTGAAGCAGAGCGCCAAGGCCGTCTAAAACAGGGCGACATAGTGGTCACCGTGGCCTTCGGCTCCGGGTTTACGTGGGGTGCCAACCTAATTCGCTGGTAGCGATGTTCATCCGGGGAAATATCTTGGAAACCGACCGGGAATGAGGTGGAGCTACCCCCGGTCGGCTTTCTGATCAGATGTCCTCTTCCAAATCCATGTTCTGCAGGATGCACTTTACCTTGAAACTGAGTGACATGATGCCGACGGCCATCCGTTCATTGCGTACGGCAACCGTGGGCGGAGCCTTCAAATCCATTGGGGCAAAGTTGAAGATGCCCACGATGCCGGCCTTGACCAAACGGTCGGCCACGAGTTGGGCCTGGGCGGCCGGGACGGTCAAGATTGCAATCTTGACTTTTTCCTTGAGGACCACCTCTTCCAGTTCATCCATGTCCCGCACAGGTTGGCCGCGAATTTCGACCCCGACCAGCTTGGGGTTTGCATCGAAGATGCCCTTGATCGGAAATCCCTGAATCTCCAGATTTTGATAATTGGCGATGGCCTGCCCCAAATGGCCGGCTCCGATGATGGCCGTGGGCACGGGTTCGGCGATCCCGATGATCTGCTCCAGGGCGCCGACCAATTTCTGCACATGATATGGGCGCCCGGGCCTACTGAAACCACCAAAGTAGTGGAAATCATGTCTCAGTTGGCTGGCCTTGATATCCAGAGACTCGGCAAGCTGGCGAGAGGACACGTCTTCTACACCTATGGCCTGCAACAACTTAAGCTTCTCGAGGTAAAGTGGCAAACGCAACACGGTGGCATCCGGCACATCACAAGTTCTTCTGTTTTTCCTCAAATTCCCGCCTCCCGACCTACTGTTAATTCTTGAACAGGTTTGACTGGACACCCTTCCATTCTGTTATGCTATTCACATTCACCATAACTTTGGTTGGCCTTTCCGTCAACTGCTACCTTTTCAAGGTACATTTTCAAGTCCTAAAATCGGGTGGACATCAAGACCAACCAACTTCTCGCCCCTTCTACCCAAAATCGGGAATTTACAACATTTGCTGGAGGTTTCGCCCTCTGAATCATATTTTTCCCCGTTCCGGGCCTACAGCGCCGGACCGGATTCCGAGGGCCTGCCCCGGGTGTCCGAAAAACCTAATTTAACGGGATATTCCCGAAAACCATGCGGTGGCTGAGTATGGACCATGCCCTCCCCCTCTCCGATCCATGGCTGTTGCGGCCCTTGCCCGCTTTCGGACAGCTTTCGGCAACCGATTACACCGATCTTGGTTTCATGGTTGGACTGGAAGTGCACCAGCAGCTACTGACCAGTCGCAAACTCTTTTGCCGATGCCCTGCCGGTAGGTACCAGACCGATCATCAGGCTGAAGTGCTGCGCCACATGAGGCCGACCCTCTCTGAAATGGGCGAATACGACGGCACGGCACTGATGGAATTCAAAACCCGCAAGAACATCATTTACCTGCTGAATAACGAGACGGTCTGCACCTACGACATGGACGATGCCCCGCCTTTCGAAATCGATGATGTAGCCCTGGATCACAGTATCGCCATCGGAATGTTGCTGGGATGCAACATCGTCGGCGAGGTGCACATTACCCGTAAACAGTACCTGGACGGAAGCATCCCCACCGGATTCCAGCGCACGGCCATCATCGGTACCGATGGCGACATCCCGTACGGCGGAAAAAACATCCACATCCGCCAAATCAGCCTTGAAGAAGATTCCTGCCGCGAAGTCAGCGACCAGGGCCACGAACGCGTATACCGCACCGACCGGCTGGGCACACCATTAATTGAAACCGTGACCGACCCGGACATGAAAACTCCCGAAGAGGCCCGGGATGTCGGCCAAATCATCCGTCATCTGGCTCGGGCCAGCGGCCTGGTCCGCACCGGCAGCGGCGCCGGCCGGCAGGATGTGAACGTCTCGGTCACCGGCGGCACCCGCATCGAGATCAAGGGGGTATCCAGCCTGAGAGCCATCCCCCGCCTGGTGCACAACGAGGCCCTGCGCCAACGCACCCTGGTAGGCATCAGGAAAGAGCTGGCTCGCCGGGGAGTAACCTCTGCCGCCATCAGCGACGAGGGTTTCGACGTGACGGCCATCGTACGCGGCACCGATTGCAAATTCATCGCCAAGGCCGTGGACAAGGGAGCCGCGGTGATGGCCATTCCTTTGCCTGGCTTTCAAGGATTGCTGCAATTGCAGACCCAGCCCCGCACAAGTTTTTTGAAGGAATTCAGCGACCGCATCCGAGTAATCGCCTGCATCGACGACCTGCCCAACCTGGCGCTCAGCACCCAGGAAGTTCCCACCCTCAGCAGCGGTGAATGGGATCGTGTGATCAAGGCCTGCAGCGTGGAACCCGATGTACCGGTGATTGTGGTCTGGGGCCGTCGAAACGACGTCGAAACCGCTATCAGGGAAACGGCTATCCGGGCCCGCGAAGCCTGTGAAGGTGTTCCCATGGAAACCCGTCAGGCCCTGGATGACGGCACCAACGGCTTCGAACGCATCCTGCCGGGAGCCGATCGCATGTACCCGGACACGGATCTGCCTCCCATCCCCCTGCTGGACGAGCGGGTGGACGGAATCCGGGCTTCCCTGGGGACGCGGCCGTGGGAAAGATATGCCAGCTTGAAGGAACTCGGTGTGAACCACGATTTGGCTGAACGTCTGAGCCGGCACCGAGCCTGGGATCTGTTTTTACTTCTTTATCCCAAACTGGATGCAGAGACCGGCCACTTGGGGTTAAACACCTTGGCCTCCATGCTTCTGGACCGTTCCTGCCCCAGACCCGCCTCGATGGCAGCAGCCCGGGGTTGGTGGGAAAAAACCCTGGACCGCATCAACAGTGGCGAAATCATCCCCGAAGCGGTGTGGAACAGCGACGAGGAGTTACTCACCCGGCTGGAGGATGAAGAGGCCAGGTCCATTTTTGATGAGGCTCTGAATTACCTGCCGCCTGATGGTCCTGATGATCCTGATGATCCTGATGGCCAGCAAAAAAGAGAGCACTTCGCCATGCAGCACGTGATGAAGGATCTGCGCGGCAGAGTAGCTGGACGAAAGGTACGCGCTTGGATTTCGGAGGTGCTTTCGTGAGTTTCAACCAGGACGACTACAAAGGCTACCGCAGCCCCACGCTGGACCTCCTGCAATCCCAAAAGGCACTCGTCTGGAGCCAGGTCACGCTGCACACCGATCGCGGTGACTTCAGTGGCCTGATCCTGCCTCGCAGCGAAACCGCCGATGCCGACCATATCGTCCTGAAACTTTCAACCGGTTACAATATCGGGATTCGGCACAACACCGTGCAGAGAATCACCGTCGGGGAGCGCAAGGTCGCCAACTACAAGATCCCCGAAAAGAAATTTCCTTTTGACCCGGTGAAACCAAGGGTGAAGCTCTTCGGAACCGGCGGGACTATCGCCAGCCGGCTGGATTACCGTACCGGCGCGGTGATCCCGGCCTTCAGCCCAGGTGAGCTATACGGATCGGTGCCCGAATTGGCCGACATCTGCAACATGGAAACCGACAAACTGTACGGCGTGTTCAGCGAGAACATGGGCCCGGAGCAGTGGATCGGCACGGCGCAAGCGGTAGCCGCCGAGATCGAAAAAGGCGTGGCCGGAATCGTGATCGGACACGGCACCGACACCATGCACCACACCGCGGCGGCCCTGAGCTTCATGCTGCAGAATTCTCCAGTCCCGATCGTGATGGTGGGTAGCCAGCGCAGTAGCGACCGACCCAGCTCGGACGCCGCCATCAACCTGATCAACTCTACCCGCACGGCAGCCACCAGCGACATCGCCGAGGTAATGGTCTGCATGTTCGGCCCCACCAGCGACAAGTACGGGCTACTGCACCGGGGAACCCGCGTGCGCAAGATGCACTCCAGCTACCGGTCCACCTTCCGCACCCTGAGCGACATCCCGTTGGGCAAGATCGACGAGTCCGGGGTCACCCCGTTCCGCAGCGACTACCATCAGCGTCGCGACGACAGGAAGATCGACCTGAAGGCGGTTTTCGACGATCGGGTCTCGCTGGTCTATTACTACCCCGCCATGAAGCCCGACATCATCGACTCCCTGGTCGACAACGGCTACAAGGGGATCGTCATAGCAGGCACCGGCCTGGGCCACGTGAACAAGCCCCTCTATCCCGCGCTGGACCGCGCCCGCGCCGCCGGCGTGCATATCTACATGACCGTGCAGACGATGTGGGGCTTCGTCCAGATGTACGTTTACGAAACCGGCCGCGAGATCATGGGGCTGGGCGTCATCCCGGCTGCCAATATGCTTCCCGAAGTGGCCTACGTGAAACTCGGCTGGACCCTGGGTCAAACCCACGACCCCGAAGAGGTAAAACGAATCATGCTCAATCCCGTCAACGGTGAAATCACCGAACGGGAGCCTCACAACGGTTACCTCCTCTTCCAGGGCGGCATTCCCGAAGTGGACGAATTTATTTCCTCGCACTGGAAATAGAGTCAGGCGCATGATCACAACTAATGCGCCTGACTCTATTTCACGATTTGGGGAAAATTCTTGCAGGGTCGGGAGAGTTCATTAAACATGGCTTCCTTTTTTTTGCAATCGGATGGATTTTCCTAATGAAGACTTATTTTGTTTTGTATATATATTTAATTAATTGACTTAATCGAAGAGATTATGTTAGGATACCGTTTATGGATTTGATGTCCCGATTTTTACTTTGGGGTAAATCATATCTATCATGTCATTTTTTGTTTCAATTCAGTAGGGGGTAGGAAAATGAAGAATTCGAAAATCGCCATGTTGATCTTGGTTATCCTGGCTGTTCTTAGTCTGGGCGTTGTTGGAGCGATCGCTGACCCGATCGGGAATCCCGCTCATGGGGACGATTGGGGCGGGGCTTGCCCTGGTGAAGGAAATTGGGGATCAGGACAACCGCCAATGGGTCCGACATCAGCCACGTCCACTGTAGTCCAGTTCGTCCTGATGATGAACTCCATTTTGTAAATCTTCTGTTCGAAAGAACTATCGAAAAATATGTATGTTGGTAAAATCGGTCGCAGGGCTCAAAAAAAATCCCTGCGGCCCCCAAACACCCATCCCCTATCTCAATTTCCACCCTGTCTTTTACTGATGTGGGAATCTTCCTAGGTAGTATAGAAGCCGGTCTCATCAATTTCGAAGACTGATATTCAACTAATTTGCGGCATTTTACTCAGACTGTTCCAGTCGCCTTTGCGAAGATAATGAGGAAATTTTGAGGATTATCTAATGATTGTAAATTTCCTTACGGAGCGGGAACCTGAAATTTCCAAGGTTGCCCAGTAAATTCCACTGGGGAGTCCAGCTCCCTGAAGATTATTCTGGTTCCAGGAAATCTCGTTGAAACCTGGTTCAGGAACAACCAAACCCAGATCCCGGATGAAGACCTCCCTGCCTGCCGCATCAAAAATTCGAAGGACCACCTGGGCCGGGTTTTCCAGGAAATAGCGCAGGTTGAGCAAGCTTCCGCGGGATGGATTGGGATAAAGCAGTGTGATTCCCGCCACCGAACCGATTCCCACTGCGGGTTTCCAAAGCACCCAGTGTTCAGGGTCCAAATCGACGCTCACAATCGGGTCCCCAAATTCAAACACATTATGAGTCGTTTCCTTATCCAGGCTCATATATCGCATCTCAACACCCGATTCCGTAACAACCTCCACGGGGAAGACATTGTCGAACAGGGGCCTCTGAACCTGCCGCAGCGCAGCGGTCAGCCTTGTCCTTGGCCCGGCGTCACCCTCAACGATTTCGTAGTCGAATACGATTTCCGGCAGTACCGTTTCCTCCAGGTAGGGCCAGAAAAAGCCGCCCAGGTCCTGCCCGGCATGGATTTCGGCCAAGGTTATGAATTCCTGGGTTGTGACCGAGTAGCCAACATAAGGGCTGACCCCGACACTTTGACTGGTCAAGCCGCCATCCCGCCCCCAATCCTCCAACAGGTCAAAGAACGGACCATCCCCCATCCGCCCCCGCAACATGTGCAGGATCCAGGCACCCTTGTCGTAAATCACTTTGCCGGGAAAAACCGGAACCGGATCGTATACGGGTCCCTGCAGCTCCCAACTGGATTCGTTGCGGCTAAACTCCAGGTTCTCAAAATATGATTCTGGCCCCTCAAGATGCTCCCGCCACAAGGATTCCGAATAGGTTGCAAAGCCCTCATTCAACCAGATATCCCGCCAGTTTTTGGGAGTCAGATGATTCCCGAACCATTGATGTGCCAACTCATGTACAATCAACCAGTCGGTGGAACCGTCTCCATGGATGGCCGAAGTCCCAATGCTGGTAACGGTTTGGTGTTCCATGGCCCCGCCCCAGATGAACTCGGCGTGGCCGTACTTTTCACCTTGGAACGGATAGGGTCCGAAATGGCTTTCGCAAAATTCCATCATGTCGCAAAGGGGAGCGAAATCCACCTGGGCATCCTCGTAGTGCCAGGGGAAAACCCAATTTTTCAGGGGAATCTCATAGCCGAGATCGTCCCCCCATGTGGTATTGCAGATTGACTCTATGAGCTCATAATCGCTGACCGCCACCGAGACCAAATACGAGGCGATGGGATAATCCTCCCGCCATACATTGGTGTTCCAGCCGGGATCCGAGGCTGGACCTTCCGAGACAAGAGTTCCGTTGGAGATCCCGATCAAGCCGTCCGGCACCGTGATCCGCACTTCGGAAAGAGCCTTGTCATCAGGCTTGTCCTTGCAGGGCCACCAATACTTGGCGTAGGCCGGTTCGCTCATGTTGGCAACGATGGGAACCTGTCGAGGGACCCCTTCTGCGTCTCGGTGAAAACGAAAAAGCAGACCCCGGTCCCATGAAGGTTCCTCTGGGTATCCCCTGTAATAAACGGTGAATGAACCTTCCTCGTCCACCTTGAGAACCTTCGGAAGGATGATCGACAGGGAATCCGCGTCATGGGAAAAGGTCAGGGATCCAACCGTGGAGGTGACGGAATAAACCTCCAGGGAAGCGGCCAAATCCAGGACCATAATCTGCATATTGTCCACCCTGCTGGAGAATTCGAAAGCCACATGGCCTTCGATCCACTGGGGGTCCGGATCGATCTTCAGATCCAGGACATGCCGCAGCATGTCGTATTGATCGCTGCCGACGGCGGCATCACCCAGGGCACCGTCCTTTTCGGGAACCACACGCTTGGCGTCCTCGAAATCCTGTCGTGTGAGTCTTCCGTGAATCGGTTGGTCCATGCCATCGTATTGGGACCTGGCCAGGACTGGCGAAATTCCAACAGCCAGGAACAGACACCCCAAGATGATCAAGGAAATCACTTGAAATGGTTTTCCTACCATTGAGTACTTGGCCATTTGCGAATACCTCGTTGAAATAGTTTCAAATACCGGTCTTTTTTCCTACCGCCCAACCGGCCCGGTGGTCGATCATCTTGTTCATTATAGGTGGTTTGACCGGAACGCCCAAGCAAACAATGGGTACCCACAATTCTTGTGCGCGCGGTGTCAAGAGTGTCCAATAACATGGTAGCTAGCAGATGGCCACGGCCAAACGTTTGAGTTGACTCTTGTCGCCCATGGTGATCAACACGTCTTCCACTTCCAGGAGAACATCCGGACCAGGGTTGAACACCATCTGGCCGTTCGATTTTTTTATGGCGATGATGATCACATCAAAACTACGCCGGATGTCCGAATCCTTGATGGCCACCCCATGCAGCCCACCACCGCTCCCGATCTTCAATTCCTCGAACATCAGGTCCAGGCCCCTGTTCTGGGTCGCTATGTCCACAAAATCACAAACGGTCGGCCGCAACAATGCCTGGACCAGGCGCATCCCCCCGATTACGTAAGGGGAAATGGCCCGATCTGCTCCAGCCCGTTTTATTTTCTCCCCGGCCTGCTGATCCGTAGCTCGAGACAGGATGTACAATTCCGGATTTTCCTCCCGACACATCTGACGGGCCGAAAGGGTGATATACAGATTATCCACGTCCCGCGAAACAACGGCCACCAGGCCCCTGGCCCGGACCACTCCCGCCTGCTGGAGCACATCATCCTCGGTTGCATCCCCTTCAACCACCTTGTACCCGGCCCGGCGCAGATGCTCGGCGGTTTCAGCCTCCCCGTCGATGACCACGAAAGGGACTCCTTCCCGCTCCAACTCCTCGCAAAGGATCTGGCCCATCCGGCCATGCCCGCAGATCACGAAATGATCTTTGATATTCTCGATCTCGCGCACCATCCGCTGCCTCCCAACGTATCTCTGCAAGGAACCTTCGACGATCGCCCGACCCACCGAACTGAGGGTATAGGTCAGAATGGTCAGCCCGGCGATGATCAATACCACCACAAAGGCCTTGCCGGAGGCATCCAGTTCGTGAACTTCCTTGAAACCGACCGTACTGATTGTGATCACGGTCATGTACAGGGCGTCCAGAAGTGGATAGCCCTCCTCTATTTTCCAGAACCAAAGCGTCCCCGACAAGAGCACCAGGCAAAGAAACACCAACCCTCGTCGAACGCTGCTGGCTACCTGTTCGGAATCGAACATGACCCTCCCTTGCCGCACCCGAGCAGTAGAAACGATTGGGGAAATTCCTCGGACTTTCCCGAAATATACTGGACAAATGTACCCTAAGGTCTTGCCTCACGCTCGAAAAGTAACAAATTTACCTCATCGGGCCTTCACACGCATCAATTTTCGCCACGATCGTCACCCTTGGGGAACCAGACCGGAAACTGCGTGTTTGAGGTGGGTGATTCGGATCTGATCCTATTTCGTCTCTTGGGAGGAAAGTTTCAATGCCTAGAACAATCGCCAAAACAACTCTGACCCTGGCTATCCTGGTCCTGTTGCATACCGCTGCCGGAGCCCAGGTAATCTCCGTTACTCCCACCACTATTGATCTGGGCGTTATGGAACAGATGCAGGAGAAGGAAACGATGGTCACGGTGACCAACAATGGCGGCGGCCGATTGATCATCAAGGATGTGAAAACCGACTGTGGCTGTACCGTTCCCACCTTGACCAAGAAGGAATTGGGTCCAGGTGAATCTACGGTAATCGACATCAAGTTCAATAGTAAGAAATTCCACGGCAAGATCATCAAGATGGTGAACATCTTTTCCAACGACCGTCAACATCCGGCCGTGGATGTCCTGATTATTGCCGAGGTCAAAACTGCCCTGGTGATCGATCCGGCTTCCCAGAAGGTGGGATTCACACGGGGAATCGGGGGCGAGGATCGCACCAACAAGGTAACCTTCACCGCCACCGATGATGTGGACCTGGAGATCTCCTGCGACCACACCCGCAAGGGTGATTTCGACCTCAAGGTCATCAACAACGTCGAGGGAAATCCCCAAGTCAGCATCCTTGAAGTCACCCTACCCGGCAATTCCGAGCCCGGCAAAAAACGGGACGGGGCCCGCGTGCGGACAAACATCCCGGGCTTCGAAACCGTTGATCTGGATATGCGCGCTTGGGTCGTGGCCGCCCTGGGTTATAGCCCCAGCGAAGTAAAATTCAGGTATACAAAGGACCTGAAGAAAAATATCCGCTTCGCTCCAGAAAAGCAGGGGCTGGTATTCAAGATTACCAAGGCTGAGATAAATCTTCCCGAGATCCAGGTCGTCGTGGACGAAACAATTGTCAACAAGGAAACTTATGTTCGACTTACCGGAACGCCCCTGGAAAAAAGCGATCCGCGAGCCATAGCCACCAGGGGCCAGATTAAGGGGACCCTCACCGTATACACCGACCTTGCGGATATCCCCAAGTTGGAGATCCCGGTTTCCTACATGATCAGGATGTAGGACTCGTGACCTCGGAAAAGCAATCCAAGCTTCGTTTCCTTGCTCCGGATTGGCCGGTTTCCATTCGTGAGGCGGCCATCGTGGTCCTGATCACGATTGCGGCCGCGACCGTTACCTGGGTTTCCAGGGACAACCGCCTGCCCTTGATCGCCGACCGGGACTTCTACGAGCTGGAACTGTCCGCCCCCTTGGTGGACATCCCCGGAGCAATCGCCTTGTTCAACGAGGGAAACTACCTGTTCATCGACACCAGAAGCAGCCTGACCCTCGAAGACGACACGATCCCGGGAGCATTTACGATCCGGGCCTTATCCCTGAACGACGACTTGTACGAACTGGCCGACACTGTCTATCCGGAGGACCCCGTAATCCTTTTCGGTAACGGGGACCTCAGCGGCGTCGCCCATGTGGCTGACCTCCTGTTGGCCAGAGGATTCGAGGACATCCTCATCATGCGCGGAGACCTGGCCTCCTGGCGAAACCAGGGTGGAGAAACTTCTCCCTCGGCGTTGCCTTCCCTTTCCGACAGGGAGGGGGAATCATGATCCGGGAGAACGTACTCAACCGACAGGGATTATTGGTTCTGTTCTGTCGCCTGGTGGTCGGATGCATTTTCATTTACGCATCCCTGGACAAAATGGCCCACCCCTTTGCTTTCGCGCAGAACATATTTCATTACCGTCTCCTGCCCATGGCCTTCCTTCACCCCATCGCCCTCCTGCTGCCCATGGCGGAGATGATCCTCGGTCTTGGCCTGGTGTTGGGAGTGGCTCGGCGCGGGAGTGCCCTCCTGGCTGCCCTGATGACCATTGTCTTCATGATGGCCATCTCCATTGCTCTTTTGCGTGGGCTGGATATTTCCTGCGGTTGCTTCCACACCGAAGGCGGTCATGCCGTGGGACTGAGTCTCCTTCTGAGGGACGTGGTCCTGCTGGCCCTTTGCCTGCCTCCGCTATTGTGCCGAGATCCGGGACCAGGCTTGGGAACCTTTTTTCGCCCCAACCCAAAATAGAACAACGTGTATTTGACATGTCCACCCCATTCACTATTATTCCTGCATCCGCGCCGTTTTGACGGCGGCTACTTCTAATATCCTCAGGAGGATGAGCAATGCCAGCCAAGGTCGATGAAACAAAATGCACCGGTTGTGAAGACTGCATCGAATCTTGCCCCACCGAAGTGATTTCCATGGTTGACGGCCACGCTTTGGTGGACGCCGAGGAATGCATCGATTGCGAAGCTTGCATCGACGCTTGCCCCGAAGAAGCCATCAGTATGGTTGACTAGGTTGATTCGGTTGATCCGGTCAACTTGTTTGACTTAGTGAAAAAATCCCGCTCCGGGTTTTCCGGGAAACGGTCCTGATCATTAAAGGGCGCTCAGCAATGAGCGCCCTTTTGCCTACGTCGTCCCAATGCCCAACCCCGGGAAGCCCCTACTCCTGGATATCCTCCACAACCACCGCCGTGCCGTAGGCCAGCAACTCGGCGGCATGTTCCATCATCTCGCTCGTGGCAAAGCGGACTTCCACCACCGCGTTGGCTCCATTTTCCCTTGCCTGAGCCAACATTCTGTCCAGGGCCTCTTCCCGGCACTCGGCGATCATCTTGGTGTAATCGCTGATTTCACCACCCACCAAATTCTTCAGGCCCGCCAACATGTCGTGCCCCAGGTGGCGGGCTCGAATCGTGTTGCCCATTACCAGGCCGACGGTCTTGACGATACGTTTACCGACTATTTCGTGTGTAGTTGTCACCAGCATAATATCCTCCACCAGCCCGACTCTCAGGGGAAACCAGAGCTGATTGGTCAGCGAATAACATCCTTGTACCGAGTTCTGTTGCGTTTAAAAATCCGTTCCCGAACGACCGAGACCATCAGAACCAGGGTTCCGGCAATCCCCACGATGATCGCTCCCTTGACCAGAAGGGGCAAAGACTCGGTGCTCAACAGGGATTGCAGAATAAGCCAGGCGAACCACCCACCCGCCACGGACAGGCCCAAAGTGAGCAGGATCCAGCCCAGCGACCGTTCCGACCGATTGTAGACGCTGTGCCAGAAAACTTCCCACTCCTCGGGCGGAGCAATCTTCAGGCGCAATGCTCTGGTCAGGTTCTTGAGTCGGAGTAATTGCTCAATCTCGTTCCTGGTTTCCGGATTATCCTTCAAGTGAGCCTCAAGGCGTGCGGTATTCCCTGGATCCAACTCCCCGTCGACGTAGGCCGAGAGCAGTGGGGCTTCCTTGCGGGGATCAAACGGGACGTTGTTGTTCATTGTCCCTCCTCCAGTCCGGCGACCTGGCGTAGCCGTGTTCGGGCCGCGTGCAATCGCGACATCACCGTACCGATCGGCACGCCGCAGGTCGTAGCGATTTCCCGGTACTTCAGGCCCTGGAAATGATAGAGAACAAACATCTCTCGCATTTCGGGTGGAAGCTCCTGGATACCGTTCCAAACCTTCTGCCGCAACTCGTCGGCCATGGTGACCGACAACGGATCCGGCTGGCCGTCGGATTGCTTGACCCATTCCAGCGGCACATCCCCCTTGTGCCTTTTTTCATCCCGCCGCTGATTCAGGGCAGTATTGCGTACTATACGGTAGAACCAGGGAAAGAATGGTTCATCCAGAAGGAACCGGGGCAATGAATGGTGGATGCGGATAAACGCCTTCTGCATGGCGTCCATGGCATCATCATGATTCCCGGTCAAGCTGACGGCAATGCCGTAGGCCCGCTGGCGGTAGCGCGTCATGAGATCCTCGAATCCCTGAGTGTCTCCGGAAAGGAACCGGACGATGTCGTCGTGATCCCGTTGCCTTTGTTCCCGATCAGCCTCGCTGACTTCATGCTGAGAAAGACCGGACGTGCTGGAAGGTACACCTCGGGGTAATTGATTATTCCCGGAATTTCCGGAAAATAAACCCAGGAAAATCAATCATCCATCCCTTCGTCCTGTCGCCAAGGTTCGTCGGGAATTCCAACGACGTCGTTAACGGCCCGGGCGGCTGTGAACAGGAAATCGCTCAACCGGTTGAGATACACCAGGGCGGCCTCCGGCACGGGTTCCCCCTCGGCAAGAGCCACCGCCTTGCGCTCCACGCGCCGACAGATCGAACGGGCCACGTGAAGACCGGCCGCCTCCGGGCGTCCTCCAGGCAGAATGAACCGGGTCAATTCAGGCAGGTCTTCTTCCAGGGAATCGATTAATTTTTCCAGATGGTCGGGCAAAAGCGGACCCGGTACTTCGGTTGAATCGACCATGGCGGCTGACTTCACCGGGTCTGCTAGAACGCTTGCCAGGGTAAACAACCTACTCTGAATCCCCGTCAGCTCCTGCTTCAACGAAGCCGCGAATCGCTGGAATTCCGGGACGACCGATTCCCTTGATCCAGTCTCGGAAATTCCGATCCGTGCCGCACAGAATCCAATACAGCTGATCAGTTCATCCACTTCGCCGTACAAGTCCACTCTTGGACCGGACTTGGAAGTCCGGGATCCGTCCGCCAGGGACGTCTGTCCCCCGTCGCCGGAGCGCGTATAGATTCGAGCCATTGGAATCGCTCCTCCGCCAAGCCATTCAACCCTGGTAGGTTCTGGATAATCCGCCCCAGGATAGACCAATTCCAGGATCCCAACAACTCGGAAACCATTCGACTACTTCAGCAGAGTCACCGTGCGGGCGGCGAAGCCCTCCTTATCCTGAATGGTTACCCGATAAAGGCCGGCTGACAGGGAACGCCCCGCCTGGTCACAACCCTCGAAGTGGAACCGGGCTAAACCGGAGGAATCAAGAATCAGGGAATCGCCCAGGAGCCGGCGACCTCGCAGATCCACCACCTGGACCTGGACTCGGCTTCCGGGTGATCCGGAAATATCGAGCGATGACCGGGGATTGCAGGGATTGGGATAGGCGTGGGCCAAGTGCAGCCGGCCGGCCGCAGGCACCGGTCCTACCATCGGTGTGGAAGCGCTTTTGGACGGCAGAATGAACTGGTAGGGAGGCAGTCCCGTGGGAATCGAACCCGTGGTCAATTCGGCCCCGCTGGCCGTGTCGAAAACGCGCAAACCCGACGCGCCCATGGTCCGGTCGGCCAGATAGAGTTGGAATTCCCCATCGAAGGCAAGATCAGCGTGGACGTAACCGCTGCCGTTATCCAGAACCGTAACCTGCCCGGTGGTCAGATTCACTTTGCGCAAGCTGGTAATGAACGAGGAATTGCTGACCAGGATGTGCACCGAGCCTGAGCCTGTCCCGGTAAAACCGACAATATCCCCTTCCAAATCCGTTTCGGTTACAAGGTAGCCCGTACTGACTCCCGCCAGGGAATCCACCTGCTCCAGCCCCCCGTCCTGCAGTCCGTAATAGCCCACGCACCCTACTCGCAGGAAAGGGTTATCCGTTCCGTTGGGGGACACCTCGATCCGGGTGTATGGATTACCGCCTTGCAACTCGATGGGCTGAATTCCCGACAACCCAGGATCCATGTCCATCCATTTTTCCTCGGCCATGTCGAAAACCAACAGGGCTCCCGGTCCGGAGGGCGAATAGTAATTGTCGCGGTCTAATTTCTGGCAAGTGATATACAGACGGTCGCCAAGCGCCTGCATCCCGGCCGTTTCCGGAAGCCCGTCCGCATCAGCGAAAGAGGAAGTATCGAAGGATTCGAGAATTTGTTCCGTCTGCACATCCACCTTCAGCAACACGGCCCGGTCATAGCAACTGATGTAGGCCTCACCCTGGGAGTCGAACGCTATATCCTGTGGATTGAGCCCCGAGCCCAGGCTGAATTCCTTGACCAGCGAGAAACCTGTTTCCGGATCGTAAACCTGAATGGAATTGGTCGTTCCGCGCCCGACCACATATACCCTGCCGTCGTGGTACCGGCCGCCCGGATCGCCGGGAATGGTGGCAAGGTCCCCGCTGACGATCCAGGGGGACTCCCCGGAAAAGGCCCGTACCCGGCCGAAGGTGCTGTAGTCGGTGGTGAGGATCCAGCCTGAATCCAACGCAACGGCCGGCAAGGAAGCTACGCCACACAGGCAGACCCCCAACACAATTGCGAAGTTCAACAAGCGGTTCCTGCGGAAGATCCCGAGACGGGTTATCGAGATTGTTGTTACAATCATGTCTCCTCCTTTTTCCTTTCCCCACCCTTTTGAAGGATGCTCCAGATTTCCGTTTTAGCTTATTTTCTCAGTCGAAAAGCTAGATGCACCGACCGTCCAGGCAGAGGAAATCCCTCCAGATCATGGGTCCGATTGTCAGTCAGGTTCATCAGCTCCAACTCGGTGGTCAGTTGTCCGCCTGAGCCAAACAATTTGCCCTGCCATTGATCCGACCAATTCCAACCCACAGCCACATTGGCCGTCACTCTGGCCTGGGGACTGTTCAAATCCGTGTTGTATCGATCCCGAAAGTTCCGACTTACTCCGACCAGCTCCAGCCTGGGCCGCCAGCCACCTATCGGGCGAACCAATTGAAACCAGGCTTGTGTATCGGGCAGGTAAGGTAAGGATTTCCCATCGTATTCCGGCAACCCGCTACGATCCCTTGCCTGTTGCAGGGTCAGGTTTCCGCGCAAGTTCATTCGGCCGGGCAACCGCAGCCTTGCCTCCAGTTCCAGTCCGGTTGTTCTTGAGGCCCCTGCATTCAAGGCCTTGCTCGTACCCATGCTGTTCTGGACATAGACGATCGTTTGTTTTGTGTCCGCCCGGAAAAGCGCCACGCGGGTTGAAAACTCCCCGCCGGCCGTTCGCATTCCCAGGGCCAGATCGGAGGCTGATATCTCTTCCGGCAACAGATCACGATTCCCATCGATTCCCCCGCGATGGCCGAAGAGTTCGACCCAGGTGGGAATCCGCTCGGCCCGGGAAGAGTGGGCCTCGAGGAAAATGCGCTCGGCCAGAAGTTCAAAAACCAATCCGATGGATGGAGATACGGCGTCCCTCGTATGGGTGACACCCTCCTGTTCCGGCAACCAGGGCATGGTCAAGGGAACAGTAGGCGGAAAATCGTCATGGTGGCGACTCCACCGCCAAGCCGGTGCCACGAGCAAGCGGTTGGCCAGAAGGCTGCCGTCGAGTTGACCGAAACAGGTAGCAACCGTTCGTTGCCGCTCAGGATCAAGTTCCCCTTCATACCACACTTCGAACCACTGGCCTCGTTGTTCCACTCCTCCCTGCAACGACAACTCGTTGACCCACCCATCGGCCGGTCCTGACCACAGGACCGGGGAGAAAGCCAATCGCCAGCTCAAATCCCGGCTTAACGAACGGGTTACCCTTTTGTGAAGCAGGCCCACTTCCAAGAGGGGATCATAGAGAAACTCATTACTCCTGCCCCCGGCCAGGTCCAAGACAAGCAAGTCGTCGTGGAACCCGAATCCCAGCCGACCATCAACCCTATCGTAGCGCACTGAGGCGTGGAGGCTTTCATTACCCAGCATACCGGGCCGGCCTCCGTCACGGCGGTGGAACCCCAGGGAGGATCGAACTCGACCTGGCCCCCCGTCCACCGTTCCGGTAAACAAGGCCCCGTGCTCACGCATCCAGGCGTTTTGGCGGGTGATCAGGGTGTCGTCTTCAGTCCGTTGGAAGGTACCGACAGGGTCGTTGAATTCGTAATCGTTGTCCGATCTGCGGCCATGGATCATGATCAGACCGGACCGGCTCCCATCTACCGTGGCCCCCCCCCAAGAGGCTTGCCCACCCCGTTCTCCGAAGGAACCCCCGAAGAGTTTCAGATCCACCCCTCCATCTGCGCGCCGGGTATGGAAATCAATAGCCCCCGAGCCGCCGACGCCTCCCAATCCCACGGGAACCAAACCCCGGTGAATGTCCACGGTTTGGAACCGCTCCAGGGGAATATTGGCCAGATCCACAACCCCCGTCTGGGCATTATCCAGAGGCAGGCCGTCGATGAAAATATGGATTTGGGCAGCCGCCGAGCCCCGGATTGAGGGCACTGCAGAGGAACCTGGTCCCCCGTAACGACGAACCTGCATCCCGGCCACCGAATCCAACAGATCAGCGGCATCCCGGACACCGGATAAATCGTCCAGCTCCAAACTAGTAACCAGTGCTCCGGTAGCCGGCGCCATCGCACCCAGGGTCCGGCTGCCACGGACAATCAAAGTGTCCGTCACCATCGAACCTGTATCAACCTTCTTGCCTTGAACCCCGTCGAAATCCCTGGCTAGAGGAACTGCTCCCTCCGTACGTGCCGAGGCGGAGGCCAACAGAAGGCACACGCCGATTACGGGAAAAACCTTCCCGAAAAAGGAACAGAGCCGAAATTGCTGGGAAAAAACCGATTTGGAACACAACGCCAAAGCCATACCTCGCCCGCGAAGGTGGTGGCAGGCCTTGAACCGGTTTCCTGGCTTACGGGTCGTCCTACTTCCTGCGCCTTCCCGATCCGGGAACGGACTCAGTGCCGCCCTTACTTCGCAAAGCCCCCCAGCCGGGGAGTCTGAAGTACCGGATCAGTGGCTTGTGTGCAGGGTTCGTCTCCGCTTACAGTGGCGGGGCCGCGCCGGATTCTCACCGGACTTCCGCTGGTTCACAGGCCTAAACAACAAATGGGATCCCTCGATCAGCTGGCCGGATGGCCAGGACCGAAGAACCTTTGGGACACTATCCGTTCTCGTAATCCCTGTCAAGGACTCGACGCCAAATGACCTCATGATCGGACTCGTCCCCGCTGGCAAGCAACCTCTCATCGGCCGCCGGGCCCGCTTGGGGAGTCCGCGCCTGCAGCAGTGAATCCGGATATTGCAGATTGAAATCCTCTTCGGACCAAGGGTAGTAGCGACACCAGAATTTGAGGTGCCAGAGAAAGAACCTGTGCGCGCGCCCGAGCCCTCTTTCATCATCCCCGAAATGCTCCAGGGCAAAATCAAGGTACCGCCTCATGATGGACCAGCGTTCCGGGACGGAGATTTCGTGGGCCGATCCGGATTTCAATTCCTGGAAGATCCATGGCTTGATGAGGGCGCCCCTGGCGACCAGAAACGAGGAGACGCTGGTCTCTTCGCGCCGCCGACGCAGATCCCACGGAGTCAAGATGTCGCCGTTGCCGATAACGGGAATATCCAAGGTCCGGGCCGCCTCGTCGATCAGGGTCCAATCGGCGCTGAGACGGTATCGCTGGGCCCGGGTTCGCCCATGGATACAAACAGCATCCGCGCCTGCGTCCCGGGCCGCAAGAGCCAACGAAACACAGTTGAGTTTTTTGGCCGTGTAGCCCAAACGCAGCTTTACCGAAAGAGGGATATTCACCGCAGACCGCACGGCAGCAATAATCTCCGTCAGTTTGCCTGGTCGTTTCAGCAACGCAGCTCCGGCACCCCGGCGCACGATCACATCGATCGGACAGCCAAAATTCAAATCGATGAAACGGGCCCCGGATTCGGCGGCCAAGACGGCTGCGTCAGCCATACCTTCCGGGCGCTTGCCGGTCAACTGCACCCCGAAATCAACTTCGCTCTCGTGATGCCGTAACAAGGGACGTTCACCACCCTTGAGCAACTTGTCGGCCAGCACCATCTCACTGCACGTGTTCACCGCCCCGTATTCGCGACACAGTCTACGGTAAGGGAGATTTCCACCCATTGCCATGGGAGCCATTGCAATGACGTTTCGAAAAAAGTCAGCCCGGTTCGAACCGGTCATAAGCCCTCTCCGCATTGTTAGAGAAGCCCGAATTATTGTCCCTGCGAAGCGACGGGAACCCAGCGAGCAACCACCACAACCCTATCCAACAAAGCTGATAATAATAAGATTTACTTGGACAAGATCACCCTGGAATCCAGGAGTTCAAAATTTTCTTCAAAAAAATGTCATTTTCGCTCAGGAGACCGTTGAAAATGATTTCACTGCCTGCTACAGTGCATGCAGATTAATTCTGCCCCCCGTCTCGGGAAACCAGTGTTATTTCATGGGGTTTACCGGTACGGGAGATGGCGGCAAGTCCACGCGAAACCCAACCCCGGGTACGCGGACTTGAATCATCCTGAACCCCAGAAGGAGGGCGTAATGGCCAAGCTCCAGAACGCACTTGCCAAGAAAATTCCCATTTGGCGCAAAGACATTTCCGGTCTGGTGAAAAAGCACGGAAGCAAAAAGATCAGCGACGTGTCCATCCTGCAGGCCTACGGCGGCATGCGGGGAGTCAAGGGCATGGTTTGCGACACCTCCGAAGTCCCCCCGGACAAAGGACTGCTCATCCGCAACATTCCCGTTGGAAAACTCACAAGCAAGACCCCGGAAGACACCTTCTACCTCCTTTGCACCGGCGAGTTGCCCAACGCCAAGGACCGCAAAGCCCTGACCGAAGAATTGAGTTCCAGGGCAAAGGTTCCTTCCTACGTTTGGAAGGTGCTGGAAGCGATGCCGGCCAACTCCCACCCAATGGCCATGTTCGACACCGCCATTCTGGTCATGCAGCGTGAGAGTGAATTCGTCAAGGCCTACAACGCCGGCATGTCCAAGATGGACTACTGGAAGCCCACCATGGAAGACAGCTTGAACCTGTTGGCCAAGCTGCCCACCATCGCCGCCGGCATCTATCGCATGCGTTTCAAGAAGGGCAAGCGGATCGCTCCCAAGAAGGGACTGGCCTGGGCGGAAAACTACGCACACATGCTGGGCATCCCGGACAAGAGCGGCGACTTCGCCGACTGCATGCGACTGTACCTGGTACTGCACAGCGACCATGAAGGCGGGAACGTCTCTGCCCACGCTTGCCACCTGGTGGGTTCGGCCCTGAGCGACGCCTACTACAGCGTCTCGGCGGGCCTGAACGGTCTGGCTGGCCCGCTGCACGGCTTGGCCAACCAGGAATGCCTGAACTGGGTGCTTGAGCTGAAGAAGAAGTTCAAGGGTGTGCCCTCCGACGAGCAGTTGACTCAGTTCGCCTGGGACACTCTGAATGGTGGCAAGGTCATCCCGGGTTACGGCCACGCCGTCCTGCGTGTTACCGATCCTCGGTTCACCGCCTTCCGCGCCTTCGGGATGAAGAACTTCCCGGAAGACCCGGTGATGCAGCTGGTCGACAAGGTCTACACCATCGTGCCCAAGGTCCTGAAGGAGCACGGCAAGGCGAAGAACCCCTGGCCCAATGTGGACGCAGGCAGCGGAGCGCTGTTGTACCACTACGGCATGAAGGAGTTCAGCTACTACACCGTGCTGTTCTCGGTTAGCCGTGCCATGGGCATGCTCTCCCAGTTGATCATCAACCGGGCGATGGGCACGCCGATCGAGCGACCTAAGAGCGTAACAACCGCTTGGCTGAAGAAGCAGGTCAAGTAGCCCTTTCCCGGTAGGGAAAGTGGCAGACAAAAAGAATCCCGGATGTCCTCGGCCAAATCCTTCGGATACGGCCTGCGGAGTACCGGGATTCTTTTTGTCTATTAACCTTCCCTACCCTATTTGGGGAGAACACCTGTTTTCACTTTCCATATAATGACTTTTTTGTTATTATCATAGGGTACAATTCGCCCATGGCTTGGGTGTCCAGCTTGTTTAGCCCTTGTGCAGGGTGGGCAGGACAATCCATGTCAGATACCTTTAATTCTGGTGGTCGCGGAATGCTCCTCTCGCTATTCGCTTCTAGGCTCGGAACCGTCCGAATGCCTTGGTTTGTTCTCCTTTTAACCGGTTCGGCCCTGTTGGCCTGCTCCGACCCCGGGTTGGCTTCCGGTACCCTGACCATTACCTGCCTGAATGTCGGCCAGGGAGATGCCACCCTGATCGAATCGCCCAGCGGCATGACTCTTCTTTTCGATGGTGGAGACAACGGCAAGGGAAACGGGATTGTTCTTCCCTACCTCCAGTCCCAAGGCATCACCAGCCTGGACTACATGGTGGCCAGCCACTACCACGCTGACCACATCGGAGGCCTGGACGAAGTCTATAACGGGATACCGATCAACGAAGCGGTCCTGGATCGCGGTTGGAGTTACGGCAGTTCAACCATAACGTACAACAGCTACGCCAGCACTGTAGCTTCCCAACGGCAAACCCTTACCCACGGCCAGGTCATCGATCTGGGCGAGGGCGTGACCGTGACCTGCATAGCATTGAACGGCAACGGCGAGGTTCCTTCTCCCTTTACCAACAGCTCCTATGAAAATGAGTACGATGTCTGCCTGCTGATTCAGTACGGGGGTTTCGACTTCTTCGCCGCGGGTGATCTTACCGGTGGCGGCCTGAGCTATGGGGACATAGAAACCGGCGTAGCGCCCTTGGCCGGAGACCTGGATATCTACCGGGTCAATCACCACGGCAGTGACTCCAGCAGCAACGCCGGCTTCATGCAGACAGTTCAGGCTGAAGTGTCCATCATCTCAGTAGGGGCGACGAATTCCTACGGTCACCCGACCCAGAACGTACTGGACCGCTTGGTATACTACGGCAGCTTCGTCTACCAGACCGAGTCAGGTACCGGGGGCACACTGCCTCCTGAAGATCTTACCGTCGTGGGTGACCATATCGTAATTACGACCAACGGCATCACCGAATACACAGTCGATGGGGATGTGTGGGCGATAGACGAAGACAGTGGAACCCCCGTGGTCGAAATCAGGCCCCGGGCGTTCTCCCTGGCCGGCAACCATCCCAACCCGTTCAACCCGACGACAGAGATCATGTTCTATTCTGAACAGGGTGGTTCGGGTCTGCTGCGCATCTTCGACGTATCAGGTAAAAGCATCCTCGACCGGGGTTTCCAGGCTGAAAGCGGATCCAACAAATTGAGTTGGAGGGGAACCGACAATCGGGGACGCATCGTTCCAGGCGGTGTGTATCTCTACTCGGTCTCGACTCCCGACGGCAAGGGCCAGGGACGCATGCTCCTGTTGAAGTGACCGGAACCCGGATCAGTGGATCAACATTACTCTGGCCAGGGCTTCTTCACTTCCCGCCTTGACCAGGCAGACATAGACGCCCGCTGATAGTCGTCGGCCGGAATCCCCGCGTCCGTCCCAGATCACGGTGTTGGTTCCCCGGATTCCCTGGAATTCGCCCAGGTCACTCACAAGACGCCCCCGCAAATCCAGAAACTTCGCTCCGCAGACAACACTTGTGTCCAAAGTGAGTGCAATTTCCACGGAGTCCATAAACGGATTGGGACCCACGCTCAGAATTTGGAGATTGGGCTTGCCTCCGACCCGCAGAACAAGATCGAAGTCATCATCAGCCCCTCCGTTGGTCTCGGTAAAGGTCAGGGTGACAGTGTGGTCGCCCGGCTGCAACTTTGCTGCCTCGTTATTCAGAGCCACCGTTACTATCCTCTCGTGCCCCGCAGGTATCTCATTCCCATCGAAAGAAACATCCAACCAATTCTCGGAAACGGAAACTCCCAGGGCGCAGTCAAAATTGCTGTGATTGGCCACTGTCACCTCCCGGCTTTCGGGATGAAACGGTCCCCCGAATTGGCCACTGGGAAGCCAGTCGTCGAAACCGGAAATAACCAATCCAGGAACATAGGGAGGAAATTCGAGAACCCCGCTGCCATTGGGGTCCAGATGGTCGGAAAGTCGCGTCTCCGGAGTCCCGCCTCCGTCCCAGGAAACCGAAAGCCGCCCGTACCAGTCAGGCTCATCATTATCGCAACCGGCGTTCCCTCCGTGCAACTGGCCCACGACCCTGTGGTCCTGATTGAAGAGGGGACTGCCGGATGAACCGATCTCTGTCGTACCCAAGTCCCAATCTTCGACCATGATGTGAGTTCCGTCGCCGGGGACTGATTCCCTGCCATAGGTGGTGGTATAGGTGGGATCATCCTCGAAGCTGATGCTTTTCTCGTCGGTGGAGGGATGATGGATACACACCGCGCTGGTTGGATCCACGTCGCTTCGATCCCACCCGGCATATTTCACGCCCAGGGCCGGATCGGGAATATCATTCAGTTCGATTAGAGTGAAATCACTGTCCAAGCCGGCGGCCAGCAAGGTGGACCCGGATTGAAAATCATCCAGGCTGCCTCCACTCTGGTCTCCGCAGTTCGGACTCTGGAAATTCCAATACACAACAACTGTGGCATCATGTTCGTCGGTAACGTTGCAATGTTCGGCCGTCAGGAAAAGAGCCCTTCCATCCCCGGCTGTGTTATTCATGAGGGTGCCGGTACACATAAAAGTGCCATTCACGGAATAAACCCCCACAGAGTCTATTTCATCGCGCCAGGGATCTCCTTCCGGGCAAACAACATCGATATTGCATGAGCCGGATTTTTCGGTTGCCGCCCCGCCGAATTCCCGGTAACCGCACCCTATGGAGCCCAGTTCCAGTACTACTCCATCCTTCATAAGGCGATCGACAACCAGCTCAACAACCAACTCCGTAGTCATGAAAATGGGAGTCCAGAGCTGTCCGTGGCTCTTGTTGTCCCGTTCGTCAAAGGCCAGAACCCGCCCCGACCCGTCGGCCGGATACACCAGCAGACGGGACCCCTGAGGCAGGAAATATTGAGTGAAGCCGAGATTCAGGGTCAAAGCGCCGGGGCAGGAAATCCGCTGGCGCCAAAGGGCCAATCCACCCCCCAACTCTTCCCAGGTACCGGAACTCTGCGGATTGATGGTAACCGGATCAGACTTGGCGAAGCGATAAGGCAAACCGGCCGCTTCCCTTTCACCATCTTCACGATCAAGAACGGTCAGGTCCAAAACGGGAGAACGGTGCAGTGCCACTTGGGAAAGGAGTTGTACCGGAATGTCGGCTGCCGTCGGCCGCACTCCAAATTCTGCGCCTGACGCAGGCCGGGCCGGCGCCGCGATCATCAGAAAAATTACGACAGAAAGGATCACCGATTTGCTGAATCTGTCCGACATGGATGTCCCTCTCAAGTTTTATCCTGGTCCCGGGTTGACTCCACCGCGTTCCAGGCGATTACCCAACCCAGAACCACCTGGCCCAGATAGTGTTTCTCGTCGTTTATCCGGGACCATCCCGTCAGGGCCGAGGCTGCCCTCGCCAGATACCGGGCAGACGCTGGTCCCAGGCGATGGGCCAGATGCAGCAACGGGACAGCAGCCATGAAGGCGTGGCCGGAAGCCGAATTGTCAGCCCGCAGGGGCCGCCAACGGGGATTGGCATCTTCGGACGAAGGTCGATTGGCGCCCAGCCCCCGCTGCAAAATCCACAAAGTCGGTAAACCCACGACCATGGCCTCGAAATTATCCCGTCCCCAGCGACTCAGCCAGCTGGTCCGAACCCACCCGTCCAGAAGAGCCAAAAGGCCCCAATTCAAGAACCAGAAACGCTCACCAAGGTGTTTAACCAGCCGGGCAACTCCATCGCTCGTTCGGGATCGTACCACATCGGAATGAAAACTATTGCAGACCTCGTCCGCTCCCGTCCAGGCCAACAGCCCGGAGGCAGCCACAGCCCCACCCAAACGCAAAAATGAACGGCGACCGTAATTCCGACGCCACTGGGAGCCGGTACGCACGAACACGGGGTCGAAGTCCTGTCGGCTTCGTGATTTTCCCGGCCATACAAGCCAGGCGCAAATCAAGAAAAGTCCGATTACGATCCACACGCAGCTACTCTCCTAGTCTCCTATTCGTCTAGCAATTCCATTGCCAAACGCACAACTTCCCGTGCCAAAGCCGGAGCGCAGGTCAGACCCGGCGAGTCGATTCCGATCAGATTGATCAATCCGGTCAGGTCCCCTCCTTCGCGACAAACTACAAAGTCACGAAAACCACTCAATGCCAGCTTTGGCCGAATCCCACATTGGTCGGGTCCCAGGTCCTCCGGTTTCAACCAGGGCAGGAACCCGGTGGCGTCCCGAAAAAACTCCGCTCCCCGGGACGGATCAACCCGATAATCCCATAACTCTGCCAACGGATCGGCCGGATCCATCTCCTGCCCCGATACACCGATCACGGACTCGAAATCCGGGCCGAGTCGCAACTGGCCGTTCAGATCAAGACACACGTGGACTCCGAGCGATGACCCATCGGCAGGGGGCACGGGATAGATCAAACGCTCCACCCGACCTGCGTGGCGGGGATCGATCCTGAAATAATTACCCTTGCTGTGAACCAGTTTCCACCCCCGCGCTGCGATGCCCACTCCGGCGAGGGCTGCCATCCGGTCAGAAAAAAGACCGGCGGCATTGATCACCAGACGGGAGCTGTGAGACCACCCTTCCCGACGTCCGTCTCCCGCCGGTGTCACCTGAACCTTCCAGCAATCCCGACCCCTCTCCAGACCGGTTACCGGTGCCGAAATCATGATCTGGGCCCCCTGGCTCCGGGCCTGATCGGCATAGGCGCGAGTCGCTCCCTCGGCATCCAGAATTGCCGTCCGCGGCGAATACAGCCCCGCTTTGGCCCGAATTTCCGGTTCCAAGCGGAGCAATTCCGCCCCATCAACCAGGCGCAGATCCTCCACCCCGTTGAGAAGACCGAGTTCCAGTAGCCTTTCCAGTTCCGGGATCTCCTGATCGGCAATCGCCACGATGAGTTTGCCGCATTCCCGATATTGAACACCAGTCGCTGTGCAGAATTCCTTGAGCATCCGGCGCCCCTGCACACAATACCGGGCCTTCATTGACCCGGCCGGATAATACATGCCACCATGGACTACTTCACTGTTACGGGAGGTCGTGCCCCTGGCCACGGCATCATCCTTTTCCAACAGGACTGTCGCAACCCCCTGCCCGGACAAACCGGCGGCAACCGCACAGCCTACTATCCCTCCCCCGATAACGGTGGCTGTAATTTCACACATCCACGACTCCCGGACTAGATTTGTGGCGGCCAAGGCCAATCAGGCGGTGGCTCGGCCTTCCAGGTCATGGGCCTATCCCCAATTGGATGGGTCATGGCCAACTGTAAAGCGTGTAGGGCAATTCGCCTGCCCGGCAATCGGACCGGACAACCATACTTTACGTCCCCCAGCAAAGGACTGCCCACAAGCGCCAACTGGGCCCGGATCTGGTGGCGGCGACCGGTCACCGGGTGAATCTCCAACAGGGAGAACCCAGCTTTACCCCCAGCCTTGTTTCCTCTTCCCGACGCCACCGTCTCATACCTCAGCAACGCCTCCTTGGCACCGGGAAACTTCCTGCCTTCGGCCCGGGTCACGCCCTTGGAATCTCCCGTCCCCGCCAACCAAGCGCGCAATTCCCCCTCCTGGGCCGGCGGACTTCCTGCCACTATCGCGAGGTAGGTCTTCCGTGCTTCATTGTCCCTGAACTGTCTGGATAACCGACCCGCCGCTTTGCTTGTACGAGCCAGGAGCACAACCCCGGACACGTTGCGATCCAAACGGTGAACCAATCCCAAATAGACTTTCCCCGGCTTGTCGTACTTCTGCCGAATGTACTGCCCAGCAACATCCAGAAGCGAGGGATCACCGCTACGATCGCCCTGCACAAGAAGGCCGGCCGGTTTGTTGACCACCAGCAGATGATTGTCTTCGAAAATAACGGGGAGGTCCCATTTCATCAGGTTCTTCCATCCAGGCTCGGCAAGCCGTGGTGCGGGCTGTCCGGCCAGTCTATCAGATTTTTTTTCAAAGACAACCATCCCTGCATAATCCTGTTTTGCCGCCGGCTCTTCTCGGTTCGGGGATCAAATCATCCTTCTTGGTGGGAAGTTCCTCTTGCCCAAAAAACGGCCATTACCACTACCGCCAGTCCGATCAGGGCCTTTAGGTAATCCGCCTCTTCACCGAAAATGGTCCAGGCCACGATGACCGCCAGTGGGATCTTGAGGTTGTTGGCGCCCGCCAGTAGAGCCGGCCGGCATCGGGCGGCCCCTTTGTTCCACAGATAAAAACCCAGGGCGGTCGGCACGAGGCCCAGGTAGGCTACGACCAGCAAGGAGGACGGGGACCAGTTCCCCAAATCGGTCCCACCCTGCAGAACCAGCGCCAGGGCAGTTACAGAAAGGGCTCCGACATACATCCAGGCCAGCAGAGGCAGTTCCCTGCCCTGGGTTTTCCGAACCAGCCCACCGAAATAAACCTGCCCGAAAGCAAAACAGAGGTTGGCACCCTGCAACAGGAGAATGCCCCGCCATTGACCCTCACCCCCGAGGCCGGACCACGTCCAGGCGGGACCGGACTGAACCCAGAAGGCCCCCGCGACCGCCAACGCGGCCGGCAGAACGGCCCGGCGGTTGAATCGACCGGACCTCAGGTCTGAGATCCAGATCACAAAAAACGGTGTAAAAATAGTGAACAGGGCCACCTTCCAGGCGGGCAACCACTGGTAGGAGTGGATGTAAAGCACGTACATCAACCCGAACTGGATCGCGCCCAGACCCAAGGAAGACCCGATGACTCTTCCAGGCAGCGAGTATCGGAAAAGCGCAGGGGAAAATGCCGCAGCAGCGAGAAGCAAACGAAGGCACGCCACCGCCACCGGATCAATTCCAACCAGATGGCCCTTGATCAACCCGAAGGAAAATGCCCAGAGGAAGGATGCCGCGATCAGGTAGATCATGCTTGTCTCACGGTGAGTTGGAAGGCGCAGAATTGCTCCCGCGCCTTCCAGGAAATTAGACTGGATAACGGTCAGCCGACTTTTTCCATCAATTCCAGCAGATCACAGACCCGGTTGGAATAGCCCCACTCGTTGTCGTACCAACTAATGGTCTTGACCAGGTTTCCACTGATAACGCTGGTACAGCCAGGATCGAAGATCGAGGAATGAGGATCACCCACGATATCACTCGAAACGACGTGATCATCTGCGTAAGCCAGGATCCCCTTGAACTGGTCCGACTCACTGGCCGCCTTCAGGGCGGCATTCACTTCATCGGCCGTAACCGATTTCTTCATGTTGGTTACCAGATCGACCACCGAACCACAGGGAACCGGAACTCGCATCGCCATACCGTCCATCTTTCCCTGCAACTGCGGCATAACCATGCCCACGGCCTTGGCGGCACCCGTCGTGGTGGGAATGATATTCTCGGCCGCGGCCCGAGCCCGGCGGAAATCGCTGTGCGGTGTATCGATCAACATCTGATCGCTGGTATAGGCATGAGTGGTCGTCATAAGACCGTTCTCGATACCGAATTCCTTGTCCAACACATAGGCCAGCGGAGCCAGACAGTTGGTGGTGCAGGATGCGTTGGAGACGATTTTGTGCTCAGGCTTCAAATCCCCGTTGTTGACGCCCAGCACGATGGTGGCGTCGATCTCGTCCTTGGCCGGCACTGTCAGGATCACTTTCCTGGCTCCGGCATCCAGGTGCATGGCCACTTGCTCACGCGTGCGGAATATACCCGTCGATTCGACGGCGAAGTCCACGCCCAAATCGGCCCAGGGCAGCTCGTTGGGGTTGCGGACGGCAGTGATTTTCACGCTGCCCTTGTCGGTGACGAGCTTGTCACCCTCGATGACAGCCTTACCCGGGAATCCCCCCATCACCGTATCGTGGCGCAACAGGTAGGCCAAAGCCTCGGAGTTGGTGATGTCGTTGATCCCCACCACTTCCACGTTGTCCCGTTCCTGCAGCAGTCGAAAAACCGTCCTGCCAATCCGACCGAATCCATTGATCGCTACCTTCATAGTCAACCTTCCTTGTTTCGATAACGGCCCCGGACCATCAGGCTCCGAGTCATCCCCGACGGCAACCTGCCTGTGTGCTGGCGCCGCCACTGTTCGATTGCCATATTAAGCAATTCACACGACCATCCGATTCAGGCATTACCCGGCCAGCAGACTTGGAGATTTCGTCCATGCCCACCTACGAATACGAATGCAGCCGTTGCGGACACCTCTTTGAAGAATTCAAGCCCATGTCCGCCCCGCCTAGAAAACGTTGCCCTGAATGCAGAGGCAAAGTCAACCGCCTGATCAGCGGAGGATTGGGCATCGTTTTCAAGGGATCCGGATTCTACGCCAATGATTCGCGGCCTAAAAAGCAGGAAGCCGGTTCTGAAGCACCCGCTCCCCCAAGCGACACCGGAAAATCCGAATCCGCAGGAAATAATAGCAGCACTCTGGAGAAGGACAAGACCTAGTCTGCCTCCAAGCATAGAATTTTTTCGGGGGTAGGGAGAGGGATCACCCACCCAAACAAAACTCCGGAGGGAATCATGACCACCGAAATGATCTGGACCGAAATCGATAATCAAAAGGTGGAGGTCCCGGTCGGCACAGTGCTGCTTCATTACCTTCAGGAGCAGGGCCTGGCGGACAAGGATGCGGAGAATCCGGTAGTGATGGCCTCCATCAACGGCCGACGGACTACCCTGCGGGAACCCATCATCGGTCAGGAACGAATCCGTTTGATCAGGCTCCTGGACCACGAGGCCCGGGCCACGATCCAGCGTACCACCTTGTTCATCCTGGCGGTGGCGGCCGAAGAACTCTTTCCCGAGCACAAACTCAGCGTCGATTTCAGTTACGGCGGCGGAATGTACTGCGAACTGCAGCAGGGCGTGGCCCTGGACGCGGGCCAAGTGTCGGAACTGGAAAAGCGGATGCATGAGTTGGTGGCCCAGGACCACCCCCTGTCCCCACAACGTCTGGGCTTGCGCGCCGTACTGAAAATCCACGAGAGACGCAATGATGAACAGAGTTACACGAGCGCCCGTTATCTACGTCGTGACTCCCTGACCCTTTACAAGATGGAAAACTCCTCCCACCTCTATTACGGGCGTCAGTTGCCTTCCACCGGGTTCGTGAGCGGGTTCCGCCTGGTATCCGAAAATCCGGGTTTCGTTCTGCTGTCGAATCTCGGGGGTGAGCCGGATCAGGTAACGGCCTTCGTACCCCAGCCCAAGCTCCTGGATACCCTGCGGGAATATTCCTCCTGGGCCGGTGACCTCGGCGTCCAGGACACCGGGCACCTGAATGAATACATCGTCCAGGGCCGAACTTCCGATTTGATCCAGATCTCCGAAGCGCGTCATGCCAAATTCTTCGTCGACTCGGCCGATCAAATCGCCAACATGGAAGGACACGGCCGCCTGATCCTGCTGGCCGGCCCCTCCAGTTCAGGCAAAACAAGCTGCGCCAAACGTCTGACTGTCCAGTTGCGGGTACTGGGAATGCGGCCCTTCGCCCTGTCCCTGGACAACTATTTCGTCGATCGGCAGGACACTCCGCTGGATGAGGATGGAGACTACGACTACGAAGCCCTCACGGCCCTGAAGGTGGAATTGTTCAACGAGCACCTGAAAGAACTGATGGCCGGCCGGGAAGTGTTCCTACCGAGATACAATTTCATCTCCGGCAAAGGTCAAATGGCAACGAAACCAACCCGCCTGGAACACGGACAGCCTCTGATCGTCGAAGGAATTCATGCCCTGAATCCCCAGTTGACGGCGGCCATCCCCGCCAACGAAAAATTATTGATCTACGTATCGGCTCTGTGTCACCTGAACATCGACAATTTCAGCTACATCAAGACCACCCATTCCCGCCTTTTTCGCCGGATTGTACGCGACGCCAAGTTCCGCGGCTACCCTGCCAGCGAAACCCTGGCGCGGTGGCCAAAAGTCCGCAGGGGCGAGGAAAAGCATATTTTTCCCTTCCAGAACAACGCAGACCTCTTCTTCAATTCGGGTTTGACCTACGAAATGGCCGTACTGAAACTGTGGGCGGAGCCGCGCCTGGCAGCCGTCGAATCGGATGATCCCTTTTATGGCGTGGCCCGCAGCCTGATCGACCGGCTCTCACTGCTGCTGCCCATCGACGCCAGCCAGGTTCCGCCTACTTCGCTATTGAGGGAATTTATCGGAGGTAGTGGATTCAACTACTAATGATCGACTTGGTCACCCAACTGACCGCCAAGGGCCAGGGGTCATGGGTCAGGGAACCAGGAAATCCTGATTCAACCGGTGAACGGCCAACACAGCCTGGTCTTCGTTAGTCAGGAAGGAAACGGTGGAGAACGAGGTGGTGATCATATGGATTTCCACCCCTGCTTCGGCAGTGGCCTCGAAAACGGTCCCGGCGATGGCCGGGCGTTCGCTGAAATGCGGCCCGTAGATGGAAATCGCCGAACACCCTCGCTGATAAGCAATGCTCCCGGCCTGGATTTCCTCTTCCATGGACTTAAGGATTCCCAGGGTCTGGTCCAGATCGTTCTCGCCGATGGCGAAGCAGATATTATTCAACCCCTCCCCATCGATGAACGAAGTGACACAAGTCACATTGATGCCCTGCAGACCCAACGAAGACAGGGCCTGCCCTGCCAGACTACGCCCTGCCCTGGCACCCAGAATGCGGACCAGGACCAACCCGTCCTTCCTCGTAATCCCGCCAACGGCGATCTTGCCGGTCATCCGCTTCCCCTCCTGTCTGGCTGAGTTGCTTTCCCGTATCCCAGTTACCCGCCTGAACCCTTCACAAAACTAGCCCTCGACAACGGGGAAACAAAAAATTCCTTTATCCCATCCGAAAACTTGATTCCATCCTCCAGTGCCATCCAGGCATACTTTCATTTTTCCCGCCCCCGAGCCTTGGGATCTTGGCCGGGGGCAGTACAGGAATGTGGCGGTTGACAACGTCTCACCGATTGCGATAGCATGAATCGGACAGGATTTCTTTTCATTCCCAAGCGAGGCTAGTGATGCAAACCGTAACGAAGAAGGTCGCCGTTATTTTGAGTGGATGTGGAGTTTTCGACGGTTCCGAGATCCACGAAGCCTGCGCTGCCCTGCTGGCCCTTTCCCGGGCCGGTGCCGAAGCCGTCATCTGCGCTCCGGCCGGGAATCAGATGCATGTCGTCAACCACCTCGCCGGTGAACCAAACGAGCAGGCTACCAGAAGCATTCTTGAAGAATCTGCCCGCATCGCCCGGGGTGAAATCCAACCTCTGGCCAAGATTAAGGCGAATGAAGTGGATGCCGTCCTGCTGCCCGGAGGCTTCGGCGCCGCCAAGAATCTCAGCACCTTTGCCGTAAACGGGGACCAGTGTATGGTCAACGAAGAAGTTGCCGGCTTCCTCAAGTCCGCCAACAAGGAAGGCAAGCCGATCGGAGCCATGTGCATTGCTCCTGTTATCCTGGCCCGGGTCTTCGGTAATGATCTGCATCCCAGGATCACGATCGGCAACGATCCGACGACTGCCGGCATGATCAACAACATGGGCGCCGAACACGTTGACTGCCCCGCCAACGAAGCCGTGGTCGACCAGGAAAACAAGTTCGTCACCACTCCCGCCTATATGACAGCCGGGAGCATCGCGGAGGTTTTTGACGGAGCCGCCGTATTCGTGGACAAACTCCTGGCTCTTTGAATAGCCGGCACAAAACAGGATCATTTCGGAACAAATTTTCCAGAATGGGCTTTTCCGGTTGAACCTAGCCCGGTCAATGAGTAGAATTCCTACCTTAGGTTTCAGGCTTCGCCCGATCCTGCAGCCGGACCGAACCTTGTTTCCGCCGGAATATTGCCGGCCTTTTTCCAATCGACCGGATCCATGTCGTGGTCCGGTCTCGTAATTTTCTGGTTATCTGGTTGTCCCAGCATTTCTTCTCAAGGAGCACCAACATGGACGACACCCGGTACAGCGACGACAACTTGCCCCCAACCCAGCCATCGCCCTCCCCGGCAGAAACGGATACGAACCATCCCAGACGCCGCACTCCGTGGCAAACCCTGGACGGACGGGTGATCAGCATGGTCAGCCGCAAGGGCGGAGTCGGCAAAACGACCTCGACGGTCAACCTGGGAGCCGCCTTGGCCCTTTCCGGCCAAACCGTCCTGATTGTGGGAGCCGATCCGCAGTGCGGTGTCTGTCGTAGTCTGGGAATCGATCCCGGCGAATTGACAACCGGCTTGGCTGAAATCTTCAGCCATCACCGTGCATTGACCGATCTGGTCCAGCCATCCCCCTTGCGGGATTTGTTTTTCGTCTCCCCTCGGATCGACACATTGGAGGACGAGGAGTATTTCTTGAGCCGGATGGATGAAAATATCGATGAATTCGTCCACGAGATTGATCGGGCCCGTATCATGTACGATACCATCCTGATCGACTGTCCTCCCAATCTTGGCTCAGCCACTCGGGCCGCTCTGCTGGCATCGGACAGCTACCTCGTGCCGATCCAGGCTGAAGAGTTGTGTCGCAACACGGTGGATCCTCTCCTGGATTTTGTGGGGACCTTTCGCGACCGTAATTTCCCTCCCTTGGAAAATACCGAGCCGGACATGTTGACACTGGCTGAAAACCACAAACGGCCTCACTCCCGTCCCCTGACTTTGGAAGGTCTGTTTCTGACAATGACCAGCACCAGGACCCGAATGGGACGCCACGTTGCTTCCCGGGTGAGTGAGGATTTCGGTCCCCAATTGTTCTCGACACACATTCCCCGGACCACCCGCCTGAGCGAGATGGCCCTGCGCGGCAAACCAGCCGTAATCTATGACCGTCGTTCCGCCGGAAGCCGGGCGTATTTTGATCTGGCGGACGAATTGGTCAATCGTTACTGTCAGGACATGGAACGTGTAGTTCCCGAATCGGAACATGTTGCTGAATCCGCTTCTGCCGATGAGTCCGACCCGGTATCGGTACCGACCCGGTCCGGAGGCGGACTGGATCGATTCCTGGCCGAATTGAGCGGCCCAGGGGAAATTTCTTCACGGATTCCATCGTTCGAAGAACCTTCTGCTCCGGAAATGGTCTCCCTGGACGACCTCTTGGCCGAGGAGGAAAGCGGAGCAACCGATGGTGATGAATGGAACGACGATGAATGGCCGGCCCGGCGTCGGACCCATTAACCGGCCCAGCCCCTGAAAATGGAGGTGCCTTCGTGGCCACCGAAATGATGAAGTGTCTGGTGTACGACAAATCCAGTATGCCCTGGGACCAATCCCGCGGATTCATCCGGCAGGAAATGCCCCAGCCGGTTCTGGATGAAAAGGCTAACCCCGCCGATGCCGACCATGTCCTGGTCAAGGTCATCTACGCCGGATTCTGCGGGAGCGACCGGGGTATCTGGAACCGGGTAGCCTTCAAGGGAATGATCTTCGACAGTCTGAAGCGTGAAAAGCAGACGACCCGCATCATCGGCCACGAGATGGTCGGCGAAGTCGTGGCCGTCGGCTCCAATGTTACGGCCCGCTTCGGCTACCGGCCCAAGGAAATCGTATCTACCGAGAGCCACATCATCTGCGGCTCCTGCTATCAGTGCAGAATCGGTCAAACCCACATCTGCAGCCAGGATGTGATCATCGGCATCGGCCGCCACGGATGCTTCGCCGAATACATCAAACTGCCCGCCAACGTCCTGTGGCCAACCGATCCCCGCAAGATCAAGATGAAGGTGGCAGCCCTTCAGGAACCCTTCGGCAACGCCGTACACGCCTGCACTACAGCCGATCTGAGAGGTAAAACCGTTGCCGTTTTCGGCTGCGGAACCATCGGGCTGTTCGTAATTATGGTGGCCCGGGCCCTGGGCGCGACGAAGGTCATAGGTATCGAGCCGAATCCGGCCAATGTGGAGATGGCCCGCCAACTGGGCGCCGACGAAGTGATTCCCCTGAGTATCTCTCCCAACGGATCCCACTCCTGGTCTGCCGACAAGAAACTCGTTCAACAGATTCGGGATACCTTCGGCGGAATCGGCGCCGACGTCACCATGGAAATGGCTGGTTTCAACTCCAGCGTGAACAACGCCATACAGTCAACTCGCCGCGGCGGGGAAGTGATCCTGTTCGGACTGAAGCAGGGCAATTTCCACATCCAGGCCTTCGACCGGTTGATCGTCAACGGAATCACCCTGCACAGTGTGATCGGACGCCGGATCTTCGAAACCTGGTATATTGCCCGTAACCTGCTCGAAGACAGGACCAACGGGATTCAGGACAGGATCGCCAACGTCATCCTGGGCGGCGCAGAAGAAGCCGTTGTGCACATCGACGAATTCACTCCCGCTTCCTTCGAGGAAAAACTCGCTGCCTGGCCCAAACCCTTGATCCAGTTCTAGCCCAAACCAGAAGGACGGACCATGAACATCACAATCGAATACTGCAGGGTTTGAAACTACGAACCACGGGCTGCCGGGCTGGCGGCCTCTTTGAACCTTAAGTACGGCACTGATGCCGAACTCATCCCCTCGGCCGATGGAGTATTCGAGGTGGAAGTGGATGGAGTACTGGTTTTTTCCAAGAAGGCACTGGACCGCTTCCCGGAAGACGATGAAATCTTCCGGGAAATCGACGCCAGGTTTTGATGAGAGAGGGGGTTTGCGGTAAACCCGAACCGTAATCGTTGTCCTAGTTTTCCCGTTCGGAGCTTTTTTTCAACTCCTTCTGCAGCCTTTTCATTTCCCGCTTCAAAGAATCCAGTTCATCCTTCAATGCATCCAGTTCGTCATCGTCAGAATACCTGACATGGGTACTGGTCCAATCCTCCGCTTCGAATTCCGCAAGGCCCGAACGCAGCGCTAATTCCACCTGCGTCGCTATCTGGCCCAGATCCACTTCCCACTCAGTATCCGCGTCCGCAAAACAGAGCTTGTTGTCCTGGCCCAAGTGGAATTCCATCTGCATCTCGTCCAGTTCTTCGAGAACCTCGGAAACGTCATCGAAAACGTCGGAAACAATGCCCTCAACGGCATTCAAGTTGACCATGACTACTCGAGAATCATCCCCGCAATTCCGGGTCAGGATCACATCATCATCATCCAGGTCGATGGTGATTGTTTGGGTGTGTTTCCGTTCCTTGGTGCACTCTTTGTCCCCTGCCAGGGCCCCGGTCGCCAATAACGCAGCCATCAGGATCAAAAGGATCTGCGCCGTTTTGTTGATTCTTCGGAAACTCATCGGAAACCTCCGCTAAGATGAACTCGGTGAACGAATCACCAAAAGATCCGGACTCGATTGCGAAGATTCTATTACGGCAACCCTGAAACAAGGTTTCATTCACTCGAGAATGGAGAATGACAGCCCACCCCACCAGGCAGGATCGAGACGGAATTTTACCGATCCGGAGTCACCTTCCCTGGGTCGGGTCATGAGACCCGGCCCCATCCCTTCGACCAGGGAGTCCCAGTCCACCTTCAGCAATGACTCACCCGTAACCGCGTCCAGCACTTCGGCCTTGAAACTCGACCGGGGACCAACCGGAGGGTTCCAACCCAGATTCCCGGTCCCCACCCAACCGGTTCCGGCAGGCGAGGCCGGTCCGATGAGGATGGGCGGAGAAACCAATATCCGGCCACCGGGTTCAATCCTGAATTTCAAAAGGACCTCGGTCGGTTCACTCAGAATGGCCTGGGCAAACCGAATGGTAACAGCCGTCAGAGGCAGGGAACGTTCCTGTTCCAATTCGCCCAGGAAAGTTTGGAGCCTGGCCTGACGGTCCGCTGTCAATCGGCCGGCATCCACCTCTCCAGCAAAACCAAGGCTACTGTCTGTCGCCTGTTTCCAAAGAACAAGCCAGGTTTCGGTCCAGTCCTCGCCCGCTGCCGCATGACGGCGCAGGGTTTCGGAAAGGCCAACACAATCCCTGTAATCCTGATCCAGGACTCGTTGCCGAACTAGAACTGCGTCCCTGGCCAATCCAGCCTGTTTCTTGGACCAGCTAACATAGAATGCCGGGCCATCACCAGCTGCCTGGGCCGCCCAGGAACGGGGATCCTCCGGTCGGCGTTGAGCCTCACGAAAGGCCAGGTCCGCCTTTCGGTCTCCGCCTATGAAATAGGCGTCGGGAATGATATCTGGATCAGCACCCAGATCCAACAGGGAGCCCGCTGCTTCGAAACGGATGCGGTCCAGATAGTCAGTGTAGGCTCCCGGATCGAAGATAAAGGCAGGATTACTTTCAAGCTTTTCCAGGGCAGTCGGATAGATCCGCATTTCCTCGGCCAGATCATCAGGTTTACCCAGGTGGGTATAAAGGCTGGATATTCCTGAAAGCAGGAGCGGCGCTTCGCCAACGGCAAATTTCCGCATTTGCTTGCGCAAACTGGGTAAAACGTCCTGAACTTCAGTGCAGGGCCATGAAGTATTCTCAAAATCCACTGCATAGGGAAGGTCGCGATGAGCCGTCAAGCGCTCCGCCTTCTTCAGCCTCACGATGACGAAAGCCGCGTTCCGGTAAGCCCGCGTCATTCCCGCTGCCGAGGGAGAAATCTGTTCTGCAGCCTTGTACAGTTGGTCTTCCCATCGTTGTGACCATTGTTCCTGCTGGAACCTGGTCAGCAGGGTCTGCATTCCATCCACCTGCCGCTTGGCGGAACCCAAACGCCCCCGAACCCGGCTGGTTCCCAGCTCCCTGCCCGCTTCAGCCATAACCTGAGCGGAGCAGGTCAAAAGGGAGTCACGACGAGCCCTCACTTCCTGGTCTGACATGTTTCCCAAATCCTGCCAATTCAAACCCGTGGAAAGGGAAAGCCACGCCAGTTCCAGCCGATCAATTTCCTGGAGCAGCATATCTCCCTGACCTGAAAGGGATTCCAACCGCCGAGTCTCCCGATCAGGACGATTTCCCTGCTGTATCCCATCGTCGGCCAGTTTCAGAAAGAGATCCACTTGCTCCAACAGTGGAGCCGCCGCCTCGACTTGAAGGACCGTTAAAACCTCGTTACGGTCCCGCGGACCTGAATCCACCAATCCTCCCAAACCAGAGCGAGCCACCTTTTTGACTTGTCGGTTGTAGATCTTCCCCACGTTCACCACTTCCAGGAGTGTGGCCGCCCGGGGGGAATATTCACTGGTAACCTTGCTTTTCAGAACCGCCCAGCCGAATCCGCCATCCTGTCCGCCGTGGCTGAGCCACAAATACCCGGCCATGGCTGCTGCGACAAAAACTACCGTCATGGCGATCGGCACGGGAAGCCTGCGCTTCCCCACCTCCGAAATCCTCAGCTGTTGACGCACCAGTCGAGGCCGAGCGAGTTTCCGAACCCTGGGCGTACGCTCCACCGGTTCCCTGTCCTGCAGCGGCCCAATCGCATTTCTCCGTGCCGCCGGGTGAACCTGGGTCGTTGGCTTTGGTTTAATGGCTGGACGGTAGGGATCATCCCTCATCCCCCTATCCGGGGCGATCACGTCCCGGACGGCAACGCTTTCAGCTGCTCCACCCAGGACAACATCATCCCAGGCATTCTTCTCCAATTCGCCCATATCTCCCGATTTCAGAGCATCCCTCACGGCCCGAATATACGCGGCGTTGGCACCGTCATGGGCAACACTTGTTTGAGCCATGAACCAGCGTTTCCAGCCGGCGCAGGAGCTTCCCTCGGATTCCCTGGCGGCCAGGGTGTAATTATTGGAATCACCGGTTGTAAAGGATGCGAAACGCAGGTTTTTGCGAATCGAATCGGGGAGGAGCGATATGATCAGGGAGAGGATGCGGTCGCTCTGCCCCACAGCCTGTTCGATGGGTAACTTCAGGGACCCCTCACCCAAAAGCTTGAGGAGTGCTTCATCCACAACGCCTACATCATCGACCGTAACCGTATCCTTAGCTGTAGGTATTCCTGCCAGCTTATCGACGGATATCTGCCGCAGAGGAAGCGGAGATCCCGGTTGCCACTCTTGAGAAAAGATTCCCACTTCCAGCAAAGTGAAGGGATTATACTCGAACTCCGCGTAATCGGCATCCGATAGGACGGCCGCCTGGAAGGTGGACCTGGAACCCAGCCCCACCTGGATCACGGCGAAGAGACGGCCCCTTTGTGAGGGCATCGTGCTTACCAGCGGAAACGAGAGCAAGGCCGGACGTTGCAGACCCAGGGCCGGAGCTTGGCCCCAACCATCACAAAAACGTTGGATCTCAAACGCCACTTCCTTGCCCAACCCCGGGGAGAGGCCCAGCAGGGCGCGGCTGGAAGATTCACCGGCTGGATCAATTCCGTAGACGAGTTGCTCAACAAATATCATTCCCCTGCCCCACATTCAGATTTCCGCAGCCTGTTGGCCAAACTTTGAAATCGCTTCGCACGTCGGCCAAGTGATTTCTTGAAAGTCTAATTCCCCTCCATTATCGGCAGGAATCCAGAATTCCTGAGCTTATGGGGCAAATTTCCAGAAAATCGGGGGAAAAAGAGGAGTCCTGATCGACGGGGCATAAAAAGACCAGACCCGATCCAAAAGGATCGGGTCTGGTCAGGAGCAAATGGCTCAGATTCGAATTTTAACTCACCCAATTTACGCGATCCCGTAACCTGAACCGGGTTCAATCAAACATCGCGTTCCAACCCCATGCGCTTGACCTTGTCGACGTTACCGGGTGACTGGGCCGCTGGGTGCTCCACTTCGAACATGTCCCGGGGCATCTTGCCGTTAAGCCAGGACGGATTCATGGGATACACGTGGGGATTGAAAACCACGCCGTACATATGCCAGACCACGATGGCCAGGAAAGCCAACCAGGCCTCGTAGTAGTGAATGATCAGGAATATCTCCATCAGCCCCTTGCCAATGTACATGACCAGGAATTTCTCGAACCACATGGCCACACCGGTCAGAACCATCACGACGGTTCCCCAGATCAGGGCCCAGTACTCTGCCTTCTCGACGAAGGAGAACCGACGCATCCTGGGATGTTCATCGGTGCGGCCCAGATTGTACATGAACATGCCCCAGACCTGCTTGGCATCAAGCCAGGTTGGAGCAATGTCTTTCAGAAAAACGCGGCCCTTAACTGTAAATAAATAGCCCACGTGCCAGATTGATCCGATAACCATCACAACGGCGGCTCCCCGGTGAATCAAACTGCGGATGTAGGCACCACCTTCATAGCCGAAGATCAATTTTGCCCACCAGGCATCGTAGAAGCGCAGGCTGAAGCCGGTGACGACCAGCACAGAAAAGGAAATCGCCAGCAATGTATGTTGCACGACTTCATCGGCTTCCATCCGGCGAACCTGTTCCTTACGCAGAACGTTGCGGACTTGACGCAACCAATCCAGCAAGCAGTAGATAACCATTCCGCCGATGATCAGAATGATCATGACCAGATAGATGGTCCGTACGTAGAAAGGCCAGCCTTCCGCAGCGCCGGTCACGGGCTCGTGAATCTTGGTCTTGACCGCCTTTTCGGCGGACATCCCACGATGGCAACTACCACAGGTGATGGACAGATTTTCGGGCGCTACGGAAGATCGGGGATCAGAGGAGGGCAGAACCAGGTGCGCACCATGACAAGAAGAGCAGTTGGCCACGGTCTTATCCCCGGCGCGACTCTTCAGACCGTGGTAGGAATCCACGTACGACTGCAGACGACCGGAAGGTAGGTCGTACTTCTCGTTCAGCTTGGCCGAATCATGGCAAGGTGAGCAGGTCGCTTCGGCCACCCGGAAGGGGCTGACCGGAGACCGGGGATCGTCGGTAGCGAGAATGCCGTGCTCGCCGTGACAATGAGTACAAGTGGGAGCATCCACCTCGCCCCTGGCCACGAACTCACCGTGGATTCCAGCCTCGAATTCCTCCTGGATCGTACTGTGGCACTTCCCGCAGGTTGCCGAAATATTGAAGAAGTTGATGGTGGAATCATGCTCACCGGGGGGCAGTATACGATGAGCGGATCCCCCTGTGGAGTGACAGTCGTTGCAGGAGGCTGCGGTGTCCTTTCCCCCGGCAGTGGCCTTACCGTGAACGCCGCTCAAATACACTTCGATGGGATGTTTGAACTTGATGTTCAGCATGGCCAGGAAATTTTGGTCCTCGTGGCAAGTTCCGCACGTCTGAGGCAGGTTGGATGGGTGCACCTTGGACTTGGTATTACTGTGGGACAGAATCCGGTGCCAACCATGGCAATCCTGGCAGGCCGGGACGTGGGGAGATTCGCCCACGATTCCACGGCCGTGCTGGATGTAGGTATCTTCGGTATCATCGTGACAGGATCCGCAAGATGGGTCAGGAAGATCCGGGGAATGGGGAAGTTCCTTGATTCCGGTGTGGCAATCGGTGCAGGAAAGATCTTCGTGGACACTGCCGAACAGATCCGCATCGCTGACGATCGTAGGTTCTCCACCGGTATCGGAGTGGCAATCCGCGCAAACCGAGTTTGGGTAGTCATTGGCCATTACCAGGGTGGGCAACAGAACCAAACTCAACGTCAGGACTGACCGAAAAAATTGGGATCGGGGAATCATCCTCATTTTTCATTCCTTGGGTTAATCACACGAGCCAGAAGATAAAGCCGAGACGGGAAAAACGGGACAGAAAAAGCCAAGCTCCTGTCACAATCCGCGATCCATGCTAGCACCCAGGGAAGGCAGATCAAAGACAAAACCCAATTTCCCATGAATTTTATTGCTTATTGAACAACGAACGCAGGGAAGCGCGGGGAGGTTTCTCGCAAAAACCAGTGATTGATACCTGCAGGCCGGCCAAGAGACCCTCGAACCGGCCGAGGGTCCAACACTGCCCTTCAGCCAGACTTTCGAGTGGGTTACTCGAATTCTTTATTGATTCGTTGTTCAAGGGACAGATGTCCCGCAGTTCCACCACTTCACCGCCCGGTCCTTCTTCCAGCCACCGCAGCGGCAAACCCTGGGTACGGCAGACATAAGGCCGCCAGGGATAAATCCTGCAGGAGCCGGTTTTGTCCAAAAAGGCACAACGACCCTTCGGATATGGTTTACTGTTGATCAAGAGTTCTGCCGCGTTGGCTTTGATGAGAGATGCTTCCACGGGAAAAATACTCAAATCATCGATACAACAATCGCTACAGCCGCGCCGACAGACCAAATCAAAATCCAGACGATCGATTAAATCGGTGACCAGGGAATCCACGTCAGCGTGCAAAACCCGCAATTTTTCAAGGGTGCTTTCAGGAGTATTTTCAGGTGTGGGCGTCTTGCCCGGGAGACCACTCACCGGCGAACGACCAGATCGCCGATCTTCAATTCAGCGGAGCCGTCGGGGTCCAGGGCCCACTTGATGCGGCGAACTCCTTCACGAATGTCTGACAGGGAACCGCAGTAGCTCAAGCGTAGGAAGCCGGGCATTCCAAACTCCACTCCGGGCACGGTGACCACCTGGACCAAGTCCAGCAGCGAGTTCGATAAACGCGTACAATCACCGTCGAAGGCGCTGAAGTCGCAGAAGCAATAGAACGTTCCACCTGGCTTGTGAATCTTCAGTTTGGGAATCTCCTGCAAGAGAGCCACCATTTCGTCGCGTTGGACCTCAAGTGTCTTCCGCAGGCTTCCAACCGAACCCTGAGCTCCCTTGATGGCAGCAACCGCCGCAGCCTGTGACAAGGTGCACGGTCCACCGGATTGGTGGGATTGGATGTTGGCCATGGCTTGGATCAGATCACGAGGTCCGACCGCCCATCCGATCCGGAACCCGGTCATGGCATATTGCTTGGACACTCCGTTCAACACGATGATGCGGGCCTCGTCCACCTCGCGGTCGGTAAAGTCATAGCAGTTGACCCTGGAAGCACCATCGAAGACCAGGCGATGATAGATGTCGTCCATCATGAGGAACACGTCCCGTTCCTCGCACATACGGACCATGCCCCGCAGGAAATCCTCTCCGTAGACCTGGCCGGAGGGATTGTTCGGGCTGTTCAAAAGTACGACGCGTGTTCGTCCAGTAATGGCCGCCGCCATCTCGTCAAGAGTCGGCTGAATGGAACCATCGGCGGCCTTGACCGGCACAGGTCGCCCGCCCGCCAATCTGGTCATGTCCGGATAACTGACCCAGTAGGGAACCGGAAAAACAACTTCATCTCCGGGATCGACCAGTGCCATCAAGGCAACCATGATGGCCTGCTTGGCTCCGGCGGAGGCCATGACATTGGCACGCTCCACCTTCCGTCCATAGAATTTTTCCGTGTATTGGATAATCGCGTCACGCATGGTGGGTGTGCCGGCGGCGGGTGTGTAGCGTATCTTCCCGGTCTTGAGTAGATCCATCCCGGCAGCGATGGCGGACTCCGGCGCCTGGCTCTCAGGTTCCCCGCCTCCCAGGTGAATGACCGGCTCTCCAGCCTGCCGCATCCGACCAGCCCTTGCATTGAGTTTCAAAGTGGCCGAGGCTCCAATGGATTGGGCAATCTTGCTGAAGGCCATGCACGATCCTTTTTCCGCTAGGTATCAGTCCTGGTTTTTTCGATTACTTGAAATCTAGCCTGCGGCCCCGGAGGATGCCATCGGATTTCTAGGATTTTGAAGGAATTTTCCTGATATCTGGTTATTTCACGGTCATAGCCAAGGGGTTTCCACTTTACTGATGCCCCGCGAACGCCGGAGAAAATAATATTGAGCGTTGATTATTGCTTTTGAACCCCAACATCCAGAGTAACCAAGGCATCCAGCACGGAGATCTGATCCCGGGGTCGAATGGCATTCAAGGCAACGGTGTAACGACAGGCCGGATTCCACAGACACCAGCCGCTGCCCCCGTTTTCCGCAGCCGCTGAGATTTGGACCCGAATGTACTCTTCATCATAATTTGAAACCCGGTAGGGAAAAGCCTGTAACCAGGGACGGATCTCCGCCTGCCCTCCGGCCAGTTCAAAAAAGCGTCGCGTACCCTCACCAACGAAGTAGATCGGGTCATCCCCGGGACGCCGCCGGCCCTCGAAGCCCGGCCCGAAATGCGAAGGGTAGATCATGGGACAGATAACATCTACCTGGGCGGCGATGGTCGGTACATGCTGACCAGTAAGGGCCAGATCTTCCACGCGCCCCCAACCCATGATCCCGAACAGATCCGCAGAAATCCTGACGTCGTACTCCGCCAGAGCCGAGCGGGCCCGAATCAGAAAAGCCTCTATTACCTGACGACGGCGCTCACCGGTGGCAGCCAGATTCCCCTTATCGTCACCGAACCACCCGTTGGTGGGAAACCGCATGTAGTCGAACTGGATCTCGTGTACGCCGACCTTGGCGAGTTCGACTGCCAAGGCCAGATTGTACTCCAGAACTTCCTCATTGGCCGGGTCGATCCAGGCGCATCCGCGCTCGGTCCAGGGATTCCCCTGGGGATCTTGCAGGGCCAGATCGGGTCGGCTGCGTCCCAGTTCGCCGTCCAGGAACAGGGCAATTCTAGCGATGATGTAAAGCCCCCGCCGATCAAAGCGCAGGATCATATCGTCCAGCGAGGAGATCACCGGACCGCTGCGGCCGGCTCCATAGGAAGCCAGGGGATGTCGGCTGAGGTAGGAAACTCCGCCGTCGATGTCCTTGGCGTCGAAGACCACCGCGTTCCCGCCGGCCTCAATGAAGGAGTCCACTCGCCGCAGGACCGAAGATACTCCACAGGCCGGTCCGGTCAGGTATATACCCCTCAACTCGGCACCCGCGGCCACGCGTTCAGTAACCCTACTCGCATCCTCTACGTCCAGGACGGGGATCACCAACGATTGCCCGATTTTCAGAAAATTGGACTCCAGTCCGTTGGCCCCACGAATGTCGGTCAACAAATCGGTCAGGGCATAATGGTTGGTTTGATTGCGATATATCCCGCAGATCTTGATCAGATTGTCCCCCTTTTGAACCGTATGGACCAGGGGGGATGCATCTTGCCCGAATGTCGCTAGAGGTGTCAAAATGCAAAGGAGACAGAGCATCAGCCAGCCGTTTCGTGTTGCATTCTGCATTGCCACCATCGCCATTCCTTGCGTAAACCAATAGTTTTCAGTCTATTCGGGCGGTTTGAGAAAAAGCCGCAAGGGATGGACCAAACTTGGCCTTAACTTTGCCTAAACTTGGAATCGCGGTTGACGAACTACACCATCCATCGTAAATAGTCGAGTGATCTGAAGTCACTCTGAGAAGCAAAGGGAATCATCGGGAGGAATACCATGCGGATTCTGACTACGATTGTGATCGTCGCGTTGCTGGCCGGAGCGGTCGGATGCGCCAGTTTGAGCAACACCAAGAAGGGCACGGCCATCGGTGCCGGCACCGGGGCGGCCATCGGCGCCTTGATCGGCAAGCACACCGGAAACACGGCTGCCGGGGCCCTGATCGGCGCGGCCGTCGGTGGAGCCGCCGGTGCCTACATAGGGAATTACATGGACAAGCAGGCCGAGGAGATCGAACGGGATCTTGAAGGTGCCACTGTCGAGCGGGTCGGTGAGGGGATCAAGATAACCTTCGATTCCGGGATCCTTTTCGCGGTGAACAAGGCCGATATTCAGTTCGCCGCCGGCCAGAACCTGACAAACCTGGCGGCCATCCTGCAGAAATATCCTGATACGGACATCCTGGTAGAAGGCCATACTGATTCCTCCGGTTCGGACGAATACAATTTGAGCCTCTCCCAGAACCGGGCGCAATCCGTTGCCAATTATCTGACCGGACAGACTGTCGACGCCACTCGCTTTACCATCATGGGCTATGGTGAAAGCCAGCCCGTGGCCGACAATTCAACCGACCTCGGCAAGCAGGCCAACCGGCGTGTGGAAATTGCCATCATGGCCAACGATAAGCTGAAAAAGACTGCCGAGAACAAGGCGGGTTGAGCGACAATTTTCTGATAATCTAGGAAGCCGTCCCGAAGGGGGCGGCTTCTTTTTCTCCCTGACGGCCAGAATATTCCGGTAATCCCCGCCGAGGCGCCGTCCAATTACCCCCGCACGAACATTTGGCATGGTATAATTCAGTAGGCTCGAGTAATTCTGATCGCCGATTTTCTGGCGGATGGAATTGTCCGATCAAGGGGGAATGAATTATGAATTCCGTACGAACCATTTTCATATTCGTCGCTGGGATCGTTCTGGCCACCTGCTCGGTTGCATATGCAGCAGCCAACGCAGCAGATTTTACTGCTCCCGGTGAATGGGAAGAAAGCACCAGGTATTCTCCCCGCCTCTCTCCGAGACATGACAACTTGCATTATGGAGAAGCGCCGGCAGCGGCGTCCGGTTTGCGCGACACAGTGCTGATAATGGGCCCCTGGGGCAGCGGGGCTCCCTTCAACGGGCAGTTCGAGAGCTCAGGAGGAGCCTCGGACTGGAATGGCTGGACTGGCATCGACCTGACCCAACCGGTGACCAGCGCCTGGCACGTGGACACCTACAACGCAGCGGGCCTGAACGGACACGAACCGGGAAATCTGGCGGCCTGGTGCGGATCAATAACCTATCCTTCCTGCCAGCCGGATGACCCCGAAGGAGGGTACGGCCACGACTATTTTGAGATGTTGAACTGGTACGGCCAGGTGGCCGACACGGCTTCGCCCTGCACGGTGGAAGTCGATGCCTGGGTAAATCACAATACCGAGCCCGGCTACGACTATTGCCACTTGCAATTCATCACCGGAGATGGAAATACCGTTGAAGTCTGGACGGCCGATGGAATTGGGATCAATGTAAATGTTCAGGGATTATTCACTTACGCCCCATCCGAGTACGTCGGCGCTGGTCAAGACCAGGTCCACGTACAGTGGCTGGTCACTTCCGACGGTTACTGGGATGATGCCGACTGTTCCTACTATGGAGACGGTGCTTGCCAGCTGGATGACGTCACCGTCACCCTGGACAACGGCGTAGTTTCAACCTTTGACGATTTCGAGGATGGCACGCTCGGAAACTGGGAGATCGGCTATCAACATGGCGCGGGGAATTTCGCTTCTCTGCGCACCGGTCTGCATGACCTGGATCCCTGCAGCACAAACCTGTCCGCCCAGGTTACTTTCATCGACGACGGCCTGGTGGTACCGGGCACCGGCGGCTCCCTGTGCATGGATTGGTGCTACGGACCGGGAGGATACATCGTCAGCACGACCGGCGGATTGTCAGACGTATGGACCGCTCCAGTTCACAACGCAGTGGTCTCGCCCATCATGCCTTTCCCGCAGGACAAGGACGGCAGTCTCTTCTCATTCGACGTCTACGTCCATGAAGACTTGAGCATGGGTTCCCCGGGAATCTTCTACACCTGGAAAATCCGTTCGACTTCATCGACCAACCCACTGGATATCGAGAATGAAGAATGGCAGGATCGAGACTTCGTCTACTACGGATTACCGGAATATCGCCGGGTAAAAAACAACGTCAGCGACCTATTAGCCCTGGACGCCCAATACATCCAGGTCCGCTTGGCCGTTTACCACATTTTCTACCTTTGGGCGTGGTGTCCCTGCGATAACGGCTACCCCGCCCCCTACTTCGACAACGTCCGGGTAGATGCTTTCGACATCGAAGGCCCCTCTCTTCTGGCATACGATTACCAGCTGGCACAGGACAATTTCCCGGCCAACGGCAACCTGGATCTGGAAGACCTGGGCAACAACAGCGTCCGCTTCGACATGGCCGATGGATTGGGTGATTCCCTGATTATATCGGCCACACCCCTCAGCCCCGGCGCTGTGCTGAACGGAACACCCGAAATGCACTACAGGTTGGCCGCCAACCCGGTTTTCGACCCCTATCGTACCGCCGGATTTCCGGTGATCGGACAGGTGTCAGGCGAATTGACCGCTCCTGACAGTGATCATTTTTTCTTCGACCTGCCGGATGCGGGGTTCCTTTTCCCCGGCGACATCCTGCATTACTACTTCACCGCCACGGACGAGCTGGCCGGTGATTTGAGGACCACATTTCTGCCGGCCGACACCACTGGGTTCTCGAATTTCACCGACCCTCTGACTTATCAGGGGGCCTTCACTTTTCGTGCACTGCCTTCGGTTCACCTGGTCGACGAAACATTGGTCATTCCCGAAATTGTCGTCTGGGACAACACCGGGAATCCGGACACCCGGAACGAGTGGTACTTTGCACTTGCCAACCTGGGTCTGCATCCAGGGCAGGACTACGATCTCTTCACCAGCCAGGCTTCGGCCGTAGCAGAGGGTAATGGACTGGGTGGTGTGTCCACCTTGGCGCAGATTTCCCCTTATGAGATTCTGGGTTTTTCCGGAGGCAAGATGGGAAGGGGTGGCATCGGCTTTGCTGAATCCAGTAGCGAACCCAGTCCTGACATCGAACTGTTGGATGGATGGTTGAGACTCGGTGGACGTCGCCTCTTGCTTACCGGGGACAGGGTGGCTGAGGATCTGGATTCCGACCCGATTCCGAAAGCCCTGCTGACCGATTGGGTTGGAATAGAGTACATGCTTGAGGATCTACGGCCCGCTATGGACGATCAATATTCTCCCGGGGTGACCGTTTTGCCTGGTAACCCGGTTTTTACAACTCCAGAACAGTGGGTCGTCAACGGTATGTGTCCCCAGCCGGCCATTCTCAATGGGGTGACCGCCATCGGCACTGGGGTCCAATTGGCCGAGTTTACCAATCGGGACGGGGAGGGTTCAGCCTACCCCTATGCGGCCGCAGTCTGGAATGTGGTCCCCGAATTCGACGCCCAGGTGATAATGCTTCCTTATGATTTTTCCCGGATCGGTACCTCTCGTTCAAGCGACTCCCCCGCATCCAAAGCTGAGGCTCCCCTGGCTGCCCGTTCCCTGGTACTGGCCGACATCTTGAGCTGTTTCGACTACTCGGGAGGCGGAATACCCTCCGGTCTGCCACAAGTCCCAGGGGCCTTTTCGGTTGTAAGTTATCCGAACCCGTTCAATCCCACTACACGGATTGAGTTCAACCTGCCCCGAGAAGATGTCGTTTCCCTGAAAATCTACAATCTGAGAGGGGAGCTGGTCAGGGGCCTGATCGACGGGGTTTTAGCAGCGGGACCCGGTTTTGTGGACTGGGACGGGGTGAATGATTCAGGAGCCAGGGTTTCCTCCGGGGCTTACTTCTATGTGATAAAAACCAGGGGTGAATCACGAACCGGAAAAATGACCCTACTGAAATAATTGGTTGTGCCGCGAAGAATGTTGGTGACCCAATTGAGCTCGAAATCGCTACATTAATGGTGATTAATGCACGATATTTGGGTGATATTGGGGGAAAATATGACCATTTTGAAGTCACCAACATTCTTCGCGGCACAACCAGATAATTTCGTCTGTAGCTTGGTATACACTCTATTGTACAACTAGAGACTATTGTTTAATAATTTAGAGATTATTCTCCATTCAAAATTTCAACAAAAGCCCCCACTGCCATAACACATTAAAACTATGCAAATTACAACCAAAGCCCCTTTGGTCTAATATCTGCTTTAAGTTGGGACAGAATTCCTATTATTTTCCTCTGATTTAGGGAAAGTACAATGCTCGTCGTTAGAAAATTCCTGCTTCCCGTAGGCACCCTGCCCATGCTTTTCATGCTTTTTTCTGCTAGTGGAGCAACAGAGGTCCCCAGACCCGAATCGGCTTGGGACCCTTTGGAAATCGAACTGGATAATTCAGGGTTTTTGGAATCCTTCGGGTTTTTCTTCAATCAATCTCCAGCGGCGGATGGATCGCTGGAGGGATACATCCATGAAGCCTTCCGCAGGAATCAAATGCTGCGCAGTCGGTATTCTGATTACGCGGCTGCCAAGGAGATGATATCGCAAGTTACCTCCCTGCCTGAGCCAAGGTTGGGTTACACGGAGTACCTGCAACCCGTGGAGACCAGGGTCGGCCCACAGAAGAGGGCCATTTCCCTGTCCCAGTCCTTTCCCTGGTTCGGGTCCCTCTCGCTCCGTGGTGATGTCAAAAAGGAAAAAGCGGAAGCGGTTCGTTCCCTGATTTACAGCGCTGCACTGGAAATTGTTGCCGAAGTAAAAAAGGCCTATTACGACATCGGCTACCTCGAGCAGGCCATCAAAATTACGGAACAGCATGTCCGACTGAGGACGCAGTGGGAAGCGGTAGCGCGAGCGCGTTACAGCGCCGGGTCCGGGCAGTATACCGATGTCATCAAAGCCCAGGTGGAGTGGGGAATCCTGTCGGACAGACTGGCCGAACTCCAGGACCAACGTCGTACCCTGGCTGCGGTCATGAACGCTCTTCTGGACCGTCCCCCAGTTACTCCGGTAGTTGTTACCGGTAGACCCGCTGCCGCTGAGCTGAATCTGGACCTTGCGGATTTGGCCGCCCGGATGAAAGCTCGAAATCCGCTGCTGTCGGCTTGGGATCACCGGGCCCGGGAATTTTTATTTTCCGATCGCCTCGCCGGGAGGCAGGGGTATCCCTCTTTTACTTTGGGCCTGAACTACATCCTGACTGGACCCGCCCGTATGGATGGTGTCCCGGACAGCGGTGAAGATGCCGTGATGGCCTCCCTGGCAGTCACGCTGCCGATCTGGCGGGGAAAATATAATTCAGCCTCACGTACGGCCGTCCACCAATACCAGGCAGCCCTGTCGTCCAAACGGGAATTGACCAACAACCTGGTCGCTTCGCTGGAAAGATCGCACTTCCGGTATCGGGGTGCTCGCAGAAAGAGGGAGCTGTATCAGACCGCGCTGTTGCCCAAGGGCCAGCAATCCCTGGACGCCACCCGGGCAGCCTATGAAGCCGGAAACAGCAGCTTTCTTGATCTCGTCGATGCGGAAAGACTGGTCTTGGAATTCGAACTGTCCCTCGCCAGGGCTCAGTTTGATGTCTTGATCCAGGAATCTGTTCTCGAACATCTTGTCGCCGGTCCGCTAACCCAATTTGAAATAAAGGATTAAAATCATGTTGTCTTCAATGTTTTCGCCATTCGCTGGAGGGAAAGCTTGGCGTCGATTGATCATAGCAGTGGCCATTGCTGGTGCCTTCGGGATCGGGTTGAATTTTCGTGGTGGCAGAGAAATCGCCCCCGCTGAAGCGGGGCACGAACATTCGCGATCGGAAAAAGAAACCGTCTGGACCTGCTCCATGCACCCCCAGATCAAGTTGCCCAAGGCCGGCCAGTGCCCTCTCTGTTTCATGGATCTGATTCCCCTGGAAACCGAAGCCGAAGATGGCCTCGGTCCCCGGTCCCTGGTTCTTTCCGAAGCGGCAGCGGCCCTCGCCGAGATCCAGACTGCCGTCGTCCAAGAGCGTATCGCGAATTCACGGATTCGTCTGATCGGAAAAGTGGATTACGACGAAACCCTGTTACGGATGATCTCCGCCCGGGTACCGGGTCGGATCGACACCCTGTTCGTGGATTTCACCGGCGCGACCGTGGCCAAGGGGGATCGGCTCGTCTCTCTTTACAGTCCCGACTTGTATGCAACCCAGACCGAGCTGTTGAATGCCGTAAGAGCCAAAAGGAATTTTGGTAAAAGCCGGAACGACTTCATACGGAAAAGCGCGGTATCCACGGTGCAGTCGGCTCGGGAACGGTTGAAACTGTGGGGATTGACCGATTCCAGAATCGACCGGATCGCCAAGAGCGACAAGGCACTTGAGCATATCGACATCATCTCGCCGCTGGATGGGGTCGTGGTGGAAAAGGCCGTGATGGAGGGTATGTACGTCAAGACCGGAACCAACCTCTACACGGTTGCTGATCTTTCCCGAGTATGGGTGACCCTGAATGCCTACGAATCGGACCTGATCTGGCTCAAAGAGGGACAAACCATCGACTTCACCGTCGAAGCACTTCCCGGTCACGAATTCGCGGGCGAGATCCTCTTCATCGACCCGGTGTTGGACACAAGGACCCGCACGGTTCGGGTGCGCATCGACGTCGACAACCGGAAGGGGCTACTGAAGCCAGGGCTGTTCGTCAATGCGACAGCCAAAGCCGGATTCGACACAATAGGCCCCTCGGCACCCCTGGTAATCCCCGCGACAGCGCCGCTGATCACCGGTGAACGCGCCGTTGTCTACGTCCGGGTCCCCGATACGGCAAAACCGACTTTCGAGGGGCGGGAAATAATTTTGGGCCCCCGAGTAGGTGACTATTACGTCGTGAAATCCGGCCTAATGAGTGGCGATGTCGTCGTCACCAAGGGCAACTTCAAACTCGACAGCGCCCTGCAGATCCAGGCCAGGCCCAGCATGATGAATCCCCAGAGTGGAAGGCCAACGCTGGAAGTGGCCGAAGAATTCCGGCTCCAACTCGGCAACCTTCTGCAGGCCTATCTCGAAGTCCAGGCAGCCCTGGCCGACGACAACGATTCCGGATCAGAGGCAGCAGCCCGACAAGCAAACCAGGCGCTGGCAGCCGTTGACATGGACCTGCTCACCGGAGAAGCCCATCACGCCTGGATGTCGGAAGCAGCCGGGTTGAAGGCATCGTTTACCTCCCTGGTGGAGGCGAACGATCTGGAATCACGCCGCAACGCCCTCCTGCCCGCCACCGAATCCCTTTGGCCCATCCTGCTGCGCTTCGGGTACACGGAAAGCGAACCGATCCGGTTGTTCCACTGCCCCATGGCCAACGACAATGCCGGAGCGGACTGGATTCAAATGCCTTCGACAACCACCAATCCCTACTACGGATCCTCCATGCTGCTTTGCGGCAGCCAGATCGACTCTCTGGCAACGTCTGAATCAGGCGAAGGGATGTGACCGGTATGAGTGCGAGCGACCCTCAAAAACAAGGCTCCTGGCTGGACGGAATCCTGAGATTCTGCCTGGAGAACAAACTGATCGTCATGATGTCCGTTCTCTTCGTGGTGGCCTTCGGCATCATGGTGGCCCCCTTCGACTGGGAGATCGGCGGACTGCCGCGGAACCCGGTGCCCGTGGACGCCATTCCGGACCTGGGAGAAAACCAGCAGATCGTCTTCACCAACTGGATGGGTCGATCTCCCCAGGACGTGGAAGACCAGATCACCTATCCCCTGACGGTCGCCCTCCTGGGCCTGCCGGACATCAGAACGGTGCGCAGTTTCTCCTTTTTTGGATTCTCCACCATCTACGTGATTTTCCAGGAGAAGGCGGATTTTTATGATTCCAGGACCCGCATCCTTGAGAAGCTGAACAGTCTTCCGCCGGGAACCTTACCGGAAAGGGTGCAACCGGGACTGGGCCCGGACGCGACGGCTCTCGGCCAGATTTTCTGGTACACGCTTGAGGGCCGTGATCCCCGAGGCGATCCCGCGGGCGGGTGGGACCTGGATGAACTGCGCAGCATTCAGGACTGGTACGTTCGGTACGGATTGCTCGCCGCCGAAGGAGTCTCGGATGTGGCCTCCGTGGGTGGGTATGTGCGGGAATACCAGATCGATGTGGATCCCGACGCGATGCAGGCCTTCGGGATAAAAATCGGGCAAGTGTTTCAGGCCGTGCGCCAATCCAACGTGGATGTGGGCGCACGAACCATCGAGATCAACAGCGTCGAATACATGATTCGCGGCCGGGGCTTTCTCGAGAACGTTGCGGACATCGAAAATAGCGTCATCACCATGCGGGACAACATCCCGGTCACCATCGGGGATGTGGCATCGGTCA
>JAHOYV010000022.1 GCA_019038745.1 Gemmatimonadales bacterium
ACACTCGTCAACACCTTCAGAAAGGGGCTGGCGATGACCGGTTGGCCGATGGCGCTTCCGGAATCGGTGCTGAAAGGAATGACCTCGCTCAGCAGGCTTCGCTCGACGCCGTCGAAGGCCCAGGCTCTCCAATAGTAGGTGCCATCAGGCAGGCCGGTTGGGGTCCATTCGGTGATCTCGTCTCCTTCGGGTACATCCGTAGCTTCGAGGACCGGTTGGGTGCACAGGTCGTCCGCGTAGACTCGGAAACCGTAGGTCAGAGGTTCTCCCTCGGGGTCGGTGCAATTGATTACCGCCAGAGGTGAAACGAGGTTGGATGACGGTAATCCGGAAACAGGCGCCGGCTCGGGTGTTGACGGAGCCAGGTTGTCCCTGTTCACTCCCTCGATGGTCAGGTCGTCGATCCACCAGCCGTTGTCCGTCACGTAGGAATCCGTCTCCAACAGGAACCGAAACCGGAGTTCCCGGCCCAGATAATCGGCCAGATCCACTTCCACGAGTTCCCAGGAATCCAAGGTTCCTGTGCAGGTGTATACCGTGGTCCAGGGACCATTGTCGGTAGAGATCTGCAATCGGCCGTAATCCCAGCCTTCCTCGATGCTGTACTTGTTCCAGAAGCTGATCCGGGTAGCCAGGAAGGATCCGTTCACAGTGGCGGTATAAGACTCATTGTCCTGGTAGGCGGCCCCGGGAGAATCGGAAAGACACAGGGTTCCAGAGTGGGCTTCTTCGCTGGACAGGGCCCAATTTCCGGTCAGTGTCCAGTTATCCGCGCCGCTTTCCATGTCGTCGATCAGGACGCCTCCGGGGGATCCGACCAGCAAGGGCAGATCAAATGACAAGTCTCCCTCGGGCATGTGGACCGCCACGTGAACAATGGCAAAGTGGCCATCGGGGCAGCCGGCTTCAACGCTGAAGGGAATGGCGTTTCCGCCCAGTGTGGTTTCGGTCAGGGGTGGTAGGGCACCGGTGCTTCGCAGACCCTCGTCCAGTTGGAGCCAGGCATCGTCGCTGGTGATGGTCAGGTTGGTCGCCGCTGACCCGGCAACCGGGCTCTGGCTCGCGACCGTGAAGTCCAACAAACCGCTTTGGCCGGGTCCGATGTTTTTGGCCACCGGGGTGGTAGTGGCCGAATGGGCGACAACAAAAGATCCCGCCGCGCGCATCAGATATTGGTTGGGCCAGATATTCTCCAGGAAGAGTGGTCCCCTGCGGCTCTCGTCAGGCCAGAATCCATCACTGGACCCGCCGATCTCGTTGCTGAAACTGAATATCCTGGTGTGTTCGCCGACTGCGCCGTAGGCCCAGTCTATCGTGCCGCCGTTTACGGCGTAGTTGATGGCTTCAACCGGGGTGCCGTAAATATAGCCGTTGTACTTGCACATTTCGGCACCCATCAGGGTGAAGATTGCAGTATCCGCGCTCGGGACGGTCGTGTATCCCCATGGATATAAAGTAAGGTTGCCGTAGGTGTGGACCGTGTTATGGGTGACGAATTCCCGGCTGTTCATAAAACTCATCATGGCTTGGACTTCAGGCTCGCTGCCGGCCGATGGTCCGCGGTACACTTCGCTGACCGGGTCCGGGCTGCTGCCGCTGTCGTCGTAGCCCCACATATAGGGGTAGTTGCGGTTCGGGTCTACGCCGTAGGTGCCGTCATCATTGTCCCGGCGGTTTTTGCGCCACATGCCACCGCCCCCGGGATGGGTTGCCTCGTTGAAGAGCAAACCATCGGGATTCACGATCGGTATGATGTACAATTCCCTGTTGTTCAGCAGCCAGGTGATTTCCGGATCTGTCCCGTAATTTTGGGCCAGGTACTCGGCGAACATGATGGGGAATTCCGAGGCCATGATTTCCCGCGCATGATGCATCCCGTCGATCAGGATCTCGGGCTCGATCTCATCTATTTCCGGATTATCTGAGACCCGGAAGCACCACAGGTCCTGGTTCATGACACTCTTGCCGATCGACCACTTCTGACTGATTACATCTGGATAGAGCAGGTGCAAGCTGTCGACGAATGCAATGTTCTCGGGAAAGGTGTGGTAAATGCCGAACCCCTCAGCCTTATCCGGGCCGGCGTAGGCGTCTTCCATGTCGGGTTCCAGGATGTCGAAGCGTTGACCGGATATTTCCAGAAATTTCAGATCTTCCGGCTGGGCGGCCAAGTGAGCCATAATTCCCGGTTTGACCAACAGAACATCCAGGCGTCCTCGATTAGACTCCAAGAATTCAGGAGCCCCCGGCGAATCCAGGTACAACTGAACTAGGGCATGATGATCCGGGGCCTGAGACAAGGGGGCTGCAGACAAGGGGGCTGCCGAAACAAGCAGGAACACCAAGCCGGCAAACAGGATGGATCTATTCCGAGTCATCGTAGTCTCCAAAAATAGTGGGTGTGGCAACCGGGCTCTCTATTTCAATTCCGACAATTAGTTTACCAGATTTTGCTTCTCATCACAAATTATTCAAAATCAATCATCAGGAATCAATTAATTTAATGGAACTGAAAAAAACAAGAGCCGCCGGATGGTGCCGACGGCTCTTGCGTACAATTGCAGAAACGAATCAGGCTACTTGTTCTTGTCCACTTCGGCGCAGGTCTTCTTGACCGCGTTGATGGAATTCTTAAGAGCCTTCTTCTCATCAGCAGTCAGTTTGATCTTGATGATCTTCTCAATCCCGTCCTTGCCCAGAATGACTGGCACACCCAGGAAGAGGCCTTTGACGCCGTACTCGCCCTGCAGATAGGCTGCCACAGGAATGATCTTTTTCTTGTCGAAGGCAATGGCTTCGACCATCTCCAAGGCGCTGATCGCGGGGCTGACAAAAGCCGAACCACTACCCAAAAGACCGACGACCTCGCCGCCGGCAGCGCGGGTGCGGGCTTCAATCTTGGCCAACTTTGTTTTCGAGACGAATTGTTCGACCGGCAGCCCATAGATGCGGCTGGCGCTGCGGATCGGTACCATGGTGTCACCGTGCCCACCGAGGACCACGGCTTCCAGGTTCTCGACCGAAACACCCGCAGCCTCGGCCACGAAGTACTTGTAGCGGGCGGAATCCAAAACGCCAGCCATGCCCATGATCCTGTGGGGTTTGGCCTTCATCTTCTTGAAGAGCCGGTAGACGATGGCGTCCAGCGGATTGGCGATGGAGATCACGAAGGCGTTCGGGGCGTATTTCTTGATCCCGGCCGCGACCAGATCGGTGATCTTCAGGTTGGTCGCCAGGAGTTCCTCACGTGAGGGAAAGGTTCCATCGGGCTTGGCCTTGCGGGGAACGCCGGCCGTGTTGATCACGAAGTCGGCACCTGCAAGGACTTCGTAGGTCTTGCTGCCCTCCAGATTAACGTCGGCGCCGTACACGGGTGTGGCCTCGGCAATATCCAGGCACTTACCTTTGGCGAATTCGGGCGGGGCCACGTCGACCAGGCCGACGTTCCTGGCCAAGCGCCGGGAAACGATTTCCGAAACGAGAACACCACCGATGTTCCCACCACCAACGATACCGATTTTGTTAATCATGACGCAGAACTCCTTGCTTGTTTGAAAGGCCGAGAGCTATACCCATCAGTCCTGCACGGTAACACCTTGAAGGTTGGAATTCCAACAATTTACCAATTGACGATTTCGGGACCGCCGTCCTGCATGGAATTGGAACATATTTTCAAATCCATGAAGTCCTCAAGTTGGAAATGTGTTGAAACTAAAGCAGATGGAAATGGTCTGTGTTCTGTATAACTATTCTGAAATCATTAAACCCACCTTGCTAAACCAGAATTCCTTCAATGGCTATCCGTGACCAGTCTTCGAATGACCCTTCGTCCGGACCGTTTTTCGGACCGGCCATTCCGGCCAACTTACAGACGGGAATCCAGAGGGCCTGGTGGGGCTCGGACTGGGAGCTGACCAGTTGCATGATTTCATCATCACTACCGGGTAGCCCGTTCAGATCCACGCGGAAGACAACCCCGAAGTGTACGCTGGAAACGTCTTCGCTGTCGGAGTTGATGAATCCGGCCAGACTGAATGCACCGGTCCCGGGGTTCAGGCCTGTTTCCTCTTCCAGTTCCCGCACAGCCGTGGCCATGATCAGCCCATTGGCGGCTATCTGTTGGTCGGCGCGGTCCAGCGGTTCGATGTGTCCTCCGAATCCCACGGACCACAAGCCGCCCAGGCGCTGTTCGGTATGTTTCGTCCGCCGCTGGTAGCAAAGGATACGGGCTTCATCGCCTTGACCCCGGTGAAGCATCAAGTAGGGGATGATCTGCTTGTAGTGCGAATTCTGTTCCATATAATCCCGTTCGGCGAAGAACAGGCGGTGGACAACCGCTTCAAGATCAACCGCTGCGGCGCCCAGGAAGCCCTGCGGGCTGAGTCCGGGAAACAGATGTTTGCGTTCGACGACGAGAATGACGCGCAAGGTGGAACCCCTTCATGAGGATGGTGACCTTTTCAGAAAAGAACTTTTCAAGGAAAATAGCATATCGGGATCATAAATCCACAGGGGGAAATTTCGGTCCTGGGAATTTTGGTAATATCAGCCAAAGCGTAAATGAACTCGAAGGGGATCATCCTGCAAAAGGTGCCTTGTGTAGGGTGACCAGCAAAAACCCTAGGGCAAGAACCGGCCCACATTGGCCAGCTTCTGAGGCAAATATTCCTCTATCACGTAGTTCAAGCCGTGCTTGGCCAGAGCCTGCTGTTCGGCGCGAACTCCCATCTTGATCATTTGTTCGAGGGCCAGTTGCCAGGCTCTGTAATGAAGGATAAAGGGGTCGTTCTTCAATGCATCCTTGGCCCGTTTGATGTCCACATCCTTCAGCGGATGTGTGGGTAACTTGTAGTCCACTATGTCCTGTGGGGTAATCCCGATCAGGTGGGCCTGTGGCACGCAGAAGTATTCGTTCAGATGAGCTGCATTCCCACTGCCGACCTTGAGCGTACGATAGATGTTGCTGTAGCCGTAGGGGTCGCCATCGACGAAGACGTACACCGGAAGGCCGTGGGAGTCGGCCAATCGGCGAACGAACCGGCGACAAGCTCGCGTGGGCACACCGCCAAGGGAGATCAGGATGCAGTTGGATTGCTTCCAGTAGTTGTGTTTGACCAGGCGCTGGAACATGCCGGCGGTCTCGATGCAGAGAATGAATTGGGCGTCGGTCTCGAAGCCCAGCTCTTCCACCGAGATGGGGATACTGTAGGCGCCGCTTCCGAATTTCGTGCAATCGATCCGAAGTTCCTCGCCGGTGTCCCGGTCATGGTCGATGACCGTCAGGCGGCCGGCCACATCGCCGCCCTTTTCTTCGGGCACGAAGCCAAGCTGTTCGCGGTTGACGCTGAAAAAGGCCTCGACGTCTTCCATTACCGTGTCCGATTCCGGTTGCTCCTTGAACCGCGCTTCCGCCCAGTTCTTGCTGACGTAATAAGCCTCCCGCTTGGTGGCGATATCGTCGGTCTCGATCAGCTCCTTGGACAAGGCCATCATCTTCAGCGTCTGGGCGAAGGTTTTAACGGTATTGACCGTCAGCGTGCGCTCCTTCTTTTTACCCTTCAGCTTGAAGTAGCCGGTGCCGGACGAATAGGTCACATTCGCCAGTGAGCGCAGGGGAAACTTCATGACGGGTTTGTCGCCCAAAAGAATTTTCTGGTGGATGATGCTGGACTCGGTCCGGATCCGACGCGCGACCGGGCTGAAGGATGTCTTACTAGGAGCCGAGGCCGGTTTGGTACGCGGGGGCTCATTCGCCCCGGCTTTGGCAGGTTTGGTGACGGAGCCGAAACTCAACTCGCCCTGCCCCGTTTTGCTTTTGGCCGAATGCTTGTTGGTCTTCTTTTTCTTGCCCGGTGCCACGTTGTGTTCCTCTCCAGTTCGTCGAATGATCAGAGTTTCCGGCTGCGTTCCAAAGTGTCGGTCAAGGTGGCGATCACTTCTTCACGGTCTCCGTCGGTGAGCGCCAGGATTTCCTGCAGGGCTTCCCCGATATGGGGAATGTATTTCTGTATGTAGCTCTGTTTTTTCAGGGCGTCCTTCTCGCGGGCGCGGCGGTTGATGTGGCGCTGCAGCCGACGTCCGGCTTCCTGCAGGGCCAGTCGCATTTCCTTGATGATCTCCGGATAATGCGCAACCGCCTCCTTGCTTTCGGATGTGAACGGGACCCAGACCGAAGCCATGTGGATGAGGATGACCATCGGCGCCACAGGTAAAGCCCCTCGGCTCTGCTGTACGCCGTAATTGCGCCAACTGCTGGTCAGAACGGCTTTGTGGATGGCGCAGGCCGATGCCTGGTAAAGCAGGGGCACCCGGTTGGCGAACCGCATTACACGGGCCAGTTCATCGCCGGGAAGGTTGCCGCCGAAGGCTATGCCTACCTCGATCTGAAACGGATTGCCGCGGTAGACTGCCGCCGGCCGAGTGACCGAAGTATAAAAATCAGCCTCGACTCCACTGGTCAGGCCGGCCATGACCAGATCTTCCCCGATGGGCGAAAGGCAGTCTGTTGGCGGGGCGGGGATTTTCGTGACCTCGATGGCCTCCAGCAGTTTCTGGATGTCTTCCTGGACCAACCTCTTGGGATTCTTGCGTGCGGGTAGTCCCGCGGCCTCGAAGAGGGACTCGGCGGTCTTGGGTCCGACTCGGCAGAACTCCTCCTTCATGAATGAATTAAGGTTGCGGCACTTTGTTTCCTTGAGCATGCGGGCCAGGATCCCCAGTTCCACTCCATAGGGATGGGGCTTGATTTCCTTTGCCTCGACGGGGAGGTCCTCGGTAGAATTTTCGTATACCCGGGTTTGGCCCTTGGGGTCGGTGTAGGAAAGGTGCAGGTGCGGATTCGCAATCGAAGTCTGCATCAGATAGTTGTCCACCGAGTGTTGTCCCCGCTTGTAGCTTCCGGTCAGGACGATCTCGATGCGGGTGCCGTGGTCCTTCTCCCAGATCGTTTCTTCACCGGTCAGGATGGTCGGCTGGTTCTTTTTCAGATCAAGCATGATCTGGTAACGGTGGGCGGGCTGATCGTCGCCGGTCCGGCTGTAGACGGTAACCGGTTTGCCGGTTGTCAACTGGCCGTACATTCCGGCAGCGGAGATGCCGATTCCCTGCTGACCCCTACTCTGCTTCAGGGAGTGGAATTTCGAGCCGTAGAGCAACTTGCCGAAGATTTTGGGGATCTGCGCAGCCACGATTCCCGGGCCGTTGTCTTCTATAATGACGGTGTAACGCTCTTCGCTCTTGTTGCCAGGACCGGTTCCTTTTCCGTTGGTTTTGCCATTGCTGCTCCGGCCGTTCTTGCTGGTCTTCGAGGTAGCCGTCGCCACGGCGGAGCCGGATTGGCTTTCCAGCTCCAAACCCAGATTCACGGCAGCCCGGTCGGGCCGGATCTCCACCAGCAGGCGGGGAGTAATGCCGGCCTCTTCACAGGCGTCCAGGCTGTTGTCCACGGCTTCCTTGATGGTCGTCAACAAGGCTTTGGCAGGTGAATCAAAGCCCAGCAAGTGACGATTTTTTGTAAAGAATTCGCTGATGGAAATTTCACGCTGGCTCTTGGCAAGCGATTTGGCATCCCTGGTAGTGCGTTGCTTCTGCGGTGCGGCCATCGGTAGACCTTCCGGGAAATCCAGTTCGGTTCGTTGATGATTGCGATGTGAAGCTGAACACTAGAGAAGGAGAGCTCTCCGGTCAACCTTGCGATTGTGGGATGCGATTGTGGATTATGATCCGGGAGGGTGACGCCACCCCCCGGCTAGCGTTAGCAGGACCACAGGTCAGGCAGGCTCCATCGGGCAGAATGGCCCGGGGGGTGGTGTTTCGTCACATGGGCAATACAGCATGTGGGATGCCAATTGGAGTCAATTTTGTGGTTTGTGGTCGGTAGTCGGGCATGGTTTCCCGTTGTTCCCCATTGGGTGCCTGGATAACATGTCTGCAGGGCCCACAATAGCTTAAAATTCTTGCTCTTCATGCATCACGCCTTTCAGCTGATGGCAGTATGCAGGATTTGAGTCTCCGAAAAAACCACTCATCCTGATCTGGACAATTGTCAGTCGGTGCCCATATTTGGGGCTGGACCAATCGCTGCACCACTTTGCAAGGAGCCGGGAAATGAAAGTTCAGTTCGTCGACCTAAAAGCCCAGTACAAGTCGATCAAGGACGAGGTAAACCAAGCTATCGGAGGTATTCTCGAGAGTTGTGCCTTCGTTAATTCCCGTTCTTTCGAGGCTGATTTCGCCGGTTATCTTGGCGCCAAGCACTGTGTGGGCGTGGGGAACGGTACCGATTCCCTGTTCATGGCCATGAAGGCCCTGGGGCTTGGAACCGGGGACGAAGTGATTACCGCAGCCAATACTTTCATAGCTACGGCCGAGGGAATCGGCTGGACCGGTGCGACCCCCGTGTTCGTGGACTGTGACCCGGTAACCTACAATATCGATGTGACCAAGATCGAGGCTGCCATTACGGACAAGACCAAGGCCATCGTCCCGGTGCACCTGTACGGTCAGCCGGCCGACATGGATGCCATTCAGGCCATCGCCGACAAACACGGCTTGGCCGTAATAGAGGATGCCGCCCAGGGTCACGGGGCTACCTACAAGGGCCGCAAGATAGGCACAATCGGCAAGGTGGCCTGCTTCAGCTTCTACCCGGGCAAGAATCTCGGCGCCTACGGTGACGGAGGGGCAGTCGTGACCAACGACGAGGAACTGGCCATCAAGGTGCGCAAGCTGGGTGACCATGGCAGCAACGTGAAGTACCAGCATGATTTCCAGGGTGTTAATAGCCGTCTGGATGGGATCCAGGGAGCTGTTCTGTCCGTTAAATTGCGTCACCTGGACAAGTGGACCGATCGACGGATTGCCGTGGCCGCGAAGTATAACGAGGGTCTGAAGGATGTTTGTATGGTTCCGCAGACCATCGGCGATGTGCGCCATGTTTTCCATCTTTACGTCATCCAGGTGAATAATCGGGAAGAACTTATGAATCACCTGACTGAGCAGGGGATCGCTTGTGGGATCCATTACCCGGTGGCCTTGCCGGTTTCTCCGGCCTATGCGCATCTGGGTTACAAGGCCGAGCAATTCCCCGTGGCTTGTGGAATTGCCGACAAGATTGTCAGTTTGCCTATGCATGGGGATTTGACGGATGAGGATGTAGAGCTTGTCATTACCGCAGTTAGGGAAGTTGCAAAATAGCTTCCGTAGGAAAACAGGGTTGCTTCATTTTTTTCTGGAGCCGGATCGGGTTTCGATATGTTTGATTCCCGGTCCGGCATGGGTTCTAAGGCCTGAATTTTTGACTTTGCCAAATGTTTTGACTACCTATTTTAACCAACACATCTTCAAATCAAGAGATTGCTAATTGGGAGAGCCTCTGCATTCTGGTTAAAGTCAGATCATTTCTGATCGATACTCAAATAGAACTTCGGAACAATCCCGCTGGTTTTGCCAAGCTAGTTGGTGAGGTTCCAGTAAGGGTTCTATCCGATTAACGACAAAAAATGCGGATGGTTCATTGAATGTCCAAAATTTTCGATGCATACCGAAAAAGTGTTGAAAACAACCTTGCAGATAGAGTTGACGTTGTCCCCGATTTAGCCCGGGAGATTAGTCGGGCTGGAAGCCTTCAACTCTTTCCATATCTTCTGGGTAATCAAGCGGAAGAATTCCGCTTGTTGGCCAATCGTTTATTGAATATGCGAATTGGACAGCGAGGGGTCGTTTTGGCTTTTGCCTCCACTTCCAGCGGTGAGGGTGCCAGCTTCGTTTCTTACAACGCGGCCTCGGCACTGGCAAATGTCTACCATCAGAAAGTAGTCTGGCTGGATGGCAACTTTCTATCTCCTCAACAAAAACTGAAAACATCCCAACAAGTGTCCTTTAGCTCTTTGTTGCAGGACCCTCCACAGGCCGCATCCCTCCCGAAGGACCAAAGCCCATTGCTTCTCCCGGGGGGCAATAATCTGATTGGGGCCCGGGGCCTGTTCGCCGATGAACAATACCCCAAACTTCTGGGCATACTGGCCAGCCAGTTCGATTTCGTTATCATAGACAGCCCTCCTGTTCTGAACAGTACTGACACTGCCTTGATGGTGGCCGAGACCGATGGATTATTATTAGTAATCGAACAGAAACACCTGAAATACGAGGTCATTCAGCACGGAATACAATCGTTGGAAGAAAAGGGGGGCAAGGTGATGGGAACTATCATCAACCGCCGCCAATTTGATCTTCCCAAGATGATCTATGACCGTCTGTAGGCGAGGAGCATTATGTTCAGGGATAAGCTCAGTTCCATTGCTTCACTGTTGGCCTGGTTAGCTCTCCTGGCCCTGGCTGGATGTGGTGGTTCGGAATTCGTGTCTCGCAATAATTTCGTGAAGTTCTCACCGGAGCAGAAAGAACAGCTTCGTCTGCAGAACGATCAGAGTTATCGGATCCAAGAAGGTGATATCCTCAAGGTTGCCTTCTTCTACTTGAACGAATTAACCCAGGATAACGTTATCGTCCTTCCTGATGGTTCGGTGAGTCTGGAGGGAATCGATCGGGCCGAGCTTGCGGGATTAACGGTCTTGGAGGCGGACGCCCTTTTGACGGCGGCCTATTCCTATGAGTACAGGAACCCCAATCTTTCGGTAATCGTAAGGGAAACCAGGGGGAAAAGGATCTACGTTACCGGGGAAGTGGGCAATCCAGGTCTATACGAAGTTCCACCAAAGGGACTTGGTCTGATGAATGCTATTACGCTGGCCAATGGGTTTACTGATGACGCAGCCCGAGATGGAGTTGTTTTGATCAGGGTTACTCCCGAAGGGTATCTTTGCCAGGAAGTGAACCTGTCTGAGTTCTACACGGTTAAGGCAGGTGATCTCGGACCTCTTGAATTGGAGGGCTTCGACATCATTTACGTGCCAAGATCCCGGTCCGGCGATTTTGCATACTTCTCCAGAGCTATTTTGAGTGGAGCGGCTAACATAATGGGGATCGTGGCGGATTTTCGGTATATCAAAACCGGGCAGAGGTATTAACTGATCATGGTTGGAATAACCCCAGAAATCAAGAAAACTGGTTCGGGTGCTTTCTCGGGCATGTCGTTGCGTGATGTGGTTTTTGTTCTGTACCGACGTAAGTGGGCCGTGTTGGTCACTTCTTTACCAATTATTCTTATTGGTGGGCTCAGCTTATTCAACCAGACCGGATCGTATACCGCCAGTTCCCGTGTGGTTGTCCAGTTGGTAGGAGTGGATCTTCCCCGTTGGGATGTGAGTGGGCGGGGAATCGATTACCGCACGGAGCTCAGCACTTTTTCCAATATTGCAACTAGTTTGCCGGTGGTGGAAATAGCTGCCGAGGCTCTTGCTGATTCCATATCAATCATCCAGGAGTTGGATCCCAACCTTCTGGTGCTGGACCAGCCGGGAAATTTGCGGAATTTCCTGCATGGAGGTATTGAGGTTCTCCCAGTTGGAGAATCTCGAATTCTGGAGTTCAGGTTCAGCTCGGCCCATTACCGGATATCCCTTATGGCGGTGGGAGCAGTGCGGAACGCCTTTATTGAATACCACATCTTCGGACAAAAAAACCGGAAAGCCTTGGCTTATTACGAAGAACAAACCGAACTCGTAAGAGCTGAGATCGACTCCCTTTTGGCCTTGCGTACAAGCGTTCATGAAACGGCTGGATATTCGTCTTTCGAACACGAACTCCAGTACGATGCCGGGCAGTTGGCTGAGGCGCGGAGCGATTTGGCAACCGAGATAATTTTGCGACGCTCTCTGGAAGTTACATACAATGGTCTTCTGGAGTCGCTGGAAGGGGACCCACGAGAATTTCCCATGGGTGAGGACGAGAGCCGTAGCTATTCAATGATCAACTGGCGAAATTTGGTTTCAAAACACGAAGATGAATTGAACTCCCTTCTTTCGGTGCACACTCCGGAAAGTGTCCAAGTTTTGCGACAGATAGAATTGTTGAATCGTACGGTTGAGCGCCTGATGATAGAGGAAATGAATTATGTCAAGAGTATGGAAATTTCCCTTCTGGCTGCCAAGGAGCGGGAAAAATCCATGGAGGAAAATGTTAGAGTTCTGAAGAAGCGAAACCAGAGAGCCCCGGCAGCCTATCAAAAAATTTCCTCGCTCGATACAGAGATTCAATCCCTTCGCGGGTTATTTGAGGATCTCCAGGGTAAAATGGGGGAAGTGCGTCTAAGCGAGCTGGCTGATGAGCGCGTGAGCTCGGTCCTGCCTTTGACCGAACCGGAAATGATGGCCCTGTTTGGCGGCGGCCAGAAGTTCATCTATTTATTATTGATTATGGTGTTCGGAACGGCTACAGGTATTGTGGTTGCTTTCATTTTGGAAATGATGGATCACAGAATTTTGGCACCGCGCCAAGTGGAGGAATATCTAAAACTGCCGGTCTTCGCCAGCGTTTCAAAGGTGGAATGAATTGGCGAGGGAACGAAAACTTCTGCCTGGGATTGATCGCTGGCGGGATCCTCGTATTTCGAACCGGGTTTTTTCCTACCTCGGCCATATACTGATTCTCCTGTTGGCACTTTTCTTTTCCCATTTCATTGTCCAACGGCTCGGGACCCCGATGTTGATGGTCTGCTTGGTAATGTTGGTCTTTGGAAGTGTTTACGCCTATTTCTCTTTCCGATCCCTGTTTCTTCCTTTCATTGTATGGGTGTTGGCCATAGGGGGGTTTCGTTTCCTTTGGTCCTTGAATGTGCCTGTTCTGCCCGATCTTTATATAGATCGTTTAGCCATGATCTGGCTCGGCCTCGTTTTTACAATCAAGTTTGTGGTAAATCGTAGGGTTTTGCGGGGGCCGTTTTTGCTGGACTCGTTGATTCTGGCCAATGGTCTATACATTTTGGTTCGCGTCTATTTAGACGGAAACATCTATTTCCACACATGGACAATGAGCTTCCTGATCCCATATTCGGCTTATTTCCTGGCCAAAAACATCATAACGAAAACAAAAATGGTTCGCCAGTTCCTCTGGGTTCTGCTGATCCTTTTAGTCTATTATGAAGTAATATCGATTGCCGAAAAGTTTGACATCAATTGGTTGATCTGGCCAAAAAGGATCATATCAGAAGGAAGTCACTGGAAAGGACGGTCTGGTGGGCCATATTTGCACGCTCCCCTGTTTGGGACGGTTATTGGTATGTTGTTGCCCATCCACTTGTATTTTTTGGCTACGGTTCGTTCTACTTCGAAAAGGACCCTGCTCCTGGTCAGTTTTCTGCTTTGCTTTGCCGGGTTGTATTTCACTTATACACGAGGTGCCTGGTTGGCAGGAGTTGCGGCTTTGGGTACAACGGTATTTCTGAACCGGAGACATTATCTGCGAATGGTAATGCCCGCTTTGATTGTTGTCCCCCTGTTGGGCATTTTTTTTCTGGGAATAGGGCAGGATACTTTCATGAAGGAGAGGGTCGGGAACGAACATACGATTTCAAGCCGTCTGGGAACCGCAGTTACTGCCTTACGAATGTGGAAGGCCAATCCTCTCTTGGGGGTGGGGTTTTTCCAGTTTCGGCATCTGCAGAAGGAGTACGTTCAGCCCGTGGATATTCCACTGATGGGGTCGGTCAAGTATTCGGAAATGCTGCTGGTACCGATCCATGATATTTACCTAGGTCCCCTAGCCGAGGACGGACTTGTGGGAGCGTTACTTCAGGGATCAATTTATTTGTTCATTTTATTGGCATTTTTGAAGAAATATAAAAAGCGAGAAAAGAACGACCACTTCGCAACCTATATTCTTCCAATTTTCGGGGGATTATGGATCGGATATCTTGTGGGCGGGCTTGCCATTGACTATAGGTTCTTTTCCATAGTTGGGGCATTGTTCTATATGTTTGCGGGTATTACTGTTGGGCTCGATTCCGATGAGGATCAGGGGATGGAGGAATTTGAAGACGAAGTTAGGGGCTCGGGACGGCAAATGGAGTGACCGAGCTGGAATTGTCCACAACGAAAACTACGCCGTGCAAACGAGTTGGGCGGCATGAGGTTGATTTACAGGTGGCACTACTGAAGCAATATGAAGCAAAAAAATGTTCCCCGGTACGGAGGTAGGCCAGTGATTCCGTCCAGTGATCGGAGGGGATCATGTAACCATGTGGTTGGTCACCTGATGGAAGGGTTGGGAGTGGGTGGGGCCCAGGTTTATGTGGCTCACCTTGCAAACACTCATGCTGAATTGGGGAGGGATTCCAGGGTTATCGTACTAAATACACCCGGTGAACTATCCAAGCGTCTCAGCTCCGCAGTTAAGGTTCAGTACCTGGGGTTCCGCAGGGCTTCCATCCGAAATCCCCTGCGTTTTTTGTTCTCTTTGTTTGCCGGGTACAGGAAACTTACCCTAGCAGTGGAAGAAAATGGCATTGAGGTTCTTCAGACGCACTTACCTGACACCAATCTCTGGGGGCTGCTCCTTTCCCTGACTGGAAAGTGCCGGGTGGTAATTACGATACACAACAACAACTTCCTTCCCGCCCAGGGGGGAACAAAGTTTGGAAGTATGGTCAAGCGGTATGCCTATAGATTGATGGTACGACGATGTGGGGCGGTGGTGACGGTTTCCAGGGAAGTCCGAAACAGCCTGCAGTCTCAGTTAAATTTGACCGATGAAGAAATTGCAAAGATCCATGTTGTAACCAACGGCGTTCCTATTCCTCCCTTGGCGAGTCCAGAGGAACGAATGCGTACGAGGGCGACCTTGGGAGTGAACGAAGACGAACTGTTGATTTTGGGTGCAGGTCGTCTTACGGAGGCCAAGAATTTCCAACTCCTGGTAGAGGCCATGGCGTTGTTGCGGGAACAGGGTCTGTACCCGAAGGTTCTGATTGCTGGGGAAGGGCACTTGAGGCTTGATCTTGAGCGCAGGATACGGGAATTGGATTTGGTGGAACAATTCAATTTGCCGGGTAACCTGGAAAATCTGGGAGAAGTAATGCAGGCCTCCGATCTACTGGCTATGCCATCCCTATATGAGGGGTTGCCTCTGGTGTTGCTGGAATCCATGGCTCGTGGCCGCCCTGTTGTGGGTACCAAGATTAGTGGTTTGATTGACGTCCTGGAAGATGGACAACACGGCCTGCTGGTGGACGAGGGAGATGTCGAAGGATTCGCATCCTCCCTGGCAAAATTGCTGAAGGATCCCGGTTTGCGATCTCGAATGGGGAAAGAATGCAGGCTTCATGTCGAGAAACATTTCGATTTTCAGCGAGTATACTCCGATCTATGCAAGGTGTATAATTTGGCAGCCGGGTCCCCAGGAGTGGGCGATCCCGGCCTTTTCTCGGGAAGAACTCTGTGAAAGTCCTGCACGTTGTTGGCGGTTACCCCACTCTTGAGAAACCCAGTCACCAAGTATTCATAAAAACCCAGATCGATTCACTGGTAAAGGCGGGTGTGGATTGTGAAGTGCTGCTGTTGAAAGGGCGGGGTCCCCGTAAATATTTTTTTGGCCGACCTCAAATACGGGCACGGCTTTTGGCGGAAAACTATGACTTAATCCATGCCCATTATACTTATTGTGCATTCATTGCATTGGGCATGGGGTTGCCACTGGTCACATCTTTCCTAGGTAGCGACCTGTACGGATATCCTCGCAAGGACGGGTCTTTTCCTTGGCTCTCAAGAGCCGCGCACATTCGATTGTCCCGGTTTGTGATTCGGCGTTCATCTGTCGGTATAGTAAAGTCGGAAAAGATGATGACGGATTTGGGGTTGCCTCTTCAAATTGTGCCGAACGGTGTGGATTTTGATCGGTTCAAGCCACTTTCCAAGTTCGATCGGTCTCGACTTAGGAAAGATTTGGGTCTGGCTGAGGGAACCTCTTACGTTCTGTTCGCGGGTAACCCGGACTTGCCCCGCAAGAGATTCGACTTGGCCGAGGCCGCTGTTACAATTGCCGGGCTATCCGTGGAATTTCCCCTGAAATTGCTTGTCCTGAAAAATCAACCCCATGAGCTGGTTGTTCAGCATATGCAGGCTTGTGACATGTTGATACTGACCTCATCCCTTGAGGGATCACCCAACGTGGTAAAGGAAGCCATGGCCTGTGATTTGCCCGTAGTGGCGGTGGAGGTGGGAGATACGCTGGATCGGTTGACCGGGGTCCCGGGTTGTCGGGTAACCGCGGATGAAAGTCCAAGTGCGATTGGCCGGTTAGTAGCCGAGGTGCTTGTTTCAAAAGAGATCTGTGGTGGAAGGGAAGCCGTAGGTCCTCTTGAAATGGACCTGGTAGCCGGGCGGATCAAGGAAATCTATGAATCCGTTCTGTCTTGACGGATGAAGTGTTTATTCGGACTTAAGGATTGAGAAGACTGCGTTGCAACCTTCCTTTTCGAGATTGAATTCGCCTTCGATTGTTTGTTTTTCCAAGTTGAAGCAAACCACACGGGTGGGAAGTTTCCCGGCGTCCTTTCGCATCCCGGCCTTGAATTTCACCCAGCGCACATTTTCCCTGAATTTGCTAGGTCGTAACCGTGAAAACCCGACTAGGACCCTATCTTCGTCCAAAATGTGGAGACCACGGCACCAACCCAGGGTTTTGTCGTTGCCAGTAATTTTGTTCAAGTCGTAAACCCTCAGAACCTTGCAACTAAGGAGATCGGCTACCGCCACATGGCCGTCCACGGTGGTGAAGGTGACCTGGTCGCCAACAACGACTCCGTCGTGAATTTTTTCCAAACCGATGTTGATCCGTTTGGAGGGGTTGGTGAGACAAAAAGCGTCACGTTGAACGAACCGGGAAACCCACAAATCATCGCCGTGTTCGAAAACATAGTTTGGGTGCGAGTGATGTGGCTTGGTCGTAACGACGCGGCGGTAGTCTTTTTCCCGATCGAAACGATCCCAGGGATTTTCGTCAACCAGGGTACTCCATTCTTTGACCAACTTGCCAGCCGGGGTCAGCTCCAAAACCAGATCCAATCCGGTATTGGCCACCAGGAAGTTGCCGTCCCCATTTACCTTAACGTGGTGGACATCGTTCAACCAAGGATGGGAGGCGTAACCGATCTGGCGGAAATCCGGCAGGGAATAGGTCAGTATTTCGGTTTGGGTACAGACAACCAAGTTGCCTTTGGCAATGGATCCTGCCTTGAAAACGATATTTGCCTTGGGGTCCTCGGGACGAATTTCAATTGGCGTACTGTAGGTGGCACATTCGGCTATACTTCCGTTCCTGTCGTCGAACGAGAAGATGGACGCCTTCCCGTAACTGAACCACTCTATATGGCCTTTGGCGTTTGGCCGCTGGCGGCCGCCTGTGACGTAGTAGATACTCAATGAAAACCTCTGGATCCATCAATTTTCAAGGTCAATGATTCCCCAAAAATAGGCAATCGCTTCCACTGCGCAATGTATCGGTCGGTTTTTCTAGGATGTGAGAGGGGAAATCTGGGCGAGCGAGGGGCAGATGCAATCTTGATCATTGTTATGAAAGGTCCGGGTTATTGATTTTGGATATCTCAGCGAAATTGTGATCCCACAGTTCAAGCACCGAAGACAGAGAAAACCGGTCCACGATTCTTGGCGCCAGGGATCCAAGCCCTGCCCGCTTTTCCTCCGAGCCTATCAAATCCGCCAAGGCGGTTGCCATGGCGGCCGGATCGCTGACCGGGATGAGTATTCCGTCAGTTCCGTCCTGAATAATATCAGCAGGTCCGCTTGGGCAATCCGTTGACGCTACCGGCAACCCGGCCGCCATGGCCTCGCACAGGGCGTTGGGGAACCCTTCTGTTCGGGAAGGTAGAAGAAAGAGGTCAGCAGCCCTTAGCCAAGGCCAGGGGTTTTTTACCCGACCCTGAAACTGGACTCGATTTGTCAATCCAAGCCGATTTCGCTGAGCTTCCAGATCTTGTCGCAAGGGCCCTTCCCCAAGGACAATTAATTGCCATTCATTACATGATGCAGGCAAAAGGGCCACCGCTTCAAGGGCAATGTCGAACCCCTTTTGCCACATCAGACGGCCCATGCAAAGAATGGTGGGGCGGTCGAAATGAACGATTTCGTTTTGACCGGGCTGTTCGGCCTGGGGAAACACTGGATTGGGGATGACCCTGACCCGGCCAGGTACCCATGGTTCAAAAAGCCGTGCAGCAGTGGGGGTCTGGGCGATGAGGCGCGTGGCAAGGGGGTACGTGAGCCGGCGCAGGGAATGCCAGATTTTGCCGATCTTTTTGACCCTTGGGTCCAGCCTCTCGGAAATGAAAACGGGGATGCCAAGTCCGGCTGTAGCCATCAGTACCAGGATATTCGTGAAGACGAGGAAACTGACCACAAAATCCGGTCGCCTATGGGAGATATGGCGCCGAATATCCCTTATGATTCGAATTTGGCGACCCGGGCCGACAGTGGTGGCAAGAGGAAGATGCCGAACGTTGGGATCCAGGGGATAGTCGGTTTGTTCGCCGTTGCCATGGGTCGTTAAAATTTCAATTTCCCACCCACGTTCCGACCATGCGTTGGCAAGAGCGGCCATGACCCTCTCTGCTCCTCCCGCCTGCAATGATGAAATAACTAAAACAAGGTGCATGGAGATTCTTTTCCGATAAAGACCCGCTCCGGAGGCGGACCCAATGGTTTAGTCTTTCCCGGGGGCCGGGAGAATTCGTCTCACGTCGGAGTTTGGTTTATCACATACCTACGGATTGTTCAACTGCCGGGTGGTCTGATGGGTGGTCTGATGTTGTTGTCTGAAATCCTGCGTCACGATCATCCCTTGACGGCATCGAATCTGGAAGGAATTATTACAGGAGTAGGACTTCCACCAATATTGAGGGAATATGGCAACAATTTCCAAGGCTGACCAACCTCCTCTCAGAGCAGCCCAGATCATCGAGACCCTGACTATGGGCGGGGCCGAAAACCTGGCTATTCGCATTGCTAATGCCTTGGCGGAGGCCGGTCACGATTCTCACCTGATTGTGATGACCGAGCGGGATATTCTGAGCGAAAAAGTCATTCCGGATGTCAAAGTCCATTACTTGGGTTTTTGGCGAGCGTCTATCCGCTACCCCATTGCTTTTTTGAGCTCCCTGGGCCAAGGCCAGCGTTTGTTGGCTGATTTGTTGAGGAGAGAGAGGATCCAAGTAGTACAAACCCATCTTCCCGGTTCCAATTTCTGGGGGCTGCTTCTGGAGCTGCGGGATATCTGCCCGGTTGTAGCGACGGTCCACAACAACGAAGAATTCAACTACGGCGAGATCGACAACCGTTTGGTCAGGCACTTTCGCAAGCGTGCTTACCAGATGATTCTGCGTCGTTGCCATGGGACGGTGGCGGTATCAGACGACGTGGCTGACAGTTTGGCCAGGGAGTTGGGAATTGCGCCATCGTCGGCCGAACGGATCAGAGTGGTTACCAACGGGGTTCAGCCTTTTCCTCCTTTGGATGTGGCATCAAGGCTTGAGGCCCGGTTCAAACTGGGGATTCCGCCAGAGGTACCGATGGTTCTGGGTGCTGGACGCCTGAGCGAGCAGAAAAATTTCAAGGATTTGGTAACAGCTATTGGGATATTGCGCGACCGGAAGCTGAAATTTCAGGCTGTTATAGCTGGTGAGGGCGATTTGAGGGATGAGTTATCCACTCAGATCGAGAGGTTGGGACTCGCCGAAATACTCTCCTTGCCGGGAAATCTTACTAATCTGGGTCAGGTGATGGGAGCGGGAGACATCTTCGTCCTGCCTTCACTGTGGGAAGGGTTGCCGCTGGTCCTGCTTGAGGCGATGTCCCACGGTTTGGCGGTAGTAGCCAACGACATCAAGGGGATGGACAAGGTGCTCATTGATCGGGAAAACGGACTGGTTGTCCCTGTAGGAGATTCCAGGAAGTTGGCAGACTCATTGGAGGCACTTATTACCAACGAGGGTCTTCGCCGAACAATCGGAGATAAGGGGAGGGCGTTGGTAACCGATCGCTACAATTTCCAAACACTTGTCGATCAACTTGTCGATCTCTATCGATCCGCTGTTGTCTGAACGCTACGGTTCTTATCCCCAGGTTAACCCGAATCGCTCAAGGATTTACCCAGGTGTCCTCTGACTAACTTGCCTTCACGTGAATGCCCAGAAATATCATTTGGCCAGGCACCCAATTAGAAACCGTACAGGATCGACAACCTTGAACGGAGCTACCCTGTTGATGGTTGCGTAGAAGGTACGAGAGTTGGTGGCACTGACGAAAACAAGGAATACCAGGATGCCAATCAGGGCATGGATCGGAACCTCGATTGATGAATCACGCCAGAATGATAGGACCAGTATCGTGCCCCCCATCAGACCTGAGGCGAGGCCGGAGAGCATGAATTGTCGCCAGGGGATTTCAATTCTCAGGGTCTTTCGCATCAGAAAATATGAGATGCTGAGCCCAAGCCAGGAGGCCGACAGTCTACTAAGGGCCACTCCGCTTTCCTCCAGAATCGGGGAAAGAGTGAAAAGTAGAGCGATCAGGATAACGGATTCGATGCTTGTCAGTATAACCCTTGTATTGGGTGGCCGGGTGATGAAAATCCCCCTTCCGAGTGGGATGCTGTGGAAAAGGTTGAGCTGGAGAAAACAGAGCAGGATGCCGGGAATGATCGCTCCGGAATACTCCCGACCGGCAATAACGTAGATGAAGGAGGGGAGCAGGCCTACGAGGAGCCATACAAAGGGTGTGGCCGTATGGGCCAGGACTCCATAAAGGTCGTGAATGTAGTTGCGAATCCCCTGCGGGTCGGATTTGCGGCGTGAGATCTCTGAAGTGACGATTTTATCCACAGACTCTCGGAACATGAGTAGCATCTGTGGTAATCGCTTGGCTACGAAGTAGGTGGAAATGGCGGCGGGGCCCAGCATCGTGGCGACTATCCAGTTGTCTCCCTGGGAGCGAAAGTAAATCAGATAGCTTTCGAAATAGAAGGGAAGCGACCTCTTGATGATATCAGATGGGGAGTGCCAAACGATTCCTCCCTGAAAAAGGATGTCCCGCAAAAAATAAAGGGAAAGAAAAAGGCATATTCCTTCGTTGATGACCAGTCCGATGGCCAGCCCCTTAAGGCCGTTCATCAAAAGCAAAGTTACTCCAAAGATTGTTCGGCCCACAGCCGCAACTATTCGGACGACTGACAGTTTGTCGAATCGGGAACTGGCCCAGAGAAAGTATTGCGTTGTGTTCCGGTTGGCGGCAAAGAAGAATCCAAGAGTGAGAATACGGAGATATTGGGAAAAATCGATATTTTCGAAAAGGATCAACGAAGCTCTGTCTGCCAGTACAAAGATGCTGACCGAAAAACAAAGTGACCCGATAAGGAGAATGAGGCCGCTAGTACAGGCAAGTCCTCGGGCCTCCTCCGGTTCGTTTTCAAGTTTGTCGGGAAGCAACCGGAGAATTGTGGGGTGAATGCCAAAGCCGAAGAAAATAGCAGCCAAGGCGGCCATCATTTCGTACACGGGGAGGATGGAAAGCTCCTCCTTGGAAAGATATCGAGCGAAGAAGGCGAGAGTCAAAACGCCGAGAATCTTTGTGCCCACGTTGGCGGACAACAACTGCATGGCGCTTTTTACGGATTTACTGAAATTCAGACCCATCGGGCGATTCTCTTTCAGCTTGAGTCAAACGGTCGAATTCACTTTGGCCATTGTGATAGCTGAGTGGTGGAACCGGATCCTCACTCCACGGATTCCCAGACTTGGGAAAAGGTCGGAAATTGAATTCCCGGAACCCCTGCAGCAAGATCCAGGAGGATGTTCAGGGCCTGCCTGATGGATTCCCCGCTCTTCAGTTTGCGATCGAAGGCATGGTAATGGGTGGCAACCACAAAAACCCCGTTTTCCCTTTGGCAATTCACAAACGCATCGAGGATGGATTCCAGATTTTGAGAGGGAGTCAACGCATGGCAGGCCAGCTCCATGTGGTCGCAAAAATTCAGGGGGTACGGGTATTTCATTCGTTTAATACGGCGGAAATAATTTACCCGCAGAAAATTGGTGATGTTTTCCGGTCTCACCGGTCGATGACTGGGGCGCAACAGGGCAGGTGTATTGAGGAGGTTCAGCCCGCAAGAAGCAATCGCTTCGACTCCCGCCCGCAGGATGCCGTTGTTGGGTGGGACGAAGGTGTCGAGTCGACAATCCAGCAGTTTTTCGAGATATTCCTTGCCTCGTTGGGTTTTGGCAAGGAGATCGGTGGCCCCGGCGTATTCGGGCTTGCCGTTTGGGAGGGTGTGGTCGTAGCCGTGAAGTAGAATCTGAGCCATTCCTCCCACCTGAAGCTCCTTCAAGAATGCAACGATTTCCGGGTTTGTCTCAAGGGGAAGGGGGGTAGTAATGGTCCGGAATGATTTGGGTACCGTGTGGGCATTCCCTGGAACCCGAAATGGCGTGACGGATAAACCAACCGGTACCTCGGTCCAGATTTCACCGTAGCTTTTGATTAATTCTTTGGGTGATGTAAATGCACAGGCGTCATCGTCCCGGATCAGGAACTTCACTAAGTTTCTCCATTTGGCTTAAGGATTCAAGTCATCAACATTCTTTCTGTCGGGTCCAGAACTTTTTTCCCAGAATTTCCAAAATATAACGTGTTGGTCATTAATGGCCAATCAATCACCGGCGCAGTGGATCAGTTCCAAGACTTCTTTGGCGCAATCGTCGATTGAGCGATTCGCCACTCCTGATCTTGCGTTCTGTCCCAGAAGGGGAATTTCCTGTGGGTTCTGTGCAAACCAAGCCATGATCTCGGTTAGCCGTTTTACATCGTTGTACGCGTATGTGAAGCCGTTCTCCCTCTCGTTGATCAAGGAGGCAAATCCGCAATTCCGGGAGGAAATGACCGGTAAACCAGATGCCATTGCCTCAATGATGGTAGCAGGCCCTGCATCAGAAATTGAGGGGGAGATGAAAACGTGAGCCGCGGCGAATTCGCCGGGAAGGTCTTTCACGAAACCCTTAATTTCAACTCCATGTATATTCGAATATTTTGTTTCAAGAAGAAACCGAACATTTGGATCAATTTTCCCCACTAAAACCAAGCGACAACCGGGAATACCTAGGGACTGGAAGTTGCTCCAGGCATCCAGTAGGTAGGGAATCCCCTTGATCAAGTTCATGAAGGACACGTGGAGGAAAGTAATTCCTTCACCGCCAGGATCTTTGCGGCACTCTGCCAGGGATTCGTAGTTGGCCGGGTCCAAATTGAAGTATTTCCTTTGAGGAAGAATCCGGTCTGGTCCGAGGAATTGTAAGTAGCTTCCATGAGTGAACTTACCGATTTCGGGCGCCAATGTCAGAACTTTGTCCGCCATGTTGGTGACCAGATTTAGTCGATTTACTCGGCGGATATCCGTATAAGCACCTCGGCTATCTAGACTCAGTCTCAATTCCTCATTTCTGACAAGGGCAAAATTGAGAAGGGGGTGCGGAACAGAGGACATTATCCAAACTTTCATTCTGCGAGATTTTGCGATCTGAACGGTTTTCAGGAATAGAGGGCGCGTACAGAATAACAGATCGCCCTTTCGCATCTTCAGTCGTCGGCACATAAACAAATCGAAAAGAATTTCTTTCCAGCGCCTGGAATCGAAGCGGGGAAAGATACTCGTCAGTTTGCCCAGAGCCTGGAAGGCAAATCGATAATGGGGGGCATCAAAGAGGGCAATGGTCCTCTCAGGGGGAATATCCACTTCTGGCCCCCGTTGAAGGCAAACCATCTTTTCCAGGACTCCTGCCTTGTGAAGGCTGGCAGCCAACCGTTGGTTCAAGAAACCAAAGCCCTGGTTGCTGTCATCTGAGATTTTGTCGAAGAAGACAAGAACGGTTTTCATCCCCACTCCATCACTAATAAAAGTGTTAGTTTGGATTGAACAGAAGTCGAAGCGGATAAAGAGAACACGAAAAACCAATAACATCCTAATGAACCGAGCTCGTGGAGTAAACCCGAGAATATTCAGGCGGAATACCTATAGCCGGAATTTTCGGGCGACGTGGTTACCAGACCGGACCCCCGAAGCAGGTCTTGTGTGTTTGTGATAGTCGTTTTATCCTTTTATTCGACTAGGAGGCGTATTGATTACTCTTGCCAGACCCAATCGCCGGAGTCTACCGATCCAGCCATGAAAGTGGGATTCGATGAACCTAAAAGGCAAGAAGATTCTCGTAACCGGAGCTGATGGCTTCATAGGTTCCCACTTGACCGAGGAGCTGGTTCGACGCGGCCATGATGTGCGGGCCTTCGTTCTGTACAACTCCTTCAGCTCCTGGGGCTGGTTGGATAGCGCTCCGGATCGGATCAAAGCGGGATTGGATGTGTTCGCCGGGGACGTTCGTGACCCCTTCGGGGTAAAGAGAGCCATGGAGGACTGTGAGGTGGTCCTGCATCTGGCGGCCCTGATCGCCATTCCATATTCGTACCACTCTCCCCATTCCTACGTAGACACCAACGTGGCCGGCACGCTGAATGTCGTCCAGGCGGCCCGTGATCTGGGTGTGGCCAAGGTGGTCCACACTTCTACAAGTGAGGTATACGGGACGGCCCGTTTCGTGCCCATCACCGAGGACCACCCCCTACAGGGACAGTCTCCGTACAGTGCCTCAAAGATCGGGGCGGACCAGATTGCCCTATCTTATTTCACGTCATTTGCAACGCCTGTGGCGGTGATTCGGCCTTTCAACACGTATGGGCCACGACAGTCGGCTCGAGCAGTGATTCCAACCATCATTACCCAAATCGCCAGCGGCCGGAAACAGATCCGTTTGGGATCCCTTCATCCCACGCGGGATTTTAGTTTTGTTTCGGACACGGTGCGGGGGTTCATCGCCGTGGCGGAGTCGGATCAGACTTTGGGGACTGTCACGAACGTCGGCAGCGGTTTCGAAATTTCCATTGGGGAGACGGCCGAGTTGATTGCAGAGTCGATGCAGGCCGAAGTGGAGATCGTGTCCGAGAACCAACGCCTGCGCCCTGGAAAAAGCGAAGTGGAGCGACTATTCGCCGGGATCGACAAGGCCCGGCAGATCGCTGCCTGGGAGCCGGAGTACGAGGGCAGGGAAGGGTTCAAGCGCGGTTTGGCCGAAACCGCCGCCTGGTTTATCGATTCGGAGAACTTAGGTCAGTACAAAGTTGACCGATACAACATCTGATCAGCACACTCTCGAAAACAGGAAAGGTTTCAAAGCATGAAAGCGGTCATTCTCGCCGGTGGTCTGGGGACGCGCCTGCGGCCATTCACTGAAGTTATTCCTAAACCACTACTCCCGATCGGCGAGAAGGCGGTGCTGGAAATCCAGATTGAACATTTTCGGAACCACGGATTCGATGAAATCATATTGGCCACGAACTATAAGTCGGATTATATCGAGAAGTTCTTTGGCGACGGCTCCCGTTACGGCGTGAGTCTGACAATCAGCAAGGAAAATGTGCCCCTAGGTACTGCGGGTCCTTTGAGCCTAGTGAAAGATATTCTGACCGAGCCCTTCGTGGTGATGAACGGGGATATCCTGACCTCCCTGGATTGGACCAAGTTCCACGGGTTCGCCCAGGATCAGAATTCGCTCCTTACGATCGCCATCAAGAAAATGATTACGCCGTTTGCTTTCGGTGACATTTTCTTCACGGGAGATCGTGTCACTGGTATCAAAGAGAAGCCCGACTTGGTCAACTACATCTTGGCCGGCATCTACGTTATGCAACCGGGGATCTTCGACCTGATTCCCGACAACGAGTACTTCGGCATGGACACTCTGATCAAGCTGATGCTGAAGCGGAATGTTCCGGTTTCCAAGTACGAAATGATGGAATATTGGTTGGACATTGGGCGGGTCGACGACTACAAAAAGGCCCAGGAGATCTACAACAACCATCAGAACGAGGACGGTTAGGTTGGCTATGGATTTCAGGATTCCCCTCTTCGATTTGAATTTTGGGGTCGAGGAAGAAGCTGCGGTCTTGGCGGCACTTCGGTCCAAATGGATTTCCATGGGGCCCAACGTCCGGGAACTGGAGAGCGAATTCGCTGCCCGGTTGGGCGTTGACTATGCCATCGGGCTGACCAATTGCACCGCGGCCCTGCATCTGGCTCTGAAGGCGCTGGATGTGGGGCCGGGCGACGAGGTGATTGTTCCCAGTCTGAGTTTTGTGGCCACTGTGAACGCGGTCCGGTACGTGGGCGCTGACCCAGTATTCGCCGACGTGAAGTCTCTGGAGGACCTCTCCCTGGATCCGGAGGATGTCGAACGCAGGATTACAAACCGGACGAAGGTGATTTTGCCCATGCACTTTGGGGGGTTTGCGGCCGACATGGACCCCCTCATGTCCCTTGCACAGGAGCGGAAACTAGCTGTGGTAGAGGACGCAGCTCACGCACCGGCCTCAAAGTACGGTGATCAATCCCTGGGGGCGATTGGGGACATCGGTTGCTTCAGCTTTTTCTCGAACAAGAACATCACTTGTGGTGAGGGTGGGTTGCTGACGACTGACAACAAGGAGTTGGCTACCCGGGTGAAATTGCTGCGCTCCCACGGGATGACCACTATGTCCTTCGAGCGGGCCAAGGGACATGCTACGAGCTACGACGTGTTGGAGTTGGGATACAACTACCGTCTGGATGATGTCCGGGGATCCCTGATCTTGGCTCAACTGGGGAAACTGGACGAGGATGTTGCTCGGCGATCCGAGCTGCGCAGGTTGTACGAGGAGGGATTGTCGGGCGTCGGGGAGATCAGTGTTCCGTACCGGAATTTTCCTCACCAGTCGTCCAACTACATCATGCCGGTGGTCCTGCGAGAAGGAGGCTCCGAACGCAGGGAAGGGGTACGCCGAGCCATGGCCGCCAAGGGAATCCAGACCAGTGTCCACTACCCGGCGATCCACCGTTTCTCAATCTACGAACGATTCGGGACCGCCCTGCCGGTGACCGAACACATCGCCGATCACGAACTGACCCTGCCGATGTACGCGGCCCTGACCGGCAGCCAAGTCCGCGAGGTCTGCGCCGTCCTCAAGGAATGCGTCTGATCAAACCTTCTTGGGGTTGAATTTGGCCATCGGTAACAGAAAAAGCATGATGTCCTTTTCGATGTCTGCCCCGCGCTTGGAATAGGTTCGGTCCGCGACGTTGAAATAGGTCACGTCCGGTCGAATTTCGAAATCCCAACTTTCGACGATCTCAATGCTTTCCCGCGACCACTTGGTCGTACCTTCGAAGAATTTGTCGACCCTATCCTGCATGTCCTGTTTGCGCTCGGTGACGGACACCTCGGTGTAAGGTGCACCCACCTTGTCGGTGATGTCCAGGGCCGGGTTGCCGGCGTACACATGGTTGGGCAGTAAATCCTTAGTTACGACCGAGCTCCCCAAAACGAATGCTTTCTCACCAACATCCACCGGAGAGACATAACAATTTCCGCAGAAATAGGCGTCGTCGTGAATGGTCATTGGTTTCTTGCTGTCGAATTTGAAACCAACCAGGGTGTCGCCCCAGCGGCAATGTGTCCATACCTGGGTGTAACAGCCGATGCAAACCCCATTCCCGATCTCCAGTCGCTCAGTGCTGTTCAAAATGGAGTTCTGGTCTACCATTACGTTGTGTCCGATGCTCAGTGTAGTGTATCCGGAAAACCGGCAGCTCTGGTGAATTGTTGTGAAATCACCAACAATCAGTTCCGGTATGGCTGCATAGACGTTCTTGCCGATGAATACGTTGTCCCCGATCACAATCCGTTTGGCGGGTCGTCGAATACCGGAAATGTGTACATCCGGGCCTCCGAAGGTCACGTTATCGCCGAGCTCGATTTCTTCGGCGTCAATCATTTTCATGATCTGGTCACGATCGGTAATCATAGATTTTTCCAGTCCTTCACTTAAGAAACGGTGGTTGCTCAAATCCCAACCTAAAAGTGGTGCCGGTTTGCGGCAAGGGTAAATTGGCCCAACGTCGACCGAATTAATCCAGGATTCTATCCACCAACTCCAAAATCCTGTCCGCCGAATCGCTGCTTCGGCAGGCTACCGCCTTGGCCCGTAAGACGATCCCCATCTCCGAAAGGCGGCCACGGTTGTCATGGCACCAGGTCAGGTGCTCCACCAGGGCTGAGGTGTCGTCGTAACGGTAGACGAATCCGTCCTGACCATGGTGAAGTAGAGAGCTGAGTCCACAGTGGTTCGAGGATATCACGACCGTACCACTGGCCATGGCCTCTAGGATGGTGTAAGGAAAACTGTCGCTGATGGAAGGCGAAACGAAAACGTCGGCCTGCCGAAGAAGGGCGGCTGGATCTTCAACAGGCCCGGCCAGGGTCACATGCTGCGCTTCCATTCGGTCGACAATGGTTTGTACGTCTGGGTCGATGGTTCCGGCCAGGACCAGTTCGGCATTGGGCAAATCCAGCTTCTTCCAGGCCTCAAGCAGGGTTCCGATCCCCTTGATGAGATTCATGTGCGACAGGTGTACAATCCGAAAGGGGTCGTTAGGGACGGCTTCAACATCAGGTGTGAACCTTTCCGTGTCGATTGGAAACCGGCCGTCCAACAGGTGGATTCTCTCCGGTTGGATTCCATGACTCAAAAAAACGTCTCTCGAAAGTTGTGACTGGACGATCAGGTGATCCACCTCGGAGTAGAACCGACTCAGGTTTTTCACTCTTTTTAAATCCGTATACACGGAGCGGTCGGGTAAACCGAATTTCTTTTGTTCCAGCCGCACAAGGTTGGCATTGAATTTCGGGTGCAGGACCGAGGCAATGGCAATGGTCTTGATGCCGGCTCGGCGGGCCATTTCAACCGTTTTTGGAAATCCTGGTCGGTTGAACAAGAGAACAGATGCCCCCTCATGGCAGCCACTTCGGCAAACAAGCCAGTCGAAAGTCTGCTCGAATAGTCGACGTTTGTTCGGTAGGGAGTGGTGGCTGTCGATTTTGAAGAGAAGCCGGCGAAACTGTTGGTGCCAGCCTTCAAGTCGGGGATTCGGCAAGATCATTTCCTTGGGCACGGGAAGCTCTGTTTGGGTGGTCTCCATGCACACTAAATGTTGCAGCCGACCGGTATCGTACAGGCGTTTTGCCAAGGCGTAGGATTCGTTCTGAGTTCCAGTTGCTCCCCTTTTCACCTTGCCGAATGTAACGAATGTGATTTTGGCAGACATTGAGAACCTTTGGCAGGGAAAAGGGCTGGGCCGAGTGTTGAGAATATACGCCATTGTAGCCTTTGCTGAATAGAGAGATCAAGGACACATCTAGTGATGAGTTCCAAGAGCTTTCCAGATGTTGCTCTCGATACACGAAGGTTGCTGCCGTCTCCTCATGCTGTGAAAAATTTTGGTGAAATAAACTTTGCTGATGTTTTGAAGAGCATACAACAGCTATATTGAGCCCGTCGATTGTTCCCCCATATGGTTGATTTCAAGGAGAAGACTTGTCCAAGGTTATCTATGCATGCGCCAGGAATCGTTCCTACGGACCGTCGGATGAGGACCGTTTGCATCGTATATGCACGGTCCTGGAACCGGATAACATCGTATCGCCCACCCAACACCGGATAGTAGCGAACGGGAACATTGCCTTTGCCGTCATGAACTACCAACCTTCCGTTGTCGAGCGCCGGAACAGTCTATTGCTGGGGTGCCTGTTTGGTGAGAGTCCGGACTGGGTGGAGCCGTTGGCGGAATTTCCCGACGGGTCCTACGCTCTCTTTCGGGAAAACGAAGAATTCATTGAGCTTTTGGCCGACGCGGCCGCTTCCCGAACCGTATGGTATTTCCTGGATGACGAGCAGTTCGTCGCTTCGACCTCGCAACGAGCCCTAGTCATGTATCTGGACAGTTTTGAATTCGACAAGCGTGTGATCCCCTGGTTGCTGTCTACTGGAACCCTTGGGCCCGAGCTGTCCTGGGATCAACGATTTACCCGGATTCCGGCCGATTCCTCGGTAGTCCTGGACAGAAAATCCTGGTCGTTGTCCACCAGGGAGACGCCGATCCAATTCATGGAAAAAAACCGTTCCGACATCGAACATAGGGAAGCTCTGAATGGAGCCATCACTGAAACAATCCAGTCACTGAACGGTGTGAATGCAGAGGAATGGGTCCTTCCTCTGTCGGGTGGATATGACAGCCGGGCCATCCTCTGCTTCAGCAGAAAGGCCGGCCACAACGCGGGCCACTTGAGGACGATTACCTGGGGCATGGAGGAATCCATCCACCAGGCAGGTAATGATGCCCGGGTGGCAATGGATTTGGCGGCCGCCCTGGGTGTGGAGCATCGGTACTACCATACGGATGTGTCCGATGAGCCAGTGGGAAAAATCATAGACCGGTTTCTCCAGTGTGGGGAAGGGCGGATCGACCACCTTTCCGGTTACATGGACGGCATGAGGATCTGGAGGGACCTGCTGCTGGATGGTGTGCATGGGATCATTCGGGGGGACGAAGGCTTTGGATGGTCCCCAGTGTCTTCGGCGCTGACGGTCCGGTACAGCGTGGGGTGTCCGTTGTGTTCGGATTTCAGTAATCTGGTCGGAGTGTTGGAAAAGTACGATCTGCCCGCCCAGGATTTTCCCGAGAGCCTGCAACAGAAACAGGACTCGCTGTCCGCTTGGCGGGACAGATTATACCACACATATCGATTGCCCACTCTGCTGGCCGCCCTGTCCGAGATAAAGTTTTCTTATGTCGAGCAGATCAATCCACTGCTGTCTCGGCGGATCCTGAAAAAGGTCCGGGAATTGCCGGATCGTTTGCGTACGGACAAGTCCCTGTTCCGGCAACTTGTCGATGCGGTTTCACCCGATGTGCCCTATGCCGACAAGGAAGCCAATTCCTCACCGGAAAATATCCTGAGAAAGGGGCCAGTGGTCGAGCTTGTGCTCGATACCCTCGGGAGTGATTATTCGCGGACGCTGTTCAGCCCCGAATTCCTGGAATTTATTATGGATGGGATGGTTGTGGAGGGTCCTGCCGGGCACAAAAAATCAAGCCCCCTTAAGAGCAGAATCAAGAGGCTGGTTCCGGCAGCCATTAAGAATTTTCTGCGGGACAGTGGGGTGTCATCGTTCAGACTGGACCCCAATAAACTGGCGTTTCGAGTGTATATCATTATCCGGATGCACAAGATGATGAGCAGGGATTAGAGATCCACCCGCTCCTTTCCCTTGATTCTCCAGAATCCGAAGGCTCTACGGTTTGGTGGCCTGCAGAAAAACACCGCTACAATTCAGGTCCTCATCCGAAATTGCCTTCCAGGATTTATCTAGTTTATTCCTTGGAATTCCATCGATTTGTATTCGCTTCAATACAATATCCAACTGAAACCCACTATGTAATATCAGATCCAAATGTGTGGAATAAGGCTCCCTGTTGATGAGGAATGTCCGTTTCCCCAAGATGATTTTCCACAGCCATTGGGAGTAGGCTCGATATCCGTTCCATTCGTTGGACAAGCCGTGTGAAGTGAAATCAATTTGGTGAGAAATTCTCCCCTGTGGTTTTAACCACGAATACAAGGCGTGATAGGTCGCCTCAAGGTCAGACACATGTTCCAGCACAGAGTGAGAGATCACAAGATCTACTGATGAGTGCTCTATGATTTCAGGGTTGGACCAGGGAACCACATAGGAGATGGAGATCCCGTCTACAGTTTGTCCAAGATTCTGGATAGCTCGGCGGATCGAAGCCACGCGTTCCGGGCTCAAGGCTGATTCCATCAATTCGTCGGTCAGGATGTGACTAGGGAATAACCGAGTGTCCAGGAACTCATCGAAGTCGGGCCATCCTTTCGTGGGGCGAGGAGCCCGAGCTCGAAACATATCAACCAATTCATCGAAGATTTCCAAGTTCCTTGGGTTGTTGGAATATTCAACGACATCCAGTGCAAAGTACTTGTCGACTCCGCACAACATGGCGGAAAATCCGATGCCCAAGGAATCGCCCGGCCCCAGTTCGGCCAGCGTGTGTGGGATTCTGGTCATTCCGTTTTCCCGCAGATATGTGAGGTGTTTCAACCATACACCGTAACAATAGCCTGCTGAAATAGTGCCCCCGGTGCCGGGGTCTGGAAGAATCCGGGATACACCCGGAATAAAGGTCAGAAATCCCTTAACAATTGATTTGATTTTCAAATTTCGTACTCCGTCTTAGTGTTTTATGGGAAGCAACAACATTGTCACTTGAGAGAGAAAAATGGCGGAATCCCAATCGAATCGTTTCTCTCTTTGAGGTACATCAATGTCAGCATATTCTACAACCATTTGGTGTGAGTGGTCAATTAACGCTTCCGCCAAAAGCCCACCAAATTAGACTGTCACTTTGGAATTGAAAACTTAACGATTTTGTGATAATCTTTTCAACATCTCATCAGATAATGAAAGTTTATAGATTTTTTCTTTGGAGAATAAGAATGTTCAGAATTTCCATCCTCTCATTGTTTTTCCTGTTTCTGACTTCGACAGTGTTTGCGGGGAACGATTATCGCTGGAATGGCCACGATTTTGTCTTCTGCTTCGTAACCGATGATGGTGCGAGAACGAATATAGGTTGGGCGGATACTGCTCAAGTTATGGATTTCAAATTTACAATCGCGGTAAATGCCCGGGAAGGAGTGCCGAATCCAAATTTTCTTTCGGGTGCGGAAGCTCACCAGTTGTACCTGGACGGGATGGAGATCGCCCAGCACGGGTTCTCTCATGGGTTTTTAGGGCTTCCTTGCTCTTGTTCGGTCCCCCCGCGGGGGTCTCTCCTAGGGTATTTCTTTTGCACGGAACTCGAAGAAAGTTTGCGCATGCAGTTTTTGGCGGTGGAGGTTGAGAGGGATTCAGTAGCTTCCTGGGGGGAATTGCCGTCCGAAAATGTGACCGTGGTGGCATATCCTCGCCACCTGCACAACAAGGCGCTAATCGATGTCTTGATTGCCGAGGGCTTCATTGGTGCCAGGACTGGAGGGCGCTGGAATTATTCAATCAATAGTTACTGTGATTTTAATGTTCAGGCCAGGAACAGTTGGGATGGCGGTATCAGTCTCTTTCGAGTACCTACGCATACTGACTCGGCTGCTTACTTCGGCAACCATAGCGCTGATCCTCCCGTGCACAAGTCATACGAGGAATTTTACGCGGTTGCCCAGCCCATTATGGAGACTTTTCAAGCCAGTGGTGGAATGCTTGTGCTGTATACGCACCATTTCGGGGATGATGATCACACGTTTGGGAATTACAATTACGGATCCGGTGGTGTGACAAAACAGGATCTTGCCTGGATTGTCGATCTGGTCCGGGCCAATAATGGTGTTGTCATGGGATTTGGGGAAGCAGTTGAGTATTATCGGGCCCGTTCCCACATGGTGGACCTTGACGGCGATTATGTGTGGGTTATTGGTCCGTCCGCTGTAGGAGATGATCTTTTACCCGGTGTAGGGTCTTTACGGAATTTCCCAAATCCATTCAATCCGCGAACAAGGATATTTTTCCGACTTGATTCGCCAGGACCGACCCGAGTTTCCGTGTACGATCCGGCAGGTCGACTGGTTCGGGTACTGGCCCAGGAGATGATGCAAGAAGGTGATCATTTTCTTGAATTTGACGGCAGATCGGCAGTTGGAGATCAGTTACCTGCCGGAATCTATTTCCTGCGGGTGGTTTCTGGTAGTTGGAGTGAGGTCCGCAAGATCGCCCTCTTGAAATAGTCCAGTTTGAAATATCCAGAACAAGGTGTGAGCTCCAGGATGTGCTTCGATGGCTTCATTGCCATCATTTCAGGCTTTCCAACAACCGCAAATATCCCAGCTTATGTTTCGGCCAATAATACCGAGAAAACCAACTCTCCTGCAACTCTGCAGTCAGTCGCTTGGCTTCGCCATAATTGTTCCTGACCCACCGAATCTTGTCCGCAGTTTCCTTCGGAGTGGGATCGTTGATGAACAGTGGATGGTCATTCCCGAAGTAATGTCTCACCGTCTTGGTTGGAGTGAACACCGAAGGGATTCCAAAGGCCAAGTACTCCAGCAACTTCGTAGGCAACATGAAATCCGTGCTGATCTCGTGCCGGGTCGGGATGACTGCGAGGTGCGCCTCCTTGATGGAAGGGATGACCTGCTCGATCGGCATGAAACCATCCGAGAACCAAACCCGATCACCAAGCCCGGTTTCCTCGGCCTGCCGATGCAGATAAGCCAATTGGTCGCCGTCCCCGAAGAGTTTCAGCTTGGCGCCGGGGATCTCCCGGCGGATCAAGCCCAGGGCTCCGATGGCGTTGTCCAGACCCAGGCGGTGAGCGATAGTCCCGTGGTAGATGAGGCGAAATTCACAATCCGGATCTGTGGCCGGTGCGGCCAGGGCCGGATCCGGCAGTGTGAATTGGGGGGTGAAAAGTGAATCGTCAGGAAGATTCAGCAGCACCTGAATTTTCTCTTTCGGGACGCCGTGCCGGACAAGCAACTCACCCTTGGGATGCTCGGCGGTAAGGACCGCGTGGGCCACCTTGGTGGACATTACCTCGATGAACTTGATCAGGCGGATCTTCCAATGATCCTCCGATACCCGGAATTTGGTCATGTAGATTTCCGGCATCACGTCGTGTATGTCGAGGATGACCTTGGCTCCCAGCAGTCGGGGCAGGATGGCTGTTCCCACCATGAAATCCGGCATCGTGTTGACGTGCACAACGTCGAATCGATTACGCAGGTGGTGCTCGAAGACATTCCACTTGGCCAGGATGAAGAATCGCAGGTAACTGAGGACGTAGGCTGCGGCGCTGCCGCCCCTGTAACGAGGCATGGGCAACTCGTGAAGCGTGATGCCTTCCACGGTTGACGTCCGGGCGCGGCCGTCACTGGAAAGGGCGAAGAAATGGACATCCCAGCCGCCCTCGACGGCAAGAGTTGCCTCTCGTCGGCAACGAGGATCGGTCATGTAGTGGGTGTAGGCAACCATGGCGATTCGGCCCTGGTGGTCCGTATTGGGGATGGTCCCCTGCATCCTGTTTTCGACAGTTTCGTTCATTCCCAGTCCCAGCGGGGTAATTTTCGAGGTGGCTTCTGCATTCAATCGTCAAATCTCATCTGATCTATAGCCTTTTGCAGCCCAAGATTCCAGGTATTCCGCACCCGGGTCGGCTTGGCCCGTGCCTTGCGAGAGAGTGAATGAACGTTATTTATTAGCAATTATATGGCATTTTAAGAGGTTTTGCCGGGGAGCGACGATATGGGTGGAAACTATCGGGCTCTTTCTGTCCTGTTTGCAGGCCTCGTGATTTGGGTTGGTTGCTCCGTTTCGGAAAATCAGCAATCCCCGGAGATGCGTGGCCCGATTGAGCTCTCGGTCCTGGAACATTCCTGGCCGGCTATGGCGGTGGTCGACTGGGGAAGTATCGATTTTTCGGACCCGGCTAATCTGCAGAAATTTGCCAAGGCGGACATTCTGATCCTGGAAACTGCCTACTTGTGGAAAGAGGGCCGTGACAGTGGTGCAATCGCCGGCTTGAAAGCTCTTAATCCAGATATAAAAATCCTAGGCTACATCAATGCCCACGGTTCATGGGAGAGTTGGGGAGAAGTGGATCGTTCCGAGGCCGAATATCCCTCCTATATGTGGGATTGGTACGCAAAAACGAGGGACTTTTGGTCCTACACGACTACCGGGGATACGATGATGTCCTGGCCGGGCAAGATCCTACTGGATTTTCTGAACCCGGATTGCCGAGCGGCCATGGTGCAGGTCCTGTCGGATCATTGGTATGCTCACGAAAATGTTCTGGATGGAATTTTCTGGGATCACTTCAACTCGTACTTGTGGGTAATGCCGAACATATCTGGTGTCGTTGGTGAAATGGATTTGGATGGGGACGGGATCTCCCACCGGGAGGACGAGGACGAGATGCAGGCGTACCGGGACGCCTCCGTCGATTTGATCTCCCGGACCAGAAGAGCCCTAGGCGGGGATGTGATCCAAATCGCAAACGGCCAGCGGGCTCCGGCCGATTCGATCTTCGCTGGTTTACTGGACGGCATGTTCTATGAGGACTTCCCCGAGTACAATTATTCCGATCAGAAGATGTGCAAGGCATTGGATCCAAGTGTTTTCAACAACCTCTTCTCTGCAAAAAACTGGCCAAGTACCCAGAACGGCGGCCCCTGGCTGATCCTGTCCAATCCGAGGTGTCTCACCGCTACGAATGATGATGGGGAGTATCTCATCTGGAAGCGGGCCGAATTCAACCGTGTCGTGGGTTTGTTGTCAGGTTGTCTCCCGGTTTACTGTCCCCAAAATCAGCGGAACCGTTATGGGTGGCCGGAAATAGAGGTTGAGCTGGGTTTGCCCTTGTCCGGGGCGGTAATCGATGGTGATCTTGTCAGCCGTGAATTCGAGCTCGGTCGTGTAGTGTTGGATTTCTCGGAGGCCACAGCAATGGCTCCGTTTGGCTTCGTCATTGAAAAGCAGGGCATCGTTCAACAACAGTTCGGCATGAAGGATTATTTGCCATGACCAGATTCCGTATCCAACCCCAACCAGTCTTCACCATAAATCCCCCGCGGAAAAATCCGCGGCACTAATCCGAATAAAAATTGCCGTAGCTTCAGCGCCAGATGACTGGCCTCATGCGCCACGCAAACCGTCCTTAAATATCCTTCCAGCGTAAAGATCTGTACTTCCACTGGAAATAAATACGGTCGTCCGCCACCGTGTTCTTCCACCAGGATGTCCACATCCCCCTTGAGAACCTTGAATTCCTTGCTGCTGAAATGATTCAGTGCACTACCGCTGGCCTTGCCCGTCGTCAGTGTGTCGGTCACATTCCGCCAGCGGAACGGAGCGCCCAGGCATGAATCCAGCAGGATGAGCAGGTCGTTCAGGGCGTCGTTGTCGTGCACGATGAACATGGCCCCGATCAGGTCGCCGATCTCGTCGGGATTGGTGATTCCCTTGCGGATCATCTTGGAGAGGATGGATCCGCTGCTTTCGGCGCGCATGTCCTCCCAGCGGGCCTTTTCGGTTACTCGCTGGATGCCGTCCACGGTTTCATTGGTGATGAGGGTCACGGCCCGTTTGAAACGGCAATTGTAATAGAGGATGTCCAGACCGATTGTCCGGCCGTGATAATCCACCTCCAGGAAGGTAGACCGAAAGTCCAGGTGCGTGTCGGTTTCTTCGGGACGGGAGGTGTAGCTTATGTCCCGCTTGTTGGGAGAGATGTGGTAGCCCACGCTCAGATCGTGGATCTGTTTGGTGTTCCGCCACAATCCTTCGTTGAGCAGATCTTCGAAGAGGGTCTTGTGGCGCGGGCCGTCCTGGATCAACCGGGACTGGTCGATGTGCAGCAGGGTCTGGGCCAGGAAGAGCTTGCGTCTGGCTTCGTAGCGGATCAATTCCGAAGCGCCCCGGAACGAAAGGACCATCAGTTCCCGCACGTCGCAGCAATCGGTGATTTCGGCCTGGGGCAATACCACCGATCGGCTGGCGGGTGGCAAAAGGTCGATGGTCGAAGAAAGGTACACATCCGCTTCCCGCAGGCATTCGGCAGCCGAGTGTCGTAATTCCTTCAGGCTGGCCCTGTCCCCCCGGGGAGATCCCACCGGGTGGAAGATCCGGGCCAATTCAAAGCGGTAACTCTTATCGTCCTTGATCATGCGCCGGAAATTGAGTCGGGACAACTGCAATAAGCGGGACGGTTTGCGCGGAAAGTCCGGGTCGAGAAGGGGATGGGCGGTGAAATCCACCGCCCAAATATCCTTCTCCGTACCATTCCCGTTGTTTGCGGCTTCCAGCCAACTCTGGTGCATGGTCCTCCGTAAAAGGCGATTAAATCAGGTCCAGTACCCGGGCCATATCGCTTTCGATATCCTCGTAGCTTTCACAACCCACGGCGATCCGGACCAGGTCATCGGTGATATCGGCCTTCAGTCTCTCGGCGGCGGGGATACCCGCGTGAGTCATGCTGGCTGGGTGCTCGATCAGGGACTCGATACCACCCAGGCTGACCGCCAGGGCCGGTACTTCGACGTTGTTGATCAGCGTCTTGCCGGCTTCCAGGCCACCCTTGACGCCGAAGCTCATGACCGCGCCGGGACCCCGCATCTGCTTCTTGCCCAGTTCGTACTGCGGATGGCTTTCCAGGCCCGGATACCGGATCCATTCCACTTTGGGGTGCTTCTCCAGGAAAGCCGCCAACTTCATTGAATTCTCCTGGGCGCGGTCCATACGTAAGCCCAGGCTTTTGACGCCCCGCAGCACCAACCACGCCTGGTGGGGATCCATGGTGCCCCCAAAATTATAATGAACTTTCGCCAACTTTGCGAGCAGGGCCGGATCCTTCGCCACGACCATGCCGGCCACGACGTCGGTGTGGCCGTTGATGAATTTGGTCATGCTGTGAAGGACAATATCCGCGCCGAGTTCCAAGGGATTTTGCAGGTACGGCGAAGCGAAGGTGTTGTCCGCGCACAGCAGGGCGCCATTCTGGTGGGCAATCTCTGCGCAGGCGGCGATGTCGGTCATTTTCAGAGTGGGATTGGCGGGTGTCTCGACGTAGACCAGCTTGGTGTTGTCCCGCATTGCGGCGGCCACGTTTTCGGGTTTGGTGGAGTCTACGAAACTGCTATCGACGCCGAAACGGGGATATTCGTTTTCCAGGATCATCCGGCTAGGGCCGTACAGGGATTCGGTGGCCACAACGTGCGTATCCTGTCCCAGGAGAGTAAGGTAAACCATGTTTACAGCAGCCATTCCCGTTGCGGCGGCCAATCCGCCGCAGGCGCCTTCCAACTCGGCAATGTTCTTTTCCAGGGCTTCGGTGGTGGGGTTGCCCAGACGAGTGTATTTGTAGCCGGGTTGGCCGCCGAAACAACCGGCAGCATGATCTGCGTCGCGGAAGGCGAACGTGGAGGACTGGTAGATGGGGGTGGCCACGGCACCGGTCGCGGGATCGATGTGCTGGCCTGCATGGATGAGCTTGGTGTTCATTCCACGTTTACTGATATCTTTCATTTTCTCTTGACCTTTCCAGGGACTGGCCGGGTCGGCGGGGCGGCGGGATTTGCCGCGGGTCGGCGGGCCAATGAATCTTGTACAGGGTACTTTCGCAGCCTATAATATGGTTAGTATTCCCTTGAATTTCAAAACCCGGACCGGGAATTCCCGGATTCGACCGGAGGTTTGCCATGTTGGTTCAAAAGTCTGACCGCCCGGGAGCACTCGGCTCCTTGTTTATGGTAGTCCTGCTTTCGCTGAGTGTTGTTGCCGTTCCGGCCGCAGATCCTGGTGAAGACGCCAAGATTTGGAACTATATGCCCAGTGCCGAGACGGGGACTCAGGCTTTCCGAACCGCGAATTCGAACTGGGACGGTCGGGGAGTGGCCGTGGCCATCCTGGACACCGGGGTGGATGCGTTCGCACCCGGTCTCTTGGAAACCAGCACCGGCCAGGTCAAACTCATCGATGTGCGGGATTTCAGCACGGAGGGTGACTGGGAAACCGTGGAAGCGGAACTGGATGAATCAGGCACCGAATCCGCTCCGGTCTTCAAGACCGAGGACGGTCTGCTCTTGCGTGGTGCTGCGGAACTGCCAGTTCCTCCGGCCGTAGGCGGCGACTCCAAGTGCTTGGTTTATATTGGCGTTATTGCCGAGAAGCAGTTTGTGAACAATTCCGATGTCAACGATCTGAACGACGACGGTGACACGAGTGACAAATTCGGATTCCTGATCTACGCTGCAGATCGGGCCGCGGTTGAGGATGCCCTGGGCGTGGGCCTTGGCTACGAGATGCTCATGAATTTGAATGAGACGGCTCGCCAAACGATCGCGGGGGAACGTCTCTCGGAAAAGGTCTGGGTCGTGGTCGTGGATACCGATGGAAACGGTGACCTGGCCGATGAGAAACTGTTGCGCGATTACCGTGTGAATTACGACGCGTTTTCCCTCTCCAGCGACAACAACCCCGATTCACGTTCCCTCATGGCCTGGGAAGTGAACGTGCGCGCTAACGAGGATCATCTGGGTAAACCGCTGGCCCCAACTGCGGAATTCCACTTCGATGACGGTAGCCACGGTTCACATTGTGCCGGGATCGCCGCCGGGCACGGGGTCAGTGGGCAGAAGGGTCTGGAAGGCGGCGCGCCCGGGTCCTGGCTGCTTTCCCTGAAACTGGGGGACAACCGCCTGGCCGGCGGGGCCACGCGCACAAGCAGCATGAAGAAGGCCTACGAGTATGCGGCTTCGTTCGAAGAGAAATACGGGATCCCGGTGGTCGTGAACATGAGCTTCGGCATCGACTCGGTGGAGGAGGGCGATGACGCCATGGGCGGCTGGTTGAACGACATGCTGGCCGACAATCCCACTCTGTACGTTTGTACCAGCGCCGGCAATTCGGGACCCGGCCTGTCGACGGTTGGGCTGCCGGCCACAGCCTACAGTCTGATCAGTTCGGGTGCCTCCATCTCTCCGGGCGTGGGTGAGGATTTGTACAACGCCGGGATGGAACGGGCCACGCTATTCAATTTCAGCAGCCGAGGCGGCGAGACTTGCAAGCCGGATATCGTTGCCCCCGGTGGGGCGCTTAGTACCGTACCGGGTTTTGTGGACGGCATGGCCCGTTTCAATGGAACCAGCATGGCCTCACCCCAGACCGCCGGTGCGGTGGCCTGCCTGGTCGGCGCCGCGGCCCAGGAGGGTCTTGAAATCCATTGGGGTATGATGAAGCGCGCGTTGATCGCCGGGGGAAGCCCCATCCCGGGATTGAGTCTTCTTGATCAGGGTGGCGGCCTGGTCAACACCGGCGCCAGCTGGGACATCCTGAAGAAGTTGTCGGCCAGCCGGTCGGCCCACAAAATGTTGTGGTATCAGATCGAGACGCCCTGTCCCATCCAGAACGACGGAAAATCGGAAGCGGCCTATTGGCGCACTCCTGGCGGGGCTCCCCTTGCTCCCGAAAGAGTGACTTTCACAGTGCGTCCGGTCTTCCATCCCGATCTCGGGCCCGACGAAATCGACACCTTCTTCCGCAGCTTCTCCTTCAAGAGCGAAGCCGCCTGGCTGAAGGTTGTTTCGGGCGACCGGTACCTTCGCGGCGATATGGGCATGACGGTGGTTTGCGAATATGACGGCCGGAAATTGACCGAGCCGGGTTCCTACGAGGCCAGGATAATCGCCAGCTTGGACAGCGGGGACCTGGGCGGTTTGGCCGGCCGGGAATTCTATCTGTGGAATACGGTGGTTACGGGCGATCCGGTGGGAGCCGAGAGTGGATTCACCAAGGTTTACCAGGGCAAGGACCTGGCCCAAAGCAGCGCCCATCGCTACTACGTGAACTCGCCGGCGGGGGCAACGGCTATGCGGGTGCGGCTGGAAGTCAGCGAGGATGTCGGGTCTTCGCGGGGAGCGGCGGCCCTGATCGAGATCAATAATCCGGAAGGATTCAATCGCGGCGGCTTCACCGGGTATGCGACGGTGGACCGGAACCCGATCCGTGATGCCGTGGTACTGGGTGATGAACTCTATCCGGGCATTTGGGAGATCAACATCGCCTCAAGTATCACAGCCAGGGATCTGACTGATTACCAGGTAACCATTTCCTTTGACGGCTACCAGGTTGAACCCGCCGAAATCTCCGACTTGAACAGGCCGGAACCTGGCGAAGATGCATCAAGCAGCTTCACGGTTACCCGGGCTTTCCCCGGTGTATTCCGGGGAGAGGTAAAGGCGTCCATCGAAGGATTCTGCCGGGAACAGGAAGTGGAAATCAGCGAAACCGACGAATGGACCCTGGATTTCGTCCTCGACTCGACAACACCACGAGTCCAGTTCCACCTTGTCATGGATGAGGAGGTCGGCAATTTCTTCACCGATTGCGCTGTAAACATTCTGGACAGTTCCGGCAAGGCGCTCCGGGTGACCGGCTTTGACGGGTTGGAGGTGGACGCGGGTATCACTCTGCCTTCGGGCAAGGACAGCGTTTCATACAAGCTGCAGGTCGTGGGTGCATTCGCGATTGCCGAGGATATGGCCGATTGGGGCTTCGATCTGGAAGAGAAATATTTCCTGGCTCAAAAGCTGACCGGGTCCACCGAAAGGACCGGCGAGGGTCCGTTGAATCTGCACTGCGGCGTGCCCGCCGAGTTGGAGGCCACTTTCAGCGGGGATTGGCCCCAGGCACCGGAGGGGATGTCCACCTTTGGATCGATCCGCTTCGAGGATAAACGCACCGATGATCGCCGGCCCGGCGACCAGGATGGACGGCTGGTACTCGAAGTACCCATCCGGGTCGAGTAAGGTAGCCCGGCCATGAGCGTAATCACGACCCAAGCGGTGGATGCGCTGATCGCCGATCTGGAAAGGGACAGGGGGCCGGGTGCCTCCGTGCTGGAGGCGGGGTGTGGGCGTTTCAAGCACTTCGCCTATCCGGACACTATGCGGATCGCCGGTCTGGACATCAGCTCCGACCAGCTGAAACGCAATACCTATGCCCATGAGAAATTCCTGGGTGATGTACAGACGTACGAATCGGTTCGGCAATTCGACGTTGTGGTCTCCATATTCGTCCTGGAGCATCTGAACGATCCGCAAGCAGCCTTGGCCAACATGCTGGCCTGGACCAAACCGGGTGGGCTGCTGATCCTCGCGGTTCCCAACGTCCTGTCGGTCAAGGGGCTGGTCACCAAGTTTACACCCTTCTGGTTCCACCATTTGGCCTACAAGATCATCTACCGATCCGAGTACAGCATCTTCCCCACCACGATGAAGTTCTGTATTGCGCCAAAGGCCCTGAAACGTTTTTTCGCTGGACATGAAATCGTGCACCAGGAGTACGGAGAGGAAAACCTGGCGCGCCCCTTCAACTATCTGTACCGGGGATTGATGGGGGCGATGCAAGTCCTGTCCCTTGGATTTTGGCATCCCGAGCGGTCCAACTATCAACTGGTTATTCGGAAGAGTGATTGACGTTACCTGATACCAGAGGCACTAGGCCAGGTCTTCCAAAATCCCCACCAGGCGTTCCATGTGCCCGGGCCGCGAAGCGTTCTGTTCAGCCCAGACTCTGCTTTCCTTCCTCGCCGCCGGTCCCAATTCCACAGCCCGCAGAAGGCCTGCCAGCAGGTCCTCCGCCCTCAGTCCCGAGGCAATGATTCCTGTTACCTGATCCTGGATCATTTCCGGGATTCCGCCCATGTCGGTTCCCATCAAAGGGATGCCGGCGGCTAGCGACTCAAGTGCAGCCATAGGTCCGTTTTCGTAACAAATCGATGGCAACACCGAGAATCGGGCCCGGCCCAGGGCACTACGTAAGTCTGCGATTTCCAGCCCACCCAAAATTTCCACGGACTGCAGCTCCAGCTGTGCCACTTTGGCTTTCAGATTGCCCTCGCAGGGCCCGGTTCCGGCGATCAAAAGCTTCAGGGGTTTCTGTGGGATATTTCCCGCCTGGTACTCTTTCTCCCAAAGTGACTGTGCTTCCAGCAGGGTGCGCAGTCCCTTTTCCCGCGAGATTCGGCCGAAATACAGGTAGGCGTCTTGTTCGGGAGCGGTCGGAACCGTCGCCGGGTTCCAAAAATCCAAATCCACAAAATTGGGCAGATGGATCAGTTTCTCTGCCGGATAACCCCACTCGGCAAATTTTCTCCGAAAGAAGTCACTCGGGCAAAGGAAGATATTTACCGTCTCCTCGTACAAGCGGCGCTGACGCTGGTGGAATGTCTCCACGGCCGCCAGCAGGGAAGCGGCCCGGGATTCCTTGACGCACTTGCCCAGGATGGCGTTGTGCAACCTGCCGTCACGGCATCGTTCGCATACTTCCTCTCCGCGAAGCATGTGAATGGCAGGGCAAAGGAGGCGCAGATCGTGCAATGTCATGGCCACGGGGATACGATGCCGGGCCAGAACGGGCAGGATCGATGGGCTCAGGTGGTGATAGATGTTGTGAATGTGCGCCACGTCGGGCCGGCTTTCCCGAATCAAGCGGTCCAGGTTGGCAGCCGCTTCGCGGTTCCATATCAGATTGATCGCATCGCCAAGGGCGTCTCGTCCCCAGCGCGGGGCGCTGTAATCCCGGGCCTTTACGAAGTGACGATCCCAGCGGGAGGGCAGGGCCTCCTTCTCCGCCATGGCGAAGGGAATTACTTCCCACCCCCGGGCGCGCAGATCCGCCTCCTCTTGAACCAGGTAGCGGCCCACCCCGCCTGCAGGTCCGCGGTCGTGGTAGAACTTGTTGATCAGAAGTAGTCTTCGAGCGGGCATGGTCCTGGTCCAAAGCTGAAGGTTTTTCCGGCAGAGGCCACCCGGAGAGCAAAAAATATATTCTTCCAGTCAACCTTCGGTGAAAACAGTCGATAGTTCCAGTGGGAAATGCGGCAATGTGAAAATGCCGCCCAAGGGAGATGACCGGTTAGAGAGGAAGGCCCCAGAGGGGACTTAATGCGAAGCTTTTGGAAACGGCTCAATTATTCTACGCACACCCAGGTCTTCTTGCGTGTGATGCCGGTTGTATTCCTGACGGTTATGGCGGTGGGTATCTTTTCCTGGATTGCATTCGCCACTACCATCACCGAGAGCGCGGCCAGGCACCAATTGCAGGAATTGACTGCTTTCAAAAAGAGCGTACAGCACCGGGTGAGTCTTGAGGCCATGACTCTGGAATATGCCAGAAAAAATGGTCGGGAGGAACCTCCCGCCCCCTACCGGGAAAATCCCATCAATCGTCGGATTCTGGATGAATGGATCGGGGACCACCTACTTTTCCCGGACGCGGATTTGAAACAGGATCGCCAGGCTGGAATCAACGGATCAGGCCGTCCGGTCCTGATCAAGGGGGACCGCCACCACAATATTTATCTTTTCCCTCCTATCCTGGTACAGGTCGCCGGCAAGGATTGTCCGAAGGTGGGCAGGGCATCCAGGCAAGCGTTACTGCCGGTGTTGGTTTATGAAAATACCAATAATCAGAATCTCCTACGTGAAGGGCAGATTCCCGAAAGTTCCGCGAGTCTGCATGGCCATTCGAACGAAAATACATACGGAATCTTCTTCATGAATCTGGCGGCACTGATTGAGGAAATCCCCCTGGATGACTGGTGGTGTGTCCTGGGTGACGACGGACTGGTTATGGAATCGCGTTCCGGCTTGCCTTTCGCGGGAATCAAACTGAAGGATCAACCTGAACTTGAAGAGGTGGAGATATTCGGGGCGATTTCCGGGGATGAACTTGCCAGTTGGGTGGATTCTCCCTGGCAGGGGATGGAGCATCACCTGGCGGGGTGGCGGAACATGCCCTGGCTCGTGACTGCTTCCCGCCCCCAGGATTTACCCCTGACGATCCTTACCGCCCGGCCGGTAGGGCACTTGAAGTCAACGACGCTGCGGTACGCCTGGGCCATCCTGGCGGTGGCGCTGATCTCCCTTTTGGGGGCCTTCGTAGGTATCGTCAAGGTGTTGGGGCCCTTTTCCAGCCGGTTGAAGAGTATGTCCCGCAACATGGAGTCCCTCGCAGCCGGGGACTTCTCCATCCGGATGTTGCCTGGTCCCGAGGACGAAGTGGAACGCCTCGTAGGTTACTTCAATACCATGGCGGGCAGTCTTGAGGAGACGAACCGCCAGCTGGAGGAAAAGACGAAAAACCTTGGTTCGGCATTGAATGATCTGCGCGAACTGGATAAGGCCAAGGACGATTTTCTCGTCCTTATTTCACACGAGGTGCGCACTCCCTTGACCGCCATAATGGGGGGTATCGACTACCTGAAGTCCACAATGGTTCGCTGCGAAGAATCGCTCCGCGAGGCGTTGAACCGGTTGAATATTTCGGAAATTACCGAAATCATGGATCATAGCGCCCACCGGCTGCGAGACTTCATGAACGATGCCATCCAGATGATTTCCATCCAGAACAGCGAACGTAAGCTGATCCTGCAATCGGTTCCGGCTCATGATCTCGTGGAGGCCTGTTTGGTGTCGGTTCGGGACAAGGCGGAGGAAAAGGGCTTGGCTCTGGAAAACTGTCTGGCCGATACCGAGGACTGGAATCTTCTCTGCGATGTGGAGGTCTTGAGGATTGCTTTGGCTCGGGTTATGGAAAACGCCGTTGGGCACAACGTTCAGGATGGATGGGTCCGCATTCGCGAGGCCGAAGGAGTGCCGGGTCGGGGGACTGCCGTCGAACTGGCTGATCACCAGGGGCTTCTCAGGCTACTTGGACACGTGCCGGAAGGGGAAATCCCCGCTCGGGACGTCACTTGGCGGCTGCTGGAAATATTCAATACGGGCCAGGCGATTCCGCAGGATCGTCAAGAGGCCCTGTTCGCAAAATTTCAGATTGTCGGGGAGATCAAGCATCACCAGAAGGGTTCGGGCCTTAGTCTGCCCATCGCCCTGGCGGCGGTGGAGCATCACGGGGGAGGGATTTTCCTGCACAGTATTGAAGGTGATGGCCCGGGCCAAAACCAAGGCAACTATTTCTACCTCTTGCTTCCTACCGTACCATCAGAATCGCAGCATCCCCTGCTCGGGGAGACTGGATCAGGGGACCAGAAAACCCAAGGTCTCGGCGGCGCTGCCGGGTACGAAGAGATCGGTCAGATGGCTGACCCCGCTGCTCTCGAGGTTGAACTCCACAACGCTGGCTCCGGCCTGTTGGGCAATATCGACGAGCCCCGCGGCGGGATGGACGGCACCAGCGGTGCCCACGACGATGAAGAGGTCGCAGTCCCCGGCTGCGCGCGCTGATTCCTGCATGATCCCGGGATCGATTCCCTCCCCGAACCAGACTACACCCGGTCGCACCAATCCCCCGCAACGTTCACACTCGGGCAGGATGGGGATGGGGACCCTTCGGTCCAGCTTCTCGAATCCGCACTTGAGGCAGCGGACAATCCAGATCGAGCCGTGAAATTCCAGGACGTTGCTACTGCCTGCCTGCTGGTGATAGCCGTCCACATTCTGGGTCACCAGAGTTTGGGGACAGTGGTTTTCCAGGGCGGCCAGGGCTTCATGTGCCGCGTTGGGTTCTGATTCGGCGATCAAGCCCCGGCGCCAGTCGTACCAGCGCCAGACCAACTCCGGGTCATGGGTAAAGGCCTGGGGAGTGGCCAGTTCCTCGGGGCGGTAACGGCTCCAAAGGCTGTCCTGCTCGCCACGGAAAGTGGGAATGCCGCTGGCGGCGGAGATCCCGGCTCCCGTCAATACGGCGATCCGTGTGGCCGGAGTGATTTCATCCCGCAACCGGATTAGTTCATCACGTGTGGATTCATCGAGAGGCATTATCCTGCTCCCTGATTCGAGCCAAGCGCGCGCCGAAGGCTTTCGGCAAAGACGCTGCGAGATCACACTGCGAAACCATACTGCGAAACCATACCGCGAAATCCCAGACTACCCTGGTTCAGAGATCCAGCATACAATAGTCAGGAAAATTCATCCAGGCCCGGCCGGCTCAGTGGCCGCACGGCTGTTGGCTTCAAGGGGATTGAGGATTAGGCAGGGCAGCATTTTGGAACCGTCTTCTGGCCGAAAACGATTTGTCGTTCCGCTTCCAAGTATTCGGATGATCATTATTGTAGTCTGCGGTCTTATCTGGGCTGGGTCTGATTTCCAGTTCTGCCTGGCCGGTCAGAGTCGCGCACGCCTATCGGGTATTCCATTCGTCATGTTCCGGGTCGAGAATGAGGCAGCGCGCGGAGCGGCGGATATCTGCGCGGCGGCCTGGCAGGAGAGAGGTCTGGAATTCACCTCGGCCCTGTTACCGGCCGGGGCCATGACCGATACGATTCACTGCCTGGTAATGGGCACCGAGAGGTTCCGGGCCAACTTCTCTGGACGTCTGCCGGACTGGGGAGTGGGAGTAGCGTTGCCACCGGGTCGGCTCATCGCCCTTGACCATACCCGTTTGCCCGCCATCGGCAAGGGAGTCAAGGAGGTCTTTCTACACGAAATGGTGCACGCTCTCCTGTTCCAAGCCTGTGCGGAGGTCTATCTCCCTGTCTGGTTTCACGAGGGAACCGCCATGCTCTTTTCGGGGGAGTGGAAGTTCAAGGATACGGTATCCCTTGCCCTTGACGGCCGGGTCCCCCGATTGGGCCGCCTGGTGGGACCCTTTCCCTCAACGGCGGCGGGGGCGGACCGGGCCTATCTAACGAGTCTGTTGGCGGTAAACCGCCTGCGGGATCGGCATGGACAGGATGTCGTTCTTCGTCTGGTCGAGACCACGGCCAGGGTTGGTGATTTCGAGGCTGCTTTCTACGAAGTGACCGGCCAATCCCTGGAAGAGTTCAGTTTGGGTTTCGACCGGGCCATGAACCTGCGTTTCGGTTGGCTGGTGATGTTGACCCGCTGGCCCGCCCTCTTTGTGCTGATGGGGTTGGTCTTTGCCGTCGGCGCCGTGCGTAAGATCATCCAGACTCGCCGTCGGTTGGCCGAGATGGAAGATGAAGTGGATTAATTCGGAACAAGCGGGACAAGCCAGGAACATTCTTCCATGGTATTGCATTCTGCCTGCTTCGGAGTAGGAAACCTTTTCCTTTGCCTCTATTTTTCGCTGGAACACGATGCCCCACTTTCGGTGATCAACCAAATAACCTCTCGCAATTTTCCCTAAGCCCTTGAAAAAAAACCGGTTGGCTCCTGACTCAATAAGTGGGGCCATGTGGCGATCCCCTGGGCATTCCCATTGCAATAGTTGGATCGGCAGAATGGATTTCCATCCCATGGCATTTGGCAGGACACCGCGGAGGAATGGGCAATGAAGCGCAGCAATGAAATCTGGCTCCGGATTCTACTTTTGGCCAGTCTCCTGGTAACGGGAAATGCGTTGGCCCAGGATGATCCATTCGATCTGAATCCCAAAGTTACTTTCCACTGGTCTCCAAGTCCGCTTGAGGGGGCGAATAAAGAGGCTCTGGCTCCGGCCGTTGCCTACCAGGTGTGGATTGTTCTGGACGAAGAGGCTCCAGAAATGATAGCTACCGTCAAGGATACTCTCTTTGAATTGTCGGTTGAACCGGGGATAGTGCATAAGTTGGGGGTCAGGGGAGTGGGGGCGGACAGCACTCAGATTTCCCAGATGAGCGAGTTGTCCAATCCGGTCTTTTTCGAATTGGGATACCGTTCGGTACCTGCTGCTGCTTTTCTGGGATCAATATATCCCAACCCGTTCAATCCGGAGACGAATATTCAGTACAGCATTCCAGCAGACATCGCTACCGGAGATCCCATAACGCTTGAGATTTTCAATCTGGCCGGAAAGCGGGTCCGGGTCCTGGATACCGAAAATATCCCCGGCAACTACGAGGCTGTCTGGAACGGAGCCGACGATACAGGTATGCCCGCCTCCAGTGGAATGTACGTCACTCGTTTTGTATGTGGCTCCTTCGTTGAAACCAAGAAGATGACCATGTTGAAATAGGTTTTCGGTGCCTCTTGCCCCTGCCCCGGGTTTCAGCCCGGGGTTTTTTTTTGCCGGAACTTCCCCATCAGGAACAAAACAACTATCTTGGCCCTTCCCGGGAAACGCAGATAGCCGGGTTAGTTGTCCCGTATGGGTCATATCCGCCGGCTGAAAGAATTTTAATGGCTCGAATTATTCCAGAATGATTTGGGTTAGGGGTAGAGGAAGTCAATGCAGGAAAACACTAACGAGTCACCATCCCTCATCAAGCTCGGCAAGCTGGCCAACAACAAGGACTTTGGGAAACTGGAAGATCTTTGGCCGCAGGCCGTGGACAGTACCCTGTATTCCTGGCGGGAATTATTGCCCATCGCTGGACAGGTGGGCCGGCAGGGTTCGACCGAAAAAGCCCTCACCCTGATAGAAATGTTGATTTCGGTAGTGGAGGAGAAACAGGACTCCGCCGCAGCCCTGGAAGTGGCCCGAGCCGCCACCGGGCAGTTGAAAAAAGGGGAAGGCCTGAGGAATGTTCTTTTGCGGTTATATCAGACCTGCCATCCTGAATTTTCTGGATTGTCTGAATTGCTGGACCGATTGATTCCGAGGGGAGCCGCCTTGATTGAGGCCACCCGAATGGCTGATCTATACCTTCAATTACAACCTGGCTGCTACGCGTTGGACCGGGGTTTTCTGGTGCCGGGTGTGGTGGAGGAGTTGACTCCCGGAACGGGATGGCTCTCCCTACGTTTCGATGACCGACATTCTGAATATGATCCCTCTACCGCCACCAAGCTTACTCCCCTGCCTCGCGATCATTTCCCAGCACAATTGCTCTACAACCCTGAGGCACTGAAAGACTTGGCGCTGGATGATGCGGTGGCCTACGTCAAGCTCGCCATGAAGTCAAACCGTGAGGGGCGTTTGCAGTACCGTTATGTTAAGAGCAGTATCATCGACTTGTTGGGCGAAAAAGGTTGGAAGGAATGGTGGCAGGATGCCAAACGGTCCCTGAAGCGGGATCCTTTGATCGGAATGACACCGGGTTCCCAGCCCACATTCCGTATCCTCCGGCAGGCCGACCGGTTCGAAGATCGAGTGCTCCGCAAGTTCGACCACGCCAAGTCCAACCAGGAAAAACTCCTGGAGGTGATGGCCTACCTGGACGAGATCTCACGCGAGGAAAAACAGGGCGGTTGCGAGAATTGTGCCGACGATGTGCTACTGGTGCATTTGGGTAACGGGGCGGCCAAGACGGCTGTTGCCGTGTTGAAGGACAATCCCACTCTGGCATTGGCCGGACTGGCCCTCCACGCGGAAGTGGCTGCACGGGGTGTCGACGTGGCTCGGCCGAATCCTCGGGCCGCGGCCCAGGTTTTGGCTCGTGTGACGGACCAGGGAGAAATGGTGGCCATTCTCCCCGAGGCTCTTCTGCAGCGCGTGTTGATCTACTTGCGCGGCACACTTCCCGATGGTTGGGGCAAGGTCTGGAGTGCGGTCCTGGTGCGTTCCGGCAAGCGGATGTGCGATGTGATTACGCGGGGATTGATCGAGGGCGGCCAAGCCGACGCTCTGGAGAAAGCCCTGCTCCTGGCCATCGCAAAACCCTCGGCCAGCCCGGACCTGTTGGGATGGCTGTGGCGGACTAGCCACACGGCCAGTACGGCCGGGAAATTTTTGGCAGGTTTGGAAAACCTCACGGTCAGGCGGATCGCCGATGCCATGTTCTCCCTGTTGCACTCCACCGGCACGCTGTATGGTCTGTCGATGGAAGAGAAGCATTTGAAGGTCCTGGAAAGTTCACGTGCTGCTTTCGCAACCCAGAACAATCAGCCGTTGTTGACCCTGCTGGAGGAAGCTGATCGGACCGAGGCGAAGCGCCTGAAAATAATCATAGAGAAGAACGCCGGTCTCAGCGCCAGCCACCGCACACAACTTCTGGGCCTTTTACGCGCCAAGTATGCCGATATCTTCCTGGATTTGACCCGGGAGTGGGAAGACGGAACCACCGTTTACACCACCGAGCAAGGTCTGCGCATTACCCAGGATGCTTTGAACACAATCATCAAGGATGAGTTGCCAGAGGTGGCCAAGCAAATCGGGGAAGCAGCCAGTTTTGGGGATCTGAGCGAGAACGCCGAGTTCACCGCCGCCCTGGAAAAGCGGGACCAATTAGCCAGCCGGGCCACCGGCCTGGAGAGCGAGTTGTCCTTGGCATCCGTTATCACACCCGAAATGGCCAACAGTGATTTTGTGAACATCGGTACGAGGGTCCGGGCTTTGGCCGCTGATTCCGGTGAGGAAGTCGTCTTCACTTTTCTCGGGCCCTGGGATACGGATACCGACCAGCTCATCCTGAACTACCAGGCTCCGCTTTCACTGGCCTTCATGGGCTCCAAGGTGGGGGACCGTGTGGTTTTCGGGGAAGAGAGTGAATCTCGATCCTGGGAAATCCTTGGTATCGAACCGGCCGTCTGATCCCCGGGTTTGGAATACGGCCGGATTCCACCTCAATTCAAATTTTTGAGCCTAGTCCGTGCCGCGAGGATGTGAGGCGTATACCGCCGCCTGGTCCTGGGGCATGATCAACACGTCCTGGATGTTGACGTGTGGCGGTCGGGTGGCGCAGAACAGCACGGTTTCGGCGATATCGATGGCCTGCAGGGGCGGGAAGTTCTGATAGACAGGATCGGCCTTATCGGTGTCTCCCCGGAAGCGAACCTCGCTGAACTCGGTTTGGACCAGACCAGGGTCTACGGATGAAACTCTGATTTTGGTTCCCACCAGGTCCAATCGCAGGCCCTGGGTCAAGGCACCCACCGCGTGCTTGGTAGCACAGTACACGTTTCCCCCGGCGTAAACCTGGTGGCCGGCTATGCTGCCGATGTTGATGACGTGGCCCCGGTCCCGTTCCACCATGCCCTGTAACACGGCCCGACTGATCCAAAGCAGGCCTTTGATATTGGTGTCGATCATTTCATCCCAGTCCAGGTAATACCCCTCATGCAGTTTGTCCAGGCCGCGGCTTAGGCCTGCGTTGTTGACCAGGATTTCGATATCTCGCCAGGCCTCGGGTAATCCTTCCACGGCTGCGTTTACGCTCTCACGGTCCCGGACATCAAGCTCCAGGAGGTGAGTTTCGGTTCCGAATTCATCTTTCAACTCGGAGGCAAGGTTTTCCAGTCGTTTAATGCGCCGTGCAGCCAGGATCAGGCGTAAGCCTTCTCCTGCGAAAGATCGGGCACAGGCCAAGCCGATACCGGAACTGGCTCCGGTAACCAGGGCGATTTTGTTTTTTAGCATTTTATGTCCTGCCTTTATGGAAAGCGAAAAATCCTACCTCTGTTTTTTTCCCACCCTAGCAAGAGGATCCTGAAGCGGCAAATTTTTATTGGGTCCTGGGTTAGTATGTGAGTAGTAGGTTGTGCCTTCGAAATTGTGTCTGGCCAAAATCGCCTTTCGATTTTTGAGCCTTAACCCTATCGGGTGATGTTTCAATATTGAAAAACACCGTAATTTGGGCCAGACACAATTTCGAAGGCACAACTAATAGATTTAGGAGTTGCAAAAGGTCAAAAAATATGTCATAATAGTCATCTTCACTTCAGAAACTGATATCGCCAGGTCGGGAAGAATTGCCAAAATGGACCCATTACCTGCATATTAATTGGTCTGGCAATATTTCTGGTGGGGTGGGAGAGCCTTCGTCCGCTCTCTCATCCCTGATTTTTGCCGACTATTGATAACATCCGGATCAAGCTTTCCCGATCGGACTTTCTCCCCATAGCCGCTTCCCCTGGGGGAAGGAATCTTCGCTACATTTGCCTGCAACATTTTTTGCTGTTTCCAGCAGTGCCTCCAAAAGAAACAGCCCGGGATTCCCCGGGCTGTTTCCTTAACAATGAAATTGATCCACTCAAAAGGTCACCGTATCCACCGGGTCAACCAGCCCATGACCTCATTGTGCCACTGGATGGAGTTTTGTGGCTTGAGTACCCAGTGGTTTTCGTCCGGGAAATAAAGTAGTCGGGCCGGAACACCTTGTCTGCGCAGGGCGGTGAATGTGCTCAAACCCTGGGTGTCGACTACGCGGTAATCCAGCGCTCCGTGGGCCACCAGGGTGGGCACATGCCAGTTCTGCACGAATTCGACGGGGTTGTGTTTGCCGAAGCCGCTACCCTCGGACCAGGGAGTTCCGCCGTGCTCCCACTCGGGGAACCACAATTCCTCCGTGTCGAAGTAGGCCATTCGCTCATCCAGGTTCCCATCGTGACAGATGAAGGCCCGGAAGCTGTGGGAGAAAGGTTGGCCGTGCAGCCAGTTGATCATGTATCCGCCGTAGCTGGCGCCCGAGGCCACGACTTTGCTTCCGTCCATCCAGGAGTAACGCTCCAGGGCCGCGGCCAATCCTTTTTCCAAATCCTCCAGCGGACGATCACCCCAGTGGCCGCTGATCGCATCTGTGAAATCCTGGCCGTAGCCGGTCGAGCCGTGGAAGTCGACAGCCACGGTGGTGAATCCAGCGCCCACGTAGGCCTGCGGATTCCAACGGTAGTGGAAATCGTTGCCGAAGCTGCCCTGGGGTCCACCGTGGACCAGGAATGTAACCGGCCATTTTTTGCCCGAGGCCGCCGCTTCGGGAGTCCAGTCGTAGGGCTTGACGACGTACGCGTAGACCTTCTCATCGTTCCAGCCGGTGAAGGTGAACTGCTCCGGCTCGCCCATCAGACATTGGTCCAATTTTTCACCGTTCAGATCCGTGATCTGGCGGCGATCCTTGCCGTTGGTCTTGATGGTGTACAGCTCGGTGGGAGATTTAAGGTGCTGCATCCCGAAAAGGATTCGCCCCTTCAGGAGAGCAAGGCCCGAATGCCGTCCCATCTTGTCGATGAGGGTGACCTTGCTTGATTTTGCATCGATTTTAAACAGGGATCGTTGGCCCAGATATCCGGCCGTGCAGTAGATGGTTTTACCGTCGCCGGAAAATTTCAAGCCGTGAGGGCTGAGCTTCAGACCGTCGTACACGAAGTCGATGCGGCGTAATTCGCCGGTGGCCCAGTCCATCATCTCGATGTGGTAGCGGTCGGCCTCGAAGTTGGGACGGTCCATGGCCAGGTAGCAGAGGGTCTTTCCGTCGGGAGTGAAGATCGGCTCGGTGTCCCAGGCTTCGTTGGCCTCGGTCAGGCAGCGGATGGTTCCCGATCCGTCGACTGGAACGGAGTACAGATCGTAATCAGTACTCCAGGCGGGTTCACTGCCCGGCAGTATTTTTGCCGTGAAGACAATTTCACCGCCGCCGGGCGCGACGGCGACTTCCTCCATGCCGCCCCAGGGACGGGTGGGGACGTCAGTGTCCAGGTCTGGCATCAAGTCCACCGGTTCGGCATCGGCGTTCATGGCGTCCAAGAGGAACAGGTGGGAGCGCTTGCCGTCTTCCCAGGTGTCCCAGTGCCGGAACATCAGTTCGTCATAAATCATGCCGGTGGTAGGATCGGCGGCGATCTCTTCGTCACGGGCGATGGTGCCCCCGATACCCAGTCCCGGATAGACCTCGAGGGTGAACAGGAAGCTGGCCAGTTCGGGCACGACTTCCAGATTTCCAACGTCCAGGGGCAGGTCGGTGTACTGCACTGCCTCACCTCCCCGTGGATCGATATTCCAGATCTGGGAGCTGCCGTCGCGCGTACTCAGGAAAAAGATGGTTCCATTCATACACCAGCGGGGATTGTAGTCGGCGGCTTTGTGCGCGGTCAGGCGGCGCGTTTCGCTGCCGTCGGTTTTGGAAACCCAAAGGTCAGTGCGTCCGCGGTTGGCTTCCAGATCGGTGGAGCGCACGTTGAACGCAACCCACTGTCCATCGGGAGATACCTGGGGATCACTGATCCGGTCCATTGCGAGCATATCGTGGACCGAGAAGGGATGCTTGTCCTGGGCCAGCCCACTGACAGCAACCAGCATCAGGCAAAGGGAAAGAAAAAACCGAGTTTTCAAAATTCTACCTCCAGAAGGGGGTTTGGAAAGTTTCAACCGGAGAAATATAGCGCATAATCTCCTTAGATTCGAGGGATTGAATTTTGTGCTTATGGTCAATATATTGATGTGTCTCCACTTGGATTGGTTCACTGGGCATGGTAATATGGCCAGAGGAGGGAAAAAGAGATACTGGGGTATTGCCTGGTTTGCTCGTTTCCGTTTTTAGATTGTTTTCCGTGGTTCGGGCCTCGTCGCTTTTGACTTCTCAACGTAAATATGATCCCAGGAAGGTCTACGATGAATGATTTGAAGGCAACAACGCGTGTTCCCAGCCGAAATTTTTCAGATCGGGCGTCCCGTATTCTTTCCCGGTTCCTTCTTATCATCATGGTTTCCCTGGTGCCTGCCCTGGTGTTGGGCGCTCCTTCCTGGGGCGACGAATTTACGTTGGAACAACCGGACGGCACCGAGGTCCAGGTCAGGATCTGGGGTGATGAGTTCTACCGGGTGGTGGAGTCACTTGATGGATTCACCTTGGTTCGGGACTCGGACACCGGGGAGATATGTTACGCCGATCTGTCAGAGAATGGACGGGAACTGCTTTCCACCGGATTCATCGTCGGTGGCGTATCGGGTGAGGATCTGGGGCTGGACCGTCATCTCCGCATCGACCCGGATGCCGCTCGGGCCATCGCCCAGTCCCTGCGAGACGAGGCCGCGGCCATCGAACGGGCGGAACTTGCTACAAAGGACGCAGCGGACACACCCATGCCCTCGACCCTCGGCGACGTGAAGGGCATCCTGCTGTTGATCGATTTCAGTGATGAGCCGGCGAGCATTCCCGCTTCTGCTGTGGAGGATTATGCCAACCTGCCGGGGTACACCGGTTACGGCAACAATGGCTCGGTGCGGGATTATTTCCATGATGTTTCCAATGGAGCCCTGACCTACACCAACTTCGTGCCCACGGCCTGGTTTCGCGCCAGCAAACCCAAGAGCTATTACGACGATTGCGATGCTCCGTACGGAACTCGCGCCCGAGAACTGGTCCGCGAGGCCCTGACCTACCTGAACAACCAGGGCCTGGATTTCAGCGAGTACGATGCCAATGACGATGGCTACATCGACGCCATCAACTGCTTCTACGCGGGGACCACGAGCTGCGGCTGGGCCCTGGGTCTTTGGCCGCACTCCGGCACGGGTCTGAATTTCAGCGCCGACGGGGTTACCTCTTACCGGTATCAGGTAACGGGCATGGGCAGCAGCCTGACCTTGGGCACATTCTGCCACGAGAACGGTCACATGATCGGCTTCTGGCCTGATCTCTACGACTACGATGGTTCTTCCAGCGGAGTGGGGCGTTTCTGCCTGATGTGCTCTGTCACTTCCAACACGAATCCCCAGGAGCCCTGTGCCTATATGAAGGACCTGGCCGGCTGGGCGAACATCGTGGATCTGGATTTTTTCCAGCAAAATATCCCGGTTATAGCCGGCAGCAACACGATTTACCGGTATTCGGCAGGTTATTTCGACTACTACCTCATCGAGAACCTCCAGCGAAGCGGTCGGGATGTTGGGCTTCCAGATTCAGGTCTGGCCATCTGGCATTGCGACCCTACCGGAAGCAACAACGACGAGGACCAGACCTACTCCTTGCACTACGAAGTGACCCTGGTCCAGGCGGACGGGGATTGGGATCTGGAGAATCACGTAAACTATGGGGACAGCAGTGATCTGTGGGCTGGTCCCGGCTATACGACCTTCGGGCCGGACACCGATCCGAGCGCCTACTGGTGGAACAGCGCCCCGTGCGGACTCAATATTGTGGATATCAGCTACTCCGGCGCCACCATGACCTTCACGTTCAATCCCGACGGAGGGCTGAACGTACCGGGTGATTACACCAGCATTCAGTCGGCAATAGTTGCGGCGGACAATGGTCAGGAAATCGTTTTGGCCGATGGTGTTTTCACGGGGGCCGGGAACCGCGACCTGGATTTTCTGGGCAAACAGTTAATCCTCCGTTCGGGTAGCGGCGATCCTACGCAATGCATTCTGGATCTGGAGGGGGGGGCGGGTGATGAGCACCGTGCCTTCATCTTCAGCACCGGGGAGACCTCCACGGCGGTCGTCGAAGGCATCACGATTCGTAACGGCTACTCCACCGGCAACGGCGGGGCGATTCTTTTGGACGGGGCCTCCCCGACTCTGCGCGATATCATTTTCCAGAATAACCAGGCGGTAGGAGGGGGCGGGGTGTATTGTGATGCGGCCTCCCCGATTCTCGAGGGCTGCACCTTCTACGGCAACAGCGCCGACGATGGACAGGCTTTGGCCTGCGTAAACTCTTCCTTGCCCGTACTGTCCCGAGTCCTGATCTCCGGTTCGTCCGGATCCGGTGAGCCGGTTTATTGCGCCTCACCGGCTGATGTGGCCACTTTCGGTTGCAGTGATATTTTCGGTAACATCAACGGCGACTGGGTTGGAGGGATTCTTTCCCAGCTTGGAGTCGATGGCAATTTTTCCCTGGATCCCATGTTCTGTGACGAGGTTTCCGGCGACTTCACTCTCCGCGAGAACTCGCCGTGCGCGCCGGGGTGGCATCCCGATGGAGCAATCGCATGCGGTGGTTTGCTGATCGGGGCCGGTCCGGTGGGCTGCAACCTTACCCTTTTCAACCCGATAACAACCGGCCCCGTCGCGGTGGCCGGTGATAGTCGCACGGTGGCCATCGGCGACTACGACGGTGATGGCGATCCGGACATCTTCATCGTCAACCACAACGAGGCCGACGTCCTGCTGCGTAACGAGGGTGATGGCGTGTTCAGCGATGCAACGGTTGCTCCGCTGGGTGATGCAGGAGCAGGCACAAACGCCTCCTGGGCCGACTACGACAACGACGGCGACCTGGATCTGTATCTGGCCAAGTTGAACGAAGCGGATATTATCTATCGCAACGAGGGAGGGGGAACTTTCGTCGATGCAAACCTGATGTCCATGGGAGACACCGGACCGGGCGTGGATGTCTCATGGGTGGATTACGACAATGACGGGCTCCTGGATATTTATCTTATCAAGGATGGCCAGGCGAATGTAATGTACCGGGGTCTTGGAGGTCCCGGTGGGGGAGATTGGTACTTCATGACCATCACCGACGCCTGGCTAGGTGGGGTCGGTAACAGTTCCAGCGCCGACTGGTGCGACTATGACAATGACGGAGACCAGGACGTTCTGTTGTCCACCAGTTCACGGAATTTCCTGTTGGGCAATTTCGGTGTCCTGGGTTTCTACGACATGACGGAGGCATCCCCTCTTGGTGGATCGAGCAACAGCGCGGGGGCAGACTGGGGCGACATGGACAACGACGGCTTCATGGATGTCTATATCGCCAACATCAGCAGTCCCGACCTCCTGGTCGAGAACAACGACGGGATGTTCATTCAAAGCGCGGATCCGGACCTGGTCGACGCCGGTCCGGGGCAGGGTGGAGCCTGGGGAGATTTCGACAACGATGGTTTGCTGGACTTTTTCCTGGCCCGTGACGGGGAGGCTGATCTTTTCTATTGGAATCTCGGGAAGGGATGCTTCAACCCGGTCCTGGTTCCAGAGGGCGCCGGCAACAGCCACGGAATGGCCTGGGCCGATTTCGACGGTGACGGTGATCTGGATATTTACGTTGCCCGTGACGGAGCCAACTTGATGTTGATGAACATTCACGATCCGGGACATCACTGGCTTCATGTCCGTCTTATCGGTACGACGGCCAACGCCTCGGCCATCGGCTCCCGGCTGCGGTTGGTGGTCGGCGACCTGGAGTTGGTCCGGGATGTCCAGTCCAGTTCAGGATATTTGTCGCAGGGTTCGATGTTGGTGGAGTTCGGGTTGGGCACAGCCACTGCAATCGATTCCCTTGTAGTGGAATGGTCCTCGGGCGCGGTTGAAGTTTCCTACAACCTTCCAATTGATCGCATCGTGAAAATCACGGAAGGTGGCGGCTCCTCTGCATTGGGTGAGAGCCGGATTGCCGCAGAATTCGCCTTACGGGGAAACGCGCCGAATCCTTTCAATCCATCGACGGTGATCCGTTACGAGTTGCCGGTGAAGTCGGCGGTTGATCTGCAGATTTTCGATCTGCGGGGACGTTTGGTAAGGAGTCTGCGCTCAGGAGTAATGGAAGAGGCCGGACCCCGTCAGGTTCTTTGGAATGGTCTGGATTCCGGTGGGCGGCAGGTTTCGTCCGGGACTTATTTCTATCGTCTGGAGGCGGGGAACCACGAGGCCGTTAGACGGATGGTTCTTTTGAAGTGACAGGGTAGGAGCTCACTCTGCCCTGGGGTACGGTTGCCGGGACACTCCCCGGTTCCATCTTACTTTTTAATCGTAGAATCTGTTGATCCTTTCCATTGCCTGCTTAAGCATGGCCGGCTGTGGTGCGGACACGTCCAGGTTCACGTCGTGAAACTTGTATTTTTTGGTGAAAGTGGGGTAGATCGCAAAGACATCATCGTCGAAAATAAAAGCGTGATTGACGTAACTGGTGACAATGAAAGGGCGCGGCTCACCCAGGTCGCCGAAGAGATTGTATCCGTTACTGTAATCGTGGATGTCGGTGATGCAGCCGAAGGTTTCCTGCAACAGGGTGGGTGAAATGTCGATGTGGGATGTCCGCTCGTGAATTTCCCGCGGTGCTTGTCCCGGGTAATGGATGATTAAGGGTACTTGCACCTGGAAGCGCGTAAAATTGCTCCCGTGACCCCAATAGTTGGCGTCGTTGTCATTGAAGGAATCACCGTGGTCGGTGGTGATCAGGATTACGGTGTTATCCATTTCGCCCAGAGACTTCACTTCTGCCAACAACTCTCCTACCAACGCATCGCTGTAGTGGACGGAATTCAGATAATCGTTCTTGTAGGATTCGCGGTTCTTGCTGTCGACGAAGGCCAGGTTCATGTTCCTTGAAGGCTGGAATATATCGTGCTCCTTGGGATAATTGTAACCATTGTGGCTAGACTTGAAGAAGGCGAAGGCGAAAAATGGGTTGTTCGCCTCTGACTGGTCACACATGAATTGCCTGAGACGGCTGGCCAAATCCGCGTCTTTTTGAGGGATGTTTCTCCCCTCGAATTCTTCGACCACTTCAATTCCCCGGAACACGGTATCCTTGATCTTGTGACGTTTGAAACTGGAATCAGCAAAAATTCCCAGCGCGTAACCCCTGTCACCCAGAACATCGATCAGGGGAGGGTTATCAATCAGGATGTTGTTTGCCTTCACGGCCGCCCAATAGGTGGGTTCGATCCCGTAGAAGAGTCCAAATATGCCGCCAATGGTCGAGTTGCCCGAACTGAGGTGTTGCCTGAAAACGATTGAACTGTCTGCGAAGGCCATGATGTTCGGTGTGACTTCTTTGCTCATTGCATCGAATCGCCAGCTTTCAAGCAGGATCAGCAGGATGTTGGGGGGATTCTTCACCGAGTCCCCGGTAAATCGCATTTCACTCAAAGGAAAAGTCAAGTTGGTAGGCTCGGGGTCCGGCATCTCGGAGGTTAGATCAGATTCCCCCATGGGCATCCACTTGCTGAGCTTGGCAGCGTTGCTGTGTGAGGTGAAAGGTACGTAAAAAGGGAAACGAGGGGTGAGACTGGTGATACTTGCGTAGTTGTTTTCGTAAGCCACAATATGAGCAACCTGGCTGAACCCAAACGAAACGACAAACAGTGCGATAAGCAGAAGTATGACTGGGAGGGGGGCGCGTTTCCGCCGTGCGAGGGTGAAAATACCCAACTCGACCAAGATCAGGACCACCAACGCGGCCAGGACAGACAGGAAAGCGGGGGCCGTCAACCCGAAACCACGGTAGTCCTTGAACAAGAACTCCAGCCAAAATAAATCTATATGCAGCTTGCATACCTCGTAGACGAAACTATCCAGCAAAAGGATGTAGGTGAAGATCACCATTACAATACCGACGAGCCACATCAAAGCTCGCCCGAAAGGGAAAAGCAGGATGAAAAGAAGGGTGACTACCAGCAGTAGCGGCAGCATATAGTAGCCAAGGGCGACGCTATTGAAGTACACCGCCGAGTGCCCGGTTAATTTTACGCCTCGTATGTTTAGCAGCAGGATTCCCCAGATTACCGGTGCATGCAGGGCCAGTACCATAATCAGGTAGCGGTATAGTTCGGCGAACTGTTTTAGAGAGTTAGAATTGAACATTATTCAACGCCTGTAATTATTGGGGAATCGGATGGGGGATGGGATGAAGGATCTTGTCCTCGTAACCCCATACCCGGGTCAAAGGGCGAGCCTTTGGTTCTCCGAAAGAATCAACAGGAAAAAGAACTGATCCCCAAAATATGGACCTCTGCTCAAGTTGCAAGTGTTTAGATGGTTGCTCTGTATTTCAGGATGGAATGCATTATTTTGAATAGGCCAAAAAACCAAGTTGTGCGCCTTGCCACTTGCCCAATTTACATTAAATTGGACCCCTGGGTCCATAAAGATTCGGGGAAGTAGATGTAGGACCCTGCATGCTGATCTTTTGCAAACTGATCCCACAACGAGATCCCGTCCCACCTGGAGGATTGAGAATGTCCGGAGTTACCATCTCCCCGGAGATGACCCTTTTCGATATCACCGAGAAATTCCCCGAGACCGTGGAGGTTTTCGTGGCCAATGGATTCGAGCAAGTCGGGGATAAGGCCAAGCAGAAAACCCAGGGCAGGATGGTCACTCTGGCCCAGGCCGTGCAGATGAAGAAAAAGGACCTACCGGCTTTCAAGGCCCTGCTGGAGAATGCGGTGAGGGAGAACCGGCAGACCGAAGATGTAACTTTGGATGTGGTGAGTGACGAGGACCAGATTTTCCCTTCCGAGGGAGATATCCGGGTGGCCGGTCTATTGCCTTGCCCTGTGCGTTTGCCTCTGTTGGAGGCCTTCGACCGGGTCAGCAAGGAAATCACCGCCGAGACGGGAAAAACCGTGGGTGTACGGCTTGCCGCGGCCTCGATCGGGGCCGATATCCTGGATGAGGGCATGAAGTCGATCGAGACCAAGGAAGATCTGCCCGACTTGTTCCTGTCTGCTGGCTTCGAGGCCTTTTTCGACAGCAAAAACATGGCCCGCTTCAAGGATCAGGGCGTGTTCACGGACAACTCTTGGGCGAAGCACAACGATTTGCTCGGCCCTTACGGACTGAAGGACCCGGATGGCCACTACGCCTTGTTGGCGGTGGTGCCCGCGGTATTCCTGGTGGACAAGACACAGCTGGCCGAGGACCAGGCCGTGCCGCGAACCTGGAAGGAAATCCTCGGGCCGGAATTCGAAGGCAGGATCGCCATGCCGGTGGGTGATTTCGACCTCTTCAACGGTATCCTGTTGACGGTTTGGAAGGAGTTCGGTGAGGATGGGGTGAGGGCCGTGGGCCGCAACCTTTTGGAAGGTATGCATCCCAGCCAGGCAGCAGGCCGTTTTGCGCCCAAGGGTGGCAAGGGGCCCCTGGTCTCGGTCATCCCCTACTTCTTCAGCAAGATGGCGCAGTTCAATCCGAATGCGGAGATCGTTTGGCCTGAAGATGGCGCGGTGATCAGCCCCATCTTTATGTTGTTAAAGGAGTCGGCTCCGCCGGAGGCGCGCCGCTTGGCGGACTTTTTCGCCAGCAGGGAAGTGGGGGAAATTCTCTCGCATCGCGGCTTGTTTCCCAGCTGCCATCCCGAAGTGGAAAACAAGGTCCCCGATTCGGCGCCGTTCATGTGGCTGGGCTGGGATTTCATTCGTGAACATGATCTGGGCGAACTGATTCCCCGGGTCAACGAAATCTTCCTGGAAGCGGGTAAATAAGATGCGCTTCGTGACCGTCAGCGGTCCCCCTTCATCGGGAAAAACCGCAGTAATTCTAAAGACCCTGGAACACATCCGGTCAACGGGAAAGAAGGTGGGGGTAGTCAAGTTCGATTGCCTCTCCACGGATGATGACGAGCTCTTCCGTAAGCACGGGGTCGCCGTGCGCAAGGGACTGGCCGGTGCCCTGTGTCCGGATCACTACTTCGTAAGCAACGTGGAGGAGTGTGTGCAGTGGGGCCTGGCCGAGGGTCTGGATGTGCTGATCAGTGAGAGCGCCGGCCTGTGCAATCGCTGTTCCCCCCACATCCGAGAAGTCCTGGCAGTCTGTGTGATCGACAATCTGAGCGGCATCGGGACACCCAAGAAAATCGGACCAATGCTCAAGGCGGCCGACATCGTGGTAATCACCAAGGGAGACATTGTCAGCCAGGCCGAGCGCGAGGTCTTTGCCGCCCGCGTGCACGGGGTCAATACCAAGGCCCGCGTTCTGCACGTGAACGGGATCACAGGGCAGGGCAGCTACGAGTTGAGTACCGTCTGGACCGAAGGTCGGGACACCGCAACCGTGGAGGGGTTGCGGTTGCGCTTCTCGATGCCGGCCGCCCTGTGTTCCTACTGCCTGGGCGAGACCAGGATCGGCTCGGATTTTCAGATGGGCAACGTGCGAAAAATAGACCTGGATTTGCCGACCGGGGTGAAGACCGACGGAGGTCCGCAGGAGTTGGGGCCGATGCCCGGTACGGATGGGGGCGGATCATGAAACACGATCTGCTCCACTTGACGATCGAAGGCTTACTCTCTCGCTGGCCCTTTACCCAGCAGCTTCTGGTTGATAGAGGCCATGAAAATCTCATCGACAGCCCGGAAGCGGCGCTGTCCGGAACCCTGGAGGGCCCGTTCCTGGCCGAGCTTGACGAGTTCATCTCGGGTATGGAAGAGTTCTTGGGCACCAACGAGCAAAAGGTCTCCGAGGTGACCATCAGGGGTGGCCGCACCAAGGACGGCAGCGATGAAACCGTCCGCGAGTTGACCATCCGGGTGGGTGAAGTTGTCTGTATCGTGGGTCCAACCGGCAGCGGCAAGAGCCGCCTGCTGGCGGACATCGAGTGGGTGGCTCGCGGCGATACACCGACGGGCAGACATGTCCTGGTCAACGGTGAAGTTCCCGGCGACAAGTGGCGCTTCAGCACGGAATACAAATTGGTGGCCCAGCTCAGCCAGAATATGAACTTCGTCATGGATCTAACGGTCCAGGAGTTTCTGGCTCTGCACGCGGAAAGCCGCCAGGCCGGTGATCCCGAGCAGAAAATCCAGCGCATTTGGAATTGGGCCAACGAGTTGGCAGGCGAGTCCTTCACTCTGGACACTCCTGTGACCAGCCTTTCGGGCGGTCAATCCCGGGCCCTGATGATCGCCGATACCGCGGTGTTGAGCGCCAGTCCGGTGGTGCTGATCGATGAGATCGAGAATGCGGGAATCGATCGCCAGCAAGCCCTGGAGATTCTGATCAAGGAAGAGAAAATCGTTCTGATGGCCACACATGATCCCATCCTGGCCCTGATGGGGGATCGCCGCGTGGTCATAGCCAACGGTGGAATGACGCAGGTCATCGAACCCAGCGACCGTGAGCGGGAGAACCTCGACGAGTTGCGGGCTATCGATACGAGGATGATGGGGTTGCGGCATCGGCTGCGCCAAGGCGAGCGCCTGGACACGATCTAGTGGCGAGATTTTTCAGGTTGTTCAAAACTCCGCCCACTTGGCTTTTCCCCCGGGGGAACGAATCTGGCCTTGGTTGTCTCAATTCGTTTTCAGGATGTTGAGTCTTGATGAAAGACCCGGCAGCTGATTAGCTCTGGGAACCAGACTGGAACCACCCTTTCACTCCTCTCCAACTTCCACGTTATCCACATTAGCCGGGGGTTGCCCGGTTTCCGGTGCTGGGATACTATCGCCCTGGTTCTATTCAACCCCACCGATTGCGAGGATTGAAATGATCAGAATCAAACAGATTTCTATTTTACAAGGCTCGATATTTGTTCCATTGGGTGCTTGGGTCATAGCCCTGTCCATTTTTCTGGTCTTTGTTCAGTTCACCTCGGCGAAGGCCCAGGATTGGGAAAAAATCGAGCTCCAATCCATGGAACTGGCACAGGGGATGTGGGCGATTTACGGCGCCGGCGGCAACCATGTCCTGGCAACCGGTCCCGATGGCGTTCTGTTGGTGGATGCGGATTATTCCGAGATGGGCGAAAAGCTCTTGGCAAAAATTCAGGAACTGGCCGGCCAAGGACCGCAGCGGGTCATTGATACGCACTGGCACTTCGATCACGTGGGTGGCAATCAGGCTCTCCGGGAGGCGGGGGCGGAGCTCATCGCCCATCAGAACGTTCGGAGCAGGATGATCACCGGTCAACATCTCGACGTCATCGACCACGACCAGCCGCCTGCCGATCCGGGCGCCTTGCCTGTTCTTACTTTCACCGATACCATGACCTTGTATTTCGGCCAGGAGACGATCACCCTCTTTCACGTTCCCTTTGCCCACACCGATGGGGATGTGGTGGTCCATTTCCACCAGGCCAACGTGATCCACACCGGAGACATTGTATTCTACTGCGGTTATCCGTTCATCGACCTGAATGCCGGTGGAGGGATAGATGGAATTATCGCAGCGGTTAAGAGCATCCTGGCGCTATGTGACGAAAATACCCAAATCGTACCTGGGCACGGGCCGGTGGCCGACAAAGTCGGCCTGGAGAAATATCTGAACATCCTGGAAGAATTCCGGGCTGCGGTGGCTGCGGCAAAGGCCAAGGGAATGAGCCTGGAAGAAATCTTGGCCTCGGACGTGACCGACTCGGTGGATCAGGAGTGGGGCGATAAAATGTTTCCGCCTGAAGCCTTCAAGGAGATGGTTTACCGCAGTTTGCAGGATTGAGCTGAGGTCAGTACCCCAGGGTCAAGCCCCCGGTCCGTCGCGGATCCGAAGCGCCGAAGAACAAACCGTTTTGGAACAGAACGCTCTGCGTTCCGCCCATCGCGTCTCTGGTTTCGATAGGGTAACCCATTTCCTCAAGCAGGCGGATTGTGTCCAGGCCGAGGCCACTTTCGATCCTCAACTTATCCGGTTGCCACTGATGATGAACCCGGACCGCGTTGGTGGCCGAGGCAATATTCATCCCGTGGTCGATGACGTTCATCAGCACCTGTAATGTCGTTGTAATGATGCGACTTCCGCCTGGACTGCCGGTGGCAAGATACGGAACACCTTTATGAAGCACGAGGGTCGGCGACATGGAACTGAGCATGCGTTTCCCCGGAGCGATGGCGTTGAATTCCCCTCCTATCAGACCGTAGGCGTTGGGAGCACCTGGCTTGGCTGAAAAATCGTCCATCTGATTGTTCAACAGGATGCCGGTGCCCGCAGCGGTCATCTTGGTTCCGAAGCTGAGATTCAAGGTGTAGGTGTTGGCCACCGCGTTGCCCCGGTTGTCCATTACCGAGAAGTGGGTGGTTTGGTTGCTCTCCGCCGGAAGCTGGTGGGGCAGCGGCCGGCCGGCGCTGATCCGCGCGCTCGGAGTATCTCGTTTCAGGTCGATCAGGGCACGAAGCTCGTCGGCGTAGGTGCGGGAGATCATGCCCCTGGTGGGTACGGGCGCAAAGTCGGGGTCACCCAGATGGACGGCCCGGTCGGCGTAGGCCAGCTTCATGCTCTGGGCCATAAGATGGATAGTCGCGGCCGTGTTGTGGCCAAGTTCGGCGATCGGGAACGGCTCAAGCAGGTTGAGCATCTGGATGATGTGCACCCCGCCCGAGCTGGGAGGCGGCATGGAGAGGATCTCGTATCCACGATAGTTTCCCCGCACCGGTTCGCGGATCACAGGTTGGTAGCCGGCCAGATCCCGGGCGGTGATCAAACCCTGGTGGGCGCTCATGTCGGACAGGAGTTTTTCGGCGATGGCTCCCGTGTAGAAAGCCGCAGCTCCGTGCTTGGCGATTTGTCGCAGGCTCCAGGCCAAATCCTTCTGGATGAGCAATTCGCCGATGGCCGGGGGCATGCCCTCGTTGGGGTAGAAAATTTCCAGGCTGGCCGGTGAGGCGGCCATGCGTTTCTTGACCACGATCAGCGATTCGTACAGGCCGCGGTCCACGGGGAAACCGTTTTCGGCCAGGTGGATCGCCGGCTCCAGGGCCCGTTCCAGGCTTATTGTGCCGTACTTTTGCAGGATCATGGTCAGACCCGCGACGGTGCCGGGTACGCCTACGGCCCGGTAACTGTATCGGGACTCTCTGGTGTCCGCTTGTCCTGTTTCGTCGAGGAACATATCCTTGGCGGCTGTCAGGGGTGCGGTTTCCCTGTAGTCGACGGCCACGGTTTGGCCGGGTTTTCCATCTATCCCGGATTGTTCATCCCGCCCCAGATGGATCAGCATGAAGCCGCCGCCGCCCAGATTCCCTGCCCGCGGCAAGGTCACAGCCAGGGTAAAGCCTACGGTTACAGCTGCGTCGATCGCATTGCCGCCTTGGCGCAAAACGGCTACTCCGGCCTCGGTGGCCAGAGTCTGCTGCGAGGAAACCATCCCATTTTCGGCAATGACAGGATGGAAGATATCACGGTCGGCGAGGATGGCTTTTTCTGGTTGAATTGAGGCTGTTGAAACCGGTTCGGCCCAGGGCCCAGCGGGGAATGCCGTCACGACAGCAACCAGGAGTGCAGTCATCAGGTTTGCTGGCCTTAGCCATGAGATTCCTGAATTCACATTGGCTTTTTCAAGGGTAGGGCGGAGTAAATTTTTCATTTTGAATTCCTTGTGAAATAAAAAGAAGCAGGAGCTGTTTCGCTTCAGCCAACAGGTAAAGATGACCACCATCCCCTATGCGGGTGCAGGGTTAAATCAATTAACAGTACCGCAGGACTGGGTGATGGCGCAATCCTTCAACACGGTTTTTCTACATGGTCTCCAGGTCAGGCATTATTTGGTCGACAACCGTCATCACAACATTATAGTCACCGGACCCCCTTATCTTGTGAGGTAATATGATGAATCTGGAAACCTTGATGAATACTCCTCCTTGGGAATGGCCACAAGATGGCGTAAGGACAATCCTGAAAATCCTCGGCGATCCTTCCTGCGATCAGCCCGACCGATTGCTGGCCGCAGAACTCACCGCCATCAGCACATCTTTCAATGAGGAAATTATCGAGGCCTTACTTTCGATCGTTCGTGATGGCGACGAATCAGAGGAGTTACGGGGAGCATCAGCCATTGCTTTCGGCCCTGCCCTCGAGCAGGTAGACATGGAGGGTTTCGACGATCCGGACGACCTCGATGGAGTATCCCTCACCGAAGATCGTTTCCGCCGCATCCAGGATGTGTTCCGCCTGCTTTTTCAGGATACAAGTGTTCCCAAGCAAGTGCGCCGTCGGGTTCTGGAAGCATCGGTTCGTGCAGAGCAGGACTGGCATTCCGAAGCGGTCCATGCCGCTTATATCGGCGAAGACCAGGACTGGCGCCTAACGGCCGTTTTCGCCATGTGTTTCGTGCCCGGCTTCGAGGAGCAGATCCTTGAATCCCTGAACAGCGACAACCCTGCCATTCACCTTGAAGCAGTTCGCGCTGCGGCATCCTGGGAGATGGACGAGACTTGGTCCCATGTAGTTTCCCTGGCCGGTGAGGGGGGGACCGAGAAGCAGCTGCGACTGGCTGCCATCGAAGCGGTAGCCGTCATTCGCCCGGAGGAGGCGTCCAAGGTTCTTCTGGAATTGGGCGACTTTGAAGACGAAGAGATCTCTGCGGCAATCGAAGAGGCCCTGACCATGGCCGAGTTGTATACCCGCTTTGACCTGGATGATGAAATGGATGGTGAAATGGATGATGGACGGTGCGATTCCGGCGGGGGTTTCGGTCCTGACCGGGACAGTGGGAAAACCATTCATTGATCTGAATTGGGGCATGCGATGACTAGATTGTCGAGAAACCTGTCAGGCGCTGATTTTTTTGGTGCGATCCTGTTGGTTTTCCTGGGTCTGGTCCTATTCCTGTGCGGGATAAAAAGCGTCCAGGCCGGTGAAAACAACGAAAAGCCCGAACTCCTTCAGATCGCGGTGGCCGCCAACTTCAAGGTCTGTCTTGAGGAGATTCAAGCGGCCTACGAGGAACAGGGCGGATCCCGGGCCGTGCTGATCATCGGGTCCACGGGTAGACACTTTGCCCAGATCAAAACCGGGGCGCCCTTTGACTTGTTTTTCGCCGCCGACCGGGAGCGCCCCCGGTTGCTGGAAGAGTCGGGTCATGCCGTTGTGGGCACCCGCTTCACTTATGCCCTCGGCAAGCTGGTTTTGTGGGTGCCGGGAGTGGATAGGCGGACGGACCAGAAGGCAAACACGAGTACGGTTCGGGCCCGGGGTGATGATGGGTTTTTTGAAGCGGGCGCGGTTCTGGCCGCCGGTGATTTTCGTCACTTGGCCATCGCCAATCCCAGATTGGCGCCTTACGGTCTGGCCGCCCGGCAAACTCTGGAGCATCTTGGGCTCTGGGATAAGTTGGCCGACAAACTGGTCACCGGGCAGAGTGTGGGGCAGGCCTGGCAATTTGTCGCCTCCGGTGCCGCGGAGCTGGGATTGTTGGCCGGATCTCAAACTGTGGTCCTTGAAGATGCAGGACAAGCAGGGTCCGGCGGTTCCGCCGACTCATCAGCAGTCTTGCCGATTCCCCCAGAATACCACGATCCGATTATCCAACAGGTTGTGCTTTTGGAAAGGGCCCGGGGCAACCAGGCAGCACGAGATTTCATGACCTTCGTACGTGGCTCCATCGCCCAGGGTGTTATCCAGGCCCATGGGTATCGTCTTCCTGAAAAAAACGCGCCATGATCCTTCACCCCGATGATGCCACCGCTCTTGTTCTGACCCTCAAGCTTGCCTCCCTCAGCACGGCGGTCCTGTTGCTTTTGGGTACTCCCCTTGCCTGGTGGCTGGCGATGACCCGCAGCCGTCTGCGGCCCGTAATCGACGCTTTGGTCTCTTTGCCCCTGGTATTGCCCCCCACCGTTTTGGGGTTTTACCTGTTGCTCTTGCTGGGATCGGACGGTCCGCTGGGCCGGTTGATGTCGGTTGCCGGAGGCAGCTCCCTGGCCTTCACTTTCACCGGCTTGGTGATAGGCTCCGTAATCTATTCGCTGCCCTTCGTGGTGCAGCCGATTCGCGACGCTTTCCTGGGCGTGGGGCGCCTGCCCCTGGAGGCGGCCGCTACTCTGGGCGCTTCTCCTGGGGACCGGTTTTTTTCGGTGGCCGTGCCTCTTGCTCGACGGGGATTCCTGACTGCGGCCACGCTCGGTTTTGCCCACACATTGGGCGAATTCGGGGTAGTGCTGATGATCGGCGGTAATATTCCCGGCAAAACCAAGGTGCTTTCCATCGCCATTTTCGATCACGTCGAAGCCATGGATTACGGCCGGGCGCATATGCTGGCCGGCGGGTTGCTGTGCCTGTCCTTTTTCCTGCTTTTGGCGGTTTATTTTCTGAACCGGCGGGACGGGAGGGAAGACCGATGAACTCGACCCCCCGTTCTGCCTCTACGTTTGGCCTGAAAATACGGCAACAGTTGCAACGTCCGGCAAGTAGGAAAGGGGACCCCGGTTTCCAACTGGATGTTGATTTGGACTTGCCCCGCACCGGTTTCACCGTTTTGTTCGGCCGATCGGGATGCGGGAAATCCACCATCCTGCGCTGTGTGGCCGGACTGGAAAAGAGGAGCAAGGGAACGGTGCGGATGGGTGAAACGGTGTGGCAGGATTCGTCCGCCGGGATTTTCCTGCCTCCGGAGCAGAGGGCGCTGGGATACGTATTCCAGGAAGGAGCCCTCTTTCCCCATTTGACTGTTCGAGGCAACCTGAATTTTGCCTTCCGGCGGGTGCCGACGATTCGCCGTCGAATTCGGCAAGAGGAGGTAATCGAACTGCTGGAACTGACTCCGTTGCTGGAAAGGGCCACTGCTGGGCTTTCCGGGGGAGAACGGCAACGGGTTGCTCTGGGTCGGGCCTTGCTGACCAGTCCGGATCTGCTCTTGCTGGATGAACCGCTGGCTGCCCTGGATCGGTCCACCCGCCGGGCCATTCTGCCCTTCCTGGAGCAACTACCGCGACGTTTTCCCATGCCGGTGCTCTACGTCACGCATTTTTTGAACGAGGCAGCCCGGTTGGCCGACCATCTGGTCCTGCTGGACAAAGGCCTGGAAACGGGATCTGGTCCGTTGACCACGATGCTGACCGACCCTTCCTCTTCTCTGACCAGGGAAGGCGATGTCGGCGCCGTTTTGGTGGCCGAGGTCGCCGGCCATGATGATGAATTCCACCTGACCCGGTTGAATGTTTCAGGAAACATCTTGCTGTCGCCCGATTCGGGGTTGACCAAAGGCCGAATGGTCAGGATTCGAATCCTGGCCAGGGATGTGAGTCTGTCGCTGGAGGCGGCGGAGGGATCGAGCATCCTGAACATCCTGCCGGTCGAGGTGCTTGATCTGACACCGCGGGATCCGGGACGGGTCCTGGTTCGCCTGAATACCGGACACGAGATTCTACTGGCGCTGGTAACCAAAAAATCAGCGACGGCCCTGAACCTGGGTCCGGGCCGTCGCGTCTTTGCTCAAATCAAGAGCGTGGCTTTGCTGTAGTCGGGAACGAGATCAATCTCCAGGGTCCGGGATGGCGATCTTGTCCGCTCCGGCCTTCTTCAGACTATCCAGGACCTGTACGAACGCTCCGTACTTCGTGTCCGGATCGGTGTGAAGGATCACGATCCGCCGCTCGTCTTTCGCCAGCAACTTGCGAATCTGTTCGGAAACGTGAGCGCCGGCCGTTTTCTTGCCGCGTACCTGGACGACACCCTTGTTGTCCACCTTCACACGGATCACCTTCTCTTCGGGCATGGTTTTCAGCCTCTTACGCGCCTCATCCGGGGGCAGGACCAATGGTATGGCTTCACCCAGTTCGCCGCTGTAAATGACCTTGAGCATCCCCATATCACGCAGATCTTTCTGGATGCTGTGGAGCTGTTTCATGGAAATCCCGCCATCACCGTCGATGTTGATGATCGCCTTGGGGCCTTTCTTGGAGACAGCATTCTTGACGGCCTTTTTGAACCCCTTCGGGGTGACCGCTTGACCGTCGACCAGGAGTCCTTTGCCGCCGGTGATGGCCACCCTGACCGAAAGCGGAGGCGGTGGGGGCAGGTCCTTGACCGCCTTTACCCCGGCCTCTGTTTGGGCTGTTGGCGGTGGTGGGCTTTTCTTGGGCTTGGGTTTTCCGCCGTATACCATCGATAAGGGCAAGGCTGTAAATAACAGAACAGCCAGTACCAGGACGATTTGGTTTTTCGTTACCTTCTTCACAACACCCTCCTTGACTTGATAGGCCACTCGGTCCAAAAGCTCACCTTGGCGCCGGGCAAGGGTAGATGCCGACGCGGTGGCCTGGGGCATGTCCAGAACCGACTCGGCCAGGGAACACAGGAAACGCGAATAGTTCAGCCGCGCTTGTGGATCACTCGTCACTGAAGCATCGTCGCAGGCCATCTCACGATACATACGCAGGCGTTTGACCAGCCAGGTTACCGGCGGCAGGAAGAAAAACAATGCCCCTGCGAAGATCTCCAGGACCTGGACCAAGCCATCACGACGATGAACGTGCGCCAACTCGTGCAGCAAAACCGCCTGCCGGTCCGACGTGGGCCAATCGTCCCAGGAGAGGGGAACAAATATTCGCCGGGGCCGGATACCCATCGTCAACGGCAGGTAGATTCGCTCCGATCGCCAAACGCTCAGTCCACTTTGTCTCACTTCGGCCGGGATCTCCGCATCATCAATCCGCTCGGCTCCCTGGACGTTCATCGCCAACTCTATGGTCTGTACCAGACCAATGCCGAGCCGAGTAAGCGCCACGCTGGCCCAGATCATCATCAACAAGGCGACAGGAGTGAACCCGCCGGTTACCCCCGCGGTGAAGCTACCCTCGACCGTGCCCAGGTCAGCGAAAGGAAAGAGCAGGGACGAAATGGGGTTGACTACTTGATCGGCCGGTTTTGAGTCCAACCATTCCAGCCATCCCAGCGGCAGGAAGGGTGGGATGGCCAGCTTGACCACTCCCAGAGTAGCGACCAGGGACAGGATGCGAGCCGGAGCTCGACGCAATACCCTCAGAATCACAAAGACCAGAGCCAGGAATAACGAATTTTGGATCACGGCCAGCAGGAAATAGGGTCCCCAGGACCCTGCCCATTCATTCAGCAGAGTGACCATTGGATTCTCCCTTCAGCTCATCTTCCCGCTGGGCAAGAAGCGCGCGGATTTCCGCCAGATCATTCAAATCGAAATCATCGAGGGACATCAAGGTGCTGGCTACTGCGGCAATCGACCCGGAAAAAATCCCCTCCACAACTCTGGATATCTCGCTCCGGGAGATGTCATCCCGCGAGAGAGTGGGAGTGTAGAAGTTGACCAAGCCGATTTTCCGCCGACTGAGCAACTTCTTCTTTTCCAGGATATTCATCACCGTTTGGATGGTCGTGTAGGCCTTGCCGCCATTGGGATGAAGGTGTTCCAGGACGTCCCGAACCGTTATCGGATCGGCCAGATCCCAGACTGTCTGCATGACTTCCCACTCAACCGGCGTCAATTTGGATTTGTTGGACATGGCACCTCCGTACTGTTTCGGCGAGCTACTAATTTCATAGTAACGCTACGGCAAAAGTAGGTGAGTGTCAACCACCTCAAAAAATATTTTTTGGGTATTTCCCAGTCGAACTCAGGTAGGATTGATTTTTTCATCAGTCAAAAGAATATTGGAATTGCCTCGCGCCAAGGGAGTCATCTGGATGAAACCACAACTATTTGCCTTGTTGACCGCCGTTGCCTGGGGAGTTGGGGGTTACTTCGAAAAGCGTGGTCTCCACCTGGGGAATCTTCCTCCACAGTTGGGCATTACTATCCGGACAGCGGTGGCTCTTGTCATTTTGGGGCTGGTCAGCGCCCCGCAGTGGAAAGCCGTCACGCAGGCTGGCCCGCGCTCAATCATTTACCTGGTTGTCGGTGGGGGTGTGGTGGCCGGGTCACTTGGCATGCTCTGCTTCTACACCGCGCTCAAGGGAGCTCCGTTGAGCCGGGTGATGCCCATCGCTTTCACGTCGCCGCTCTTTGGAGCCCTGTTGGCCATGACCCTGGGCGGCGAACCCCTGACTCTCAAGGCGGGTCTGGGGATGTTGATGACCGTGGGGGGAATCATATTGCTTACGTTGGGGTAGATCGCCAAGAATAAAAGGCCCGATCAGTGGAAAACAACGTGAGTAGTGATGAGAAGCGCACCCAGCAGCAGACCCAGCCAACCTGCACCAGGACATGAGATTCGTACCAGTGGTGGATGGGGAATCCGCCAACCATTTCGGATAACCGTGGGGCCCGCCACGACCACGAAACCGGTCAGAATGACAACGCTGGTCAGGATCAGATAAGGCGTTTCGGCGAATATCAATTGCACGGCCATGGTCAAGGGTATGGTGAACAGCAGGCCGCCCAGGACCAGCTTGCGGGGCGGGTTGTACAGGAAGACGGCGGCCGCCACGAGGATCACGAATCCGTTCTTTATGAAATAGCTCGTTTTCTTGAAGAAGGGATCCAGCGGAAATTCCGGGTTGGCCAGCTTGATGTAGGCGAAAATGAAGCCGAAGAAGATGCCCAGCATCAGTGTGACCACGATCGACTTGCGGCCCATGGCCACGACCTGTGCGTCGGTGGCATCGGGGGCGATTCGACCCTTGTAGAAATCGATCGACCATAGGGTTGAGATCGAGTTGAAGATCGAATCAACGCTGCTCATCAGTGAAGCGAACAGGCCGCACAGCACCAATCCCTTCACGCCGGGAGCGAGCAGGATCTCAACAATCCTGATATAGGCCTGATCCGGATCCTCGAGCTGGTTTCCCTTGCCCAGAATCCCGACCAAGGCGATGCCGGGCAGAACCAGCATGCCGGCGGTGATGAATTTGAAGAAGCCGCCGGCCAACAGTCCGATTTGGGCGTCCCGCAGGCTGCGAGCGGCCAGGGAGCGCTGCAGGATGACTTGGTTGCATCCCCAGTACTGCAGGTTCAGGAGGTTCATCGCCACGATTCCCAGCCAAGGAAGTTGCTGGTGCGAGTTGGGCAGATGCAGGTGCAGTTTGTCGCCGGCGACCCGTTGCAACTCGGAGAATCCGCCCACCCTGTCCAGGGCCAGGTAGGCCACGGTCAGGCCGCCGCCCAGTAATAAAATGAACTGTATGATATCCGTCTTGACCACGGCGCCCAGTCCGCCGAAGTAGGTGTAGAGGGCGGAGAAGGCTCCCAGCAGCACAATAATCGCGCAGATGTGGGTGGCCGGGTTGCCGCCGACCAAAGCCTGTATCTGGTCCCCGAACAAAACTTCCAGCGAGTATCCTCCCCAGAAGAGGGTTCCGCCGAGATAGAGAGTGCCGTAAAGGAACATGGTAAGGGCGGAGTAGGACAGGGCCACGGTGGTCCCGAATTTCTGCTCGAAGAACTGGGTGATGGTAACCACTTTGGCGCGCAGGTAAAGCGGGACGAAGATGAACGCGGCCATCAGCAGGCCGAACACCGCGTTCAACTCGAAGTTTGCCTGGGCCAAACCAAAGGCGTAGGCCGATCCGATGACGGCCAGGAAGTGTCCTGCATGAAGGTTGGTGGCTATGGTCGAGGCGGCGATCGAGTACCACTTCAGGTTGCGTCCGCAGACGAAGTATTCTTCGGCGCTGACGGCCTTGGTCAACCGGGCCCGGATCGCCACGAACATGATCAGTGCGAAGTACCCCAGGATGATCGCCGCGTCCAGCATGTGGTTACGGTTTCCCGAAGGTGCAGATGGGGAAAGTACACTCCGGGCACTGAAGACATAGACCACCGTGTCCCATGCTGGAAATTTCCGCGGGAGTGATGCAGTCTCCGGCCAGCAACCGGGGCAGGAAGATGTCCAAGGCGGTGGTCTGGTGGAAGATGGCGGCGGCCGGCACGGCGCAAACCGGTATCCCTGCCCGGTAGCCTATGGTGAAGTTGTTGCCCGGTTGGATGGGAGCGCCTTTGGTCAGGATTTTCACCCCCGCATCAACCATGCCGCCAACGGTCACATCGTCCGGGTCAACGGAGGTTCCTCCCGTAACGAAGACCAAGTCGCACGCTTCGGCTGTTCGGGACACGGCGGCTGATATTTTTTCCCGGTCGTCGGGCAGGATCTCGGAAGAAATAACCCGGACCCCGAATGGAGACAGGATGTAGGTAAGCCGGGGAACAAACCCGTCGGTGATTCGCCCCTCGAAAACTTCGTTGCCGGTTACCACCACGCCGGCTGTTTTAACGCGGTACGGCATTACCTGCAACAACGGGGTGTCCAGGATTTCCATCACCCTGTCGATGATTTTCCGTTCACAGGTAAGGGGGATGATCCGAAACGCGGCAACGGTTCTTCCCTTATCAACGGGGAAGTTGTCTGGGATTGTGGGAAAGGAAGGAATGGCCAGGGAGTTAATCAGTAGCTGGCGATCCTTATCCACCTTGAATAATCCGGAACACGTGGCCCGGAAGTTGATTTTTCCTTCGCTGGGTTCTGGATCATGCTCGATGCCAAGGCCCGCCGCCAAGGGAGCGACGGTAAGTGCGGCATCGTCCTCGTGTACGCTTTTACCTGGGCCAAGGGCCGAGTCCCGGTCGCAGTCCTCGTCGATGAAGATTTCGTTTTTTCCCAGATCCTTCAGCCGTGCCACGTCTTCGGCACAGATCACGTGGCCTCTGCGGAATGCCCGGCGTTTAATCCTCCGTTCAGCGGAAATTTCCGTGACATCATGGGCCAGGACCAACCCGATGGCCTGCTCGACGGGAACCTTACGCATGGTCCGTCCCCGCCATGGGGAAAACATCTGATTTTCCTGCCGTCGCCTCCCTTTCCGCCAGGGCCCGCACCGGATCTCCGGGGCGCAAGATTCCTCCCCGGATCACGCGGCAAAAAATCCCTTCCCGGGGCATGACGCAATCACCGGTTATTTCCCTGATGGCGCAGCCGCTATGGCACTCCTTGCCAATTTGGGTGATCTCCAGAATTATCTCATCGCCTAGTTCGAGTCGTTTGCCGATGCCCAGGGCCAACAGGTCGATTCCTTTTGTAACTATATTTTCGGCGAAGGCTCCATCAGCCAATTCAGGAAGGATTCGGCGAATCTTCTGGATGCTCTCGTCGGCCAAAAGGGAGACTTGCCGGTGCCACGGACCGGCATGGGCGTCACCCTCAAGACCGTGCGCTTCCACGAAGTGGCCCTGTGCAACCGGCTCCTTGATCTCGCCTTTGTTCCTGCTGATGCATATGGCTTGGACTTTGCCGGGCATGCCGGGCCCTCCTTGTAATCGAAATTGTCGGTTTCTCCAAAGCGTCGCCAGTGAGGCGAAATTACTGATTCGAACAGTCGACAGGATACAATAGGAATGCCCGGAATTACAAGTGCCCCGGTTTCCTTCAAGGAAAACCGGGGCACGAAGTGATCATCTGAAGCAGTGTACCGGACTATTTTTGCTTGATACGGCCCAGGCCCGAAACCCGGGTTTTCTTGTTTTCAGGATCCCCGTAGTAGGTCAGGTTCCCCACACCGGAGACACGTCCATTTATTGAATCGGAGGCGTAAACCTTGGCGTTACCAGCCCCTGAGATGGAGATTTCGACGTCCTTGGCTCTCAGTTCCCTCGTGTTTACATCGCCGGCGCCGGAGAGACGGACATCAAGATCATCGACTTCTCCATCCATGGTCAGGTTTCCCGCTCCGCTCAAGTTGAAGGAGAACGAGGATCCCCTGAAATCGGAAATATCAATATCACCCGCTCCGTGGAGGTCAATGGCTTCCAGTGAGGGGGTCACGATCTCGATAAGGCAGTCCGAATCGGGCCTGACACTCTCATCCCAATCCAAATCCAGAGTGCCCCTGTGGACCTCGACTACCAGAATATCCCAGAGGTTGTCATCAATCGTAATCTTCAACTCCTGCTTTTTTCCGAAGCTGATCTCCACGTCGAAGGCGCCGCGAAGGTCCACTCGATCAAATTCAGCCACGTCCATTTTCCGGGTTTCCATTTCCCCTGATCCCTTGATGCCCCTATTGACGGAAATCTTGCCGAATTTGAAGGCCATGGCGGGGCCGCACAGCAGGATCATGAGGATGGCGATGGCCGCGATTGTTTTTTGTTGACGATGGCGCATGGAAACCCTCCCGGGCTGATTGGTCTCGAATTAATTTTCATTTTTGCATCGGGGTTGTCTATAAGACGAGGCAGGTGCCGGAAAGGTTTAATTTTTTTTTGGCAATCTTAACCTGGCCGATTTCCGGCGTCATGATATCACCGAATCCTCGATGAACTCACATGAACAGCCCCGCAAAAAGTTTTCACTATAACGGTTCTTGCATCGAACCAACCCGCGTTCCACCTTTGACTCATCAAAATCGACCAAATGAGTCTCGGAACTCGAGCATCAAGAAGGACGCTGTCATGAAGGTGAGCGAACTGACCGACGATGACCGGGTATGGGTCAAGGAACGGACGGAACTCCTTTTCGGCGGTGACTTCGTGGTCTCCCGCCAGGAAGTCCATGATCCGCACAAGTTGCCCGGATTTATTGCTGTTGAAGGAAACGAACGAGTCGGCTTGGCCACATTCAATATCAACGGAGACGAGTGCGAACTGGTGACCATCGATTCCCTGTGCCAGTTCATGGGCATCGGATCCGAGCTGTTGGACAAGGTCGAAGAGACCGCTCTGGCCGCGGGCTGTAAAAACATCTGGGCAATCACCACCAATGACAATCTTGACGCCCAGCGTTTCTTCCAGAAACGGGGCTTTGTTATCTCTTCCTTTCGTATCGGGGGCATGACCAAGATCCGGCTACTGAAACCCAGTATTCCGCGCATCGGCTACTATGGGCTTCCTATTCGGGACGAGATCGAGTTGGCCAAGCCGCTGACCATCCGGACCGGTTTGGGGCTTGAGTCGTCTGATGAGGAAACTGAGAATTCTTCAAGGGATGGGGAACTCCCGGATTCCTTCGCCGGCCTTTTCACCACCGGCAAGGTCATCGGCGGATTTACTTCCAGGAAAGGCGCGGGCAAAAGCGTCTAGAGGTTTCGGTTTCCCCCTCCGAGGTAATCCATGAAGCGTGATCTCCCGAATTTACGGAGTATTAGAAATTTGAACAGTTTCCGCCTGAGAACCGCATTCTTTATCCTGGCCCTGATTGCAACCTTGGCTCCCGCTCTGATTTTGGCCCAGATCCAGGCTGGATCCGGTAATGTCCAACCGGCCTCTTCTCCTGCTGATCGGGAAAACACGGAGCCGCTGTCCGCCTACCGGGTTGGGATGCGGGTGTATGAATCCGAGCGGGGGCGGCAACTCCTGGGTGAAGTGATCCCCGCGGATTTCGATCATTTTCTGCCCGGCTGGTCCATTGAACAAGGCGACTACCAACCAGTTGCCGAGGACCTGGCAGTACTGGCCGCCGTATCCGAACCATTGGAAATAATCTGCGTGTTGGGAACCTGGTGCAGCGACTCCGAACGGGAGGTGCCACGCTTTTGGAAAACCCTGCAGGAATCGGACAACCCAAACCTTGTCTTGACCCACTTCGCGGTCGGTCGCGCGTCCGACGAGACAGCCCGCAGCCTGATGGTCGAAATCGGGTTCGACGAAAGCCTCCGCGACGTCTACAATGTAGAACTTGTCCCAACGTTTATCTTTTTTCGGGGGGACAGGGAACTGGGCCGCATTGTCGAGACTCCCGTCGGCACCCTGGAACAGGATGCTGCGGAAATCCTGAAGGCGGAATTCAGTGTTTCGGGGGAATTGAAGAATCCAGATTGGCGCTGATTCCTGAGCACGGCTGATCCCGGTCCACAAACAAATGCACCAGCAAATGGAGGCTGATATGAACGCCCGTACCAAGGTTGCCGCCCTGCGAAAACTTATGAAGAAGCATGGCGTTGACGCCTACTACGTTCCCAGTGCCGATCCTCATCAGAGCGAGTATCTGCCGGAAAGCTGGAAGCACCGAGCTTGGTTGACCGGGTTCTCAGGCTCAATGGGGGAAGTTTTGATCGGCGCGCGGAAGGCTGGTTTGTGGACTGACGGGCGCTACTGGCTGCAGGGCTCCATGCAGTTGCCCGGTTCGGGGATCGATTTGATGAAGATGGGCGAACCCGGTGTGCCTGATATGCCGGCCTGGGTGGTCAAACAACTGAAAAAGGGCCAGAGTCTGGGCATGGATCCCGCCATCGTGTCGGTGGCCGCTGCAGGAAGTTTTGAACAGGCCTTGGCGCCCTACGGGATCAAGGTGAAATTCATCACGCCCAACCTGGTGGGACGGCTTTGGGAGGATCGTCCCGGACCCTGCCTGGCTCCGATGGTCGAACACCCTGTGAAATACGCGGGCGAAAATGTGGCCTCCAAGCTGAAACGCTTGCGCGAAGCGATGAAGGAAGCCGGAGTCAAGGCTCATGTGGTCAGCGCGTTGGACCAGATCGCCTGGCTGTTCAACGTGCGCAGCCAGGACATCATGTACACCCCGGTTGTTACCGCCTACGCAGTGATCACTGATCGTTCGGCGACCCTCTATGTGGATCCGCGCAAGGTCGGCAAGGGTGTGGCCAAGGCCCTGAAGGGCAAGGCGGTCATCAAGGGGTACGAAGACGTCTGGGATGATTTGAAGGCTCTGGGCCGGAAGAAGCTTTCCGTCCTGATAGAGCCGGGCGCCACCAACCGCAGGGTTCAGGATGTCTTGAAGGGTTCGCATTTGCGGTGTGGAGTATCTCCCGTCACGTTCATGAAGGCCGTCAAGAACCCCAAACAGATCGAGGGTATCACCGCCGCCCACGTTACCGACGGCGTGGCCATGGTCAAGTTCCTGAAGTGGCTGGAGAAGGCAGTACCAAAGGGAGGGGTTAGCGAGATCTCGGCCAGCGATCGGTTGGCCGCCTTCCGCGCCGAGGGAAAAGACTTCAAGGATCTCAGCTTCGACACCATCAGCGGCTACGCAGCCAACGGAGCCATCATCCACTATACGGCCGACGAGCAGAGCAACGCCAAGTTGAAGCCGCAGGGCATCTACCTGATCGACAGCGGCGGACAGTATCCCACTGGTACGACTGATATTACTCGCACGGTAGCCCTGGGCAAACCCACACGGCGAATGACAGAATGTTTCACCCGCGTGTTGATCGGCACGATCGACTGCACGACGATTCCTTTTCCTGCCGGTACAACGGGTCAGCGAAATGAGATGTTTGCCCGTCGCGCCTTGTGGCAGATCGGCGAGGACTATGCTCATGGAACGGGGCACGGCGTGGGTCAGTACCTGGGTGTCCACGAAGGTCCGCACAGCCTGAAGAATATTCCTACGCCTCCCCTGGTCGAGGGAAACCTGTTGTCCATCGAGCCGGGACACTACGAAGCGGGGAAATTTGGTATCCGCATCGAGCATCTGGCGTTCGTTGTCAAGCATCCGAAGTTCAGTACGGCCCAGAAGACCTGGTACACGTTCCAGGCGGTCACAATGTGTCCGATCGACCGTAAGCTTATCGACAAGAAGTTGATGTCCCGCGAACAGATCGACTGGTTGAACGCCTACCATCAGCGGGTTTACAAGGTATTGGCCCCGCGACTGGACAAGGAGCACAAGATTTGGTTGAAAAAGGCAACTCGCGCAATCTGATCCCGACAGTTTTCCTGTCCCTGTTCCTTCTAATGGCGGCTTCCCCGACGGAGGCCGCCATCGTCAACAGTTTGACCGGTTTTGCGGAGAAGGATCCGGGCTGGTCGGGTAATCTCGGCGGCAGTTTTGCAGCCAAGGGTGGGAACACCGAACAATCCACTTTTGCTGCGAACACCAGGCTGCAGTGGCAGGGTGAGCGGGAGACCTGGCGCCTGATCGGTTCGGCCAAGCGTACCAGCAGCGGCGGGCAAGAGACAGCCCGCGCCTTGCTGGGTCATCTGCGGCACAATCATTCCCTGTCCGAAAAATGGTCCACGCTGGCCTTCCTGCAGGCCCAGGAAAACCCCTTCCAACGACTGGCTTCGCGGGTTTTGGCAGGAGTCGGACTGCGCTGGGATGTATTCGCCGATGAGCATTCACGACTGGCTTTGGGTGCGGCACACATGATGGACAGGGAAGAGATCGAGGATGAAACCGGGGTGGAAACGAGCCAGCGGCTTTCCTTGTTTCTAACCACCGGCGTGCTAATTCGCGAGGGGATTGTTTTTAACGCCCTCGCCTTCTTCCAGCCGGCCTGGTCTGATCCCGATGACTACCGGTTGATGTTGAATGTCGGCCTGGACGTGGAAGTGGCGGCCAATGTTTCCCTGTTCACGGACCTTGAGTTGGAAGGTGATTCGTGCCCTCCGACCGAGGTGGACAAGTACGATTGGGAGAACCGGACAGGGCTCCGCTTCAAATTCTGATGAAATAGGCAATCTCCCAGCTTGAAAAACAGCCCGGCCCCAACAGGGGACCGGGCTGTTTCTTGTCCAGAAGTCTGAGAATTACTGCATAACGATGATATCGATGCGCCGGTTCTTGGCACGGCCCTCTTTGGTCTTGTTCGAGGCCACCGGCCGGTCTGCGCCGTACCCGATTGCCCGTACCTTGTCCGAGGAAAGCATCATGGAATGCCTTAAGTACTGCATCACCGCGTAAGCCCGCTTCTCGGATAACGTCATGTTGGCTTGGGAGTCCCCGGATAAATCGGTGTGGCCCTCGATGATCAACTGCTTTTCGGGGTACATCTTGATGATTTCCTGGACCTTGGCCAGCAGGTTCACGTGTGGATCCTGAATTTCGCTCTGACCCACATCAAAGGACAATCCATGTAATCGCATGACGATATCGTTTGCTGGGTTGAACAAGACATGCCCTTCCGAGGGGTTGAGCAGTCTCTTGGCCTTCATGAATTTATCCTCTTTATCACGGCGGGCGGCCAATTCACTTTCCACTTTCTTTTGTTGCTTGGCTAGGACCGCCATATCGGCTTGACCCGCTTCCAGCTTCTTGCTCAGGTCGCGCCTGGCGAAGACCATGGTCAGGATTTCCCGGTCCAGTAAATCGGCCAGTTCCACGGGATCCTCGCTGGGGCTTTCGGCCTGCACCCGGCTCAGGGATTCCTTGATGGTGGCGACTACCCCCTGGAGTTGGGCGTTGAGGTTCTGGTTCTCGGTCTGCATTGCCAGGACGTCGTCGATCAGCTGTGTGGCGGCGGCTTCGGGCCCGTTATCGAAGGCCAGATGCTGGTGGCCGAAGGTTTCCCCGGCCCGGTTCATTTGAATTTCATAGCCCAGCATCAATTTTTCCCAGGCCTGGTCATTCCGATTCAGGGAACGGACGGATTTGGCGATGCTGGAGGCGTGCTTGGCCTCGTACTCGGCCAACTCGGCGTCGGCCACCGTCTCGGTCCGGTTGTAGCGGTCGGAGGTTAAGACAGTGTTGGCCCGACTGCGGGCACCTTGTGCCTTGTCGAGGGTTGTAACGGCAAATTTTTCCGCCTCATCGGCAATCGCCTTGGCGATCAACAGGTCGGCAGCACCGAGAACTTCGATACGGATTGCTTCCATTTCCGCGGTATCGAACAAAGGCCGTGATTTCTCGGCCTCCTTGAGGGCTCCCTTGACATCCCCTTCTTCCACCTTCTTGGTGGCCTTGGTGAATTGTTTCTCGGCTTCCTGATAGAGCACGGGCACACGGGCTGGGCCGCCGCTGGCCAGAGCCAGAGTTCGGGGCTCAAGGTATTCCTGAAGGGAGAGTTTGCAGACTTCCGCGGCTTTTACGGCATTGGCCGTGTATTCGGCCGCCTCGGCCACGTGTTTGTCCAGATTTCCCTGTTTCTTCTGCTCTGAGATGTCCTTACGGGCCTTCTCATAAGCCTTGGTGGCTTTTTCCCAGGTCTTGGGCGCAAAAATATTAGCCTCAGCCAGCCGGGCGGCGTCCATGTCTGTTTCCAGTTTTTTGAACCCGGTCTGATCGACAGCCCAGGCTTGGCCGATCAGCAATAACAGCAGGGCTAGACCCGCTAAAAGGAAACTGAATCTTTTCATTTCAAACTCCTGGCACTGAGTGACGGAATAACGACGGCATTCTGTAGCCGTGGGTTGACACGTCAATTTTATGCAAATTCAATGCCCGGATGGAATTTTTGGGGTTTGTCCCGCTGAAGAGGAAAACTCTGTAAATTTATGTTGTGCCTTCGAAATTGTGTCTGACCCAAATTAAGGTGTTTTTCAATATTGAAACATCAACCTGTCTGGGTTAAAAATCAAAATCCGGAAGGTGATTTGGGCCAGACACAATTTCGAAGGCACAACCTATTTGACCAATACAACACGCTTAGCTTCGCTGAAAGCCCCCGCCTCCAACCGATAGAAATATATTCCAGATGCGACCTGCCGGCCGCTGTCGCTCTGTCCGCGCCATACCACTTGGTTGTGCCCCTCGTGCGTGACCACGTTGTCCAGTATCGTGCTCACCAACCGGCCCGAAATATCAAAGATGCGGAGGTTGATTGCCGTCTGTTCCGGCAGATTGAAAGATATAATCGTCTGCGGATTAAAAGGATTGGGATAAGCCTGCAACTGAAAGGAGCCGGCCGGTAGGTTGCGGTGTTCCGGGACCGCAGAAATTCCCTCGCACTGCAATGGGATGATTCCGAGATCAGGGCCGCAGTACAATGTATTGTCGAACAGTCGGAGTTGACCGGCTGGGTCGGCATCCAAAAGTGCGAATTGGCGAGGCTTTGCAGGATCTCGCAGGTCGATCACCCGGTAACCGATTCCATCATTCGCAGCATAGCCGAAATTACCAATGATCTCCACGTCGTGGACCAAGCCGGGCATCTCCGAGAAGCTCAGTAACGTTGGAGAGGTAGGTGTACTGACGTCGAACAACTTGATTCCCTTGTCGGCCAGAGCGACAAGATTTCCCACCTTGGCGATTGCAAACGCTTCATCGCATCCATCGATGGACCCGATGATGAAAGGAGAGGAGGGGGTGGTCACATCGACGATCTGCAATCCTGAATAGGCGTCGGCTACGTAGAGGAGCCCATCGGAAAGAATAACATCTTCGGCATAGTCCGGCGTATCCATCGAACCGATGATTTCCGGCACAAACGGATCGCTGATATCGACGATCTGCACACCCCAAAAACCGTCGCAGAGATAGGCCAGGGTTCCGTAGATTCGCAGGTTGTTGGAGAACCCGGGGGTTTCCAATCGGGGCGACCAGACAGGGTTGTCCACATCGGAGAGATCCAGGATGTCCAAACCCAGGTTGAACTTGGCAAAGTAGACGATGTCGTCCGAGACTACCATTTCCCGTACGTCGAGATGATCTTCAACCACGATGGTGTTTCTCAAAAGGGGGTCACTCTCGATGACCTTGTCGAACACGTACAGGTTGCCGGAATAAAGCAGGAAGTAGCGGTCGGTGGTTTCGAACATCTCCTCGGCATAGGTGATGACACCGGTGGGAGTAGTGAATACGGGAACGGGCTGGATGGCCGGAGGAGGTGAGTCGGAAAGGCGGTAGATCTGCAATCCGCCCAGGCCACCCAAGTAGGCGTAGGCGCTGTCTCCGGCAATGGCTAGATTAAAATCCGACTCCACGAAATCCACTTGAAGCGGGTTCTGCGGATCAGCGACATCGAAAATCGAGAAACCGTCTCCAGTACTTGAATTGTTGCCGGCAACATAGGCCCGATCACCCACGACGGCGATGTCAAAGCCGCTTGGACCACCCGTGGAGGTGCCGGCCACCTCGGGTTTCGCGGCATTAGAGATGTTCCAAATCTTGATCCCGTTGGCAGCATCAGCAGCAAAGATCCAGCCTCCCACAATGGCCAGATCCTGTAGGCTACCTGCATTTTCCTCTGTTCTTCGCAAACGAGGGGAGCCGGGAACGGAAATCTCGATGGTGAGCAATTCGCCATCGGTGGACACATAGACGTAATCTCCCTGGGCGGCGATGGCGAGCACCATGGTGTCGTCCCCCAAATCCAGATGGCTCATTGTGGAAAAACTCAGCGGATCGGAAATATCATAAATTCCCAATCCGTATTCGGTCCGGAAGGTAATGGCCAGGTCGCCCAGCGTGGCGACGGGAAATTGGGGGCTAATGTCCGGCAGGTCCATAGTCGCGGTCACCGTGGGGTTGTGGGGATCCGTTACATCGATCCTGGCCAAGCCAGTGCTGCCGGCCACGATCGCTTCGCTGTAGTCGGTGGTGAGCCGAAACTTGTTCGCGCCCGTAGGAATCGAGACCGAACCGATGATGATGGGGTTGTATTTATCCTGAACATCCACGATGTAGAATTCGTTGCCCCCGTCTACGGTGTAGAGCAGGGTTCCGGCCAGTGCCATGTCGCTTACGTTGCCGGTTGCGAAGCTGGATGTCTCCAATGAACCAACCGGGTAAGTCACGTTGTGGTAATCAATACAAGCTGCGTCGCCGGAGACAGTATGACTCAGAAGACAAAGTGCCAACAAAAGAGGTAGGGCAACTCGAGATGTTTTCATGGGGTATCCCTTGTTGGCTAGGCTCTGTGAGGTTCGAACAAAATATCCCGTTATACACATGATTACAACGGGTTGGCGGGCCCTTAACTGCGATGTTAGCAGACCGCAGGCAAATGGATTGACGAACGACTATAGTATTCTACCAGATTTGCGGTTTCAAGAGAAGGAAAATCGCGTAATCTTGTTAATTTATCACAACCAGACTGTTGGGTTGACTTTTTGTCCCCAATGGTTAATAAGCCATGTCTGGGAGCTTAACTCTATCTACCTGGCCGATGTTGGCACTAGTTTCCTTCTACCGCCGTTTCTAGTAGATGCACCGTCTGCGTCGGAAATGCGATCTCCATACCCATCTCTTCTACCATTTTCATGACCCGCAGGTTCACACTTTGGCGCACCGCCAGGTGCTGGGTCCAATCGGTCGAAACGGTGAAACAGTAGATGAACAGGTCCAGGCTGGAATCGTTGAACGTCGTGAATTTGACCAGTATGAACTCCTGGTCGATGTCGGGATTGCTCTTCAGGTATTCCTCGATACCCTTGACCAGGTTCTCCACCTGTTCGACGGTCGAATCGTAAGTGACGCCCAGGTTGAATTTGATGCGCCGCTTGGGCATCAGCGAATGGTTCTCCACCGTGGCATTGGCCAGCGCCTGGTTGGGGATCGAGACTACGGTTTTGGCGAAGGTGCGAATACGCGTTGAGCGCAGGCCGATCTCCTCCACCACGCCGTCCCCTCCCTTGAAGGTGACCCAATCGCCCACGTGGAAGGGGCGGTCGATGAGGATCATGATCGAACCGAAGAGGTTGGCCAGGGTGTCCTTGGCCGCCATGGCCAGGGCCAGGCCGCCTATGCCCAGACCCGCCAGCAGTCCGGAAACCGAATAGCCCAGGTTCTGGGCGACCAGGATGAAGCCCAGCACACCCAGGAAGGTCTTGGCCGCCTTGCGCACCAGGGGCACGATCTGGTCATCCAGCTTCGATTCGGTACGTGAGGACAGCTCGGTCAGCAGAACGGCCAGGGCGTCGGCCATCTTGAAGGCGGTCCAGATCACTACCACGATGATCCCGACCTTGAAGAAGCGGTCCGTATTTTCCAGCCATTCCGGCCGGATCACGAGCAGGGTACGCAGGGCCAGGTAGCCCCCGATCACGGGCAACAGCAGGCCCAGTGGGTTGATCAGGGCTGCACCGGCCAGATCGTCGGCCTTGGTTTCGGTTTTTGCGGTCAGGCTCTTCAGCTTGCGACCCAGGAATGAATTCAAGAAGGCCCGTGTGAGCAAACCGGCCAGGATGAAGGCAAAGGCCAGGGTCAACTGGCCGACGGTCCAGGCGCCGATCTTAATGGTCAGGAATCCATTTAGACTCTCCACATCAATCCCCTTATTTCGGTTCGATTTTAAGCAATTCGCTGTCGGATGTAATTTCTTCAACGCTCAGACCGGTGCAGGTGCTCAATAGACTGAAGTACAAATCCTGAAGCCCTCCGACCTCCTGCCGGGAGGCTTCTCCATTTTCAAGTAACGAGACAGTCCAGCTCACGAAGGCTTTTTTTCGTGCAATGACCTGCTCAAACGGGATGATCATTTGATCCGGATCCCAGGAGAAGCCGAAAGTATCCCCGCCCAGATCTCCGGCCCGGATGAAGTGTTTACGGGCCCGGTCGAAATGGCCCAAGCCGATGTCGGTCAAGGCTGCGTACAAGGCCGCGTTGGTGGTTGTCCCCCAATGTTTGAAACCGGTTCCGAACTCGCACAGCACCAGGGCCTCGTCGGGGTTCGAGTAGAGGGCGTTTACCCAATCGATCCTTGTTTCGCTGCCCAACACCAGGCTAGGGCCCACGTGACCACCAAGGGCGTGATACAAACTGCTGCCGGTTACCCACTGTTCGCCCAGCCTCGTGGCCATCTCGGCGGTCCGGGCGCTCACGGGAATTTGCAGGAAAGTAAGGGAGGGGCGGATCTCCTCACTTCTATTCAGGGGCAGATCCGGCAACCCACGACATATCTGCCAGGAAAGACTCGTTGTTCTGACCACAGGATCGGCAGGCAATCCTGCCGGGTCACGGGCTCCCAAACGAGCCCTCATTCCACTGAAACCCCAGACGATTGCCAGGACCGAGAGCATCACCAGGATGGGCGCTTTTAGTGGCCAACGACGCGGAAGAATCGTGGCCAGCGCCAATGAAAATGCAGCGGCCGCCAAATAGGCCAGGTAGGGATGAATCTGTCCTTGAAGGGGAAGCGCAGGTCCCAGGCTCAGCAGAGCGGCGACAAAGGCTGCTGCAGCCAACCGCCGACCGCGGCGCCACAGCACGATTGCCCAGGCTGCCCAGAGTGAAAAGACGAGCAGTCCCACGGTGGCCATCGGCCAGCCCAGTTTGCTGGCGAATACAGGACCAGGTGTGGCCAGCCACCAACCGAAAACACCCAGGTTGGCCAGAGCCACCATGAGGCCGCCGGTGGCGTAGGGGTCGCCGGGGTCGGTGTTGAAGTGGTTCAGCACCAAAACACCCTCTATCACCGCCACGAGCAGGAACAACAAGCACATTGCCCAGGCGAAAGCCTTGTCCCGCAATTGAATTCCTGAGCCGGTCCAGAGCATGATCGTGAAGAAGAGGGGCAGGCCCAGCCCGGATTCCTTGGCCAGAAGCGAAGCGGTTCCGGCCATCACCGCCCACAGGATGTTCTTTCGACCGCCGGCCAGCCAACGCTCGACCGCCAGTAGGGCGAAGACAACGGCCAGGATTTCCTGAATTCCGGCGGCCCAGTAAAGGGGAGTGAAGGCTAGGGGGGTAGCGGCAAACAGGAGTCCGGCCGTCAAACCGGCCAACGGCTTCAGGCCGGCGCGGTGTCCAATGCGCAGGACCAGCACCGCGCTCAACCCGTGCAGGAGCAACCGGCACCAGGCATGGGGCAGGGGATCCAGGTGGAAAAGCGGCCAGGTCAGGCTCCACCACAGCTTCTGGCTGAGAATCCGGGCAGGGATATCTCCGGCGCTCTCTGGGACAATCCCGGCTGCTCGTCCCAGTAGTCCCCAGTCGTCCTGGCTCCACCAGGCCCCAAGGGCCGGAAGACGGCCCAGTACCGCTGCCAGAAAGACGGCCAGCGGAGCCAGAAACCGAAAACGGGTTTCGAATTCGGAGTTTGTTTCCGCTGTGCAAGAGGTGGAATTCAACTTCACTCCCAGGATTGGGTAAGGGGGCGGCTATGTTTCCGATTCCAGATGATCGAAAAAACAGGTGCCGGAATTCGCCTCAATGGTAAACAATCATCATCGGTTTTGAAACCCGAACCGGAAAATGCTATCATGTCCCTGGTTTCCTCGGATTCAAATAGATTTTTTCAGAAAGAGCCATCACCATGAAAGCAACTTCGATCTTTGTACTGCCGCTGGGCATTCCATTGTCGGTTCTGATCGTATTCCTGTTCTCCATTGTTCTGCTCGGCTGTGAAACAAAGGTGGAGATTCCCGGCTCCCTGGTGATGAGCGAGGCGGAGTATGAGAACTGGGAGATCGCCCTTGTTGAAATGCGAATCGAGAAGAACGAAGAATTCTCCGACCCGGCGGAATCCCCGCTCAAGGAAGCAAGTCATCCGGAATTCGAGGGTTTGAACTATTTCTTCCCCAAGAAGGAACTGGTTTTCCGCACGCCCTTTGTGGCTTCAGCCGGTACCGACACGGTTTCGCTGACCAAACGCAAGGGTGATGTCGTACCCTATCTGAAGCGAGGCAACGTTTCCTTCGTTTTGGAGGGTCAGATCAACACCTTGGCCATTTTCGGCCCGGCCGACACGGCGCATGGAGATTACCTCTGGTTGCCCTTCTACGATGAGACATCCGGCAAGTCGACTTATGGTGGTGGCCGTTACCTGGACGTGGAAATTTCTCCCGATGGTCTGGTGGACCTGGACTTCAACTACTCCTACAACCCCCTCTGTGACTACAATGCCGAGAAGTACAACTGCACGCTGCCGCCGGAAGAAAACAGGTTGCCGTTCAAGGTGGAGGCCGGGGAGAAAAGCTTCAGCGCGAATCACTAGGCGAGTCTGGTCGGGGAATCATGGGTCACGAGATTTTAAATCAGATCGGCCAATGGATGGCTTACTTGTTGTGGTCCCTGCTTCTGGTGGCCGCTTCCCTCTTCGTGTACCTGGGCCTAGGCGGCAACTTTATAATCATAGGGTTGGCCCTGATCCATGCCCTGCTCACCGGGTTCGATCCCATTGGTTGGACTCTGCTGGGAATTCTAGTGGGTTTGGCCCTGATCGGGGAAGGGTTGGAATTCCTGGTCGGCACCTTTTTTGCGGCCCGAAAGGGCGCGTCCCGGTCCGGTGTAGTGGGAGCTTTTCTGGGTGGTTTGCTGGGGGCGGTCATTGGGAATTCAATGCTGCCGGTTCTGGGCGCGGTCCTGGGTGGCTTTGGGGGGGCTTTTCTGGGTGCGGTTACGGGGGAGTACCGACACCAGAAAAATCTTGAACCTAGCCTGCGCATTGGAGCCTTGGCCTTCTCCGGGCGTCTGCTGGCGATCATCATAAAACACATAATCGGGCTGGTTATGGTTTTCCTAATTCTTAAAAAGACAAATCCCTTCTAAATACCATTTTTTTTCTGCCGATAACTCCCACCACCACATGGAGTAGTTGGTTAGGCGTTTCTTGTCTTTCAACCAACAGCAAATACTTAAACCTGGAAAGGTTGGATTCCATGGCATCACGGCTGTTTTCAATTTTTCTGGCGATTCTGGCCCTGACGGCATTCTGCGGAATAGGGTTGGCTATCGCCGGAGATGAGTCCACTGACTACACCCAGTTCTCCCTCGACGATTTGATGGAGATGAACGTAGTCTCGGGCGCATCCAAGTACATGCAGAAGGCCAGCGAGGCTCCTTCGTCGATTTCCATCGTCACCGCGGATGAGATCCGCACTTATGGGTGGCGGTCCCTTTGGGAGGTTTTGAGTAGCCTGCGCGGTTTTTATGACACCTACGACCGCAATTACTACTACATGGGTGTGCGCGGCATCGGTTACCCGGGCGATTTGAGCAGCCGGATGCTGGTGTTGGTCGACGGGATCCGCATGAACGAGACCTCTCTTGGCGGCGTGTTGACGGGCCGTGGGTTCCCGGTGGATCTGGACCTTGTCTCCCGCATTGAGGTGATCCGCGGGCCTGCTTCGTCCCTGTACGGTACGAACGCCATGACCGGTGTAGTCAACATCGTCACCCGTGAGGGCTACCAGTTGAACGGTACCGAGGTGAAGAGCGGATTCTCCAGCTACGGTACCTTGGAGAGCCGCATGACCCACGGATTTGAAACCGAGAAGGGCGTTGATGTTCTTATCTCGGCCTCGAGGGGCGTGATGGAAGGTCAGGATTTCTACTTCCCCGAGTTCGACACTCCGGAGACGAGCAATGGCGTGGCCGAGGGAATCGATGAAGAGAAATGGGAGCAGTTCTACGCCAAGGTTATCTATGAGGGGCTGACCCTCGAAAGTACCTACGTCTGGCGGTCCAAGTTGAATCCCATGGGCGGGATCGGCATGATGTTCAACGACGATCGGGCCAAGACGGTGGACATTCAGTCTGCCTATGCCGCTACCTACAAACGCAAACTGCCCTGGGAAGTGAACCTGGCTTGGCGGGCCTACTACCAGGATTTCACATCGGAAATCCAGTATCCATACGACTATGTTTGGGATGGGGACGGGTTCATTCCTTACCCGGAGGGGCTCATCTACCAAAATGATTCCTTCGGAGAGCGCTTGACGACGGAACTGGATCTGACACGGGCCGTTCCCGGCGGTCACATGGTCGCAGCGGGTGTGGAATACATGAAGACTTTTCGGAACGATTCCTACGCCTACGATCACGAACCCTACTACTACATGTACTACACGATGGAACTGGAGCCGAGCAACTACAGTGCGTACGTGTTGACGGACATTCGGGTGCGGCAGGGTCTGATTCTCAACTTGGGATTTCGGCATGATCACTACAAGAGCTTTGCCAGTTCGACCAATCCCAGGTTGGCTCTCGTCACAGAGCTGATCAAGGGAACGGTGCTGAAGGCCGCCTACGGCAAGGCCTTCCGGGCGCCGGTGGGGTACGACCTTCCCGACGATGGTACGCTTGACTTGTCTCCCAATGAGATAGAGACCGTCGAGTTGATCTGGGAGCAGATTCTGCCCTGGAATTTAAATTCGACAATCTCAGTCTACGATTGGGACTACCAGGATGTTCCCCAGAACGTGGATCCCGCCGACATCAATGACTATTTCCTGTCGCACGAGTCGATTGGATCAAAGGGAGTGGAATTCGAACTGGCCGGCAAGTTGCCCCGGGGTATCCGTGGACGGACCAGTTGGAGTTTCAATGAAGTGGAGGTCCCGGATTCCGAACTGGTTCCGGGTAGGGGAGAGCCCAGAGGACCGAAGCACATGGTCAAGGCAAACGTGATGGTTCCTCTTTGCGGGCCGGACCGACTGATGGGTCTGGAACTGCGCCATTCAAGCAAGCGCCTGACCAAGGACCGTTTGTGGACGGAGGCTTTCACACTCCTGAACGTCTCATTGGTCGACACGAAGTTGTTGGACGGTCCGGAAATCCGAGCCAGTGTCTACAACGTTTTCGATTCGGATAATGGACACCCCGGGACCTGGGGTGAAGATCAACAAATCATCTGGCAGGATGGCCGTTCCTATCGGTTGTACCTGACCTTAAGTCTCTAACAGGAGATGAAAGCAATGACAGGCATGATCAAAATCATGAGGAAAAACCGGAAGTCGGAAAGGCCTGCGGCCTGGTACGGCGGACGGAAGATCTTGGCTCTGGTCTTCGCGCTCTGCCTGCTGGCGGGGTGGAACGGCCAGGCTGCGGCGGAGAATAATTCCGACGGCACGGAAAATCTGATCCGTTCGGCCATGATCTACAACTTCTGCAAATTCGTGCAGTGGCCCGAGTCCGATTTGGATACCCTGGTTCTAGGAGTCATGGCTGCTCCCGACGCCACGTTGGATTTTTCCAGCATCCAGGGCAAGGCTGTTCACGACAGTTACATCAAGGTGCGCCCGGTGCGGTCCAGCGAGGACCTGGCCGGTTGTCAACTGGTGTTCATCCCCAAAGGGATGGAAGGCCAGCTTCAAGGAGCCTTCGCGGCCGCACAGGCGGAATCCATCCTGACGATCAGCGAGATCGACGGATTCTGTTCCCAGGGCGGAATCATCCAACTGGTCGAGCGCCGTGGAAAGCTGCGCTTCTTCATCAACAACAAGGCTGCCAATGAATCGCGTCTGACTCTCAGTTCACAGCTGTTGAAGATGGCCAAAATCGTTGAAGGGGGATGAGATTGGGGTTTTCCCGAGATCTTCCCATTCGAATAAAGCTCCGCTGGATTCTGGCGATTTCAAACGTGCTGGTAGTGGTGCTTCTCGGTGGAGCCATGATGCGCCACGACCGGGCCACTTACCGCGACCGACTGTCGTGGGAGCTTGGCGTAATCAACCGCATTGTAGCCTCGAACTGCGCCTCTTCGGTTATTTTCGAAGACGATGAGTTCACGAACAAGACCCTGGAGGATCTGGGTTTTCTGCCAATGCTGAAAAGTGCCGTTGTGTATCGTCAGGACGGAACGGTATTCGCGTCGTGGGGCGATACGACCAACACCATCGCCATCCTGGCCGCCCAGATCGATCAAGTTGAGCCGGTCTTTGCTGACGGCAGCATCATTCTGGCCCAGAATGTGGTTTGGGACGGTGAGCGTGCCGGCTCCCTGGTTCTGTCGTATCGTCTGCAGGATGAGGCCCAACACCAACGATCGATGCTGTATTTCTTCTGCGGTCTGAGCCTGCTCGCGATGTTTATCTCCATGCTGGTTAGTGAAAAGTTGCAGGGGCTGATCTCCGGTCCCATCTCCAACCTGGCCAAAGTCGTCCATACTGTTTCACGGGAACGCACCTATTCGGTTCGGGTCAAGGGCCAGGGGAAGGACGAAGTGGGTTTGCTCGTCCATGCCTTCAACGAGATGTTGGATGAGGTAGAGGACCGGGAACAAGCCTTGATCAGGGCAAGCCAGGCCAAGGGCGAGTTCCTGGCCAACATGAGCCATGAACTACGGACGCCGATGAACGGCGTCATCGGTATGACTGATTTGCTGGACACTTCGGAGATGCCGCCCGAGCAACGCCAGCTCGTGGATTACATAAAAACCTCGGCCGACCATTTGCTTTCGGTGATCAACGACATCCTGGATTTTTCCAAAATAGAAGCCGGCAAACTGCTCATTGAGGAGGCTCCCTTCGGGCTGCGCAAGATGATCCAGGACATCCAGGTTATCAGCGGAAATTTGGCCAAGGAAAAGGGCTTGGATTTTGATGTGCAGGTCCACGCCGACGCCCCGAATGATCTGATCGGCGATGTGTTCCGCATTAGGCAGGTCCTGATCAATCTTATCGGCAACGCGGTGAAATTCACACATGCCGGCTATGTGGGAATAATCGTAGTGCTTGAATCCAGCCAAGAGAATTCCTGCCGCCTGACATTTTCGGTCAAGGACTCGGGTGTTGGGATTCCACTGGACAAGCAAAATGCCATTTTCGAACACTTTACCCAGGCAGACTCATCTACCACGCGGTCGTACGGGGGCACAGGTCTTGGGTTGGCGATTTGCAACCAGCTGGTCGAACTGATGGGGGGTAAAATTGGTGTTGTCAGCGAGGAAGGCACCGGATCGGAGTTCTGGTTTGAAATCCCCTTGGGCCTTGCCTCGAGCCCGGTCGTAGAGGAATTGACGGAACCCGATACACCCAGGCTTTTGGATCATGTCTGCCGGGTATTGTTGGCCGAGGATAACCCCATTAACCAGGTTTATGCGCGAAAGCTACTGGGTCTGATGGGCCTGGAAGTGGAGGTGGCCAACAACGGTGCCGAGGCGGTCGACCTGGTTCAGGAAAGCGATTACGATCTCGTCCTGATGGACTGCCAGATGCCCGAGATCGATGGTTACGAAGCCACGCGGATGATTCGTGACCTGGGAGGAAAATATGCCGACCTCCCCATCGTTGCCTTGACCGCCTTCGCCATGGCCGAAGATCGGGACGTCTGTTTGAAGGCGGGAATGGACGACTATATGACCAAGCCCATCGATCGGGAAATGCTGACCCGCATGGTGCATCGCTGGGTTGGGGTCGGGGTTGCACAGGCCGAGAATGCCTAGTCCTCCGAGTGGTTCCGATCGATAATCAAGCTGGCATCAAATTTCTTACCAGAAGCATCGCTCCCAACGAAGCCAACAAAACGCTGACAAACAGCCGGAATCGGGATTCCGAGACGCTGAGGTGTAGGCGGTTGCCGAACCAGGCGCCGAGGAAAAGTGCCGGCAATACCGCCACGGTGGACCACATGCGCGGAGCGGTTATCAGACCCGCCGCGGCGTAGGATGGTATGCGGACGAAAGCCATCAACAGGAAGATAGTCATCAGGTTGCCTCGGAAGGCAGCTTTGGAGTCGGCGCTCAGGTGGTACCAGATAATCAAGGGTGGCCCACCGGTGCCGAACAAGCCGGTCAAAAGGCCGGATACGAGTCCTGTCGGCGCCGCAACCCAGGCAGGAGGATGCAGCCGTCCCCCGGTCGGCAGGCGAAGGAATACGATTCCCACCAGAACCAGGAATCCGCCCAGAATCGTCAAAACGAAACGAGGATCACTCGTTGTCAGAATCCAGGCGCCGGCAGGGATACCGAGGCCGATGCCAACTCCTAGGCCGGCGATGGGCCGCCATTTGATCTCGCTCCGTGATTTCCAGACAACCATCAGTTCAGCAGGCAGATTGGCCAACAACAGCAGCACCACTACATCCTGGATCTCGGGAAAGAGCAGGGCCAAGGAGCCGACCGCGATCAGGCCCGATCCGAATCCGAACAGGACATAGACCAGCTGGGCTACGACCAGGACTCCGCAGGTGATCAGAAATTCCATAAGTGTGGAGAAGATGGTTTCGGGCAAGAGATGCTCCGTGGATCAGGGGGTCACTTGGTGGATGGTCCTTGAATTATGGCTCCGCAGGAAAGGATCGGCAACTTCCTACGACAATTTTCACTTGATTCTTTCCCCCGGGCTTTTCCCCCGGGGGAAGGAATCTTCAGCGCCACGGTACACATTACGGCACGGGTCTGTTGATCAATCGATGGAGTCAGCTATCGTTTCCCGATCTATTTTTCCAGGGGAATGGATGTGTCTTCAGTCTCTTTCTTTCCTTCCTCAATGTCGGCTGCAAGATGGATCAACTCGGCCAGTTCCTTGATCTGCTTATCGCCGGGCAACTCCTCGGTCAAGCAGTCTGCAATGGGGATCAGGTCCGTCAATCGGCTTTCCTTGGCCCAGTAACTGCCGCGTAGGATCTCCGCAAACTCGGCTACAACCGCCTGGGTCCGCAACCATACCGAGCCGCTGGCAAAATCACCTTTCAGGTTTTTCAGCAGGATGGGACTTTCGATTTCCTGCACTTGTCCGGCACGGACGAGGTCGTGGGCCGGAGCTTCGTGGCGGAGCCGGACCGTACCCAGTCGGATGCTGTCCTGGTGGACTGGTGAGGGCCGCTCATCCAGTTTGATCTCGTAAAGGGCGGTTACCTGGTGACCCGAACCCACCTCGCCCGCATCGACTGCGTCGTTGCGGAAGTCGCGGTCGGCCACATCGCGGTTTTCGTATCCCAGCAGACGCCAGCGCTTGACGGCCGTTTTGTCGAATTCAACCTGCACCTTGACCTCGCCGGCGATGGTTTGCAGCAACCCGGTCAAATTTTCACGGAAGACCCGCTCGGCTTCCTTCAGCTCGTCCACGTAGAAATAGTTGCCGTCACCCTTGTCGGCCAGCTTTTCCATGAGTACGTCGTTGTAGTTGCCCATACCGAAGCCGATGGTCGACAGAGTGATGCCTTCGTCCGAGGAACGGCGGATCATCTTGAGCATTTCCTCTGCTTCGGTGCTGGCTCCGTGGTTGGCCACGCCGTCCGAGCAGAGAATCAGACGATGCACCTTGCCGGCCTCATATGTGCGGCGGGACATCGAGTAGGCGAGTTCCAGTCCCTCGAAGGCGTTGGTGCTGCCGCCGGGACCCAGCTCATCAATGGCCAGTTCAATGGTTTTGCGCCGCTCGATGTCCGTGGGCTCGAGCAGGATGTGGCCGTTGGAGCCGTAGACCACGATTCCTACCCGGTCGCCTTCCTGCAACTCGTCAAGCAGGATGTGCAATGCCTTTTTGACCAGGCCCAAACGGTTCTCACGATTCATCGAACCGGAGACGTCGATCACGAAGACCAGGTTGGCTGCCTTGCGCTGCTCCGCAGACACGGTTTTGCCCACCAGGCCGATTCGCAACAAGTGATAACCCGGTCCGAATATTGAGGTGGAACCGTCGTTGTGGATGTTGAAAATGTCCTCGGTGCACCTGGCCCAGCCGGCATCGAAGGCGTTGACGAATTCCTCGACCCGGATGGCCTCTTTCGGGGGCATCATTCCCCGCTTCAGATAGTTGCGGGCCAGCGTCCAGGAAGCATTGTCCACGTCCACGGCGAACGTGGAGAGGGAATCGTCTTCGGTGGCCACGAAGGGGTTCACTCCCGTGTGCTCGAAGTACATCAACTCCACTTCTTCGCCATTGGGAGGTTTGGTGCCGCCGGTAACCGATCCGAAGGGTCTGGGAATCGGCATGGAGGAGGCAATCGATTCGGCCGGAAGCGGGGTCCCGGCCACCCGGTTGGACATTGAGAGGATCACATCTCCCTTGCGGCCCCGTCGTACTTTAGGATCACCTGGCCGTGAAACGGCGTCACTCTTGATCTCCACATTGAATTTTGAGCCCTCGACGTCAAAGGCAGCCAGGGTCTCGGCAATCACCGGCTCCAAACCCAGTGCCAGCAAAACGGATCCCGTGTCCGGAACTGCCACGATGGTCTGATGCGGCGCGTAGCTGAGCATCAGTACCTGAATCTCCACTTCCTTGCCCGTGGTCAGGCCGGTGAATTCGAAGGTTCCCGTTGTATCCGATATGGTGTGGATGTTGGTGCCCCGGATCAAAACCGTGGCGTGGGCCAGGGCCAGGCCGGAATCCTGGTCAAGAACACGACCCCGGATAACTCCGCCAGCCGGAGTGGGGATCTGCACGGGGGAGGATGTCTTGCCTGCGGTGGGTGTGTGCCTGAGGGCCGGCGCACTGATAGGGGCGACTGGCGCGGAAACAACGATTTCGGTCGGTGCAGATTTTTCCATCGTTACTGCTGGAGCCACCGACTTGATCATCCCCCGGTTCGAGTCAGTAGTTCCGATCCACCAGCCGGCCACGACGGCCAGAACCGCAAGGGTTGCCGTCAACCCGAGGGCGGGTTGGAAAGACCGCCGAACCGGTCGTTGGGATCCCACGCCGTCGGCGGGTGTCCCGGTCCCGATACTCTGCCATAAGTTTTCCTTTTCCCAGTCGCTCAGCTTGTGTTTCTCGTGGTTCAGGTAGCGTTTCATGACGGTATCCCTCCTGCGTCGGTGTCGAAAATCAGGTCGGGCCCCTCTTGGAGCCACATCCGGAGATTCCGACAGGCGCGATGGTGGTGGACCCTCGCCGTGGGTTCGCCGCACCCGAGGTTCTCGGCGATTTCGGAGAATGGCAGGTCCTCAAGTTCGCGCAGGAGAAGCGCGGCCCGTTGTCTGGGGGATAGGCGGTCCAGTGCCGCCTGGAATTCATCGCTCAGACCGGGGAACGTCCCCTGCGCGGTGGTTTCTGCGAGAGGGGCTTGTTCTCGGGCGAAAGCTGCCAGCTTGCGCATCCGCAACGAGACTCGCCGGCGCCAGTCCAGGCATTTCCTCAGGGCCACGGCACGCATCCAGCTCAGAAGCGTTCCGCGGCCCTGGAAACTGTCCAACCGGTTCAGGACCGTGACGTACGTTTCCTGCATCAGGTCCCGCGCGGTATCACGATCACCGGTCTGGTAACAGAGGAAATTGAACAGAGGCTGGCAGGTCTGGTCGTAGATTTCCCGCCAGGCCGCCGAGTCGCCTCCAGCGGCTGTGCGGGCAAGCTGCAGATCATCTCGCCTACGATCTTCGTTCGGTATGGAATCCATGCTCATCGTAGTCCTCCTCGCTATGTGAGAGGAGACGGATGGAGTCACACTTCCGTTTACAAGGAGAGAAAAAAACGAGGAGTTTGAAAAAACGGGTATTGCTACAGCCGATTCTCAGACGTCGATGCCGATCCTTCACTGTCCCTACCCCCAATTCGTTCCCCCGGGGAGAAGCAGGGTTGAGTCTCAATGGTCAGAACTCCCGGCGCAGGGTGGCGGTTAGCCAGTTGTTGTCGTCCGGGAACAGTTCGTGCCCCAGATATCCAGCAGGGGTTCGCGGAAAGTTTTCACTCAGGGCCAAATCCAGGTCGAAACTTCCCACGTGAAGGCCCGCTCCCAGGTAGGCGCGCAAGGTGTCCGAATCCTGATCCATTTCGTGAAGTTGTCCGGAAAAAATCACTTCATTAAGCCAGGCCTCTGACCGGGAAAGATGTTCGTAGCTGAAGGAACCACGAAACGTCAGCCAGGAAAGGAACCGCGTCTCGGCACCCAGTCCCAGGGTGAAGGAATTCCAATCCCGGGCCCACGTCAACCGGTTGGCGTCACTCATTATGTTTGTGAACTCGTTTCTGCCGTTCAAATAATCCAAGGACAACAAGAGGAGTTTGTCGGTGTCCGGATAATAATTCAGTCCGCAGCCAATTCGCACCAGATGACCGGCCATCGATTCGGTGTTGGCGCCCAGACGGAAAGGCAGTGGTTCGTCAGAGACAATAATCTCGGTCACGGGAACCAGGGCGGCCTTGGGGCCCAGTTGCAGAAAGGCTCGCGAGCGGAGGTTGAAGCTTCCGGTGGAGCATCGTTCGTTGTCCGAAAGGAGACCTGCCAAGGTCGTTTGCGCCTCCCGAATTATCGAGTGCCGGAATTCCCCGGCCAAATCCAGATAGGCGGACGCCGAAAGATCCAGGCGGACTCCGCCCCCGAATTCAGTGCGCGAATGGTCGACGTCCAGGGCGACCGGGTCATCAATTTGGATTCCTGCAAGTGTATGAGTCGTTGCGGAAGTGGCTCGGCGGAAAACCAGGGTTGTGCTTACAACTCCCAGTGGGCGGCAGAACAGGGCAGTGACGGTGTTTTTCAGGGGGCTGCGGACAAGGCTTCCAGGGTCGGTGTCCGGGCTTCGGCCATGAAAGTACAGGGCTGCGGTTCCCAAATTGCCCTCATTGCCGAAAAAACGATGTACACCGAGGCCGGGGCCGGACAGGATCTCTCCGGTTTCGTTGTGGTAACCCCAGGGCAGGTTGAAATGGCCTGCTTCCAGGACCGCTTGGCTGGGATAATCGCCAAGGCTGCCGTACCAGCGCAGAATGTTTGCCTCATCCTCGAAGAAGGCTCCGTTCCCACCCAAGGCCTGGATTCTTCCCGTGGTGGCTCCGGAAAGATTTGAGGCCAGGGAAAACAGGATGACCAGAAGAAGGACACCGGGACGACCGGCTTTGGCCAAAATGATTGAGATCAGGAATCGGAAACGCGTCATCTTCGCATAATCCTTTGGCTGGGGTGACAAACAGAAATCTAGCACAGGCCGGTGCCTCGGGGAACCTTCATCCCTGGATTCATTCCCAGTTGTTTATCCCCGGGTTGCCTCCGTTGCCGGATTGCACCACACTGGGGGAATCGAAAATGGAGGCATCCCTCAGCCTGAGATCCGAAAGGTCAGATACCCATGTCTGATGCACAACCGAAGCCTAAAATCGAATATCCTTGTAACTGGAGTTACAAGGTGATCGGAACACAGGAGCAAGCCGTCGCCGAAGCTGTCCGGGAGTGTGTGACCGCTTGCCTGGGGATGGGGCCGGGCGATGAGCCAAACTCACGGGATATGAAACTTGGCCTGTCGAGAAAAAGCGGTGGTGGAAAGTACGTAAGTTGGAGTCTGCAACTGAGAGTTGACAGCCAGGCCGAGCGGGATGCGCTCTTTTCAACCTTGGCTGATCATCCGGCCATCAAGATGGTTATCTGACAAGACAACTCAAACAAGCCGGCCGAATTTAGGCCGAGCCAGAGGTAATATCATGAATTCCAGACTGGAAAATTTCCGCCGGGAACGGGAGCGTCTGAACGCCCGTGTATTGGAGACCTCGACCAAGACCACCAAACGATTCTTCAATCTGGACACGAATTGTTATGCCGAGGGCGCATTGCCGGCCAGGACCAAGGAAATGCTGGGCCTGTCCGCCTCTCTGGTTCTGCGCTGCGACGATTGCATCGCCTACCACCTCATCCGTTGTGTGGAGTTGGGCGTCAGCGAGGGGGAGATTCTGGAAGTTTTCGATGTGGGCCTGATCGTCGGAGGCTCAATCGTGATTCCCCACTTGCGGCGAGCGCGTGCGCTTTTGGATGAGTTGCTGGAATAAAGGCGAGGCAATTCTCTTGGCTGATTTCGGCAAACCCCTGATTTCGCCCCTCATTCCAGGGGCGGAGGCGGTTGGTTGGTCCGTAATTCAGATAGGGTTTTCAGACGAAAATTAAGAATTCCAGGCAAGATGAGGTCGGGAATTTCAAGGGGTTCCGGCTGGTACCGAGGCACCAGGAGCGTGTACATGCGATAGCGGTTCAGGATTTCCTTAACGTATTGAACCGTTTGATTTCCCCCATAGAATCCGTGTCGAGTATTCTTGTAGAATTTTTTCTGCACAAGACGGGGAAGAGCAACCGCCAACGACCCGTTCCAGCGGTTCGGATCACGGCCCATGTCCATGGCGATCCGCCGGGCGTCGGTCAGGTGTCCGATTCCGGCGTGATATTCAGCCAGCGTAAAACACCAGCGGTCCAGGGAATCGAGGTAGGCATAGGAGTTGAAGGTCGATTCCATCAGCCGCAATCCCGCGCGCAGATTTGGCTCCGGGACAAACAGGCTGTCGGCTTGAGGCCCGGCAAACTGGGGTAGGACCTGCATCAGACCCAAAGCTCCGGCCTTGCTGCGGGCCTGGGGGAAGAAGCGAGACTCCTGGTAGATCAGCGCCGCGACCATCCGCCAATCCAGTCCGTGTTTTTCGGCCATTTGTTGGATCATCTCGTCATAATCGGAAATTTTCCCACTCTTGTCCGGTCGGTGGGCCGCTTCCCTGAAACCCTGGATCGTTTTGGGGTTTTCGAAATAGCGGTCATAAATGATGCCGTAGGTTTGACTCCGGCGTGTGCGGCCGTTGAGTCCCACGTTCAGATGTCGTTTCAGGTAACCGTCCAGGGCATTTTTCAAGTCTGGGTTGTTCCGGCGCAACAACCATACGGTGGGCCGCTGATCGCCGAGTTGGGAGCCCAGACGCAGATCCGGCAGGTAGGTCACCGCCGCCCTGGCCACTATATCATCGGTTACGGTGCCCTGAATTTCCCGGCGACTGACCATCGCCAGCAGTTCCTCGGCATGAGCTTGTTTGCCGGCCGATTGTAGGAAAAATCCAGCCCCGGTATCCTCCCGGATTCGGAGCAGTTCCCCTCGAAAGGGATCTCCATCGGGCAAGGCCAGGGTCAGTCCGTTCAGTCCCGCCAAGGTGGACGGACGGCGGTCGTGGGCAGGTAGAACGACCACCTTGTTTACGAAATTGGTAGGTCGGGTCCAGCAAACCCACTTCTCCAGCTGTTCATCCGGGTTCAGGCTCGCGCAAACCACATCACCCCGTCCGGAGTTCAACAGGGAGATCAGATCTTCCTCCTCCTGGGGGATAACCACTTCCAGGGTGAGCCCGTGTTGCTTGGCGAACCGCGAGACCAACTCGAAATCGAATCCGGCTTGCCCTCCCTTGTGGATGAAGTAGCGGGATGATCCGTAGAAAGTGATCATGCGCAGGATCCCGGATTTCAAAATCTCGTCCATATCCCGCTCGATCACGGGGTAGGGAATAGTCGGTTCATCACTGTGGCCGATTAGCCCGCTCGAATCGATTCTTTCCCCACAGCCGGCTATTCCGAGGAGCAGCCCCAGTCCCAGGCATACGATCAGCGCCGATCCAGGCCACGGCATGGTGGGGATGCTTTGAGTGATGGGTCGTTTTCCGTTAGTGTGGATCATCCAGATCATTTCCGTTCGCGGATTGGTTGGCTTCTCCAAGCGAGAATTATACGGTCGTGCAGCAATTCAATAACCCAGGCTTCTAGATTCTCATGCTTTCAACTAAATCGACAACATCTCAATGAATTGTATCTCAATTATTTGTTTTTCCAGCGCTCGGGGCTTGAATATTTCCCAGGCCCATTGCACACAATAAACAATATTTTCAGGTTTTTACTGAAAAAAACCTGACGGTTTGATATAATCGCAAGGAATTATTGGGAATTATGAGGAAGATTTCTCCCTTAATGAACCCTGTAACGAACTGAATGGGAATCGAAACTTCAGGCAAGCGGAGCTCCAGGCCGGAGCAGGAAGGAATGCTGCATGGTTGCCAGGTTATCGCTGCTCATCCCTGCACTCCTTCTTTTGGCCAGCTGGCTCACCCCCATCAATGCAGCTTGTGCCGATAGTGTCCAAGGCGGGGAAGAATTCCTTTCCCGAATCCATAAGGCGGCCAAGTCCGGCGATCTGACCGCCGAAGAAGCCCTGCTTTGCAAATTCCAATATCTTTTTTCTTCGATAAAACTCCCGGCCGAATTCAAAGTTCATGACCCGACTCCCTTGAAATGCGGGACTCCCCTGTTGAGGGAGTTCCAGGAGATGGGGAAGGGGCTGTCGGCGGAATCAATTGCCGAGGTTTCCCTCTATCTCGAGGCTCCATCGTTCCAGTCGGTGGTCTTCAGTCCAAAGGGCCGGTTCCAGCTTTTCTTCTCCCAGGTCGGTGAGAACGCGGTACCCGGGGAGGATGTTGATCCTGCCAACGGCATCCCCGATTACGTGGAGCGAATCGGTGGCTACCTGGATCAGGCCTGGGAATCAGAGATCTTGGAAAACGGTTTTACTGCCCCGGTTTCCCCCGGTGGACCTTATCCCGTATCGTTCCAGGACATGGCCGCCTACGGGTATACCGTGGTCATGGATGAAATCTCCGGGGCCACCCGCATTGTCCTGCACAACGATTTCGAGGGTTTTCCGGCGAACGATGATTCGGAAGGCGACCGTTGGGGGGCGGCGAAGGTTACGGCGGCCCACGAGTTGAAGCATGCCTCCCAGTATGCTGCCTCTCGGTGGAGTGAGGGAGGTTGGATCGAGTTGGACGCCGTTTGGGCCGAGGAACTGGTTTTCGACGAGGTAAACGACTACTACAACTTCCTGCTCGGGGAGAGTCCCCTGCGGCGGCCCGACCTTTCTCTCGATTCCGGAATCACCTGTTCGGGCTCCTACGAGGATGCTGTTTTTCAGATTTGGCTGGAACAGACCTGGGGTGTGGAGGCAATCCGGGATTTCTGGTCCCGGCGTCGTTTGCAACCGTCAGAATCCGTGATTACCACCTGGGATCAGGTACTCGCCGACCGCGGTGTGAGTTTTGCCGAGGGCTGGGCGCTGTTTACGGCCTGGAATTACGGCACGGACCAGCGTGCGGTGCCGGGAGTTGGTTACGATGAGGCGGCTGATTACCCGAACGGACTGGCCACCCCCTGCGAGGTTGGACCGCCCGTCACACACTCGGGGCGGGTGGATCATTTGGCTGCGAAAACTTTCCGTCTGGATGGATTTACGGAAATTTCGGAATGCGAGGAAGGGGATCGGCTGGAGATTGTTTTACACGGATCAAACGCGACCAGTCCCCTGACTCTGGCGATCCATATCACAAAACGGGACGGAACGGGTCTTCAGGAAACCGCCTTACTTGATGATTACGGCCATTTGCGCCACCTCGTCCGTGTGCCCTGGGCGGAGATCGAGACCGCTGGGGTGATCGTGGGCAACGCGGCGAGGGCCGGCTCGGCCAGTGATTTTGATCTGACGTTTTGCCGAGTGGGAGCCCCCGACCGGGCCCAGGTAACGCTGGATACGTGGTCTATCGATGTCGAGTTGAGGCCGACAGAAAGCACGGAGTACAATCTGATGCTGTCCAGCACGGTGGTCGCAGGGGAATCCCTGGACTACACGGTTGAATTCTTCGATCAGGATCCTCGTGGGGGAGATGGTGGAGATTCGGCATTTACAACTCTTTTGCCCTGGCTGACTTGCGAATCGATGCACTCCAACTTGTTGCCGGGGCAGGAAGACGAGTTGTCCCTGGAATTCTCAGCGGCAGGATTGCCGTGCGGCAAATACTGCGGCTGGCTGGGCATCCGGACCGATGGTTTGTTTGAGTCCGGGGCCACACAAATTGCAAATACGGATCTGGTGTCGATCCCCGTGACAATGACGATCAAGGGCTCAGGAGAAACCCTGGTTGCTGAGTCGAAATTGCTACATGGCAGCTATCCCAATCCCTTCAACCCGGTCACCTGGATCCACTTTGAGTTGCCTGCAGCTACACGGGTCCAGGTCGATGTGCTGGATTTGCGGGGAAGTGTAATTCGCCGGCTTCTGGATGGCACCCGCGATGCGGGATCCCACCGGTTGGCTTGGAACGGGCGCGACGATAGGGGTGCTCCTATGGGAACGGGCCTCTATCTGGCCCGTTTACGCTCGGGCGGCCAGCAATTTACTTGTAAGATGATCCTGGCCAGGTAACATTGGTTTCAGCTGCAAGCGCCTGTTATGGCTTTCGTTAACCTAACTTCCTTGCGATATAAACACCGTAACTGTAGTGAGTTTTATATTTCTCATACAGTTCAATTTCTAGATTTTCCGCCTCCACTATTGCGCGTGCTTCTTCACTATTGCCATTCCGGTTAAGAAAATTCTTCAAGCTATCCTGAATTGGTAGATAATAGTTATCCACCCAACAATGCTCTGGTAAAACAAAATAGCCGATCGGAGAATAGCCGTTCTTCTCCAGTACGCCCATCTTTGAAGACGCCGTATCTATTTCAGGATACTCACCTTCCCAATGTATCTGTAGTTCTGACGGGCGTGATGCCGTTGTCCAAGTAATTTCCGAAACAACCAGTAGTCCGCCGACTTTCAGGTATTGACTCCATTCTTTTACACCTCGTTCAAAACCGATGTTATATATCGCTCCCTCAGACCAAATAACGTCATATTCCTCGTCTCCAAACGGTAGGTTGTCCATTGAACAGGCTAGAGTCGTTATTTTGTTCGATAGCCCCATATTTTCGGCCCTACCCTCAAGCACTTCAAGAAAGTCCTGAAATAAGTCAACTGCCGTAATCTGAGCGTTCAACAGACGAGCGAGCAATAGGGTGGAAGCCCCCGTGCCGCAACCTATATCGGCAATCTTTAATGGCACAGCCCGGTCTATCATTGCCAAGCTGAGAGCCTTTTCACATTCTGCATCGCCACCTGGGCCCTGCCGGCTTGCACTTTTATGAAGGTCTATCAAAAGCCGATAATAATCTTCCACTGCTCGTTCCTTATCTTTTTATAGCCGTTCCATATCATTTCAATAATGTTATTTTGTCGACCTGTACCTTGCCGGCTGTCCGAGCCTCGTAGAAATACACGCCGGACGACAGGCTCTGGCCCTGGTCGTTGGTTCCGTCCCAAATTTTGAAACCAGGGCCTTCCGCCATGTCTTCGTTGATGAGAGTCCGCACCACCTCTCCCCGAATGTTGAATATCTTCAGGCTGAGGTGACCGGTATGGGGCATCGTGTACTCGATCTTCGTGACCGGGTTGAAGGGGTTGGGATAGGCGCCGGTGGTGAACTTCTTGTTCGGCAGATCTACACTACAGGGGAAAAAAGGGCCCAGGTGACCGAACTCCGACAGAATTTCATCCAACAACCTGGCCCGGGCCGGCAGAGGGGATGGCTGATAAATCTTGTTCTGCAGCGTGGGCGGAGTCCGGATAAATTTGAAGCCATAGGGTATGTAAATGACCTCGGAGCCGTTGGGGGCGACGAATTTCGTGGCGGCCGCAAGGCCGGAGGTGCCATCGTTGAACAGGGCCAACTGTTCGGCATTATTGGTCGAGACGGCGTCGAAAGTGTTGATGTAACGGCATCCGCCGAAGGCGATCCAGGAATCGGTGGTTTGAAACACCGAGTTGCCGGGAACCGGGAAAACGGAAGGAGCAGTGTCCCCTCCCAACATGGGACGAACATCGCTACTCAGGTAGGAGACTCCCATGTAGTTGGTGATGAAGGCCTGGGTGCTCGTTCCGGACTGGTTCAAATCCGAGACCAGTCCATCTCCGGAGGCAAACAGGTTCTTGCCGCCTTGTGACAGCCAGTCATCCACTACACCGATGTCGTCGCCGGCATCGTTCTGATAATCCAGATTGGAAATTGTGTTAAACCCCAAGTCACCACAGGTATAGACCATGGTTTCATAGCCGTAAAGCTGTCCATACGAAGCCCTGCCGCCCAGGCCATTGCCCACACTGGAAGTGGGAGCATTTGTGTAAAAGATGTCATAATCAGATCCCGCGCCGAAGCCCAGGTTGGCAAAGGCGTTGTGCCACTCGTCCTGGCCGCCCCGGTTGGCGGAATCGTTCCAGAATAGAATGGGTGGATGCTCTCCACTGTCGTCGAACAAGGTGGGCAAGGCGTGTACGACAAAGCTGGAATTGTAGGCCAGGGGGTTACTGAAATCACCATAACCTGCCAGAGTAGCGGGAAGGACGGCCTTCTGGTAGTCACCTTCAACGTCATCCCAGGCCTCGATGAAATAGTGCAGGACATCACCCGGGAACAGAAATCCAACATCTGGCAAATCGAACATCCACTTACCAGGGCGTGGAATATCATTGAATACGACAACATCTCCCTGCACTTCGCCGTACAGGTTCCCGTTGACGTCAACCCGGCCCACCTGACCCCCTGCGGCATCCAGATTCGTCCGCCAGGCCACATCCACCGAGATCCCGGATTTCAAGGTCCAGTGCAACCGCGGAGCTTTGACGAGGGCATCAATATCATTCTCGACCAGGACTGAACCGGTACGTGCGGCGACGATGTCGACTACGATGGAATCACCAGGATCGTTCCGCAGGTCGGAAGGCAACGAGACATTGCCGGCCATGTCGAAACGGACATGGTTCAGGTTCATGTCCACCCCGGTGTGGATCTGCCCGTCGGCCGGGAAAGCGTCTTGGGCCAGGTCCAGTTCGCGGGCCGCCATCCCCGGACCGATTCTATCGAAGCAGGAAAGGTTGACGTTGTCGAAGTAGGGAGCGGGAGTGCCGTCATTACCAACCCAACCCCAAACATAACCCAGCTTGTACACGGCCAGCCGGGCCTGAACGAATTTTCGGTCAGGGACCATCAGGTCCGTCATGTCCCCGCCGTAACGTCTATAGCTCGGACCTCCGTAGTACACGAAGGAACGGTCGCTGAAGCCGGCGTCCTCGATGTCGGCAGGATTATCCGAAGCGGTGGACCGAAGACCCCAGGTCCAGAAGATGCCGGGGGAGTCGGCCGACAAATCCTCATGTTCGTACACATCAAAAAAGAATTTAAGGCCCTCGTAACCGCTCTCGGGCCAGGGAATGGCGGGGGATTGGATTGCGTTGTGGATGTGGTAGTCCGGTCCCGCGGCACCGCCCGAAGTAGTGACGATGAATCCGCCCGGGCCATAGCACCAATCTTGGCAATATTCCACCGGGAGTCCGCGCTCCAGCAACATGAAATTGTCGGCAATGAAACAGGTTTGGGGAGTGGAGTTGACCGAGCATGGATCCTCATCGTTCAGACTGACGAGTAAATGAGCGTAGTCCCCGACACCGGGTGTGAATTCGAGTACCCAGTTTGGGCCTAAGGTTCCATCTTCGAAATCGTCGAATATCGAGGTCACGAAGCCGTCGTTGGTAAGCGTTACGGTTATGTCGTCGATCTGCAGGGCACCGTCTCCGTAATACAAACAGTCGCTGTCATCCCAACCACCGTCGGAAGTTACCTGCCAGGTGATTCGAACCTGGTTACCGGCCTCGCCTACGTACTCGCCGGCCTCGTAGGTAACCGATCGGCTAATCGGAACCTGTTCACCTACGCCGTCGGCGTTCCAAAGGTAAAAAATGTTCGAACTGTTGGCCTTGTAATAGCCCAAGCAGGAATAATCATAGCCGGGTTCGGTGTTGTGATTCAGAGTTGCGGTGATGTCCACCGTGGTCGAAACGCCAGGGTTGCCGACATTACCGTACCAGGAAAGAAGTTCGTCGTAATTGGAACCATAGCCCCCAACTGGATCCTCTGGAACGCATGCATAATATGAGATGTCGCCACACCAGGCAGAGTATACACCCGACACGACGTTGTATGTGTCGACATGCCAGATGGGTTCGTAATTCTGGGTCAAGTCGATGCTGGTCCAGCCACCCCAGTCAGGTGATCCGGAGGGGTCCTGGAACTGGCCGTTGACTACGGCGCCACTGCCCCAGGGGCCGATCAGAAATACGGTATCCCGGGAAGCCGTCTTGGACATTTCCAGGTTTCCGCCATGGATAACGCTGAAGTCGCTATCGGTGTATCGGGGCCGTTCGGCGGCTGTCGAATCGATTGCCAAAAAGAATGCCGACATTACCCAGAAAAATGCGGTAAATCTCTTCATGTTCTTCCCCCACTTGATTGGCTCATGGTTCCCCATGGACAGGTCGGATCGTGCGCCCCTGAATAATCCAATTTATTGAATTATATCACGAAAGCTTCGAATCAGGGAGATTAGACGGATGCAAAGAAATAATTACCGAATCATTTGGGCTTCCGGGTTTCTCGCTTTTTCCGGTCACGATTGACGGGTGGCCCGTCATTCCACAATGACAATTCCCACCCAATCCGTTATTCTTCCAACTTCAATACAGCGAGCGTATCGAGAGGCTGATCTGTTGGACGATGTGAGGGTTTATACCGGGACGCTGATAGCCGATCTGGTTATGTCTTCAGCGCGTAGCCTGAAAGATCGGCGCGGGCCCCAGCGGGCCCTGCTCCAAAGGTTGCGTAATGGGGATTTCAACGTGGCTCAGGTGGGGCCGGCCGATCTTGTGCAGCGCTGGTTCCTGGCTGTGACCGCAGTGTCCGGAGGACAAACACAGCTGAACGAGTTGCTCGACTCGGCTGAACGGACCATCTTTGCTACGGAGTTCGAGGTGGTCGACCTGCGACGGGTCCTCACCAGCGAGACCTATCCTTCCAGCCTTTGATCGGGACACGGATTCCATTCCCTAGGGTCAGCCCGTATCTGTAAGAACCGGGAGTAGCGATTGAAGCCAATCGACCTGAGTCACACCATCATGTCGGGGATGCCCCAATGGCGCGGGGATTCCCAAATCCTGGTGATCCATCGTCAAAGTGAACATGGTCCCAGCAATCATATGTCCTCTTCCCTGGAATTTGGCTGCCATGTCGGTACTCATATCGACGCGCCACTGCACTTTTTGTCCGGGTCCCCCGGTGTGGACGAGATGTCATTGGAAGCTTTCGGCGGAACAGCCCTGGTCGTCGATGCTACCGAGGTGGCAAAGAAACAGACCGGCGTAGGCGGCAAGCCTGCGGCTATGGGGCTCGAAGTGCTGTCGGGAGAGGACCTCGGCAAAATCGATTTCGTTTTGTTCAACACAGGTTGGGATAAACACTGGGGAACTGATCAATACTACCGGCATTGGCCCTGGCTTTCCCTGGAATTGGCCGAGGTTCTGGTCAAGGCCGATCTGAAGGGTGTTGGGTTGGACACTCCCAGTCTTGATGATTTCGGCGGACAGGTTGTCCATGACCTGTTTGCCGTAGCAGGGATGATTAACATTGAGAACCTGACCAACCTGGGTGCCTTGCCTCGTACCGGTTCCTGGTTCCAGGCTTTTCCCTTGAAACTTCTTGGGACCGAAGCATCCCCTGTGCGGGCGCTGGCCTGGGTGGAGCCGACGTGATCCTTGAAATTGGCATTTTCATGCTGGGCATCGGGTTGCTGGTTTACGGGGCCTGGCTCCTTGTGGGCGGTGGCTCGAAAGTCGCCTCCGTGCTGGGTGTTCCGCCGGTTGTGGTGGGCCTTACCGTGGTTGCTTTCGGGACCTCGGCTCCCGAGCTGTTCGTGTCGTTGGTGGCTGCCCTGCGCGGTAGCACGGGCCTGGTCCTGGGCAACGTGATCGGCTCGAACGTTGCCAACCTGGGCTTGATTCTGGCTACGGCAGCTATTCTGCGACCGGTAATCGTTGAAAAAGGATTGCCCAAACGGGAAGTGCCCCTTTTGCTGGGGGCGACGGCTCTGTTCACCTTCCTGGTCTGGGACGGAGAGCTTAGCCGGTGGGATAGTTTGCTGTTGGTGTTGGGATTTGTCGCGTTCATGGTCATGACCCTGCGTAGCGGTCACCGGGAGAGTAATCAGGAGGAAGCAGGTTCCTCGCTTCCGGAAGGGCTGGACCCCGAACCCCCTGGCCACAAGTTAAAACAACTTTTTGGCGGATTGGGCTTGGTCATCCTGGGTATCGTTGGCTTGGCCGGTGGCGGACAACTCATCGTCACTTCGGCGCTGGATTTGGCTTTGCGTCTCGGCGTTTCCGAGACTCTGATCGGATTGACGCTGGTGGCTGTCGGGACCAGTCTACCCGAGCTGGCAACTACGATTATTGCTGCCTGGAAGAATCAGGACGATTTGGCCCTGGGCAATATTATCGGATCCAACTTGTTCAACATCCTGGCCGTGGCCGGGCCGGTGGGTCTGATTCATCCCCTGGTCCAGGAAGGCAGCCAGGGTAGGGTCCAGCTCTTGTGTATGTGCCTGTTGACGGCGCTGGTCTTCGTTATGATCGTATTTAGGGGCGGCAAGATCGGCCGAGGCCGGGGTTGGGTGTTAGCTTTGCTCTACACGGGAATAATGGCCGCCTGGATGATTCAACCTTAGCCTGAAAGTAGCAACCAAGGAGCCCGGATGGCGAAAAAAGGCAAAAGCATAATGGTTGAACAATCACCTCTTGGCAAGAGGTGGAGCCCAGACCGGCCCATGGGGTTGTCCCGGGCGTTGAACAAGGCTGGCTGGGGCACGAGGCCGCAGACCGTCGAAATGGTAAAAGGGGGAGATATCACCGTTGACGGGGAAATCGTCGTGGATCCCCTTTTTCCAGTTACCCCCGCTTCGAAGATCCTGCTCGATGGACAGGAGTTGATCCTGGGCCCCAAAAGCTATTTTGCCTTTCATAAACCCACGAGGGTAGTGACCGGGCCGGGGGAAGCGGCCGGTCGCAAACTGGTCAATGAGTTCTTCCCTTCCTGGATTCACGGCCTACAGGCCGCCGGTAGATTGGATGGCCGCACGACCGGTTTGATGTTGGTCTCCAACGATCCGGCCTGGAACAATAGCGCCGCCAGTGAGCTGAAGCCGGAACAGGAATTTCGGGTTCAGGTCGAGGGGGAACTGGGTGAGGTGGAATTGAGCGTCATCTCGGCCAGCATTCATTTGCCTGGGATGGGCATTTTTCGGCCCCTGTCGGTGAAGGTCATTGAGACCCTGAACGGCAGGACGGTGTTGCACATCGTGGTCAAGGAGGGGAAGATTCGCCAAATCCGAAAAATGTTCAGTACTCTCCGCCATAAGATCACCCTTCTGCGTCGGGTCCGTTTCGGGGAAATCCGTCTGGGAGATCTGGCCGTTGGTAATGTCCGGTCCTTGACCCAGAAGGAGATCCAGTTCATCAAGGACGGTGCGGATTCCGGCCCAGATGGAAATCCAGGAGCGGACTCTTGATTGCGGGCCCTAATCCGGATTTTCACCAATGAGCTGGTTGTTGAGCGGATTCCTGGATGTCCGTCCCAGTGAACGCCGCTTGGCTCTGGCCATGTTCGGCAACTATTTCCTGGTCCTGGTCTCCATTTACCTCCTGCGTCCAGCCCGGGATTCCCTCTTTCTGGTGAATCTGGAGCCGGCGCAGTTACCATGGGTCTATCTTTTGACGGCCCTGGTTGCTGCTCCCGTTGCAGTGCTCTATACACGCGTTGGCCGGCATTACCGATTACAAAGGGTATCAATTCTCACCATCCTCTGTCTGATGGCCGGTCTGCTGGGCTTGTACCGGATTCTGGAGTTCGATCAGAACTGGGTTTACTACCTTTTCTATGCCTGGACCGGCGTTACGGGGGGGATGGTGACCAGCCAGTTCTGGCTCCTGGCCAATGCTGTTTTTGACGCTTCGCAGGCCAAGCGGCTTTTCCCGCTGCTGGGGGTCGGTGGTATCGCCGGAGCTTTCGCCGGGGGGGAATTGACGAACCGGCTCGTTGACAATATGGGTTTGCCGACTTCCAGCCTGGTTCTTATCAGTCTGGTGGCCCTGGGCCTCTCGGGGGTGCTGGGTTGGTTCGTCCTGAGGGGACTTCCTCTATCGAGGGAAGCCCGGATGGAAGAGGCTCCCGAAGAAGAACAGTCGGGACGTCTCTGCTATCCCCTACTTTCTCTGCTCCGTTCGCGGCACTTGCTGCTGACGATCGGGATAATATCCTTGACCGTTATGACGAGTTCGTTCGTGGATTTCCAGTTCATGTCCGTAAGCTGGGCAGCCTACCCCGGGGAATCCGATCTGACTTCTTTTCTGGGCCGATTCTATGGCAGGATGAGCCTGCTTTCACTGGTTGTACAGCTACTCCTGTCTACCCATGTATTTCGACGTTTGGGCGTTGGTGGTGCCCTGATCCTTCTGCCCGCCTTCCTGGGTTTGGGAGCGGTCGGCATGTTCCTGATCCCGGGATTGGCCGCGGGGATATTCCTGCGCGGGGGCGAAATTACCTTCAAATATTCTCTGAATCAAACAAGTCGGGAGCTCCTTTTTCTGCCCATTCCCCTGGCCCTTAAGAAGCGAACCAAGGTTTTCATGGATGTCCTGGTTCATCGATTGGCGCGGGGGTTAGCCGGCGGGATGTTGTTGCTTTGCACCGGAGCGCTGGGTATGGGCTTGCGGTCCTTGGCTCTGGTGACATTGTTTTTGCTGCTCCTGTGGATCCTGCTGGTTCTGATGATGCGCCGCGAGTACGTGGAATCATTCCGCCGGGCCTTGTCCCGCCGGGAGATCAATCCCGAGGAGCTGAAGGTCCGGATCGACGATCCTACTTCGGCCCAGATCCTGATCGCAAATCTGGGCAGCGATCTGCGGCGGGAGATCATCTACGCGCTGAAGATGTTGCGTGGTGTAAAGGCACCGGGATTGACCGAAAGCGTGCGTCCCCTGCTGGACCACGAGTCCGGGACCATTCGGCGCCTGGCCCTGGAAGTCCTGGCCGAAAATGGGGGAGCGGATGACAACTCCGCCGCAGAGTCCCTGATGCGCGATCCCGACCTGAGTGTCCGAGTGGCCGCTCTCGATTTTCTTGAGCGTCATGGCTCAAGTCGGGGTCGTCCGCGCAAGTTCCTGGCCGAAATGCTTGCCGGAGAACCGCGTTGCCGCAACGCTTCCCTGGCCTTCATTTCCAGTCACGCGGATGAGGAGGATTTCCAACACCTGGTCAACCGCCTGGTAGTCGAGGAGGTGTTGAACGATCAGGATGATTCCGGAACGGAGGGCCGGGCCATTCTTGCGGGTCTGCCTTGGGTGCCGATTGGTTGCGATGAAGAACTCTGGAGCGAATTAATGGCGGACCCGGATCAGGCGGTGGTTCAAGCAGCCATTGCGGGGATTTCCCGCCGGGGTGATGTGGCCTGGACGGCTGGACTGGTGGAGAGGTTGTCGATTGGGCCGTTTCAGGTCGATTCCCGGAAGGCTCTGGTTTCCCTTGCAATTCAGAACGAAGCGGTCTTGGAGGATCTGAAAGCCACCTTTTTTCGGGTGGACAGCCCCGTGCGTCAGCGGGTGGAGATCACCCGTATTCTGGCGAAAATCCCCCGACAGGGGAGTGTTGATATTCTACTTCGCCACCTAACCGGCCACCAACCCGAATTGCGTTATGAAGCCCTGAAGGCTCTGGGCAAACTGCGGACCCGGTCGGGGGGGCTGCACTTCCCCGCTGAAGTAGTCAACAGGGAAATTGTGATCGAGGTAGGTCGGGTTTTCAAACTCGCCCGACTGGGAGAGTTGATCAAGGAGCCGGGAGATCGTTTTACCTTGTTGGGGACCGCCCTCCGGGAAATGCAACAGATGCGCATGGAGAGTGTGTTCCGGATGTTGGGTCTGCGGTATCCCGCGGGCGATCTGTTGAAGGCGTATCGGGGTATTGAGGGTGGGCGGCGTGTGGCGAGGGCCAATGCCAGGGAGTTCCTGGACAACCTTTTGGTTGGGCAACACAGGAAGCAAATGGACCTGTTGATGGATTTTCCTGAGAAGGGAATTCCTTCGGATAGCCAGTTGCGGGAAGTGGGGGTTGATCCTGGCCCAAGTATTCACGGAACACAAGATGCTCTGGATTATCTGGGAGCCAGTTGTGACACTTGGCTGGCAGCTTGTGCGGTTTTTGCCGGTGCCGGGGTTGAGAATCCGGATACCGATCGTTTTCTGCAGCGAACAGGAGTGGACATGCTGAGTACCCTCGAAAAGGCCCTGGTTCTGCAGAAGGTTGATTTCTTCTCGGAAATCCCAACGGATCAGCTCGGCATGTTGGCCGGGATCGCTCACCAGGTTTCAGTGCTCGCCGGGGACGACATCTTCCAGGAGGGTGATGAGCCGGGAGCCTTCTATCTCGTCCTTGACGGGTTGATCTCTCAGCACCGCCAGGGCAGGGAGGTGGTGAGGGCCGGCCCTCTGGACCCTATCGCCGGTCTGGAGTTCTTCAACGAAGAGCCTTGTTTCGCGACCGCCACTGCGATCGAGGATTCCAGTATTCTTAAAATCGACAGGGACGAATTCCACGAATTACTGTCCGACGATGTCCGGATTTTCAAGGGGATCCTCCGGGCTCTCGTGGGCTACTTGCGGGAGATGTGGGAGAGCGGAGTGGAATTCAAATCCGGCCCGCGAAAACCGTTTTCCGGGTAATTCATTGCAACACATCTTCCCTTTTTTTCGTTGGGGTTAGGCGAAACGGGATGAGTGGGTCCAGGAGAATTTAGATCAGGGAGATTCGATTTGGCGGGAACGGGAAAAAAATGGCTTATCGGCTGCGGAGCCGGATGCGGGGTTTCCATCCTGCTGTCGATATTGTTGTCGGTCGGTGGGGCGCTCTTCATGACCCGGCCGATGAACAAGGCCGTAAATGCCCAAAAGGAATTGGCGGCCGAGTTTGGGGCCCGTGAAGATTTCACCCCACCTCCCCGGCTCACCCCCCAGCGGATCAAGGCATTTCTCGCGGTTCGGCAGGAGCTAATGGGGTCCTGCAGCCAATTTGAGGGTTTCGTGTCCGATTTTCAGGCCATGGAGGAGTTGGACAGCGGAGAGGGAGATCCTCAAATCGGTGAGGTGATGGGCGGTGTCAAAGGTGTAATGGGGGCGGTTTTCGGCCTGGTCAGCGCTTTGGGAGAGGTGACCAGGGTTCGGAATCAAGCCTTGCACGAACACGGGATGGGTATGGGCGAGTACACCTGGATCTACATCCTGGCCTTTAATTCATATTTGGAAAAAGAACCCAACACCGGGATCGACAGCCGGAACGGGCATGGCTACCGCGGCAAAAAATTGCGCCTCATGTCTACCCTGATGGAGAACCACGCCGTTGCATTGGAAAAAGCAGGGAACCCTGAAGCAGCCCGGATCTGGCGGGACGAAATCGGCCGCCTCAAGCGAGTGGACGAAGGTGTGCCTTTTTCCGGGATCCGATTGCCTGACGGCCTGGCCGAATCCTTCGCTCCTTTCCGAAAATATCTGGAAAAATACTACTGTCCGGCCATGGCGGAATTCGATCTGGACCTCATTGAAAAAAAGGGGATGAGCTTCCATGCCGACTGAGGGGGGGACCGAAGAGCTTACCTGATGGCCCTATTCCGATGACCTACCGATGACCTACCGATGGCTTTACCAAATGACGACAAATCTCCCTCTGAATGGATCAAAGCCGTCTACATCGGAGTGGATCGAATAAAGATAGATGCCGCTGACCACCTCTTGCCCGTTTCTGCTGACCAGGTTCCAGGAGGTGGCGCCCCCTTCGGAATAGCCATCATGGGAAAGGGTCTGGATCAAATCTCCGGCCACCGTGTAGATTTTGATCGTGTTGTGGGCCAAGGGCAGATTGTTGAACATCACTCGAACGCCGGTGGGGTCAATGTGGGAGGGTTCCCGGGATTGGAATTCCTCCAAGGCCTTCCGGGTGGCTGGATTGGGATAAACGTAGATATTATTTCCCATCGAATTGCGGGCGGTGACGGTTTGGGGAACTGGGCTGGGTATTGTCCGGATGAAGTGGTTGGAAGGGTCTTCCTCGATTCCCGCCCCGGCGGGCCTGTACTGATTGCCATCGTATTCCAGAATGTGGTCGCGGGCAACCACCGCATAGTAGGTGGCGAACCCGTTGGGGACTTCCTTGTCAATGTAGTGATAGTAGCGGGTGGGCAGCTTGCCGATGATCCCCGCCTGGGGGTCGGCTTCCCTTGGAGTTACGGCGAAAAAGGTGTCCAGGACTGTGGGATGTGATTCCCAGGGGATCAGATCCTCCCTGCCGGGTATTATCTGGCCGTTGGGACGACGGACAGGGGGCATTGTATACCACATATTGAAGGGATCGGAATCTACCAAGTTCTGGATGATCTCGGCCAAGCCGATGAAGCGGCCGTCGGTCAAGCAGGTGGGTTCGTAGAGGATAGGTTCCAGTCCCGTGTTGCGGCCGCACGGAGTGCCCAGGGTGGAATTGCCGAGTCCGGGTGGGATTTGGTTGACAATGTCGTATTCCCCGATCATGCCCCATTTCTCCATAGGTGGAGCAGAATCCTCCAACATATCACCGGCTGGCACCCAGTCCATGACCCTCCAAATGCGATAGGATTCGAAGTCGTAAACCCGGTAAAACGGGTCAGGTTCAACTTCGCTACGGTTATCCCAGAAAATTTCAACCTGCCGGTCGCCGGGAACGACGCGGGCCTTGGGTGCCATGGGCGGTGTTTTTGTCCCGTAGGGCAGGGCCCAGCGAAAGTTGGTTTCTCTTCCCCCCCTACCGGTGCTATAAAAGGGGCGACGGGAGAAGAATAATTGGGGATCGCATTCCTGGCCGGTTCCACGCAGGCATTCGGTGCAGTTGTCCATGTTGACATATACGCACAGGCCGTGATCGCCAAAAACTTCCAGAGTTTCGGGACCCACGATATCCTGAAACATGATGGGGTAGCCCCCAGTGCAAGAATCATCCATGAAATTGAGCCGATGACCTAGAATGGGGTCTTTTCCTATGCGGGACAATGGGTAGTCTCCCAGGCAAACCAGGGTTTCCCTTCCGTACTGGCCAGTGGACCAGTTGTCATCCATGTCAAACCAGCGTCCGGCATTGATTCGGGCCGCTTCGACGGCTGTGGCCAAAAGACCATCCAGCCCTCTGCCGGCCACCAAAGCCAACTGGTATTCCAGGCTGTCATTTACCTCCAGGGGGCTGAATGGCCCGCTGGAGATCAGAAATTTCAAGTCACCGGACTCATGGTCGTAAGTATTCCTGTCGTGCTGGTCAAGGCTCATGAGGTGGTAGCGGTCCGCATCTATATGGGGTTCCCCATCCTGGTTGACCGAGGCATTGGTCGCGAATATCTGGAAGGAATTGATCTTGGGATAAAAGGGGGCAGTGACTCCGTCGAAGGCGGTTTTGTGGTTGCACAACAGGGCTCCGAAATAGCCAGGCAGGGGATCCTCTTCCGCTCCATCCCACATATAGCCCATTTCGACCCGGTAGAAAAAGCTGTCCTCTGCGCGGATGATTCCTGAAAAACACCCGGCCAGATCGTCGGGTTGATTGGTCCCTGCATTCCGCCGCTGGATATCGCAGTCGACGTAGAAGCCGAGGTACACGTCGTCAAGGCGCTCGTGTCCGATGTTGGAAACAGTGAAATCCAGGCCGACGATATTCTGTTTAAGGCCCAGGTCCCAACTGAAGGCTTTTTGGACGACCTTCAGGTCAAGCGGGTTATGCTCAGGATAGATTTCCTGGACCAAGCGAAGATTGTCAAACATGGTGCAGGTGAACATCTGGTCACCCAATTGGCCGAAATCCTCGTCAACCTGACCGTCCCCATCGTCATCCAGTCCGTTAAGAATTTCTTCGTCTTCCAGTCCGTCCCCATCGTCATCGGAGAAGTAGGTGGGTCGTCGTTTTCCGGTAGACTTGATCTGGAGGGTCGGTCGTTGGACAATGCCCGCACGGGCTTCGTAGATAGTGTCCATGAGCTTGTCCGAGGGTCGCAATTCCCGGTCGTATTGTCCGGTAGTAACTGATGCAGCTCCACTCCGCGTGGCCCCGACCCATAACCCGGCACCCCAGAGATATTCGTTGCCTGTTCCACCCGGCCATTCCCCGCTCGAGGCATGGCTGTATGTAAAACCCGCGGAGTATTGGGACCCAATCAGTCCATGGTTGGTGATGTTCACCCGCAAATCGCCGATGTCCAGCACGAAGGATCCGTCCATGATGTGGATACCATTGGGATCAAGAAAATCACGGGATGGATCAAAATCTGCAGGTTCGCTCCACAGAACCGCACTGGGCCATGCCACCAGCAAGGTAAGAGCCACCAATAAAACGGTTCCGGATGACCTGGTCTTCACCTGGGGTGTCGCTTTCGGGAGATCAAAATCTGTTAAGTCGGGTTATAATATTAAGGGTTTAAGAAAAGGGGGGCAAGTGTCTAGAACTATTATTTTCCAGCCAATTATGCCTAAGGATTATACCTAAGGGAGCCGGCGAAGTTTGACGAGTTGTCCTTCCAGAGCATATCGTCGCCCGTAGAGAATCCAGCAAAGTGATGGAACCCCATACACGCAAAAGGCGAAATGCAGAGAAGCTCAAGCTGCTGTGATAATAGTGCCGGCTCCCAAAGTTCAATATCTAACATTGTGTCTGACAAAAGGGAGCATAAACATCTTATATCTAAATCAGAATATCCGCAATGGGTTAATTGAAAAATAGTTAATAAACCAACTGGATGTTGGTTGGGGCAAACACTTAATTGCTTACAATTTGCTGTTAAATAAGCTCTTGCTGGCAGGCTCTCCCGGTTGAGTCTCTTTCAGGTAAAACCAGGCTATTTGAACAGGCCCTTGAGTTTTTTGCCCAGGTCCTCCTTAAGATCCTCCTTAAGGTCCTCTTGTAGATTTTCTTTGGCCTCCTTCGTCAGGGCTGAGTAGTCGATTTTCATTTTGGGATGTTTTAGGAACCCACTGACCGAAAGGGGCAGAGCAATCCGGTCGGGATTTTGGCCTCCCAGCAGTCCGGCCATTTTTCCGATCAATCCACCCGATTCCAGTAACTTGCGGGTTTGGCCGGACGAGAGCAGCAAGGACCCTTTGAAATCCATGGCTCCGTCAAGTCCATAGGAGCCGCCGAGAGTCAAATCGCCAAACGATCCCAGGCCTGTTCTCAGTTTCTCCAGGATCACTTTCCCGTTTTCAGCCCGGATTGAGGTTGAAAGGTTTTTCAGACCTTGTTCCTGCTGCAGCGTTTGTCCCACCTTGTCGGCCAAGGCGCTGAGTGCCGTATAGGTGGAACCGGAAGTGACCACTTTGCCGTTGTTCATATCGGCCAGGGAATCCAGCGTGAGGGATTGTTGGATGTCGACAGGGTCCAAGCCGGCTGCGGAGAATTCGCCGGCCAGATTGAATTTTCCGTAAAACAACCCGCCGAATTCCGTGAATCGGTCCAGGAAATCATGGGCCTCGATCTGTTCGGCGGAGAAACTGCCGCTGTACCGGGGTTGCTGAATATCGTTCAGATCGATGCCGGTGTGGCCGGAGGCCCGCCCGGTGTAGACGCGGGCTTGTGCGTCCAGGCAGTCGATCCGGCGATCCATGATTTCGACCCGTGCGGTGATGGCGGTGAACTCCACCTTACTGTAGATCAGAGTGTCGATGACCACGGTACCTTGGCCCACCAGATCGGGAAATTCGATCAGGATGACCGAATCGCCGGGAGCGGTAGTGGGAACGGTAGCCGCCCCGGGACTGGCCGTAGGGAAGAGCCGGTCGATATCCAGGCGCCGAGACTTCAGAGCGAAATCCACCTCGGGTTTGGTCGCCACGGCAGTGTTGTCACGCAGCTCGGGGGGTAGAAAATAGGGGAACGGATTATCCAGGGTTCCAGACAAGGAGAAAACGCTGGAAGGGGTCATCGCTTCCAGGTTTTGGACGGTGATCCGATCCAGATCGAATTCCAGGCTGCTTTCCAATTTTTCGACGGGCTCGGGAAGAGTGGCAGCGCTGAATCGAACATTGCTCAGGGTTAGCTGGCCGGAAAGCTGGAGGTTGTTCAGACCGAGTATGGTGCCAAGTGGCGGGCTGGGTAGAGGACTGGCTGTCGAACTGGTTTTGGGGCCGGGCAGGCTGGCGCTGAATTCCACCGCAAAGCCGGCGAGGCCGGCCAAGGTGGCTTTGAGCTGGGGCTCAAGGAACGGTTCGGCCATGGCCAGATCCACCGCGCCGGAAAGATGTCCACTGACTTCAGGTTCCATAAAATCCCGGACCGTGATTGCGCCGGTCAGAGGTTTGCCGCCAGCTGTGGCTTCCAGGATCGTGAACTCCAGGTGGTTTGGTTTGAAAGTGGTTTTGGCTTCCAGAACCGCGATGTTGGCGGGAATGTCTTTCTGTTCCAACACCAGATCGTTCAAGGTCAGGGTGCCCTGGTAATCGAGAGGATCATCCCGCCCCGGTGCGAAATCCAGGTCGCAGGCCAGGGCGATCTCTCCGGAAATCCGAGTGTCTTTCAATTGTGTGATTATCTCGGGCGGGGCCAGGGCCAGGATCTGTTCGCTTGTAATCCGCTGGGCCGACAAGTGGCATCGGGCTGTAAGTTCGTCCCCTCTGCCAGAAAGAACGCCGGTCAGGGAAAGAACGATGGAATTCAGGTCCAGATCCATGCTTTCGATTATTATTTCCGTGGTGGCCTGATCGTACTCGATGGTGAATTCCAGATGGGGTGTGAGATTCGGCAAGGTTGCATCGCCCAGCACAAGGAGACTGTCGACTTGGGCTGTTCCAACAGCACGCAAAAGGCTGGAAGCGGGACTCTCCAAACTGGACTGCATATCCAGACCGGCTAGGCGGGCCCCGGTCCCGGTATTTTCATCCAGGAATACAACCAACCCGTCGACGATTTGGATTCGGTCTATGGAGGCGGTCACGGGTTCGGGTCCGTCCGTTCGACTGTCGGCACTGGGAGCAGGGGTGGGGCTTTGGCCGGGAAAAGTAAAGTTGTCGGTCCCGTCGACTCGTTTGAGGGCGTGGATCACCGGCCGGTTGAGGATCAGGCGTTGGGCGCTGATCTCCCCCTTCAACAAGGGAATGATGGCCACTTTGAAATCGATATCCTCGGTCGTCAGAAAGGGTTCACCCTCGAAGCCGGCGGGGTTGTCCACTTTTACGTCGATCAGCCGCAACCCGAGCCCCCCGGCCAGGGAGAGATCGACGCGACCGATGCTTACTTCGCGGCCAAATATTTCCGACGCTTGGGCCAGGGCGAAATTCTTGGCTTTCTCAACCGGGAAGAAGAATTTGAAACCGATCACCAGCAGCAGAAATAGTCCAGCGATTATTCCGACTGTAACGAGCAGGATCTTGCGCAGCTTCTTCATCGGATTCCTTTCACGATGGAACCTTGCCTCGCGTTACTTTCGCTATGGCCTTCTACCCACTAATGTCTCATCTCAAGAATAGCAAAGCACCCCCGCCGATGGCCACGATAATACCAATAATGCTGCGCAACGATGGTTTGTCCCTGTATACGATCCAGGCTGGAAGGATCACGAAAATCGGCACCATCCCGAGCAGCACCTGGGCGATTCCCGCCTCGGTATTCTTGATTGCCACAACCGAAATCCAGACCGAGATGAAAGGCCCCATCAAAATCGCGATGACCAACGCGCCGACGCCTTTAGGGTCATTCAGACTCCGGGCCAACCGACGGACATCCTGGCGGGGGAAAACAACCAACCAGTAGGCGACCGCCGCCCAAACCATTCGTACCAGGGTAGCGCCCAGTGGGTCGACCCCCTCAATTTGTGGAGCGTCCATTCCGGCAGGGGTGCTGCCGGTCATACCCAACTTGGCAAATGCGCTGCCCAGCCCCTGCCCGGCAGAGGCAATCAGGGCCAGAAGGAGTCCGGTTCGCAAAATCCGGGGGTCGATGGTCCCAAAGATGCCACTGCCTTCGGCTTTGCCGATCGAGGCCATCACCACGCCACCGATAACAATGACGATTCCAGCCATCGCCCAAAGACTCAAGTGTTCGTCCAGCAAACTCCAGGCCAGGATTACGGTAAAAACGGGGGCCAGAGCCATTACGGCCATTGAACGCCGGGGCCCGATGGTGGTGAAGGCCTTGAAAAGGGCCGAGTCTCCTATGGCCAGGCCGACGACTCCGCTCAAACCAATCCACATTTGCTGGCTCCAGGCCATTCCTTCCGGCCAGATTCGGCCGGTCAGGACGAGGTGGGAAAGGAGCAGACACAGGGCGCCGCTGGGTAGTCGCAACAGGTTTACCGTGGTAACGCCCAAACGTTGGCCTGCGGTCGTGAAAAAGATGCTGGTCCACGAGAAGATGACGGCGGCCAGGATCGCCATGGTCTCGCCATAGAAGAGGAATGGGTGGTCCAATGTTTTTCCGCTCGTTGGTTTGAATTAAGGGGTCACCTCGGAAACCCTCGACAATAATGCCGACATTTAACAGGAAAAAAGGGAGGTGTTGATCTATATTGCGAGCAGAATATTTTCCTGACGTTTGTCGAATCCGTCTTTGGCGGCGTCCGAGCCCAGAGTCAGTCTGCCCCGGCAGGCCCAGGAGGAATCCGATAATGGCCATCGAAACGACCCCCCAAATGGTTAAGAATGTTTACGACAAGTCGCGGTCACGGTTGGACGTGGTACGCAAACGTCTGGGTCGACCCCTGACTTTGGCGGAGAAGGTCGTATTCGGGCATTTGGCTGATCCTCAGAATCAGGACCTTGAGCGGGGCGAAGCCACTCTGGCCCTGAATCCGGACCGGGTGGCGATGCAGGATGCTACAGCCCAGATGGCCATTCTTCAGTTCATGCAAGCCGGCAGAGACGAAGCCGCCGTCCCCTCGACGGTACACTGCGACCACCTCCTGTTGGGTCGCAAGGGCGCCGAGTTCGACAAGGCCCACGCTCTGGATCAGAACCGGGAAGTGTACGATTTCCTCAGCTCGGCTGCCGCCCGGTACAACCTGGGCTTTTGGAGGCCCGGCTCGGGAATCATCCACCAGATCGTGCTGGAGAACTACGCGTTCCCCGGCGGATTGATCATAGGAACGGACAGTCATACCCCCAATGCCGGTGGCCTCGGCATGGTCGCTTGCGGCGTGGGCGGTGCCGACGCGGTGGACGTCATGGTGGGCATGAACTGGGAAGTGAAGGACCCCAAGCTTATCGGTGTGAAGCTGACGGGCGCATTAAATGGTTGGGCCGCTCCCAAAGATGTAATCCTCAAATTGCTGGGCATTCTGACGGTCAAAGGCGGCACCAACGCCATTGTCGAATACTTTGGACCGGGTGCCGCGGCCCTCAGCTGCACAGGCAAGGCCACGATCACCAACATGGGAGCCGAGCTGGGAGCCACGACCAGCATTTTTCCCTACGATGGGCACATGGCCGAATATCTCAAGGCGACCGCCCGGGCCGACCTGGCCGACTTGGCCGACGCCAATACTGATCTTTTGACCGCCGACCCCGAAGTGGCCGAGAATCCGGCCGATTTCTACGACCAGATCGTGGAGATCGACTTGTCGACCCTGGAGCCTCACTTGGTCGGGCCCCACTCTCCGGACATCGCCCATCCGGTAGGACGGATGGCCGCCGATTGTCAGCGGGAGGGGTATCCCAAGGAACTGACAGCGGCTCTGATCGGCAGCTGCACCAACAGCTCCTACGAGGATATCTGTCGGGCTACGGATGTGGCCGAACAGGCGCTGGCCAAGGGTCTCAAGATGAAGGCCCAGCTTTGGGTCAGCCCGGGCTCGGACAACATCTACGAGACCATCAAGCGAGATGGTCAGCTGGCCATCCTGGAGGAATTGGGGGCTACCGTGCTGACCAACGCCTGCGGGCCGTGCATCGGCCAGTGGCAGCGCGATGACATGAAGGGGGACGAACGAAATTCCATCGTCACCAGCTTCAACCGCAATTTCAAGAAGCGCGCCGACGGCAATCCCAACACTCACGCCTTCATCGGCAGTCCTGAGACCGTGATGGCCTACGGGTTAAGCGGTCGCCTGGACTGGAATCCCATGACCGACCCCATTGTGAACGAAAACGGGGAAGAGGTTATGCTGGAGGCTCCTGCCGCGGCGGATCAAATTCCGGGCGACGGGTTTGTTCGGCCCGAGGGCGGATACCAGAGTCCTCCGACGGACCGGGCGCAGGTTTCGGTGGCCGTTAATTCCAACAGCGAGCGTCTTGCGTTGCTGGAACCCTTCAGCACATGGGACGGCAACGACTACCTGGGCCTGCCCCTGCTGATCAAGGCCTTGGGCAAATGCACTACGGACCACATCTCCATGGCCGGGCCCTGGCTGAAGTTCCGCGGACACCTGGACAACATCAGCAACAACATGTTGATCGGAGCGGTGAACGCCTTCACCGAGGAGACCAACAGCGTCAAGAATATTGAGACCGCCCAGTACGGCGAAGTGCCCGCTACTGCCCGCGATTACAAGGCACGCGGCCTGCGCTGGGTTGTGATCGGGGACGAAAATTACGGTGAAGGTTCTTCACGGGAACACGCGGCAATGGAGCCCAGACATCTGGGCTGTGCCGTGGTCATAGTGCGCAGCTTTGCCCGCATCCACGAGACGAATTTGAAGAAGCAGGGCATCCTGCCGCTGACATTCGCCGCCCCTTCGGATTACGATAAGGTACGGGAGGGTGACCGGTTCGATATCACCGGGTTGGCCGATTTCGCTCCTGGACGTCAACTGCAGGTAGCTCTGCATCATGCCGATGGCTCAATCGACAATTTTTCGGTAAACCACACTCTGACTGAAGAGCAGATCTCCTGGTTCCAGGCCGGCAGCGCCCTGAACAAGATCAAGGAGGGGAGTGCCTCAACGTAAATCAATCCTCCTGAAACGCAGGGGCGGGATAGATGCCTGTTTCCGGGAAGTAGGCACTCCAGGCAAACCAGTAGGCCAGGCGGATCAAAAGTTTTTCGCCCGTGTCCGGGCGGACGGCGCGTACTCCGCCGTCCTTGTCCCGGTGGACGGCCACGGTCAGGCCGTTCAAATCTACTTCCAGCGGTGAGTCGCTATTCACGGAATCATCCAGGATCGCCAAGGCCGAATCATTGACCAGCAGGCCGTGGATCAGGGTTTTACCGGGCAGGCGATCCTGTTGCCAGGTCATGGGCAGGATCCCTATCATTTCCGGGTTGTCGAAATACTTCTGATACTTGGAAGATGTAATTTCCTCGGATTTTTTTAGAACCCGTGTTTCAGGATGTGCCGACTGCCAGAGTTTCCAGGAAGTTTGAACCGAGGGTAGTTGATCCAGGCGGCTGCCAGCCAGTTCCCCATCCAGACATTTGCCGGTGATGTGGCTCCAGAGGGAACTGGTTTCCCGATCCATCATGACCAGGCTGTTGCGCCAGAGTTTCCCCGAAACGATGAAGCTCAAGGTTTGATCACCGACTGTGCGGGCGTGCACCACGCCCGTATGGCAAAGGGGTCACCAGGAGGCCGCGATCGGCGTATCTCCGATGAAGTCATTGACGATTTCGTGTTCATCCAAATGCCAGGTTGACCAGCAAACAGCTCCCGCTTTGGTGGCGATCCCCATGATGGTTTCACCAGGATCCATCTGAGCGGAGGCTTCGTCGCCAGTCAGGTATTCGGGCTCGTCGATGGCGGGAATGGCGTCGGGCGGAAGCAGCGTATACATGGGATCGCCCTGAAACTCCCCGTACACTTCCGGCTCGGGGCGCTGGCCGAAGGCGGGCCCGCAAAACAACAAGACCAGGGTGAATAGGATGGTGCTCTTGATGAGGTTGGTTCTTGAAATCATTGGAATTCACCGGGTCAAGGAACAAACAAAGAGCGATTAAAACTAATCCTATCAAGAAATTGTTGCTGGTTCCATCCTTTCTGAATTTCATCTTTTGTTGAGCTCAACCATCAAAACTCATGGTTCGAGGCTAGGCAAGAGAATCCCTTAGTTGTTTCAGACCCTACATTTATCTTTCCGCAAAATTTTTTTTCGAAGGGATTAGTAAAATTTCCGTAAATCCTATCAAATTAGGGGGTTCTAGGGTTTCCCCTAGTGTTTTTGGGGATGTTTCGGGTTAAGGAAAGCCTCTATCGATCGATAAGTGGTGCGTAGGGGTTATAACTTGGGGCAAAAATATTGCAATGCTCCAATATGCAGCGTAACTGGGAGGACAATGATGTTTGCCAAATGGAGCTTGGGAAAGAAAATCGGAGTTGGTTTCGGAACGATTTTGTTGCTGCTGTGCGTAGTCGGGGTATGGTCCCTTACTGGAATCAGCGGAATCGTGACCAACGCTACGGAGGTAATCGACGGGAACCAGCTGAAGGCGCTGATGGTCGAGAGGGAAGTCGACCACTTGAAATGGGCTGGACAGGTTGCCGACCTGATCCACGATGAAGAAGTTACCGAGCTGAATGTCCAAACCGATCCTCAGCAGTGTGCCTTTGGTAAGTGGTATTACAGCGAGGATAGAAAAATCGCCGAGGCAATGGTCCCTGGTCTGGATGGGCTGATGGCCCAGATAGAGGAACCCCACAATCATCTGCATGAATCAGCCATTGAAATCGGCAAGGTGTTCGTGCCGGCCGACATCCAATTGGGCGGCTTCCTGCGGGAATCCAAGACGGGCCACCTCCTATGGACCGGCAAGGTGAAGGATGTCTTCGTGGAAGAGGGATTGACTCTCAGCGTGGAAACGGATCCACACAAGTGTGAGTTTGGCGAGTGGCTGTACAGCGAGGGAACGCTGGCCAACAAGGATTCAGATCCTCGATTCGCCGCCATCTGGAACCGGGTGGAGAAAGACCATGTCCACCTTCACACCGGGGCCGTACACGTGGCAGAGATGCTGGCGACTAATGACACTTTGGCTGCCAGAAGCTATTTCATCAAAGAAATCAAGCCTTCGGCCCACAAGGTTTTGGCGGGGATCGACGGATTTATCGAGATGAACAACAATGATGTGGCCGGGATGCAGAAGGCTGCGGAGGTATACGCAACCCAGACGGCTCCCAACCTGCACAAGGTCGGGTCGCTTTTGGCGAAATCGGGCCAAATGGTATCCGAAAACGTCATGACCGACGAGCAGATGTTAAGGTCTGCCCAGTCCAC
>JAHOYV010000044.1 GCA_019038745.1 Gemmatimonadales bacterium
CTGAGCTTTGCCTTCAGCATGTACGTTGCAGCCGCCCTGGCCAAATTGACCGGTGGCGAAGGCGAATCGGTCGTGGACCTCACTCCGGCCGAGGGCCTGGCCCAGTACGTAACCCTCTACGGGAAGATGGGGTGGGTGACGGTAGGAATCGGAGTGTTGCTGATCTTGCTGTCCAAGCCTTTGAACAAGATGATGCACGGGGTGGAATAATCCTTCCCGGATGCACAGCGTTTTGGTCATAAGGGGAAAAAGCAGTGGTTTGAGGTAGCCTTTTGGGCTATCATGCAGGGACCACGGAATCGCTGGGCGGTTTCCTGATGAGGAAACCGCCCATTTTTTCATCCGTTCCAAAATGGGGTTTCCCAAAACCCGGAGGCGGCGATGTCCACAGCCCAAGTTCAAAAAGGCCATCCCAAGGGTCTGTACTCACTCTCTTTCACCGAAATGTGGGAGCGTTTGGGATTCTACCTTATGCTCGGCATCCTCTTCCTCTATATCATCGACACCGAGCGTGGAGGCCTGGGTTTTTCCCGTGGCAAGGCCGCCGAGATTTACGGCACCTATATGGCTCTGGTTTACTTTACCCCCTTTATTGGTGGCATGATCGCCGACCGTCTTTTGGGCTACCGTCGCGCGGTGCTCATCGGTGGTCTTCTCATGGCCGCAGGCTACTTCGCCCTGGGTGTGCGCAGCTTGCCCACCTTTTATGTCGGGCTGGCCCTGATCTGTTTCGGCAACGGATTTTTCAAGCCAAATATTTCGGCCATGGTGGGCAACCTTTACGCCCCGGACGACAGCCGTCGTGATGCGGGGTTCAATATCTTCTATATGGGCATCAACGTCGGGGCCACGATCAGCGCTCTGCTGGCAGCTCCCTTGAGGAATTTGTGGAGCTTCAATATGGCCTTCACCGCCGCAGGAGTGGGTATGCTCATCGGAGTGGCTGTGCTGGTTTTCAGTTGGAAGGGTTTGGCCGCAGCCGATCGCAAACCAGAGATCGCCGAGGGTGATTTCGGTCTTAAACAGATGACGATGATTATCCTGTTGCCGGCCGCTGTATTTGGTGTTGCCGGCTATTTCCTGGGTGGTCTGATCCCCTTGGTGAATGACACTATCGGTCCGATTACCTTTGGTTTTCTGGTGGGTATGCTGCCCATCGGCGCCTACTTCGCCATGTTGGTGAAAAAGGCTACTCCAGAGGAAAGGCCAGGTATGGGCGCCCTCATTCCGGTGTACATTGCCGGTGGAGCCTTCTTCATGGTGTTGCATTTGAGCGGCGGTCTGATCACCGTCTTTGCCGAGGACAACACCGACCGACGGGCCGAGTGGATTCCCTCAGCCACCGAGTTCTACGCCCAGAAGGCCATGCCCTCCTACTATTCAAACGCTGGACCGGATTTGCCGCGTCCCGATGAACGTACTCTGCTCGTGGTTGCGGACGATACCGAGGCCATGTTCGGCGCCCGCATCCTGAGTGAAAGTGTTGTTGATGATTTTCGAGCTAATCCCGCTGGTGGCGTGACGGTGAACGATTTCTCCGGTCAGGAAGGACTTGAAAGCAACCTGGCCTGCAAAGTTTTTCCCGACGAGACGGTGAAGATCACCATCGAAAGCGATAATCACGGTGTGGCCACTACTTCGGTAAAGATTGTTCCGGAGAACTCGGAAAATAGGGGAGAAGTAGCTCTTAGCCGTACCATAGAGGGCCAAGAAACTTCGGTGGTGATGGTCAGCCAGCATACCTACGACGAGGTGTACGCGGGGGCTGAACCAGGAGCGGCGCGACTTGTCCCCGGCAAGTTCGTACGCCTGCTGAATGCGGAGATGATCACCGGGTTCTTCAACCCTATCTTCGTCGTTATCTGCACACCCCTGGTAGTCTGGTTCTTTGCCTTCATGGCCAAAAGAGGCCAGGCGGTCAGCACCGCGCGCAAGATATTTCTGGGCATGATCATCACCGCCATTTCATTGCTGGTGGTGGCCTGGGGTGCGTATCTTGGTGGAAGTGGGAGCAGCAAGATATCCATGCTCTGGCTGATCGGTTACTACTTGATAATTACCTTCGGGGAGTTGTGCTTGTCGCCCATGGGCTTGTCCCTGGTGACCAAACTTTCTCCTAAGCGCCTGGTCGGCCTGATGATGGGCGGCTGGTTTTTGGCCACGGCTGTCGGCAATAAGATGTCTGGCTTTATCAGCGGTTTGGAAGCCGGGACCCAGGTTTTTGTGGTCTTGGCCATCGCCATCCTCGGTGTGGCTGCGTTCATCTTTGCCATGTTGCCGAGGTTGAATTCGGCGATCAAGAAATATGGTGCCTGATCCAGAGAGCCGGCCGGGAATGTGGCCGGCTCCATTTCAACTGACCTTCGCCTCGTGAGGTGCCTCGTGAATAGTGGAAAAATGCTGTGGACCCTGGCCGTCATCGTTACCCTGGCTTCGGCCCTGTTTCAACGGATGACCGGCCCCAGTTACCCGATCCGTTTCAACGAGGATCTGGGTGGCGTGCAAGTAAAGAGCCGTCTGTTGCGGACCCATAGCATCACCCGAGACCTGCCGGTGATCATCCAGGTTGGTAGCCCTGAGGTTACGGGCAAGGTCGTCTGGCGTCGCTATCCCACCAACGATGAGTGGGTTGAGATTCCGCTGGTTCCGGGCGAGGGAACTCCGAGCACTACCCTGGAAACCACCCTGCCACGTCAAGGAATGGCCGGCAAGGTAGAGTATTATGTCGAATTGGAGAATGGTGATCAGAGTTTCCGAAAACCTGCTGACGAGGCGGCGGTGGCCCGTTTCAAGGGTGATGTACCCTTTGTGGTCCTGCTGATTCACATCATTCTGATGTTCGGCGGCATGTTGTATTCTTCGAGGGCAGGCTTCGAGGCCTTGGCCTCCGGACCTTCCTTGGCCAAACATTCCCTGATTGCACTTTGTTGGTTGACCGTAGGTGGGTTTATTTTGGGACCCATTGTGCAGAAATACGCTTTTGACGCGTATTGGACGGGCTGGCCCCTGGGGGAGGATCTGACAGACAACAAGTTGGCTGCTGCTGTATTGGTTTGGGTGCTTGCCACTTGGCGTACGCGTGGGGCTGCTCCCGGCCGCGCGGTCGGACGTTGGTGGGCCGTGGCTGCCATGTTGATTGTTTTTGTGGTTTTTTCCATTCCTCACAGCCTGCATGGGTCTACACTGGATTATGAGACGGGGGAACATATTCAGACTTCGGCCAGGCAGGTTTCTTGTCCAATAACCTTGAGTTAGAAAACTTGTAGTTTCCAAAGGGTATAGAGATCCCCAGTTGTCCCTGTAAAACACTTTGACAACAACGATTTCCCTCTCTAGCTATTTTCGATCAATCCTCCGGCACGCAGATCTTGCCCAGTGTCGCAGTGTGAATAGTTCTGATCAGCACCCAGACGACAACCACCGTAGTTACCGCAGTCATTACCAATGCGCCGGCTTTGAACATGGCCAGGTTCGACTTCTGATACATCAGGAAGAGTGAAAGCGTCAACGACGCCAGGGGGAATGTGTATCCCCACCACGAAACGAAGTACGGCACCTTGCGGAACTGGTCCACCATCGTCAACATCATCAGGGTTGTGAATATTCCGAAGTAGAGGAGGATGCGGGCGAAGGTGTCTACATCCCCCGTCATTTTCACGTAGGCAATGAAGCCCACCGCAGGCGGGGCGATCAGGATGAACAGGGTGGGCAACAGCTTGCGGGGCAAAGGATCGTGGAAGAAGATCCGGTTGAGCAGCACCGCCATCAGCGAGAGCCAGTAGATCAGGCCGATTGCAAAGAAAAACCAGGAAATTTCCGGATGAGCGTACTGTCCGCCGACAACGGGCACCAGGAGGGGACCCACGACCGGGATGAACCAGGCAGGATTGAATGAAAGCAGCTTGTGGGGCTTGTGGAACCATCCGTAGAGGATGGTCAGGAGCAGGACCAGGTGCAACGGAGCGCCGATCCACCACAAGGTCCTGGCTACGCTGAACCAGCCCAGTTCAGTGTAGGCGATGGCTCCCAACAGGAAGCAAATCGAAATTCCCGGGAAGAAGTTAATTCGAATGGGATGCTGGAAATCCTTTACCGCCTGGGCAGTGTACTTTGCTGTTTTCAGGCCGTAGACGGCTAGAATGAAAAGAAACCAGGCGGTGACCGCAAACAGGAGCCATTTTGCCAAAGGCCATTCCAGGTGCAGGGTGTGTTGGGCCTTGAAGAAAACGATGACCAGCCCGGTCAGGCCCATGACCGAGGGGATGAGGGCGATGGGAAAATGCTTTAATCTGGGTTCGGGATGATCGGTGTCTGGCATGTCGGGCCTCCCTGGAGAGTCCATCCGGAGAATTATCCGGGTAAAGAGTCAATTGAATTCCGAATCAATTGATTTATATAATAAGTGATTCTATTCTTGGACTCAAATGTTTTGCTGCGGCATGTTTTGGTAGTGCCTGTTTTGATGTGATTAGGAATTTGAGAGGAAAACCATGAACAAAAAATCCGATAAAATCCTGCTGATCAACTTGATTTCCAGTGAACCGGCCAACGTTGGCAAGGCCCTTCGCATGGGCCGCAAGTTTCTGGCCGCCGGTTGGGACGTAACCCTCTTTCTGAACGTCGACGGGGTCGGCGTACTGGATTCGAAAATTGGGGGTGCGCTCTGTCCGATTGCCGGCAAACCCTTGTCCGTTCTGCTTGAAGGATTCCTGGGCGAAGGCGGAAATGGCTTGGCGGGTGCCGAGTGTTTGAAGCTGCTGGGACTGGATACCGATCGGTTACCCGCGCGTATGGGGATCGCAGAATTTCCCCTCGTGGAGGAGTTGCTCTCACGGCCGGGGATCCGGATCATGACCTGGTAAGACCGTTACCTCGAACAATCGGCTCTCACTGTTTATAAGTAAGGATTGGTATATATCGGACAATCCTGGGTGGCGAAGTCCCGATTCCGTGCTATCTTGATAAAGCAAGCCCGATCCTGGGCTGACGCGTTGGGGGCGACCTGGCTTCGACGTGGTCGGGGGACCGTGGGCTGCATGCCGAGATTCCATCTATCTCGTTAATCGGTGGAAAAACCAATAAGTGACGAAAACAATTTCGCACTGGCTGCTTAAATCAAGCAGCCCGTCCCGAGGTCGGGGGGTCACCGAACTGATCTCAAGGGGCGCCGTTTTCGGTGAATAGTCCGTGCTCAGGTTCCTGGGGAACGGGCGAAATTTAAGTGGAACTAGCCGGCTTGGTGGCGCGCACCCTGGCCCCCTCTTCGGTTAAATAACAGGGAGCTAAGCATGTAGACGCTTGCGGAGTACCGGTTACGGACGCGGGTTCGATTCCCGCCGCCTCCACCATTGAAAGTTGAACGAACCGCTAGGGTGTCTGCTGCAGGCAAGGCGGTTCGTTTTTTCCGCTACCAGTCTGTCGTCTCCTGGGCTATCCCTTCCGTCGCAACCCAACCACCAAAAAATAACTAACCCCAGTCAGTAGAATCGTGACTGCCCCGGCCGGAAGATCCGGTCCATAACTCAAGGCCAGCCCTCCCGTAGTCAAAACAGCACAGAACAAAGCAGCCAGAGCCATCATCTGCCACAGCCGGCGAGCAAAAAGATTAGCCATGGCCGCGGGCAACGTCAGCAGGGCAATCACCAGGATTATGCCCACAACCGACACAAGAAGCACTACCGTCAAAGCCGTCAGTCCCAACAAGAGGAAGTAGAACGGCTGCACACGCACCCCGCGCAGGGTAGCGAACTCGGGGTCGAAGCAAACGGCCAGTAGCTGCTTGTGAAATAGGGCCACCACGATCAACACGAAAACGGCCAGGCCGCCGATCAGCCAAAGATCTCTCTGGCCGATCATCAGGATATTGCCGAAGAGATAACTCATCAGATCGCTGGTATAGCCGGGAGTTCGGGAAATCAGGATGATGCCAGTCGCCATTCCCAGGGCCCAGACCGCACCGATGACCGTGTCTTCCCGCTGGTGCAAGCGCAGGCTCACCCAGCCGATAATTGCCGCAGAAACAAGCGCGGCCAGGATCGAGCCGGCCATGGGAGACAACCAGGTTACACCGTGAACCACCTGCAGGTAGTGAGCCAGACCCAGGCCCGCCAGGATCGAGTGGGCGATGCCGCCTGCGATGTAGCTGATGCGACGAATCACCACGAAGCTGCCGACCACTCCACAGGATATGCTGGCCAGGATCCCGGCCAGCAGTGCGTAACGAAGGAAGGCATGATCCAGTAATGCACCGAAGAATTCAAATCCGGGGGGCGCTAACATTGATGCCCTCCATCGCTGCAACGGTGATCGTGACGAACCAATCGCATGTCGCTGCCGTACAGGTCGGCGATCACCTGACCGGTGATGTCACTGGTAGGATGCACCACAACCTCCCGTCCCACACAGATCACACTTTTGACGAAACCGGATACAAAGCCCAGGTCGTGTGAGACAAGAACGATGGTCAACTTCTCGTTCAGGGACTGTAACAAGCGGTAGAAACTCTCTTCGATATGGGCGTCCAGTCCGGCGGTTGGTTCGTCCAGGAGCAGCATTCTGGGATCGCTGGCCAGGGCGCGGGCGATCAATACGCGCTGTTTTTGTCCGCCGCTCAGTGAAGCAAAGTGCTGTCCGTGGTGATCAGCCAAACCCACCTCGGCCAGGGCTTCCCTGGCCCGTTGCTTATCATCGCCCAACCAGGCTCCGAAGGGCCGCGTGCGGCCCAGGCGGCCCATCAAGGTCACGTCAAGGGCTGTGACCGGGAAGAGAGGATCCAGCTGAGAATTCTGGGGCACGTAGCCGATCAGGCGGCGGCCCTGGTCCGGGGGATCACCAAAAACCTCGATTCGACCGATAGTGGGCTTCAAGAGGCCCAAAACCAGCTTGAGAAGAGTTGTTTTGCCGCTGCCGTTGGGACCGACCACGCAGACGAAATCCCCATCGGGGATGCTGATGTTCACGTTGTCCAGGACCGGTTTCCGGTCGTAGGCAAACTGCATTTTCGAGCAGCGAATCACAGGCTTCATGGGGCGGTCTCCCCGGTCGGATTTCTTTGGGTAGTCTTGGCGAAAAGGTCGATCATCGTGTGGGCGATTTTCCGCAAGTTGTCATCATATCGACGGGCCAGGGGGTCCAGGACAATTACCTCCAAATCCAGGGACTGGGCTACTGCGGAAGCAGATTTTCTGGAGAATTGAGGCTGCACGATGATGGCCGATGCTCCCGCCCTGCGAGCGTGGTCCATGACTTCGGCCAGATGCCGTGCGCCTGGCTCATGGCCACCGGCCTCAATGGGGATCTGGGTAAGACCATAGGCTGCGGCAAAGTGCCCGAAGGCCGGGTGGAATACGAAAAATTCTTTGCCCTCGTGGGGAGAGAGGATCCCCCGCAACTCATTGTCCAGGTTTTCAAGTGTAGCGCGCAACTCTTTCCGACGGGAAAGGAATAATGCCTCGGATTCCGGTCTGAGTCGGCAGAAGGCGGCACACAGGGTGTCGGCCAGGACCTGCGCCTGTAGTGGATCCAACCAGGAGTGAGGATCCAGTCCGTCATGATCGTGGCTGATATTATCGTGTCCGGGAGAATGAACAGAGGGTGGGACTCCGGTAATGGAAGGGCCTTCTGCCAAACGGTTGATCCTGGGCAACAATCCCTTCTCGAAGGGAACTCCAGCGTGAATAAAGAGTTCGGCTTCCTGAAGTAGAACCATTTGCCTGGCGCTGGGGTCGTAAGTAGCTGGAGATTGTCCGGGTCCCACCAGAACCGAGACTTGGATTTCCCGGCCCCCGATCTTTTCGGCGAACCATACTTGAGGCAGGATGCTGACGACGACCCTCACGGGACTCTGGCCGATTCCAGTGGTTGGGGCCAACAGGAAAAACAAGGCGGCAATTACGGGGCGAACGTGCGGAAAGATCATGGCGTAGAGAAACCCTTTCGGTTTGCAGGAGTGCATCATGATAAACAGTTGTCGGCGATGCGCAATCTCCGAAATCAGGGAAAATGGCAGAAGCCCGATTTCAATCCGCGCTCAACAGCCTGCGACCTTATGTCCGCTCTTGGTTATTCCCCCTGTGAAATTCACCCCCCTATATTTCCGCTAGTCCCAATACCAAGGTTGGTATAGGTTGACCGGGATAATTCATTCCGCGCCTACTGGTACGGATCCCGGACTTCCGGGGGATAGGGTGGGCGTTGCTGCAGACCGGCTTGCCGAGGCCGGACAATTTCCGCGAAGGAGAGAATCATGCCTCTGATTCCCATGCGTGTCATGCTCGACCATGCGGCCGAGAACGGCTACGGCGTCGGTGCCTTCAACGTGAATAATATGGAGCAGATCCAGGCCATCATGATGGCGGCTACCGAGACCAATAGTCCAGTGATCGTTCAGGCCAGCCGTGGCGCTCGGGCCTTTTCCAACGACAACTACCTGCGCCACCTGATGCTGGCGACCGCCGAGTTGAATCCCCGGATTCCCATCGCCATGCACCAGGATCACGGTAACAGCCCCGCGACCTGCTTCAGCGCCATTGATCAGGGCTTTACATCGGTGATGATGGACGGCTCCCTGCAGGAGGACGGCAAGGCCCCATCCACCTACGAGTACAATGTGGATGTAACCAAACAGGTGGTGGCCAAGGCCCACGCCCTGGGTGTTTCCGTTGAAGCTGAGATTGGCTGTTTGGGCGGCATCGAGGATGGGCATGGAGCCGGTTTGAGCGATGACGAGGTCTTGGAACACCTGACGGATCCCGAAGAAGCCCAGCGTTTTGCTGAAGAAACCGGTTGCGATGCGCTGGCCGTGGCCATCGGCACCAGTCACGGCGCCTACAAGTTCAAGGAGAAGCCCACCGGTGATGTATTGAAGATGGACGTCATCGAAAATATCCACAGCCGTCTGCCGAACACGCACTTGGTTATGCACGGTTCCAGCTCGGTTCCCCGCGAACTGGTGGACATCATCAACCAGTACGGGGGCGAGTTGAAGGAGTCCTACGGGGTGCCCGTGGAAGCCATTCAACAAGGTATCAAGCACGGCGTGCGCAAAATCAACGTGGATACCGACAACCGCCTGGCAGTCACCGGCGCGATCCGCAAGGTGTTCTCCGAGACACCTGGCAAGTTCGATCCGCGGGATTACATGAAGCCGGCTCGAATCGCCATGGCCGAAGTGGTCAAGGCCAGGATGATCTCCTTCGGGCAGGCCGGTTGGGCCGACAAGGTGCCGATCGTGTCACTGGAAGAAATGGCCAAGCGTTACTAGGAATCGTTTTGGCGAAGATATTGTTGTTGCACGATGGACGCCGAGTTTCGGATTTCCGAAACTCGGCGGCACGATTCGGGTAATCACCCCTCATTATTCATCTCAGCTGTGCTACAGGGACCTGGAAGTCGTCAAGGCTGAGGGCAAGGACAAAGAAATGCTGATCGATCACTACATGTATTGACCGGGTAAGGGACCGAAACGGAGGATTTCAGTAATCGTTGGTCCAGATTTGCTTTTCCCGGACTTCTGGTCTATAATCCCGCCGCGCCACGCCTACCTGCTTCGCATCTTGTTCTGGGGGGACGTGGCTTTCTTGTACCCAACTTACTGGTGTTTTGGACATCATGATTTTTGAGAAGCTGGGTAAACAATGGGACCTCCTTATGAACACCGGTGGTTGATGCCGCCGGAAACCGGGATGAAGACATGATCGAAGAATTGAACAAGATCAGGAACATCGGCATCAGCGCCCACATTGATTCGGGCAAAACAACGCTGACCGAGAGAATCCTTTTCTATACCGGGCGCATTCGCGCAATCCACGAGGTCAAGGGCAAGGATGGCGTCGGTGCCACGATGGACTCCATGGAACTGGAGCGCGAACGCGGTATCACTATCCAGAGTGCGGCGACCTACACGGTTTGGAAGGGCTACCACGTAAATGTCATCGACACTCCTGGCCACGTGGATTTCACCATAGAGGTGGAGCGGGCCCTGAAGGTGTTGGATGGCGCCGTCCTGGTACTCTGTGCGGTGGCCGGAGTGCAAAGCCAGTCCATCACGGTCGATCGCCAGATGAAGCGCTACAGCGTGCCCAGGATAGCCTTCGTCAACAAGTGCGATCGTTCGGGTGCGAATCCTGCCCGGGTCGCCGAACAGTTGCGCGACAAGTTGAAGCATAACGCGGTGATGTTGCAGATTCCCATCGGTCTTGAGGACAAACTCGAGGGCGTGGTGGACCTGGTCCGGATGAAGGCCATACGCTTTGAAGGGGAGAGCGGTGAAACCGTGGCCGAGGCCGATATTCCGGGCCCATTGCTGGTAGAGGCCGAGGCCCGGCGTGAAGCAATGCTGGATGCAGTTTCCATGTTCAGCGACGATTTGATGGAGGCTATCCTGGAGGGAAACGTTACCGAGGAATTGATCCACCAAGCGGTCCGCGCCGGTGTTTTGGCCAACGAACTGACTCCCGTCTTTATGGGCAGCGCCTACAAGAACAAGGGCGTTCAACTCCTTCTGGATGCCGTGATGCGCTACATGCCCTCACCGACTGATATCCAGAACACTGCTCTTGAGGTGGTTGCCGGGGGCGAGGAAGAAGAGTTTGTCCTGAGCAACGCTCCGGGGGATGCCCTGGTGGCCAACGCCTTCAAGCTTGAGGAAGGTCTCTACGGGCAGCTTACCTATGTGCGCGTGTATCAGGGTGTCCTGAAAAAAGGTGTCGACATCTACAACAGCCGCACGGGGAAAAAGGTGAAGGTCGGTCGCCTGGGCCGCATGCACGCGGACCAGATGGAAGAGATCGAACAGGCCGGGGCCGGTGACATCATTGCCCTGTTCGGGGTCGATTGCGCCAGCGGTGACACGTTCACTTCGGGCGAAAGAATCTCCCTGTCAAGCATGCACGTGCCCGAACCCGTGGTCAGTCTTGCCATTACGCCGGAGGACAACAAGGCAGCCGACAGGATGAGCAAGGCCCTGCACCGCTTTACGCGGGAGGATCCCACTTTCCGTACCGCGGTGGACGATGAGACCGGTGACACCATCATCAGTGGTATGGGGGAGCTCCATTTGGAGGTCTATATTGAGCGAATCAAGCGGGAATTCAACGCCAGTGTGGCCACAGGTATGCCCCAGGTCAAGTACCGGGAAACGATGACCCGGCCGGTGGCTTTCAACTATACACATAAGAAACAGACCGGCGGCTCCGGCCAGTACGCCAAGGTCCAGGGCACCATGGGCCCTGGCGAAAAAGGAGAGTTCTTCTTCGAAAGCAAGGTCGTGGGGGGGCGGATCCCCACCGAGTATATAGGAGCCTGCAGGAAAGGCTTCGAGATGTCCCTCCCCGAGGGTCGCTACATCGGTCACCCTATTCAGGGTTTTGCCGTGACCCTGGAAGACGGAGCCTTCCACAACGTGGACTCTTCCGACATGGCTTTCCAAACCGCCTGCCGGGCAGCCTTCCGCGAATTCTACCTTCAGGGCAAACCAGTGGCACTGGAGCCCCTGATGCTGGTTTCCATCGAGGGTCCCAGTGAGTTCCAGGGTGAAATAATCAAGACCCTGATGCAAAGGCGAGGCGTGATCGTGGGTACGACCGAGGACGATGGTTTCATTCGAGTGGACTCCAACGTCCCCTTGGCCGAGATGTTCGGCTACGCTTCGGTGTTGAGATCAGCCACCCAGGGCAAGGCCGAGTTCACGATGGAATTCGCCCGCTACGCCCCCGCTCCGACGGAGGTGGCCGAGGAACTGGTCAAAGACTACCAAGAACGCAGGGCCCAGGGAAAGTGATCTGAGCAATCAGGCTGCATACACCAGCGAGTGAGGAATTTGAAATGACGGAAAAGAACATGATCCAGCGCAGCCCCATCCGCATCTTCGATCGCGCCATCGGGGACGGACTCGGTACAGGCAATCTTGGTGTCGTACTGTCCCGCGCTGGCGTCGGCAAGACCGGATTCCTGATCGGGCTGGCGGTGGATCAACTCATGCAGGGCAAAAAGGTCCTCTACATTTCCACTAAGGAATCGGTGGAACACATCCACAATTTCTTCGATCAGATATTCCACGCCATGGCTCGTTCCCTCAAGGCCAGGGAAGTTCCCCAGCGTCAGCTGAAAATGGAACGGAACCGCCACATCCTGGTGTACAACCGCAAGCAGTTCTCCTTGGAGAAGCTGGAGAAGTCCGTAGCTTTCCTGAAAGAGGCGGCCGGTTTCGAGCCGGATATGGTGATCATGGATGGAACACCCCGCTTCGAGAGTACCGAGAAGTGGGAAATTGAAGGGATGCGCAAGTTGGCGGGAGAATGGGACGCCGAGGTATGGACCAGCAGCAACACACATCGCGAGGGTCAGGAGATGGACGAGCGAGGGGTTCCTTCCACCGTAGCCAGGTTTGACGAATTGCTGGACGTGATTGTCCACTTGTGTCCTGAAAGCAATCAGATAAAGGTCAAGATTTCCAAGGAACACGCCAACGAAGAGATTGCCGAAGTCCAAATGGAACTTGATCCCGCCACAATGCTTCTGCGCTGGAGGTAGGCCACGGTCATGACCGGATCGAGGGTCCAGGAGAACTTGGAGCGGGTGCGGGAGAGGATCGATACCGCCTGTGCCCGGGCCGGCCGGACCCCGAGGTCGGTCAAGTTGGTGGCGGTCTCCAAACGGATACCCCTACCACTGCTGGTTGACGTTTGCCAGGCCGGGCAGTGGGACCTGGGCGAAAATCGGGTGCAGGATGCCCTTGACCGCCAAGCCGAATTGTCGGTCGCGCTGACCGAGGCAGGGCTGCCCACAGACCGCGTGGTTTGGCATTTCATTGGACATCTGCAGGGAAACAAGGTCGGTCGGGTCGGAGGTAACTTCGACCTTCTGCATGGCGTTGATTCGGTGAAGCTCGCCCAACGACTTTCTCGGACGGCCGAGGAAGGCAACAGGACCGAGCGCATTCTGCTGGAAGTGAATATTTCCCGGGAAAAACAGAAACACGGGTTCACCCCGGAAGAAGTGGTCGAAGCGGCTGCCAATATAGGGGCGTTGCCCGGACTCGAGCTTGGCGGTTTGATGGGGATGGGCCGGTTCGGGGCTACTGAAACTGAATTGAGGAAAACATTCGCTTCTCTGCGTGAGCTGGCCGGAGCCGCTCGGAAGTTCTCCGGTCTTTCCCTACCCGAATTGAGCATGGGCATGAGCGGCGATTTTGAAGAGGCCATCGCCGAGGGGTCGACCCTCATTCGGGTGGGTGGCGCAATTTTTGGTGAGCGTTCAGTTTGAAGAATCGTTAGTTTCGATGGTTTCTATCCAGGGTGAAGAAATGAGCATCCAAAAGTTGTTGTTGGCCATTCTGCAGATGTTTTCCTGGCTCATTTTACTGCGGATATTACTGGGTTGGGTCAACCCCCGGCCTCGTAATGAAATTCTAATAATGATCATTCGAATGACTGAGATGGTGCTTGCCCCTATCCGATCCCTGATCCCCCTGCGTGGAATCGACCTTTCCCCTATTTTGGCATGGCTTTTGATACAACTCCTGATGAAATTGATTGTCCAAACCGGGACCTGATCTAGAATATTGAGCTATTGTGAGGTCTTTGGAGGCCTTGGCCATCGGATCACGGTTGTCATTTTCTTGAACCAGGAGATTACAATGAGGATTACTCCACTTGACGTCCGCAAACAGGAATTCCGTCGCTCCGTCCGTGGTTTCGATTGTGATGAGGTCCGTGCCTTTCTGGCCACCTTGGCCGATGAGTATGAAATAGTGCTCGTCGACAACAAGCAGATACGGGAACACGTGATGCATCTGGATGGAAAAATCACCGAATACCAAACAATGGAACGCACCCTTCGAGACACCCTGATGACCGCCGAGAAGCTAATGCAGGAGACGAGGGAGAATGCCAACAAGGAAGGCGATCTGATCCTTCAAGACGCCAAGCTGCAGGCCAAGCAGATTATGCAGGAATGCCGTTTGCGGACCGAGGGATTTCGCAGGGAGCTGGAGGGGTTGCGCAAGGAGAAAGAGAACTATCTGGGCAGGTTCAAGAGTTTGGCTGAATCCCAGATCCAATTCATCGAGTCCCATCGGGCGGATTTCAAGGACCTGGATGATCGCTTGACCGGAATTGTGGATTCCGTTGAGGAAGTCACGGTCTCCAAGGAGCCGGAGGTCGAAAAGGAAGCCGCTGTGGAAACCATTGTGGAAGCCATGATCCAGCCGGAACAACAGGAGCAGCCCGAAAATCCACCAACGATCGATAGTGGGAATTCCGCCAACAGCCCGAAGGTGGATGTTTGGAGGAGCTACAACCCTGCTACTTCCCGGAACGAAAGCGAAACGGCCCCTGAAGCTGGGATTCCGGCTCAGGCACCAGCCCAGGATCACACTCCGGAACAGGGCCCAAAGCCCGAAAACGATGTGCAACACCGTGACTGGCTCCAGGATGGGGAGAATACACCGGATAATCCACTACAATGGCATAACCAGAATCAGGAATCCGAAGGCGAAAAAGTCAATTCGGAACACCAGGAGTCAAAACAAGACTCAAATCAAGAGCCGAATCAAGAGCAGAACCGTGATGAGATCACTACCGAGACCTTGAACATCTGATTCAAGCTTAAATTTAGGGTTACTGGGCGGGAATCCATGGATTCCCGCCTTTTTCCTTGGTGGCCTGCAAAGGCCATGTTAAGTTGTCACGTCCCTGTTTTCACGGTATTCTGGAGGGAACGACGAGAATCGGGCCATGCTCGAGATCCGGAGGTCAGGTTTGAACTCGCTATGGACAAAAATTGAGGCCGCCGCCGCTTTCATCAGGGGCAAGACTGATTTTGAACCGGAAATCGGGTTGATCCTGGGTACGGGGTTGGGCGAACTCGGTGAGCGGATCGAAACCGTTTGTACAATACCATATACCGAAGTTCCCCACTTTGTGGCCTCCACGGCGACCAGCCATGCAGGCAATCTTGTGCTGGGCACCCTCGGAGGACGCAGGGTTCTGGCCATGCAGGGCCGCGTACATTTTTATGAGGGCTATACCATGGAGGAGATCACTCTGCCCGTGCGGGTGATGAAGGCTCTGGGTGCAAAAGCCCTCCTGATGAGCAACGCCGTCGGAGGCATGAATCCGCAGTTTGCCCCCGGCGACCTGGCCGTGATCACCGATCACATCAACCTGATGGGTGACAACCCCCTGGTCGGTCCGAATGAAGACCGTCTGGGACCTCGTTTCCCGGACATGTCCGAGCCCTATGACCGGGCCCTGCTGGCGACCATGGAATCGGTGGCCCTGGAGGGAAAAATTCCCCTGAAGCGGGCGGTCTATGTGGCCGTGGCCGGACCGAATCTGGAGACCGGAGCCGAGTACCGTTTTTTGCGGGCCATCGGCGCCGATACGGTCGGAATGTCCAGCGTCCCGGAGTGTCTGGTGGCTGTTCACGGTGGAATGCGCGTAGTTGGGATTCAAGTGATTACCGATTCATGTTTTCCCGATGCCCTGAAACCGGCCAACGTTGAGTCGATCATCCAAGTGGCCAATTCAGCTCAACCAAATTTGGAAGCCCTGGTAACCGGGTTCCTAAGCAAAGTGGAACTCTAAAAATTCCGGATCCGGCATGCCCGCGGCCCCACGGGAAAAGAGAGAACGAAGAAGATGTCCCACGACCCCGCCCCTGAAGCAGCCAAGGTTTCCCCGACCGGCAACGGAAACGGCACTCCGTCGAGAGGCGAAGTGCGTTATCCTGCTCTGGCCCGCAAGTTCCACGACGCTCACTCCGAGGAAATCATCAACCGCTTCTGGAAGGAACATGATGTATTCCGGCGGAGCATAGCCGCCAGGGAAGGGGCTCCGGACTGGGTTTTCTATGAAGGACCCCCGACAGCCAACGGTCTACCCGGGGTTCATCACGTGATGGCCAGGCTGTGCAAGGACATCATGTGCCGTTTCAAGACCATGACCGGGCACCGGGTTGTTCGCAAGGCCGGTTGGGACACGCACGGCTTGCCCGTCGAACGGGCCGTGGAGAAGACACTCGACATCCAGGGGGCCCAGGCCATCGAGGAATTCGGGCTGGCGCCTTTCAACGACAAGTGCCGCCAGAGCGTCTGGACTTGCAAGAGCGACTGGGACGAGTTCACCGAACGGGTGGGTTACTGGGTCGATCTGGACGATCCCTACATTACCTACGACAACAACTATATCGAAACGGTCTGGTGGATCCTGCGCAAGTTCCACGACGAGGGGCTGCTGTACAAGGGACACAAGGTTGTGCCCTACTGTCCGGTCTGTTCGACACCCATTTCCAGCCACGAAATGGCCAACAGTTACCGGACGGTCCAGGACCCGAGCATCTACGTCAAGCTGAGGGCTGCCGATCGGGACGAGTACTTCCTGACCTGGACCACGACGCCCTGGACGTTGCCGTCCAATGTGGCGCTGGCCGTGGGGGCGGATTTCGATTACGTGAGGGTGCGGCACCTCGACGAGGTGTTTATCCTGGCCGAAGCGAGGGTGGGTATCCTGGCGGAGCTGCTGGGAGTCGAGGAAGAGATGGAGGTCCTGGAAACATTCAAGGGGACCGAACTGCTGGGCCGAAGTTACGAACAGCTGCTGCCATTCGTGTCGCCCGGCGATGAGCGGGCCTTCGTGATCGTTGAAGCCGACTTCGTGACCCTTGATTCGGGAACGGGCATCGTCCACATGGCTCCGGCCTTTGGTGAAGATGATTATCAGGTAGGCAAGAAGGAGAATCTGGCCTTTTTCAAGCCCGTCGATTCCCACGGTCAATTCACTCCCGAAGTGGAGCCCTGGGCCGGGATGAATGTCAAAAAAGCCGATCCGAAGATCATTCGACACCTCAAGGATGAGGGTAAACTTTTGGCCCGGCAGACCTACTCGCACGATTATCCCTACCATGACCGGTGCGACAACCCTCTCATATATTTCGCTACACCTAGCTGGTTCATCCGCACTAGCGAGATGCGGGACCAACTGGTCAAGGCTAATGCAGAGATCACCTGGGCTCCGGCCGAGGTGGGCAGCGGCCGCTTCGGCAACTGGCTGGCCGGCAACATAGACTGGTCCCTGAGTCGGAACCGCTTCTGGGGTACGCCCCTGAATATCTGGATCTGCTCCGATTGCGGCCACCTTCACCTGCCGACCTGCCGGGCCGACCTGGGAGAACTGACCGACCGGGACCAATCCGAACTGGATCTGCATCGCCCGCACGTGGACGACATTTCCTTTGCTTGCACCAAGGACGGTTGTGCCGGGACGATGGTTCGCACTCCCGAGGTAATCGATTGCTGGTTTGACTCGGGCAGCATGCCCTTCGCCCAGTATCACTATCCTTTCGAGAACGAGGAATTGTTCAAAAACCAGTTCCCCGCGGACTTCATCAGCGAAGGGATCGACCAGACCCGTGGCTGGTTCTACACGATGCTGGTCATCAGCACCTTTCTGTTCGGCAAGAGCAGTTACAAGAGCTGTCTGGTGAACGAGCTGGTTTTGGATGCCAAGGGCAAGAAGATGTCCAAGAGCCAGGGCAATGCGGTCGACCCCATGGATATCCTCCGTACCGAGGGAGCCGACCCCCTTCGCTGGTACATGATTACCAGCAGTCCGGTCTGGGTCCCAACAAAGTTTGATCGCGGCGGGGTAAAGGAAGCGCAACGTAAATTGCTGGCTACGGTGGAGAACACCTATAATTTCTTCACCTTGTACGCCAACCTGGACGACTTCGTAATCGAGCCGGAACCGCAAACCTCCCCTGATCTCCTGGACCGTTGGATTCTGAGCCGGTTACAGAGTGTTTCGGCAGCCGTCGCAGAGGATCTGGAGACGCTGCATCTTACACGGGCCGCCAAAGCCATCGCATTCTTCCTCATGGACGATGTCAGCAACTGGTACGTGCGACTCAGCCGCCGCCGGTTCTGGAAGGGCGAAATGACGGCGGACAAACGGGCCGCCTTTACCACCCTCTACACGGTAATGGAAACCAGCCTCCGTCTGCTGGCTCCATTCATCCCCTTTGCCGCCGAGGAAATTTATCGGGGATTGACCGCCCACCGTGACCCGGAAGGCTCCGTCCACCTTCAGGATTTTCCGACGTCCGACCAGTCCCTGGTTGATGAGGAATTGGAACGAGCCATGGCCGCGGCCCAGGCCGTGGTGGGACTTGGGCGCAGCCTCAGACAGGAAGCAAGCCTCAAAACCCGACAGCCGCTGGGACGCCTACTGCTCCATGCAAACGATGATCGGGCGGCTCTGCTGATGGCTGACGAGCGTTTGGTGGGTTACGTGGCGAGTGAACTGAACGTCAAGGAGATCGGAACGGTGGAGGACCCGCGCGAGGTGGCCCGGTTGGAAACCAAGGCCAATTATCGGGCTCTTGGTCCCCGCTTCGGCAAACAGGCTCCCCAGGCCGCGGCCTGCATCAAGGCCATGACTTCGGATGAGATCCTGGCCTTGAGATCCGCGGGGCGAGTGGCTCTCCAGTTCGAGGGAAAGCCCACCGAGTTCACTTTCGAGGAGGTGCAGGTGCTTCAGGAGGGCGTGGCTCCTTTCGTGGCCACGGGCGAACAAGGTCTGACGGTTGCCCTGGATACTACCTTGACGGATGCTTTGCGTCAGGAAGGTCTTTGCCGGGAGATCATCAACAAGGTCCAGAACCTGCGCAAGAAAAGTGGACTTGAAGTTTCCGACCGGATCAACCTGCGTATCGAAGGCGGAGAACCGATTCGGGAAATGGTGAGTCTCTTCGCCGAACGAATCCAGGCCGAGACTCTTGCGCAAAGCATTGCCTCAAGCGGCGACTTCGATTATAAAGACACATTCACAATTGATGAAAACGAGATCGGAATTGCCCTGGGCAAGGCCTGATCTCCTAACGGGAGGGACCCGATGCGGAAGACCGAACTCCAAAGATTCCGGAAGCTTCTCCTGGAGGAAAAGGAGCGGGTGACGCAATCCCTGGCGCAGCATGAGAAGATCATCATGCACACCGACGACCAGTCCGGATTGGAAACGGGCAAGGCCCACTCCAATCACATGGCCGACCAGGGTTCGGACGAGTTCCAGTACGAGACCACGATCAAGTTCGCCAAGACCGAGGGGCGCTACCTTTATAATATTGAGGAAGCCCTGCGGCGAATCGAGGATGGAACCTACGGGAATTGTCAGGAATGTACCCGCGCCATCGCATTGCCTCGCCTCAGGAGGCTTCCGTATACCCGGCTTTGCATTGAATGCAAGGAGAAGGAAGAGGCGGGGACCATCTGATGGGACGCCGTTTTTTCCCTGTCTGGGTGTGGGTGCCGCTGGTCCTGGTGATCGATTTCGTTTCCAAGCGTATCGTGCTGGCCAACGAAGAGGTGCTTCGCGCCAAGATTGAGATAATTGGCGATCTGCTCCGTTTCGCCTATGTGCGCAATCCCGGCTCAGCGATGGGATTGTTCCCTCTGGGGCGAACGGTTCTGGTTTCCGTCAGCATCCTGGCTTCTCTTTTTCTGATCTACCTTTTCCTTACCACGGATCCGAAACTCCGGCTGCGCCGGGCCGCCATGGCGGCTATTCTGGGCGGGGCCCTGGGCAACCTGGTGGACCGCATCTTCTACGGTGGGTTTGTCGTCGATTTTATCGATGTGGGAATCGGGACCCATCGTTTCTATACCTTCAACGTGGCGGACATGGGTGTTTCGGTAGGCGGGGCTCTGCTCTTTCTCTGTCTCTTGGTGGAGGGATTTCGGGACCGCGGAAATTCCACTGAAGGTTCGGTGGAACGGGCGGATGACCCGGCCGAGCTGATCCAGCCGATCCAGCCGATCGAGGAGGCTGACCCCAATGAGTGAATCCGAATCCCCTTCCTTCCAGTTCACGGTTGAACCGGACGATGACGGAATGCGGTTGGACACTTTTCTGGTGTCCCGCTGTCCGGACCTTTCCCGCACCAGGGTCCAGGCTGATGTCGAAGCGGACCGGGCCCGGGTCAACGGCAGAGATCGGCAGAAGGGGTTTCGAATTCAGGTGGGCGACAAGGTTGATTTTTCGCCTCTACCGCTCCAGCCCCTGGAAGCCCTGCCCCAGGATATTCCCCTGGATATCATCCACCAGGACGAATCGATCCTGGTCGTGAATAAACCGGCGGACATGGTTGTTCATCCGGCGACCGGTCATCCCGATGGGACTCTGGTGAACGCCCTTTTGTATCATTGCAAAAAGCTGGCCCGGACCGGAGATGTCCTTCGCCCGGGAATCGTTCACCGGCTGGACAAGGATACTACCGGTTTGATGGCGGTGGCCTTGACCGACAACGCCCAACGGTCACTATCCGACCAGCTGCAAACCAGGGATATGGGTCGTACCTATCGAGCGGTTTCGTGGGGGAGCTGGGTGCAGGACGAGGATGTCCTGTCGGGGGATATCGGACGGCATCCGACCCAGCGGCACAAGATGGCGGTTGTGGATCAAGGAGGTCGGACCGCTACCACCCGATATCGCGTATTGGAAGACTTCGGTTTCGCGCAATACTGTGAAGTGGAACTCGAGACCGGACGCACGCACCAGATCAGGGTCCACTTCGCCAAAAAAGGGCATCCGGTTGTCGGGGATTTCCTGTACGGTGACGACAAGCGCGCCAAGGGAGTACATCCGTTGGACCGGAAGAAGGCCGACCGCATGGTTCGGGGCGCCAAGAGGCAGCTCCTACACGCGCTCAGATTGCGTTTGCGGCACCCCGAATCCGATCTTGAGATGACTTTTGATGCTCCGTTGCCCCTGGATATGGAGCAGGTTCTGTCCGGTTTACGAGAGGAAACCTGAGCGCGGAGATTGCTCCGCCCGAGTCATTAGGCTCTGCGCCAATTCGAGCCCGGGCCACAATTTTGATGGCCTCTTTCTGGACAGGGGGACAACCGTGTCCTATGGTGACGGCAGATGGCCCGGATTTTTCGGGTGGAACAGGCCCGGATTTGCTGTCCGTGGCACACGATCAGCCAAAGCGAGCACACCGTGAAGATCAAAGAACGAAAACGGGACGGCGTTGTAATCCTGGAGATGAGCGGCAAACTCATGGGTGGTCCGGATGCCGATGCTTTCGATGAGATTCTCAAGAACCTTATTCATCAGGGGAGCAGGAACGTCATCGTCAGCATGGAAAAAGTCAAGTGGGTGAACAGCACCGGCCTGGGGATCCTTATTTCGGGCTACACGACGCTGAAAAAAAGCGGCGGGGAACTGAAACTGCTGAAGGTGTCTGATCGTATCGAGAGTATCTTCATCGTCTCCAAGCTGTTCACGGTGTTCAAGTCGTTTGAGGATGAGGCGGAAGCTGTGCAGAGTTTTTCCTGATCAATCTCCGATGGGTGGGTCAAGTTGGGTTCCAAAATCAAATTAGAACTTCCCAGCAAGATGGATTACCTGGGTGTGCCTGACGTTGTCCTGATGGAAATCGGCAGCGATATGGACTGTTGCAAGCGTGCGCTCGAGGAACTGGGCGCCTCTGTGATCGAAGCCTGTACCAATGCCATGGAGCACGGTAACCAACTGGACGAGGAGAGCACCGTCGAGGTTATTCTCGAGTTGGAGGACAGGGTGGTTTCGGTGACCGTTCTGGACAGTGGGCCCGGGTTCGACTTCGAAACCTGGGAACCCTCTTCGGAACTTATGCGTGAACGTGGCCGAGGCATTCTCATCATGAGGGAGTTCACCGATTCCCTGACCTTCGGGCGGCACCCCGATGGCCGGTTCCAGGTACGCTTGACCAAGAACCTGGTCCCCCCTGCCGAAGATGACTGATCCCGGTAAATCCCTGCTTGGACTCGATTACGGTTTAAAACGGATAGGCGTTGCCGTCGGAGACGTTGAGCGTAGCCTGGCCTTTGCCCTTGGCACGCACGAGGAAGGAAAGGATGGATCGATCTTCGACTTTCTGTCCAACTTGATCGGGGAACGGGATATCGGGGGAATCGTGGTGGGTCTTCCGGTGACGGCCTCAGGGGAGGAAAAGGAATCCGCCGACCAGGCCAGACGATTCGCCCGTCGCCTGGAAGAGGAATTCCGTCTGCCGGTAGTGCTGTGGGATGAGAGATACTCCAGCCAGGAAGCCGACCGCTGGCTCCGCAATCAGCGTCGTCGGGAAAAAAAGGACAGGGACTCCCTGGCTGCGGAAATCATCCTTCAATCCTACCTCGACTCCCTTGCCGCTGCCGACAGGGAATCGGAGCGAGGACCATGAAACGCTTTTTGATCCTTACTTTCGGCACTGGGCTTGGTCTGGGCGTTCTAGTGTGTTCTCTGGGTTGGTGGTTATGGACCCGACCTTGCCCCCCACCCCTCGCCGTCCAGGGCCCCGGTATGTCCAATTCCATCCTGATGAGAATCCCTTCCGGAATGACCCTTTCGGTCGCTGCTGACTCCTTGGCTGAATTCGGATTGCTGAGGGATCGATCAGTGTTCCTTCTGGGCGCCCGCCTAGCCGGCAGGGACCGCGATCTGAGGGCCGGGCTGTATGAACTGGCCCATGGACTCTCACCCCGTGACCTTCTGGGCGAGCTGACTTCGGGTCTGGCGGTTCAGGTCCGGGTGACGATCCCCGAAGGGCTGGGGGCCGTGGAGGTGGCGGAAGTTTTATCGACAACGCTGGGTTTTTCCAGTCGGGAGTTCCTGGCGGTTGCTGATTCCCTGGTCAAAGAAGAGATCCTCAATCGTGGTCTGTTGGCAGAAACCGGATATCCGGCCGGGTCAACTCAGGGTCAACAGCCGTTTACTCACCGATTTACTGCCCTGGATTCGTTGTTGGAAAGTTCCGATTCGGCAGGTTTTCGCAGGCTGCACTGGAGTGAGGGGTATCTGGCTCCGGACACGTATCAATTCGGTGAAGGCGTTTCTGTCAGGCCGGTTGCCGTACACCTGATCGAGGTTCAGTTGAAAAGGCTGCAGGCCGCCTGGGAGTCTCAGCGCCCCGGGGGCCATTCGTTCAGTCCCCACGAGCTGCTTACCCTGGCTTCCCTGGTGGAATCCGAGGCGCGACGGGATGATGAGCGAACTCTGGTGGCGGCGGTTTATACTAATCGGCTGGTTCGAAATTGGCGGCTGGAAGCGGATCCTACGGTGGCTTTCATCCTGGAGAAGAAGGGCCGGCGTCTTTATTACAAAGACTTGAAGGTGGAGTCGCCCTACAACACGTACCGTCAAAAAGGTCTGCCCCCAGGACCCATTGCCTCCCCTGGAGCTTCTTCCCTGATGGCGGCGGCTCGTCCTGATTCTACCTGCGGGTCCATGTATTTTGTCTCCGATGGAGTGGGTGGCCACGTGTTTTCCAGAACTATCAAGGAACATGAGGAGGCAGTCCGGCGTTTTCGAAAAATCCGCGAAGCCGGGGGACGGCGTTGACTCAGTACGGTCAGGGGATTATTGTTTCCGCATGAGGGGCTTGGCCCACGCCAAGGGAAAGCCCGAGTCATCAGAAGTTTTTGATTAATTCCACCCCTAATGATATGAGGGTGGCATAATTGCCCTGAAATGGAGTACTGATGGAGATCCTGCGCAAAACCTGGCTGCTCTTGACCGCTTTGAGCTCCATCACGGCAGGGTTCTTTTTTCTGGCAGGGGGAAAACTTTCAACGGGTCCGTTGCTTTTGGTCTTGGGGTATTGTGTCTTGTTGCCTTTTTTTCTGTGGAGATCCTTCCGAAAGAGCGTGGGCGAATAGTTCAGTTGGTTAGAGCGCCTGCTTTACACGCAGGAGGTCACAGGTTCGAATCCTGTTTCGCCCACCATTTATCTTCCTTCCAGTCGGTTTTTCCTGGATCTTTAACTCTATACATTTCCTGCCTTTTCCCTGTCGAAAAATTCCCAGGAGTGCAAGTGGCTATTGGTTTTTTTTAAAATTTACATAAAGAAACAAAAAATAGGGTTGCGTCTCGATTTGGGGTGTGGTAACCTTAATAGGTCAAGTGATGAATTTGTGAGTGGAAGGAGTGCTAAGCGCAGTTGTCATTGTGTTCGCTTGGGCTAGCCACCCTCGCTAGAATGTGCCTTTTATGGAGGTGTCCTAATGGTTCTTAGGAAACTCGTGGGTATCTTTGCGGTTACCCTGATTGTTTGTGGTGCTTCATTCGCTACCGCTGGTGTGCCGGACTTGGAAGAGTCCACGGCTACTGCGGCTGACGCGGGTATCACCTTTTCTTTGTTCTGCCTGCCTGACGCAGGTGGAAGCGCTTTCGGCGATGCTTACCTTAAGGGTGGCACCGGTGGTGCTGGTTCCGTTGCTGTTGGTGCTGATGCAACCATCACTCTGACCCTTTTGGATGGTGGCGCAGTTGCTGTCAGCGATTTCTCGTTTGAGGATATGTGGCTGCAGTGGGTTGATGAGAGCAACTTGCATGTTTGCGAAGGCGGCACTGTCGCTGACGGAAACACGGATGATGCTGGCGTCACCACGTGGGAAAATGGTATGAACTTGGGCGGAAACGCCGAATGTTTGGCCCAGGTAATGATCAATGGTGCAGCTCTGACCAGCGATCTTGGTATTCCCCTGCATGTCAACAGTGCTGATGTTGACATTGACGGTGACGTGGATTTGCTTGACGTTGTCCAGTTCTCTGGCGACTTCGTGCTTACTCCCGCGCCTTACCGCTCTGACTTTGTCAGTGATGGTCTCATGAAGGTTACGGACGTCTCGAAGATGGCCGTAGGTGTGGGCGCATCTTGCCCCTAAGCCTTTGATTGGTTGATGTTTCCCGGCATTTGCCGGGAAACATCATGATTTTTTGGTTTCTTTCAAGACTGGTTGGACGACAACAGTTTTTTGGTCCTGAAACGGGCTGAAAAGCAGGGAAGGCAGCAAGAGCTTCCCCCGGTGGTCAAATCCTATTGTGGTCTCCTGATTGCAGGCAGGGGGCTGAAGCGTTGAACTCGCCTGTTTGATGCACCAGTTGTTAAGGCCAAATCGGTATCTCTGGTTCCTGCTTACCTAGGAGAAAAAAATGAAGAAATTGGTAGTTTTGATTCTGGCCAGCCTTATGGTTGCCAGCGTTGCTTCCGCTGTCGTGGATCCTGACGTAAACAGCATGGGCATCTATTTTGACGTCAATGCTGATGTTTTCGAAATGCCCGCGGGTCCTTACGTGGAAATTCCTGCGTATGTCATATTGGCGAATCCTGATGTATCAGGTGTGTGGGGCTACGAATTCGGTTTCACCGCGGTTGGCAATTACATTGCCCCCTCGATTGAACTGAATGGCACAGGTCCGATCGACGTTGGTGGCGGCCTTGGTAACCACATCGTTGGATTGGCTGCTCCCATCGCTACTACTCAGGCCACCATCCTGGCGACTATCAAGCTCCTGCCCATGGATGTTGCGCCGATCTATTACACGTTGACGGGTGCTGACCCCAACTCCATGTTTGAATCCAATACTCCCAACATCGTTGCGCCTCCCGGAGACGTTCTTGTTGGTTGTGGCGTGTCAGCTTGGGATGTTGAGCTCGAAGAGCCGGGCATCTGTGCCATGGTCAATGACACTGGCGTTATCGCCACGGACGAAGCGAGCTGGGACAGCGTTAAGAGCCTGTACCGGTAAGTGGGTCTGAATTGACGGCCTGGGCCGTTGGAGCCCGGACGGGAAAACCGTCCGGGCTTTTTTTTATGCAAGCCATTCGCCGATACGGACTGTAAATCTACCCCTGCCCTGGATTACTTTCTCGCAGTTCCGGCAAAATTCCCATCACTCCTGGCCGACAGATATCCCCGGGAAACCTTCTTTTCAAAACCTGTCTTGTGACCTTGACAGGTTGCAGTATTTACATAATACTGATTTAAGGGTAGCATTCGGGCAAAGGTTCAACTTGAATTCCGGTCAAGGAAATGTTGTACTGGCCGAAATGAGTCCTTGTCGCAGGAGGATTTGCTCGGTATCTTGCTTGCAAGTCAATCTGATGTGACGGTATGTTTCCGGGTAACAAGATTCCAAGGAGGTAGCACTCTTTTTAATTGAGTAACCTGGGACCACTTGCACACCTTGAATAGTTTTGGTTTGAATTTTCCACGAAAGGGGAAACAAATGAAGAAGTTGCTTTTTGCTTTGTCCGCCCTGGCGGCCCTGACCCTGCTGGCTCCTGTTTCCGGTTTTGCCGATTTTGAAGGCGAAGGTGCGATGGGCATCTACTTTGATGCCGATGCTGAAGTATACGAAACTACCGGAGCACCTTATACTGAAGTTGCAGCGTATGTCATGATGAAGAATACCAATGTAGAGGGTATTTGGGGCTATGAATTCGGTTTCGTTGTGGAAGGCAATTACATCGCTCCCTCGATCGCTTTGAATGGCACGGGTCCGATCGATGTTGGTGGAGAGCTTGGTAACCATATCGTTGGTTTGGCCGCTCCCATCACCGTGACTCCGGCCACCCTCCTGGCGACTATTGGCGTTTTGCCCATGGACGCTTTGCCGATCCACTACACGTTGACGGGTGCAACTCCCAACTCCTGGGTCGGGTCCAACACTCCCAACATTGTGGCCCCCCCTGGCGATGTCCTGGTGAAATGCGCCGTGTCGGCATGGGATGTGGCTCTTGTTGAACCGGCCATCTGTGCCATGCTCAATGACACTGGTGTCGTTGCCTCTGACGAAGCGAGCTGGGACAGCGTCAAGAGCTTGTACCGTTAATATTGTCTGAATCGACGGCTTTTGCCGTTAAGGCCCGGACGGTTTTACCGTCCGGGCTTTTTGATTGTGCGCCCGGCAGGGCGCACCTACTCCGTGGCGCTGTTTAATACTGGCCCTTTCCCCCAGTACCACTCTTCTGTTTGACCGAAGTTTGGTTTGAGTATATACTGTAAACACATTCCAATCTGGTTTGTCCTGCCCCTGGTCGATCATTCTACAATACTCCAAATGGGAGACCGTCATGGGTCGTTGTGTGTGTATGCCTCATTGTCCCGGCGAATTTTTTTCCTGCAAGCCGAGGTCCGGGACACGGCCCGCACAATTGTGCGGAGTCTGGGCTATCCTGGTCGTCCTTTTGCTGCTCCACGCCGGACAAACCCATGCTTCAAATCCCCATGAATCGGGGGGGATTGTATCGGGCCGGGGAGGATTCGAAATTTTGGCCAGTGACTCCCGGTTATTGCGTCTCGGGGTGACCGGTTTGCAGCCGGAATGGAAATCGATAGAAGCAGAATCAACGGTTCCGGAATCATTGGCGGAGGGATTTCCTGCTTCCCAAGGACAACTCGAATCTCGGTTCGAACTGCAAATTCCCGGCTTTGGAGGATCCGGAGGACCTGGCGCTCCTCGTCTTCCCGGTTTGTCCTCCTGGGTGATCGTGCCTGTGGGGACGAGGCCCCGGATCAGGGTAGTAGATGAGAAATGGAACGAAGTGGGAAACCGACCCCTGATGGTCGACCCGGTGCCGGTTGTGTTTCCAGGTCCCGGTTCCCAAAGCGGGTCCGTGGGGGAAATTCTGGTTTTGCCGGGACAGGAGATCCCTGTTGACGCTCCGGTGCCGACTTCGGCCAGGGAAGCGTTTGCCTCAAACCGCGCCAACCCGTCCTTGGCCGGCTTGGTGCTTGGTGAAGAAAAATGGTGGCGGGGAAGGCGGATAGTGTCCATCCGATTGAACCCGGTTCGCGTGAACAAGGTGGCCGAAGCGGAAGCGGTTCTCGAATCGGGAACCTGGGAGATCCTCTTTGTCCCCGAGAAGGGCGCGGGAGGTGATATCCCCTCGTTGCACGCGAAGAAGACCAGCGGGCGGGGGGACGGTAGGTTTGCCTCGGCGTTTCTTAATCCCGGTCTTCTAAGATCCCAGTCTGTGGAGGCTGCCCGGGGTTCCGCAGGAGTTTCCTATCAGAAGCTTTTCTCTTCCTCTTCTGTTGCTACGGGTACTCTTCTGGCTCCGGAAATTCGAATACCGATTCGGGAAACCCGCTTGACCAGGGTAAGCCATTCCATGTTGAGCTCGGAGGGTCTTCTGCCGGAAGGGGAGATTCGTGAGGATCAGATCCGGCTGTATCAGCGTCGTTTCCTGCCTCGTTTGACCGATAATGATCCCGATGAACTGCCCTATTTGGAGCTGGAGGTGCCCATTCACATGGTGGGAGACGGAGGTCTCTTCTCGGGTGACGATTACTTCTTTTTCTACGGGCTGCAACTGCGCGACGATGACGATTTCTCCGCTGATGTAGGGAATGGAATTGAGGATATTCCAGGTTGTGGCGATCCCCACGAGATGAACAACGATGTCAACTGGTACTGGTTGGCGATCAGCGATCCTGGCGGGGACTCGGATTGGGCGAGAATGGCAACCACTTCGTTTCTTGCCGCCGAGGGGAGCCCCCTGCCTAGGTATCGTCGTACCGATCACCACGAAAATCAGGTTGCTTTCAGGGCAAATGCGCCTTTGGTCGATATGGACCGAATTTACGCTTGCAGTTACAAGGATTCCGAAGTGACCTTGAATCTGGGGCCTTTGTGGTCTCCGGATCCGAAGGGTGGCGAGGCCTTGTTGGAAGTTGTCATTGCCGGCTACAACAGCGCAACCAGGAATTTGAGACTCGACCTGGAGGTGGCGGGCCAACCCACAATCATCCTGGATTACTATTCCATTTCCACCATTGACGAAGAAATTTTGACCTATCCCCTAAATGCAACAGCCATTGATGGAGCTGATGCCCACCTTCTGATGCGCAAGGAAACAACTGGGTCAATGTATGCCTTCCTGAATTATGCCAATTTGACTTATGACGCCCGGTACCGCACTTCCCTCAATAGGCTTCAATTCAACACCGGGCTTGAATCGGGGCCTAGGCCTGTAAAGGTCACTGGATTTACATCGGGGGATATCGGACTAGTGGAGATCACTGATCCCCGGAACCCGGTACTTTGTGAACTCAGTCCGGGGAACATAGTCCAGGATGGAGCCACTTGGACCTTGTCGGTCATGCCGGAACAGGTCGGTGGCACGCGGGAGTTCTACGCGGCTGGAAACTGGCAGACAACCGGAATCCAGGACTGGGTCGGTTTCCTTTCTCAGCTCGTCCAAAAACCAGTGGATCCAAGGGAGAATTCTGCCGGCCCGGATCCGGATCTCGTGGTGATTACCCACTCCGAATTCCGGGAGCCGTTGGAGCGATGGGTGCAGCACCGAATTGAAAGATCCGGGGGAGAGCTGGCCGTACACGTCGTGGATGTCCAGGATCTTTTTGACTACTATAGCGGCGGCTTGCGGGACCCTTGGGCCATCAAGCGCTTCACGGAATATGCCATCACAAGCTGGGGCTCCTGGGCGCTCATGCTGGTCGGTGATGCCAATGAGAACGCGCGGGAACTCCAGGTCCCAAGCCAAGCCCGGGGCTATTCCACCGACTGGGTACCGACCCATTATCATGTGCAAACCTCGGGAATTGATGAACCTGAGTTAATGGCCACCGACAAGTGGTTCGTAACCCTGGAATACGGAGAGGATTATCCCTACGACAAATTTCCCATCGGTATCTCCCGACCATGGGAGATGTTCGTGGGGCGCTTCCCCTGCAACAGCACTACTGAACTGAACGCCATGATAGACAAAATCATTACGGTCGAGACGCCACAGGCCGGGCAGGATTGGCGTCGGCGCGGGTTGTTCATAGCCGATGACGCCTGGTCCAACGGGTATGGGGACAATGCTTTCCTTTACTTGGATTACAGGAGTACGGAAGAGGTGTTTGCCAGTAGTGAGAGGGACTCCCTGGCCTACAGCTGGGAATTCGTTTCCCCGGTGACCATGGAAGTCGACACGCTGTTTCTGGCCAACTGGTTGGATTCGTACGGCGACGTCGACCCTTACGAAACGAGGGACCTGAACCTTTATCGTGAACGTTGTAAAGAGGAGGCTACGCCGGCCCTGTTGAGTGCCCTGAGCCGGGGGGGGCTGATAGCCCATTACCAGGGACATGGTAATCGCTATCTTTTGGCGGCTGAAGAGTGGTTGTTCGACCGAAAAGTCAACTCTCGGGCGGATGTTTCGCTGATCAACAACCATGAAAAACCATGGGTGTTCTTCGGCATGGGATGCCACATTTCCGACTGGGCGGCCAGTATGTATCTCACCACGGACGAGCAGTCTCTGGGAGAGAAGTTCCTGATCAAACCCGGGGCCGGCGCCTCGGCGACCGTGGGCAGCTCCGGATTTGAGTACATCCGTGCCAACCGGATGTACGGGGAGTTTTTCTTCCGACGCATGATGCAGTATCCTCCCATTTCCACGGACGGGAATGATTTGCCCAAGGCATCCCGTAGTCGATGGATGCTCGGGGAACTGCTTTGGTCCACCGAGGCGGATTTGCTGGCGATGGTGGGCGACGAGAGCCATGTCCGTCCAATGATATCTCAATATCAACTTCTTGGGGATCCCCTGATGGTTCTGGATGCCGGAGAGCCGGAAGTCACCGCGACACAAATCGGGTCATCAAACCTGTTGATTTCGGACCGGCATTCCTTGGTTGCCCTGGATTCGGGTAATGTGCGGGTGGTGGAAATCAACGCTCGGGACGAGGCGGGAATCGACCGGTTAAAATTCTACGATCTAGCCAGCGGAACGGACTTGCCTGCTGCCTGGATCACCGAAACGCTTCCAACGGGGGTAGTGAATCATCAGGAAGTGAATTATCGGCTGGAGCTTCCCCTCCGGCCGTATCGACACAGTATGGTGGCCGAGGTTTATGATACCGGAGCTCCGTTGGAATCCGACCGCCACTTCGAACTGATCCTTGACGTAGAGATGGAGGCTGAATTTACGTTGGAGGGCGCGGTGCTGGATACGAACCTGTTCCGATTCGAGGTGGGAGAACCAGTGCACCTGGGAGTATCCATAATTAGCGGGGCCTGGTTGGATCCTGGAATGGAAATGGAGCTGACAAGTGAAGACCTGGTAATCAGCAATGTGACCTTCGAGTTGGGGAAGTCCCGTGAATTAATGGTGTACTTTACGGCCTCGACCAATGAGGATGGCCACCAAACCCGGGCGGTGAATCTGATAATCGACGGGTACACCACACTGTTGACCATCGAAGGTATGGATCCGATGCCGCCCAGCTTGGGAGTGGCGACGGTTTTCAATTTTCCGAATCCGGTTCAGCAGGGTACTGAATTTGTCTTTAAGGCGACTCAGACCGCCCTGGATGGAAGGATACGGATTTTTTCCACATCCGGGCGCCAAGTGGCCAGTTTGGATATTTCCAAGGCCGATTACCAGATGCATAGCCGGTGGTGTGTGCCTTGGGACGGTCGGGACGCTCAAGGAGATCGATTGGGCAACGGGACCTATTTGTACCGAGTGGAGCTTGAAGGCCCCACCGGACGCCTGAACAGCGACATGCAACGTTTGGTGATGATGCAGTGATGACTCCATGAAGAATATGCGTCTGCTGGTGTTTCTCGGCGCGATGACGGCCCTGGTCCTTGGCTTGGGTGTGAGTGGTTGTGCCGGGCCCAAAAGGTTTTCTCCCGTTTCTCCGGTTCAACAACCTGCAGGCCGAACTTTGGTAGACGGTCTACAGTTGGTGGGGGTTGGTCTTGCCGAGCAGAAAACTTCTTTAACTGTTTCGGCCACAGGGGCCTGCCTTGTGCTGGACGGTCGATCCGGGCAGCGCTTGGCTCGGTTGGATGGTGGGGAGGTCGAACTGACCTGCCGTCGGTCCGGGGACCGTGTGGTTTGGCAGTCTGGTCAGCGTAAGGGTATTGCCGATGTGGTGGTCCTGCAGCCGCTGGATCCCGGATATAGGGTTGGGTACGGAGACCATCGGTATCGAGGGGAATTTCTGATCCTGCCGACTCCCGCTTCACTCGGACTTACCCTGGTCAACAACGTCGAGTTGGAAAATTATCTACGCGGAGTCGTTCCCTGGGAAATCGGCCGGCACGGAAGGGATCGCATGGCCGCCTTGGAGGCCCAGGCCGTGGCTGCCCGGACCTACACGATTTCCCATCTGAAGTCGCGATCTTCACGGGGGTTTGACGTTTTCGCTTCGGTTATGGACCAGGTATACCGGGGCAGCGCTGACGAGGATGCTTTTTGCAATGAGGCCATCGACCAGACCGCCGGGTTGATTTTGCGATATGGCGGCAAGGAGATCGAGGCCTACTACAGCGCCTGCTGTGGCGGAGTGACCAGCCGCATCGAGGAAGTGTGGGCAAGAGAGGGGATGCCTTATCTGGTCAGCCACGTGGACGCGATGGATTCCGGGGAACCGTTTTGTTCTGATTATCGATACTACCATTGGCGGGAAGAATGGACTGCCGGCAGGCTGGAAGAGATTCTTCAGACGACCCTGCCCGAATACCTGGCTTACATGTCCGAGCCCGCGCGAATCGAATGGGCTGGTTCTCTATTTATCCCTCGGGATGCCGGGGGCCAGGGTGCTGTTCCCGGAGGTTTGCTGGATCTGGAGATTCTCGACAGGACGACCAGCGGGCGGGTTTCCCACTTGGCTGTCAGGACCGAGGCTGGAGAGTATCGCGTGCGGGGCGATCGTGTGCGCTGGGTGTTGCGGCCTGAATCTGGCAATCCGGCCATTCTGAGAAGTGCCCGTTTCGAGGTGGAACTCATTCACCGGGACGGCCGTTTGGCTGAGGTGGCCACCAGGGGGCGGGGCTACGGTCACGGGATTGGTTTGTGTCAAGCGGGCTCCCTGGTCATGGCTGAACGGGGATATACTTTCCGGGAAATTCTGGCGCATTACTATCCCGGAGTTTCCCCGACAGTCGGGACTATCACCAAACGGAAGTAGTAATCGGAAGTAGTCTGGCCCAAGGAGGGTTGCCTTGTCCGAAGCGACACTGACATCCCTGGCCCGGCGGTTGGTCGTGGGTTTGGCCGGTTGCTGGCCTACTGCCCGGGAGGAAGCTTGGCTTGGCCGCTGGCGGCCCGGCGGGGTAATTCTGTTTTCCCGGAACGTAACAGGCGCTGAGCAGTTGGCGACGCTTTGCTCCCACCTGCACCGGCTGGTTCCCGGACTGGAAATCGTGGCCGACCATGAAGGGGGCCCGGTCAGTCAGTTGGCTGCTGCGGTCGGACGTCCTCCTGCAGCCTGGGCCTTGGGTGTCTTGGATGATTCGGATCTTACCCGTCGTGTCCATGTGGAAACCGGACGGCGCTGTCGGAGGTTGGGTGTTGATCGTCTCCTGGCTCCTTGTGCGGATGTCTTGACGGAAATCCACAATCCCGTAATCGGGAGTAGAGCCTTTGGTTCGGATGAGGACCTGGTTGCCAGGCAGGTAGCCGGGGCGGTGCAGGGATTGACCGAGGCGGGAATGGACACCTGTCTCAAGCACTGGCCGGGTCACGGGGGCAGTCGGTCGGACAGTCACCTGACTGTTTCCAGTGTTGGAAACGGGGCGGTGGCTGGGCCCTTTCTGAAGGGACTTGCTGCAGGATCCGCAGCCGTGATGGTCGGGCATCTCCGGCCAAGGTCCACAGAGGGTTCCGGTTTGCCGGCCACAATGGACGCTGATCTTCTGCAACGGGACCGGAAAATTCTGATGGCTGCCATGGGGCTGGCCCTTACCTTCTATGCCGACGATGTGACGATGGGCGCTCTGCGGTCGGCCATGGTTTCACTGGGATGCACAGATCCTGGAAATAGCCATTCCGGGATGATGGAGCCGGGGGATCTCAGCCTGTCCTGGCTGCTGAGTCTGGCCGAGGCCGGCTGTGATCGACTTCTGATCCGGGGAATTCCCTGGCGTGCATTCGAGGGCGCAAAGTCTGATCTGGTTCCTGGATTCGGTTCGGACACGGTCCCGGAGTGGCGGCCTCCTGTCGACGATGCAGGGAAGGATCTTTCCGCCGAAGCTGAAGCCTATGGGGAAGTGCATGGAGAGGCGTACCAGGAGGCGAGGCGTCGTTTGCGGGTGGCTTCCGGCCTCGATGCGTTTGCTTCAAATGAGTCGGACCTGGTCTGGCTGGATTTCACTGCTGGAGATCGCTGGGAAGTGGCTGCTGCCGGTCCAGAGAGTGGACAGTGCGGAAATTTGGGCACCAGGTTGAGAGAAGATTTTGGAAATGTTCGGCACTTGGATGGTCGAGTTGTGAAGGATCTGGAGGGCATTTGGGGATGTGAACTTGGGAAAGAAAATATGACTTTCCCCAGGATCGACCGCCTGTTGATCACCTCCCACCGGCCCCTGATTCCCGACTACGGATATAGACCGGAGTTGCCGGATCTAGTGTGTCGCTGCTTGACGGAGCAGGGCGTTTGCCTGGTGATGGGGCATCCGTCCTTGGCTCAGGATGTCGGTTCCTGGCTGCCTGACCGCTGGAGCATTTCGGCCCTATTTGACATCACTTCAGAGGATTACGGTTGAGGATTCCTCGAAAAGCAACAAAAATTTGACACCGGATGAGGGGGTCGCTATATTGCGTCTCTCATTGATTTCACTAGCGGGGGCGTAGTTCAGTTTGGTTAGAACGCCGGCCTGTCAAGCCGGAGGTCGCGAGTTCAAGTCTCGTCGCTCCCGCCAGTAAAAAATTCCGCGGCTTAGGCTGCGGTTTTTTTGTTGGCCCAGCAATTTTGTTCTGCAATGATGTTCTGCAACGTTCTGTAAACCCAATCCCTCAAAGGAGCAACCCATGTTCCGCTTCCGAAATACCCCTTGGATTATCCTGATGCTTTTGGCCCTCCCGGCCATCACGGCCTGCGGTCCCAAAGGAGGGGAAATCGTGACCGAAAAACCAATTCCCGAGGTCTGTTCCTGGGTTGGGACTGGAACCGCTGCTCCGGTCGAGGATCTGGATAAAAGGTTGGCAGCCTACGTCCCCACCGAGTTGTCCCCGAGTATCGAACACTTGGATACTGCGCAAGTACAAGTCATGGAAAAGTTGATTGAGGCCAGCAAGTTGATGGATGAGATTTTTCGAATCCAGGCCACTCCGTATTACGACGCCCTGGCCGGAAGAATCCGGGAGCTTTTTCCTGAACAGCAGAAGGAGTTGGCAAGGTATTTTGCCATTAATGTCGGGCCCTGGGACCGCCGTTTCCATCATGAACCGTTTTGCGGAGGGTGGGAGCACCCCAAGGGGGCCAACTACTATCCCCTGGATCTCACCGAGTCGGAAAAGGCGTTCATTACCGATTCCAGTAACGGGTTGGACGGGTTGTACACAATGGTTCGCAGGGACAAATCGGGCTCCCTGGAGGCGGTTCCCTATTCCGTGTTTTTCGCGGACCGCTTGACGAAGGCGGCCGCTCTTTTGAAGGAGGCCGCCTCTCTCACTGGGAACGAGAGTTTGAGAAATTTTCTGGTTGCCCGGGCGGATGCTTTCCTCACCGACGACTACTACGAGTCGGATATGTTGTGGATGGACTTGGATAGTACGGTCGAGGTTACCATAGGACCCTACGAGACCTATGAGGATGGGCTATTCGGGTACAAGGCCGCCTTCGAAAGCTTCGTCACGGTGACTGATCCGGTTGAGTCGGCCCGGTTGGCAAATTTCAAGGATGAATTGCCCTGGTTGGAGTCTCGTTTGCCCATTGCCGACGAGCATAAGAATCTGAATCGCGGCAGCGAGTCACCCATTCGCGTTGTAGACGAGGTGTATTCAGCCGGGGATACCCGCGCCGGGGTACAGACCATAGCCTTCAACCTGCCCAACGACGAACGGGTCAGGGAGGCCAAGGGCAGCAAAAAGGTTTTGCTGAGGAATGTGATGCAGGCCAAGTTCGACCAGATTCTGACCCCAATCGCCGAAGTTCTTGTCGCCGAGGACCAACTGGCCGACTTGACCGCGGAGTCCTTCTTTTTGCATACCTTGTGGCATGAGATGAGCCACGGTCTGGGTCCCGGCAAAATTCTCAAGAACGGTCGCCAGACTGAAGTGCGGCTGGAGTTGAAGGACACCTACTCTACCCTGGAGGAAGCTAAGGCGGACGCGATGGGTGAGTGGGACATCTTCATGCTGGCCCGTGACGGGCGGGATTACTTCCCCGCAGATATTTTTCGTCAACAGTCAGCGACCTATTTGGCAGGGTTATTCCGCTCCGTCCGTTTCGGGATCGGAGAGGCCCATGGGCAGGCCAACGCCATTCAGTTCAATTACCTGATGGAAAAGGGAGCTATCTCCTGTTCCGAGCAGACCGGACGCTTCAGCATAGATGTGGAAGTGTTCGAGCAGGCAATCGGCCAACTGGTTGCCGAAATCCTGATCATCCAGGCCGAGGGGGATTACGAGGCCTCGGTGGCTTTCATCAATCGTTTCGGAGGCATGACTCCCGTGCTGGCCAGGGGCCTGGAGAAGCTGGAGGGAATTCCGGTGGATATTCAGCCGGTGTTTTCCCGTTATGAGAGCTGATCAGGTAGTTGCCCGTATCAGTGGGGAAACTCCCGGAGCAACAACTGATGGAGCTGGTCGAATAGCTTCGGGTCCAGGGATGGCATGGCTTCGGGAAGGTGGCTGCCTTGAGCCCCCAGAATAGGGCGTGGATCCGGGTTTCTGAGCGCAGCCTCCTGATAGGCTGCCACGAAATCGGGAACCGAGTTTCGGACTTCGAGCAGCTTCTCTTCACCCAGATGGTGAATGATGGTTCCGACCATGGCGTATCCGGCCTGGGCCAAGGTGCCGCCCGCCCTGGCTTCTTTTGAGAAGATCGGCCCTATCCTGTTCATGGTTTCCGGATCGGAAAACATTTTGGGCAGGTACTCGTTCATGAAATCGATCGACCGAATGCCATTCTGGAAAAAATTATCCGGAATGAAGGACACTTTGAACAAGGAATAGTGGTCCTTACTAAAAATAGTGTTGGGCGAATCCTCGATCCAGGTGGGGATTCCCTCGTTCTGAAGAAACAGGAAAGTTTTGGCTACCGAATTTTCAGCGGTCGGAGTCGGGTCGTCCGGACCCTCATGGGCCGGGGCCTGGGTCGCCTGATAGTTCCGGTAAAGTATTGCGACAAGTTGGCCCTCAAGTTGGCGATTTGTGCTGGCCAGAAGCACCCCGGTATCAACCAGCAGGTTTCCTGAGCAGAAGCGCAGCTCGGGCAAGGTGGGCAGGAACTGAATGGTTAAGTGGTCCGGCAAGTTTATGGGGTCCACCCAACGGTGGGCCCGGGTCAGAAACTTCTTTTGAAGGGTGGGACTGGACCACTCTTGAATTCGGCGGTCCAGCGATTCCCGGGAATCGTAGCTGTACTGGTAGCTTTTGATCATTGCCTTGCGGGCGCCACTCAACTTCATCGGGCCGGTGCGGCCGAGTTCGTTCCAGAAAGCTCCTTCCAGCCATCGGCCTATGCGGTCTGCACTGGGAACGTTGGACTTTTGGCAATCACGCCAGATGCGGAAGGTGTTTTCGTCGCCCAAGGTGGACAACTCGGCAAGAGAGAGTTGCTCTCCGGAATTTATGCGATCCCCAAGGGACTGGAAGGACTTCCACCCGCTGTCGTCGATCCGCATCTGTCCTGTCTGGGACGAGGTAGTCTCGTTGGCCGAGGCTTGGGACTTGTTGTGCCCGTCTTGATCGGTCGCTGTTTTCTCACCGGTACCGCAACCAGCTCCGGACAGGATCAGGACTGCCGCCAACAACCCGGTAATGAGTAGAGGGCGAACTCCAAGCACTGTCCGCTTTCCCTTATCCGTTCCGATGTGTGGGTTCGTTTCATTGCATATACTTCGCAAGTGCCCAACCTCCTTGTAGCTGATCAAAACAACAGTGGTGCTTGTGAATAAAATATACTCCGCATTCTGCGGAGAGTCACGTTTCAATGGATGTCGCGGGCCCCTCGACTTCGAAACGGGAGAAATCGTAGCCCGCGTAGGCGTTACAGCGGCTGCAGAGGTGGATCAGGTCACGGCGGCCGTCATCCAAAAGGTTTCTCAGGCAATTGGCCGCATGGCTTGCCCATATATCCGGCACCGATTGCACCAGTACGTTGCCGATGACGGCCCGCTCGTGCACATCCCAGCAACAGATTGTGGCGTTTCCGTTGGAATAGAAGAAGAGTTCGTCCAGCACCTTCAGGCAGGGCTTCATCACGACGTCTTCCCTTTTCTGTCCCGTCCAGGGCCACTGGTAAAGTTCGGTGATCAGGACTTCGCTGCATTTGGGGCCCCAGAAATCCCGGTAGGCATCAACCTCGTGGTGGTTTTCCGGCACATCAATCATGCGGACTTCGGTAAAGACACGGTCCCGAAAACCGCCTTCATCCCAGAGTCGTAGAAAATGTTGGGTCCTTTTCATGACTTTATCGTAGTCCACTCCCCGGCGAGATGGTTCATAGGTCTGACGGCTTAGTCCATCGATGGAAAAACGCATGATGTCCACGCCCGCTTCCAGGAGGTCGATGGCCAATTTCTCGGTGAGCAGTTCCCCGTTCGTGTTGAATTCGACCCGGGCGGTGGAATCGCCTTCCTTGATATAGCGGACGATCTGGGGCATCCGGTTGTCCACGAATGGTTCGTTGGTCAGGAAGGGGCGGTAGGTGATACCCATGCCACGGGTGTCGTCGACGATTTTTTTCCAGGTGGCCTCCGGCATCTTGGCAGGATCCCGGACGATTTCGTGCTGGGGGCAGAATTCACAACGGGCGTTGCACTTGGTAACGGTTTCCAGCTGGATGAAATGAGGTTGCTTCGCCAGGGGCATTTTCCACCGGGCCCCACTTGCCAGGGGAGCTTCTCCACTGTCCTGTTTCATCTGATTCGCTTGCTCCGGCCTCATTCCTGCCTCCGTTGTCTCAAGTCTTGTCCAGTAGTTCCTTAATCACATCCATGCTCCGAACTGTGGCTCCGCGTTGCTCCAGCACTACTTGCCGGGCTATGTCTCCCAGTTGCCGCATTCGTTCAGGATCGGCCAGGAGCCCGGAGGCAACGTCAAGGGCCTGGCCGGGATGCTCCAGCACAAAGCCCGCACCCCGCCTTACCAGCTCTCCCGCCTCTTCGGCGTTCCGGATTACCGGACCGAACAGGACAGGCATTCCAGTTACCGCCGGTTCCATCGTGTTGTGGACCCCGGTAGTGAAGCTGCCGCCCACATACGCAAGATCACCCGCCCTGTAGATTTCCGCCAGCACTCCGATTGAATCGGTAATCACTACCTGGGCACCCTTGGCTTGATCCGGCTCAGCCAACAATCGGGAAAGCCGAATTGTGTTCACTTGGGAAGCGGCCAGTGAACGTTCCAACCGGGCCAATCGCTCGGGCAAAGGCTCGTGCGGCGTCAGAACGACACGCAGGCCAGGGTGGCGTTCCAGCAATTCGGGCAGGATGGGGAGCCATAGCTTTTCGTCGGGGGGCCAAGTGCTGCCCAGGATCAGCAGAGGTCCGCCCATTGCCTTCAATGTCGCTGCGGTGGATCCTGCCCTGGCTTCTTCGTAACGGAGAATCACTTGCTCGACCCGAGTGTCTCCGGTCACCGTCACCGGGCATTCCACGCGCAGTTCCTGGCGGAAGCGGAGCTCGTCATCCGGAGTGCAGACTCCAACATGGGCAAAGCAGTTGAACACGTCCCGGAACAGGCGTCGCGCTACCGGAAGCAGGCGTGCGCTCCCGGGTTGCAGGGAGCCCGCCAGGAGAGTTACCGGAACTCCTTGTCGGGATGCTGCCAGGACCAGGTTGGGCCAGCAATCGAACTTGACGAAGATCAGGATTCGGGGTCGCCAAGAGTTCAGCAGTCGTTCCATTTCGGCTGGGTGATCAAAAGGCAGGTAGTCGTGCAGATCGGCACAAGGCCTCTTCAGGGCGTATTCATACCCCGATGGAGAAAAGTGGGTGACCGCGATGGGTGGGGTCCCGGGGAATTCTCTCAGCGCGGTGATCAAAGGTCGGGCCTGCTCGTACTCACCCACTGAACTGACGTGGAACCATATGCAATCCTGAAGACGGTCGGCGGCTGAAGTAAGGCGGTCCATCAAGCCTTGTCGACCGTCGATCCCATCGGCCAGCTTGCGTGAAAAGGAAGCGGCCACGGGTAGAAATCCGCATAGTGTCGGGCTTAGGCTTTGGTAAAGGCGAAGCCCCACTCCGGGGGATGCGGCAGAGGGCGGAACGGTTCTTCGGGTCATGATTCTTCTTTCGGGTTGGCGCTCCCGATCGAAGGGCGGTGCTCAGGTTGGGTCCAGGCCGTGGCGGCCAATACGGTTTCAAGGACTTCGTCAGGAGTGATCGAGGCAAGGCAGGCCAGATCATCCCGATGGCAGGGACTCTTGCCGTTACGGGAGCAGGGCCTGCATCCCAGGGGACTCTCCAGGGCTCGGCTTGTTGCAAGATGGGGAAAATACCCAAACTCGCGGACGGTAGGCCCGAAGATGGCCAGGACAGGTGTCCCGGTTGCTTCGGCCAGATGCAGCAGCCCGCTGTCGTTGGTCAACAGGACAGAACAGTCGCCGATCAACCCGACGATATCAACGAGCGGCAATCCACGAAATACTTGGACCCCCTTCAGGCGGGCGACGGCTTTTTCCAGACCACTACCCGGGAACCAGCGTTCTTCGCGGGGGCCGAGGAAAATCCGGACCGGGGCGCTGGATTTTTGGCGAAACCGCGTCAGTACCTCGGCAAAAAACCGTTCCGGCCACTGTTTTGTATCCCACTGAGCACCCGGCGCCAGGCCCAGAATGGTTTCTGGAGACTCGGATTTCCCAGGGAAGGCATGGCAAGCCCCATCCCCGGACTCCGGGTTCAGCCGAGGGCCTGAATCGTCGGAGAGGGTCAAATCCCGGAAGAGGTCGTCGAAGCGATCGGACATCGTGTGTTCCAGGCGCTTTGAGCCCTTGCCGAATTGCATAAACGCCAGGCGGGCTGCCGTGTCCTTTGCCAAGCGGATGTCCGGTCGCAGGCCCATCATCCCCAGCAGTAGGTGGCTGCGCAGAGTGTTGTGAGCATCAATGATTCGGTCCCAGGATACAGATTCCAATTCCCCGGCCAAGAGTTTGAGGGTGCGCCAATTGGAATCAGCCAGGGGGAGTACTCGGTCCACTCCCTCCGCCTGCCTCATCAAGGGAGCAAAGGCCGCTTTGGTAACCAGGGTGACGCGGCGATTTCCGGCGTCCGGGCCAGAGGAAAGCCTGGCCAGGGACCCCGCCAGAAGGCAGAGGTCCCCCAGGGAACTGAAGCGGATGACCAGGATATCCTGCATGAGCCTCGCCAAGTCGGGGTCCGAAAAAATGAGCGGGACCGAACTTGCTCCCCGCCAGCGGAAAAGGTAACATCCGGGTCCCTGGATTGGCATGAAATGTTTGTGGAGGATCCACTTGGAACTGCTTCTGATTCTGGTTCTGCTTTTTCTTTCGGCTGCGTTCTCCGGTTCGGAGACCGCCTTCTTTTCGCTGGGCCGGGGCGATTTGGCAAAGTTGGAAGCCGAGGGTGGGCCCGCGGGCCGCAGGGTGGCTCGGATGTTGGCTAAGGCCACGGATTTGCTCTCGGCCTTGCTGATCGGCAATCTGCTGGTGAATACGGCGGTCAGCGTCCTGACTACCTCGCTGTGTTTGCGATGGCTTGGGCCCAGGGGTTTGATCATTGCGGTTCCGGTGGTGACCCTGCTCCTTCTTTTGTTGGGAGAGATCACTCCCAAGATGTTGGCCCTGCGTGCCAGGCGGCGGGTGGCTCTGCTGGCACAGCGGCCGTTGAAGGGTTGGTTGTTTATCAACGACCCGGTGCTGCGGTTGATCAGCACCACAGTGGGGTCCTTGCTCCGGGCGCTGCCGTTTGAAAGACCGGGGCACGGCGACATGACGACTGCCGAGTTGCAGACTGCCTGCGAGCTGGCCATCCAGGATGGCACGCTATCCGAAACCGAAGGACGATCCCTGGCCCGTTTGCTGAATCTGGAGGACATGGAGGTCATTCAAATAATGACGCCGCGCACGGCGGTTATAAGCCTGCGGCGTGATATGTCCCTGAGGCAGATTTTGGGCACGGCTCGACGGGCGGGGTTTAACCGCTATCCGGTTCTGGAGCCGGGTGGAGAGCGTCCGGTGGGGCTGTTCCATCTGAAGGATCTACTTTTGCAGAAGCCGGTTGCCGACCATCCCCTGGATTCGGGCTGGCGGGATCTCCTTTTTGTTCCCGAAAGCAAGAATGTGGCGGCCCTCCTGGCGGAGATGGGAGACGGTGGTTCCCACTTGGCGGCCGTGGTGGACGAACATGGTGATTTTACCGGCATTGTGACCATGGCTGACTGCCTACAGGCCCTGATTGGGCCCGTAGCCGACACTCCACGGCTCGGCTCGGAGATGATTCCCCAGGGAGAGGGCCGCTGGATAATCAGCGGCCGGACCTACCTGAGGGAACTGCAGGAAACCTGTGGTGTGAGCTTACCCCCGAGTCGTGATTACGTGACGGTGGCCGGCTTCCTTATGTCTCGCCTGGGTCGTGTTTTGGAGCCGGGGGATACGGTCGACCACCTTCGAACGCAGCTGGAGGTGCTGGAGATGACCGGCCACCGGCTCGACAAAGTCCAACTTTCGCCCTTAAAACCGGACGGCCGATCCGCCCCCTGCGAAGGGGGTGACTCATGTTGATTCCAGATGGCAGTGGTGACCCCATGGATCTAGGATTTGCTGGCGTGGTTATCCTGATGGGTCTGTTTCTGTCGGGTTTCTTTTCCGGCAGCGAGACCGGCTATATGAGCGTCAGTCGTGTACGATTGCGCCGCCTGGGAAGGGATGATTCGCCTTCCGGGAAGCGTTTGTTGGAACAATTACGCCGGATAGAAGACCCGATTCTGACCTGTCTTATCGGAACCAATTTATCCAATGTTGTTCTCAGCGCCGTGGTGACCCTGGTCTTGACCGAGCGCTATGGTCGGAATGGAGAAGCACTGGCGGTGGTCTTCGCCGGCGTTTTGGTGATCATCTTCGGGGAGATTCTGCCCAAGGTTCTGTACCGGGAGTACCCTGAACAATTGACGCTGGCTTCGGTACCGTTTCTCTCTTTGGCGATGTTCGTGCTGGCTCCGGTTCGCTGGATCCTGAAAGGGTATACCAGCCTTCTTCGCTTGGCGTTGCCCGGGGTTGACGATGGCGGGCAAGGAGAATTGGATCGACGAAGCCTGGCGGCTCTCCTGCTGAGTCATTCGATTCCTTCCCGGGAGGAAAGGCGATTCACACATGCAGTGAACAAATACCTGGATCTGGCCTCCCGGCGACTGGGTGGAGTGATGCGACCCTTTGCGGAAGTTGTGACCATCACTACCGAGACAACGGTTGCGGAATGTCTGGAGATCGCCGGCCGCTCCGGTTTCAGCCGGTTGCCCTTGTTGGATGCGGGCCGGGGGCGGTTGCAGGGTTACGTGTTGGTGAGGGACCTGATTTTCCTGTCCCGCGAGGAGTACCCTTCTTCGGTTCCCCGTCGCCTATGGCGCAGACTCCTACTGGTGGATCAGAGGATGTCACCCTATGGTTTGTTTGAAGAAATGCGTAGTCGGGAAAGGCAACTGGCCGTAGTGGTTGACCCGGAAGGGAACCCCCGGGGTATGATCACGTTGGAGGATTTGATCGAGGCTGTCTTCGGCTCGCTGAGAGATGAATTTGATTTCCATGAAACCGTTTCAGTCCAAGCGAGGGAGGCTGTGACCTCCGGAAAGGATTACGAATGAGTGACCAGGAGATGACGCGCCACGACCAGGTTCTGCTCGGACTCGTGTTCAGCCTGCAGGCCGGTGCCATGCAGCAATTGGGAAAAATGCAGAGCCCGATAACAGGGGAAATGGAAAAGGATCTGGATCAGGCCAAATCCACTATCGACGTGCTGGACATGTTGAAGGTCAAGTGCCGTACCGATACGCCGGCTGATATTCTGCGGATCATGGATGGGGCGGTGATGGACCTCCAGTTGAACTACATGGATGAGGTTAAGAAGGCCAAGGCGGCAGAGTCCGAAGCGGCAAAGCCCGAGGCAGCAAAGCCTGAGGCTGAAGGTGATGGGGAGCCTGAAGAGGCCAAAGACGCGGAGGCGGATGGTTGAGGTTCGCAAAACCCCGGCTCCACCTGATTCTCCTTGTCTTGGTCTCCTTGCTGGTGCCGGAGCCGGGTCTGGACCTGGCTTTGGCCCAGGAGCAGGAACCATCTGAAACGCACCTGCCGGAACGTATACAGGATTCATTTTCCCTGACGCGTTTGAATTCCGGTGTTATGCCACCGGACGGCCTGTTGAGCCTGGTTGCAGGCTGCCGACAGTCCAGCACTGTTTTGATCGTGGACGAATTCCTGGGGCGAATCAGTCAGCTGGATTACTTCCTTAGGGCAGAGGCGAATATCCTGACGTGGATGGGCTTCTGTGCCGAGTTGAACGGGCGCACCTGGTCCGGTGGCAAGGGCTTGATCCCACCCACCGGTTACGGTCTGGCAGACGGCAGTTGGCAGATCACTGCAGGGAGCCCACTTTGGGAAGGTAGCCCGATCCACGGTGCCCTCTTCGGTGGGAGCAACCTGCCGGTGGGCGAAGCGTCCTACGGTCTGGCAGAGGGTGTTTTCTCCCCCACTGCGGGAGCCGCTCTCACTTTTCGTCTATGGGCCAAATCCAGGGTTCCGGAGATGCGTTTTCACCTGAACGTCAACCACCGCTGGAATCGACAAGAGGAGGCCGGGTACGGGATGGGCGCCGACGGCTTTCAGCCTTGGCCTCCGCGTTATCCCTCGGCGGCACAGGTTGGTGGATCCTCTCGAAACGATCTGACCACTTTTGCTGCGGCCCTTGAATTCCGCAAGACAACGACCTCACTGTGGATTGAATACAGTGAGGACCGTTTCCCGGATACTCCGACGATCTCAGGTAGGGAGATGTATCGTGGTGTGGCCGCCGGATTGCGCTGGGGAGTGATGGAGGGTTGGGCCCTCCACGCGGACTACCAGGTCTGCCTGTCCACCGACGACCTGTCGACCGACTGGGAACCGGGTTTTCCCGAGATGGTCAGCACAATCGCCGTCTCACGCCAATTCTCCATCGGTGGCCGCGATGTTGATAACGACGGTATCGTCGACCGCCATGATCAATGCCCCCTGTTGCCCGAGGATCTGGACGATTTTCAGGACACCGACGGGTGTCCGGATCCTGACAATGATGGTGACGGGGTTCCCGATGAACGGGACCTGGCTCCAAACATCCCGGAAGATCTCGATGGCTTCATGGATGAGGACGGCATCCCGGATCGGGACAACGATGGCGACGGGATTCTCGATGCCGTCGATCTCTGTCCGGATGAGCCGGAAGACTTCGATGGTCATCGGGATGATGATGGTTGCCCGGATGATTTCGAGGACCGGGACGGCGATGGTATCGAGGATAATAAGGATGCTTGCCCGGATATTGCAGAAGATCCTGACGGTTTCGAGGACGAAGACGGTTGCCCCGAATCAGACAACGATCTTGACGGTATTCCCGATGAAGAGGACGAATGTCCTGACGAAGCCGAAAACTACAACGGAGTGGACGACCTGGACGGGTGTCCGGAGGAGGAGTGATCCGAAAGAACCCGGCAGCGGGGAGGGGGCTGGGGCCCCTGTGGATTACACGGTCAGCCGCCTACCCCCTTCCCGCTGCCGGGTTCTTCCGGATCACTCTGGTCTGAAAGGATCGCTTTGGCTCTTTGCCAGGAGGCTTCCAGGTCGGTGATGGGGGCGTTTTTTAATGTGTGATTTTTTTCTTGGAATTCTTTTTCTACCAAGTGGAAGCGGGTACGGAAACGGGTGTTTGCTTTTCTCAGGGCCATATCGGGTTGGATTTTCAGCCAGCGGGAAAGATTTACGACCGTGAAAAGAAGGTCGCCGATCTCGTGTTCCATCTCACTGGAGTTTCCCGATTCGATCGCGGAGGACAGTTCACCGATTTCCTCGTTGAGCTTGGCCCAGACTCCGGTGATATCGGGCCATTCAAAACCGCACCCGGCGGCATCTTTCTGGTAATCATGGGCCTGGTGCAGGGGAGCAGTGCTGGCCGGCAGGTCCTTCAATGCCGACTGTGTGTTCGGTTCGATTCCTCGCGCCCGCTTTTCCTGGTTCTTTATTTCGTTCCAACGTTCCTGGCTCTGTTCCAGGTCATGCTCCCGGGGATCCCCGAAGACGTGAGGGTGGCGGCGAATCAGTTTCTCGTTACCCTGGTGGGCGATGTCGTGCATTGTCAACGGGTGGGTCTCGCCGAGGATTTCGCAACAGAAACAGGTCATGAACAAGAGGTCGGCCAGCTCTTCCCTGACTCCGGTTGAATCTTCGGCTAGGGCCGATTCGACCAGCTCCCCAGCCTCGTCCATCAGGTAACGGCTCGCGCTGACGAGGTTCTGTTTCCGGTCCCAGGCGCAACCACCCGGGGCCCTCAGGGTGCGGATGGTCGCCAGGAGATCCTCGAAATGCTCGGCCATTGGTATCGTTCCTTTTGCAGTGAGTGATTTGTTTGCCGCAACCTCGGCGTAACGACCAACTCAAAGATTAATTCACATTGGTCTCCGGGAAAACCTTTGTTATCCTACTTGATTGCCTGGGCCGGTTCTTGACGAGCCCAGCGTTGAACCGGGCCGAGGTTCGAACCAGCGGGAAGAGGTGGCAATTGTCGGATTGGATTCGCATCAAGGGGGCCAGACAACACAATCTGCGCAATGTGGATGTTGCTTTTCCCCGGGGAAAATTTACCGCCGTTTCCGGACTGTCCGGCTCGGGAAAATCCTCTTTGGTGTTCGACACCCTCTACGCAGAGGGGCAGCGCAGCTACGTCGAATCCTTGTCTACCTATGCTCGCCAGTTCCTGGCCCGTTTGCCCAAGCCGGATGTGGATTGGATAGACGGCATCAGTCCCGCCATCGCCATCGAACAACGCAACGCCGTGACCAGCGGGCGCAGTACGGTCGGCACCGTCACCGAAATCAACGATTATCTTCGTGTGTTCTGGGCTCGCGTCGGCAAGGTGATTTGCCCCACCTGCGAAGTGGAGGTGGGTCGAGAGACTCCCGAAGGAATCTGGAGGCAGGTGCGTAGGAACCAAGAGCCGGAGGCCCTGCTCCTGGTCTGCTATCCTCTGGCTGTTTCCGGGCCCGGGGCGGTTGGTTGGTGGGAGACCCTACAGGCCCAAGGATTTCAGAGGGTTGTGCTTGGGGGGCGGATTTTGCGTCTGGATGACCACCAGGTTGCGGAATTCAAGGTGCCCAAAAAAGGTATCAACGTGGATGTCGTGGTTGATCGGATCAAACTGGAATCGCGCGTCCGCTCTCGTTTTATCGAGGCGGTGGAGCTGGCTCTTGGTCAATCCGGAGGCCTGGTCTCGGTGAGGGATCCGGAAGGGATTTCCCGCACCGAATATTCCAGTGATCTGCGGTGCAACGATTGCGGACGCCTGTTTCCCGAACCTACGCCACGGATGTTCTCATTCAATTCTCCCGAGGGGGCCTGCCCGGCCTGCAAGGGGTTCGGCAATCGACTGGAGTTCGATGAGGACAAGATTATACCGGATCCGGATCTTTCACTACGTGATGGTGCCGTAAAACCATGGAGCACGGACAGCTTCACCAGGGATTTTACTTCACTTCTGCGCTTCTGCGCCCGCAAGAAGATTCCGACGGATAAACCATTCGCGCGATTGACCCGTAAGCAACAGCTCCTGGTCCTGGAGGGAAACGATGCGAATTTCCCGGGGGTGATCCCCTTTCTCGAGAAGATGCGCCGGGAAATGAAAAAGGGACACCACCGCTTTTTTACGAGGCGGTACATGGGAGATACACTTTGTCGAGCCTGCGGTGGATCCCGGTTGCGCGAAGAGGCCCTGGCCGTTCAGGTCCAGGGTCTGGACATGGGCACGATAAGCCGACTGCCCGTGGAAACCGCCCTGCAGAAGATGCGGGGTCTTCGGCTGGCCAAAACTGCCCTGGCTGCAGCAGGTGAAGTCCACCAGGAGGTGCTGCACCGATTGGAGTTTCTGGATCGGGTCGGTCTGGGTTATCTGACCTTGGACCGGCTGACGCGAACCCTGTCGGGCGGTGAAGCCCAGCGCATTCACTTGGCAAATGCTCTTGGAGCCCGTTTGGTAGACACCCTCTACGTCCTGGATGAACCGACCTGCGGTTTGCATTCGGCCGACGTGGATCGACTCATCGCCACCCTGCTGGATCTGGTCGAAGTGGGCAATACGGTAGTGGTTGTCGAGCACGATCTGGCCGTATTGAGGGCTGCGGAACATTTTGTGGAATTGGGTCCGGGAGCCGGTAACCAGGGCGGTGAAATTGTCTACCAGGGTCCGCTGGCCGAGCTCTTGACCAGCGGTGACACTCTGACCGCCGGATATCTTCGGGGAGAGGTGGCTGCCCGCGGTGCGGTAGATAGACGGGATCGCCCGGATCGGTGGGTGACCGTCAAGGGAGCCAGTCTGCACAATCTACGCCGGGTCAATGTCAAAATTCCCCTTCAGCGTTTCGTTGCCTTGACGGGTGTCTCCGGGTCAGGAAAAAGTAGTCTGATGAACGGATGCCTCCACGATGGTCTTACCGCCCAGGTTGTCGGCGGTGTCGGCCGCGGTTTTCCCTTCGAGGCGATTCTCGGTGGCCAAGGTGTGTCCAAGGTGATCCGCGTGGATCAGACCCCCATCGGCAAGACAAGTCGCTCGAATCCGGCTACATATCTGCAGGTGCTGGCTCCGATACGGGACCTTTTCGCCGGGACCAAGGAAGCCATAGCCCGCGGCTACCCGACCGGCCGTTTCAGTTTCAATACCGCCGGCGGGCGTTGCTCCAGTTGCCAGGGCATGGGCTATCACAGGGTTGAGATGCAGTTCATGGCAGACATCACGGTCCCCTGCGAGGATTGTCGGGGCCGCCGTTTCAACCCCTCAACCCTTGAAATCCGTTACAAGGGAATGAACATTGCCCAGGTCCTGGATATGACCGTGCAGGAGGCTTTGACCTTCTTTGGAGATGTGGCTGCCATTAGCCAACGTCTGTGGCTCTTGAAGAAAGTGGGCCTGGGGTACCTTCACCTCGGTCAACCAGCCCCGACGCTGTCCGGGGGTGAAAGCCAGCGGTTGAAAGTGGCCCGGGAATTGGCCATGCCTTCAGGAAAACACAACCTTTATCTTCTGGATGAACCAACCACCGGATTGCACGCCGAAGATGTCCGGGCCCTGGTCAAAGTCCTGCATGAGCTGGTGGAGCAAAAACATTCGGTTTTGGTCATTGAACACAATCTGGATCTGATTTCCCAGGCAGATTGGATCATAGATTTGGGACCAGGTGGAGGCAGACATGGGGGCAAGATTGTTGCTCAGGGTACGCCTTTGGAGGTGGCTTGTAATCAGAATTCCCTCACCGGACAATACCTAGCCCGTGACATATAGGTTGTGCCTCTGAAATTGTGTCTGGTCGACTGTTTGCAGTTGACCAGACACAATTTCATAGGCAGAACCGGTTTTTCCGGCACAGGGTTTGCGAAATTCCTGCCGATTGCGGTTTGCTCCCCCAAACCATTTGAGCAACATGTTGTAATTAAGCCAATTGCCTGCACGTTGCCAAAGTTGCAGATGGAATAGGAGGAAAATATTTCCTTCGGAGCATAAAAATTTCGAGGTGTAGGCTGGACCCGGAAATATGGATTCGAGGTAAATTTTCCGGATATCGGGCCGATGTTAGTTCAGGACAATACGTAAACCCGGGGAAACCTGTGTGCCGGAGGCTTGAAACATGGATCAAAACATTCGGATTCTCGTCGTGGATGACGAACCCGATATCCTGGAAACCCTGGAACTCAGCCTTGGGCGCAGGGGATTCGAGGTTACAACAGCGATCGACGGCCTGGAGGGTCTCGAGAAAGCAAAGCGATTGCCTCCCGATTTCATGATTCTCGACGTGATGCTCCCCGGTTGCAACGGCTACGAGGTGAGCCGTATGCTCAAGGAGTGGATGGACAACGATCCGGAAGCCAAGTCGTTTCCGATCATGTTGTTGACTGCCCGCAAGGTTGATTCCCGGGATCGGGAGAAATTCATCGCCACCTGGTCCAGGGCCGATGCCTGTATGTACAAGCCCTTTGAGCTAAACGAAGTCGTCAGTACGATTCACGAGCTGACCGGTCTGGAAGCACATTAACTTGAATTGTTCATGAATTTTTAGCGTTAGCCCAGCTGATACTACGCTCGGAAACCGGAAATCTCCAACACCCGGCTTGACAATCGGTAACAGGCAGTGTTTTTTTCCTTTCCCGGTGATGCGCTGGGAAAGTTCAGGTGCCTGGGTAGCTCAGTTGGTAGAGCACATGACTGAAAATCATGGTGTCGGTGGTTCGATTCCGCCCCCAGGCACCACTTGGGTTTTGTGGAGCTGGTGTAGCTCAGTTGGTAGAGCAGCTCACTCGTAATGAGCAGGTCTGCGGTTCGAATCCGCACACCAGCTCCAGAAATGGATCGGAATATTTGACCTGCGCCCGCGCAGGTTTTTTTTTGTCTTTGAACAATCGGAAGGCCTTGATAGAATTTCTGTTCCTGGGAATTTTTCGGGATTAACCGGGTATGGGCCTTGCGTAGCTGCTTGAGGCGGCTCTTGGGCCGGACAATGGATAGATGACAACGGAAGGATCCGCTTTGCCTCTTCGTATCAGTATATCCGGGATCAGGGGAGTCATCGGCGACGGCCTGGATGCCGTGACCGTCTCACGCTGGGCCTCCGCCTTGGGAGCTTGGCTGCCGGCAGGCCCGGTAGTTGTAGGTAGGGATTCACGTCCCAGCGGTCCGATGGTTTTCGACGCAGTTGCAGCCGCCCTGGTTTCGACGGGTCATGAAGTGAGGAACATCGGCATCGCCACGACTCCAACTGTAGAAGTTGCCGTCCAGCAGAGCAACGCTGTCGGGGGCGTGATCATCACAGCCAGTCACAATCCCCAGCAATGGAACGCCCTCAAGTTTCTGAAGGGTGACGGTCTGTTCCTGAACGCCGAGGAGAATCGGCAAGTGCGGATTCGTTACGAGGACGGTAGTGGCCACGTGGCCTGGGATGGTCTGGGGTCGGTAGTGGATACGCCCGGGGCCGATGATCTTCACTTGCAATCGATCGAATCCTCACCGTGGTTGGATTCAGACCTTACCCGTAGCCTGGGATTGCACGCGGTGGTTGATGCGGTCGAGGGTGCCGGCGGCGATATCGTGCCGCGACTCCTGGCCGAGTTGGGGGTAAGATGCACTCCGCTTTATTGTAATTTGTCTGGCAATTTTCCCCACGACCCGGAACCTACGCCTGCCCATCTGGAGGATTTGCGTCGGGTGGTGGTCGAACAAGGGGCTGATTTGGGTTTTGCAGTGGATCCGGACGTGGACCGTTTGGCCCTGGTAGACGGATCAGGTCGGGCTTTGAGTGAAGAAATGACTCTTGTTCTGGCGATGGATTTTCTGCTGGGCAAGACGCCGGGATCAGTGGCGGTGAACCTTTCGACCACGGGCTTGATCGAGACGGTAGCCGCCAAGCACGGGTGCAAGGTTTTCCGGACGCCGGTGGGTGAGGCCAACGTGGTGGAGACCATCCTGGAGCAGGAGTGCATCATGGGTGGCGAGGGCAATGGTGGGGTCATCTATCCGACCCTGCACGCGGGGCGGGACGCCCTGGTAGGGATCGCCATGATCCTGCAGCTGGTGGCCGAGAGTGGAAAAAGTCTGGCCGAATTGGCCGACTCGTTTCCTCCGGTGGCCATGGTCAAGACGAAATTTCCGGCCGAGGATCTGCCCGTCGGGGCGGCTCTGGTCGAAGCGCTGAATGCCTTGGGGGAGGGTGAACTGGATCAGCGGGACGGCGTCAAGTGGACCGGGCCGGGAGCCTGGGTTCACGTGCGACCTTCAAATACCGAACCGGTGGTGAGGATCATCGCCGAAGCCGAGAACGAGGATGCTGCCTGGCGGCTCATTCGCCGGGTTCATCCAGGGCAACAGGAGGGCTAATTACATGTGTGGAATCGTTGGTGTTACCGGAACCAGGGAAGCGGCCAAGGTCCTGATCGAAGGACTGAAGCGTTTGGAATATCGCGGCTATGACAGCGCGGGGGTCGCCATCGTGAATGCCGAGGGGCAGGTGGTGGTCAAGGAGAAGGGAAAAATCAGCAATCTGGAAGCTGATCTCAACTGGTCCCAGTTGGAAGGTGACTGCGGAATTGCCCATACACGATGGGCTACGCACGGAGCTCCCAACAAGGTGAACGCCCACCCCCACGTGTCCGGAGATCTGGCCGTTGTACACAATGGGATCATCGAAAACTTCGGTGCCCTGAAGGTGCAGCTGGCCAAGAAGGGCCACGTTTTTACTTCCGACACCGATTCCGAAGTTCTGACCCACCTGATCGACGACTTCTATGATGGAGACCTGGTTGAGGCCGTTCAGCTTGCCCTCGGGGTTGTACATGGAGCCTACGGGATCGCCGTAACCCACAAGGATTTCCCCGAAATGATTGTCGGGGCCCGCAAAGGCAGCCCGCTGGTTGTCGGTATCGGCGACGGCGTGAATTATCTGGCCAGCGATGTGGCCGCCATCATGGGACACACTCGCCAGGTAATGTACCTCGACGATGGAGAGATGGTGACGCTGACTCCGCAGGGCGTTACTACGACCACCATCACCAACGAGGACATCATCAAGGAGATCCAGGAAATCACCTGGGACCTGGGACAGATCCAAAAGGGCGGCTATGAGCACTTCATGCTCAAGGAGATATTCGAACAGCCCCAGACTATTCGCGACTCCTTCCGCGGGCGTATCCTGGCCGAGAGTGGGGATGTCAAGCTGGGCGGTATTCAGCTGACGGATTGGGAACTGCGTAATATCCGTCGCATCATAATTCTTGCCTGCGGCACTTCCTGGCACGCCGGTCTGGTGGGTGAGTACCTGCTGGAGGAGTATGCCCACATCCCGGTGGAGGTGGAGTACGCCAGCGAGTTCCGCTACCGCTCCCCGATCATAGAGCCGGGCACGTTGTGTCTGGTGATCAGCCAGAGCGGGGAGACCATCGATACGCTGGAGGCCATGCGCGAGGCCAAGCGCAAGGGCGCCAAAATCCTGGGCATTACAAATGTCGTGGGATCGACGATAGCTCGTGAGAGCGAGGGCGGGATCTACATCCACGCCGGGCCCGAGATCGGCGTCGCCTCGACCAAGGCTTTCACCAGTCAGGTCACCATTCTCGGTCTGCTGACCATTCTGCTCGGACGCCGGACTCGTCTCAACGCCGACCGGGGCAAGCAGATGCTCCAGGAATTGGAACGGGTTCCGGATTTGGTCCAGATGGTTCTGGACCACTCAGATGCCATCCAGGAGATTGCCCAGGTCTATGCCAAGCACACGAACTGTTTGTATCTGGGGCGCGGTCTGAACTTTCCCATCGCCCTGGAAGGCGCCCTGAAGTTGAAGGAGATCAGCTACATTCACGCTGAGGGATATCCCGCAGCGGAAATGAAGCATGGGCCCATTGCCCTGATCGATCCGGACATGCCGGTCGTGGTTCTGGCAATCAAGGACGGCAGTTACGATAAGATAGTCGGCAACGTACAGGAAGTGCGGGCTCGTGACGGCAAGATCATCAGTATCGTCACAGAAGGGGATACCGAGATCGCTGCTCTCAGCGACCACGTGATCACGATCCCGGACACAATGAACTTCTGGACCCCCTTGCTGTCGGTGATTCCGCTGCAGCTGCTTGCCTATCACATCGCGGTCCTGCGGGGTGAAGATGTTGACCAGCCACGGAATTTGGCCAAGGCCGTGACTGTCGAGTAATATTCACGCAACAATCCAGCTAAGGGTAGCTGAGTGGCCACCCTGTCCCTAGGTATAAGGAGAGAAACGTGACCCGTAAGATCATACAGACCGATAACGCTCCAGCTGCCATCGGTCCCTACAGTCAAGCCAACGCCAATGGTGGGTTCCTCTTTACGGCAGGACAAATTCCACTGGACCCCGTTACAATGGAGGTCGTGGGGGAGACCGCTCCCGAGCAGGCTCGCCAAGCGCTGGTGAATGCCCGGGAGGTCGTGAAGGCTGGTGGATTGACCCTGGATGACGTGGTGAAGGTAACGGTTTTCATCCTGGATATGGGACAGTTCGCCGCGATCAACGAGGTCTACCAGGAGTTCTTTGGTGAAAGGCCGCCGGCCCGTTCGGTGGTCGAGGTTTCCCGTCTGCCCAAAGATGTGCTGGTGGAGATTGAGATGGTTGCTTATGGTGAAAGTAATTGATAAATTTTGGTGGCTGGTTTCCGGATGGCCGAATCGGCCCCATGAAACAGGTGGGAATGAGTGTGGTCTGGTGACTGCCGGGGACTTCAAATCCTTATGTCGGGCGCGTAAACCGTCCGAGGTGGGTTCGATTCCCACACATTCCCGCCATCTTTGTCTGCCATGATCCATATCACCGTCATCGCCAACCCTTTTGCTGGAGCGGCCCGGGGTAGGCTTTCCGGCGCCCAGGCTGTTGCCTTGCTGACAAAGCGAGGATTCCAGGTCGAACTGTGCTTGACCAAGGGGGTCGGCCACGCGTCTTCCCTGGCGGCCGAAGTTGCAGCTACAGCCGGCGATCAAGGCATGGTGGTCGTCGTCGGTGGGGACGGCACTATTCATGAGGTCGCCCAGGTACTGGCCGGAACCAGTTGTCCACTGGGGGTGTTGCCCTCCGGCAGCGGTAACGATTTTGCCGTCGGTATCGGCTGTCCTACGGTTCAGGCCGGTCTGGACGCCATCACCGACGGCAGGGAACAGGAAATTGACGTCTGTGCCCTTGACGGAAGACCCTTCGTCAATTCGATGGGGCTTTTGGCCAGTGGAGCAATTTCCGGTACTGCGTCAGGGTTTTGGCGTTGGCTGGGTAGTGGGCGGTATGTAGTCGCGTCCCTGTTGACGATTCTGACCTACCGGGGACAGGATGTGGATTGGGTTATCTCCGGTTCGTCTCTCGACGTTTCGCAGGAACGGTTGAGCGGGGAATTCCTGTTGGCCGAATTCTGTAACGGGCCTCTAACCGGTGGGGGGTTCCGGTTGGGCGATAACGTCGATTTGGCCGACGGCCTGCTGGACCTCTGCCTGGTCCGACCGATCGGCCTGGTGGCTGGGTTGGGAATCCTTCCCGGCGCTGCGGCCGGCAGGATGATAGAGCACCCTGCGTTTTCCCGATTCAAAAGTCGGCGTGTCGGGTTCAAAACCGAAAAGCCCGTGCCCTACCACCTTGACGGTGAGCCGGGGATTCTCGAGGCCGGATCACATCGGGTCGAAGTGTTGGAGAAAAAGCTGAAGGTGATGGTGCCTGCGTGAGTCAAATGCTCAGTACTGTGTTGCCCATCATGGTCCTGTCCCTTTTGCTGGGCTGGTCGGGATCCGCCACGGCTCAAGCAGAGGCTGAATCTGCTGCGGATGTCCCGGTAGAGGGCATCTTTTCAGCAACACCGGATTCCGTAGTCGGGCCGGTACCTGCCTTGCTGGCGGCGGAGGAGGTGGACCTGTGGTCGACCGGGGTCAGCCCCGCCGGAGCGGTCCTGATGTCCCCAATTTTCCCGGGTTGGGGTCAACTATACTCGGAGAATGGCTGGCGGGGGGCCCTGGCCTTCGGTTCCCAGATGTGGTTCTGGTCGCGATTGGTGACCCGAGACCAGCGGGCCGTCAGGGCTAGGAATTTTGCCGAAACTTTTGCTGCGGGCGACGCCAACCGTACCCTGTACAACCAGATTGCGGAGGAGAACTGGGAGCAGATGCGGGACTATGCCTGGTGGTCAGCTGGTGCCATGTTCATCATTTCCCTGGATGCCTACGTGGGCTCCCACCTGTTTAACTTCGATGAGGATCCGGTGCCGGTTCCGAACCGCTATGAGGATATTTTTGATCAGCCGGGAGGTAGCATGCCCGGGTCGGTTGAGGTTTACTCCATTGTGGTCATGCAGTGGCAGTACCGGTTTTGAGTCGGGGAACTCTTTCCCAAACCCGGGTTTCCCCCACTGGAATTCTCCGGAAAATATCACAGGTTGTCCAAAAACCCCCAGGGACCTATTCTTCTGGGTCATGAATAGGTTCGCCGTGTGGCGAGCTGGCCCGAAATTGCCAGGAGCGTGCCTCGATAATCATGTCTTTTAACAGGGAATACACCCGCAACTTCTGCATTATTGCCCATATCGACCACGGGAAGAGTACCCTGGCCGATCGCCTTCTCGAAGTAACAGGGACCCTCAAAGGCAAGGAATTGCAAGAGCAGGTCCTGGATTCCATGGATTTGGAACGGGAACGCGGAATCACCATCAAAAGTCACCCCATCCGCATGGACTACCGTGACCAAGAGGGCAAGGCCTGGGTCCTGAACCTGATCGATACGCCGGGTCACGTGGATTTCCATTACGAAGTTAGCCGCAGCCTGGCCGCTTGCGAAGGCGCACTGCTGGTTGTGGATGCCGTGCAGGGTGTGCAGGCCCAGACCATCAACAACATGTACCTCGCCATTGAACACGATCTGGCCATTGTGCCGGTGATCAACAAAATCGACCTGCCCGCCGCGCGGCCCGAGTACGTGCAGGAACAGTTCATCGATCTGCTGGGTTGCGATCCCGACGAGATTCACATGGTCAGCGCCAAAACAGGCGAAGGAATTCCCCAACTCCTTGAGGCCATCATCGCCGAAGTACCGGCGCCCGTCGGGGACCCGTCCACCCAGGCCAAAGCCTTGATTTTCGACTCCATCTTTGATCCCTACGTCGGGGCGGTGGCCTATGTGCGCATGTTCGGGGGCATGATCCGCAAGGGCCAAAAGATAAAATTGATGAGTAACGATTTACAGTTCGAAGTGGGAGACCTGGGCTGGTTTCGTCTCGATCGGATCGGGCAAAAATCCCTTGAGGCCGGAGAAGTGGGGTACATCGCCACCGGGGCCAAGGATGTGCGTCATATCCGGGTAGGCGACACCATCACGTTGGCGGAGGATCCCTGTGCCGAGCCATGGCCGGGATATGCCGAGGCCAAACCGATGGTATTTTCCGGGCTATACCCCACGGACAACGATCAATACGATGATCTGCTGGAGGCTCTGCAGAAGCTTCAGATGAACGATGCTTCGCTCAGTTGGGAGAAAGAGAGCAGCGCCGCCCTGGGCTTCGGTTTCCGCTGTGGATTCCTGGGTTTACTGCACCTGGAGATCATTCAGGAACGGTTGGAACGCGAATACAACCTGAACCTGATCGCTACCCTGCCCAACGTGGAGTACGAAGTCCTGCTGAGAGACGGGTCGGTAGAGCGTTGCGAGAATCCGGCTCTGCTGCCCGACGCCAAGGACATTCAGGAGATTCGAGAGCCCATCGTTCACGCCTCGGTGATTACACCCAAGGAATTTGTCGGTCCTGTGATCCAGATTTCCCTGGATCGCCGAGGTGTACAGACCAAGATGGAGTACCTCGATACCGAACGGGTGAACATCGACTTCGATCTTCCCCTGAACGAGCTTGTGGTCGACTATTACGACAAACTGAAATCGGTGACCAAGGGATATGCCTCCCTGGACTACGAATACCGGCGGCACCGAGCAGATGATCTGGTGCGGTTGGATATTGTTCTCAACGGGGACCTGGTCGACGCCTTGACCTGTATTGTACATCGGGAAAACGCCTACAGCTGGGGCCTGAAGCTCTGTCAGAAGCTAAAGGAACTGATTCCCCGCCAGATGTTCGCCGTGGCCATCCAGGCCGCCGTGGGCTCGCGGGTCCTGGCCCGGACAAGCGTCAGGCCCTTCCGGAAGAATGTTACAGCCAAGTGTTACGGAGGCGATATCTCTCGCAAGAGAAAGCTTCTCGAGAAACAAAAAGAAGGCAAGAAACGCATGAAACAGGTCGGATCCGTGGAAATTCCACAAGATGCTTTCCTGGCCGTGCTGAAAGTCGAACGCTGAAAATCGAACGCTGAAAATTTGGAGTCGAAATATGGCGAAGAAGAAGAAGGCTGAAGTGGACGACAAGGGTGAGGCCCAAGGTAAAGGAAAGGGCAAGGTCAAGGCCAAGAAAAAGGATAATATCTTCCTGGAATACGCCAAAGCCATCGGGACGGCTTTGCTGATTGCCATGGTTCTCCGTCAGTTTCTGTTCCAGGCTTTTCGCATACCTACCGGGTCGATGTTGGAAACCCTGCAGATCGGCGACTACCTCTTCGTGAACAAATTCATCTACGGGGCCAAGACGCCGGACCGCCTCAAGCTCTGGAAATGGACTATCGTCGACGATCTGCCCGTTCTGCAGCTGCCCGCTATTCGGCCGCCCCGGCAAGGTGACATCATAGTTTTCGAGTATCCCAAGGATCGTAATTTAGACTACATCAAACGCTGTGTGGCCGCCGCGGGCGATACCGTGGCCGTTCGCCAGGGGGTTCTGTACGTCAATGGGGAGATCTACGAATCCAACTTTGCCGAGCGGGATGGGGATCACTCCTGCATCCCCTCCTGGACTGATCCCGAAAGTTGTCCGGCGCCTCGAGCCAAGCATGACCAGGCTTCCTATGTTCGCAACCAACGCAACCATCAGTGGCCCTGGCCGGGCATGCCGGATCCCTACATCGTGCCCGAGGGGCATATCTTCATGATGGGTGACAACCGTTATAACAGCATGGATAGCCGTTACTGGGGTCCACTGGATATGAAACTTCTGCGCGGCAAGGCCATCTTCCTGTACTGGTCCTGGGATGGGGAACGACACTTGCCGCGGATCAGTCGCATCGGGGACCTGATCCGTTGATCCGTAGACTTTGCCGGAGGCGTCGTGGGCCTGTACATCCACGTTCCATTTTGTGGTTCGATCTGTTCATATTGTCATTTCGCCAGGACGTCGGTCCACGACCGATCCTCTCGTGAGCAATATGTGGATGGTGTGCTGGCCGAGCTGGCCCTGCGTGGCGAAAAATGCCGGGTACTGGGTGACGGGATGCGCCCGTTGGATACGGCCTATTTTGGGGGGGGGACCCCTTCCCTGCTCGAACCGGACCTCATGCGTCGCCTGGTCACAGGCACAGTCGGTACTTTTGATCCGGCTCCCGATTTCGAGTTTACGGCAGAGGCCAATCCCGAATCGTTGACCCGGGAGCTGGCCGAGGTTTGGCTGGACCTGGGTATCGAACGGGTGAGCTTGGGAGTGCAGAGCCTGCAGGATGATGTGCTGCGCGTGTTGGGACGGTCCTGCAATTCCGTAATGGCCCGCCAAGCCCTCAAACTTGCTTGCGGGATTTTTCCCCGAGTGTCTGCAGACTGGATCCTGGGCCCCGACCTGCGCATCGATTATTTGCTGGCCGAGCTGAGCGAGGCGGCCGATCTGGGCGTAGAGCATTTCTCTCTCTACATTCTTGAGATCCACCAGGGGACGGCCTTGCAGCAGGATGTTCGCAGGGGTCGCCTGGTTTTGCCTGGTGATGAGCTTACTGAACGGTTGTACTTGGCTGCAGGAGAGCATCTTGAGAAGCTGGGCATTGAGCAGTACGAAGTGGCCAATTTTTCCAGGCCGGGGGCGGAGTCGCGGCACAACGGTAATTACTGGAACGGTAGACCGTACCTGGGCCTGGGACCCGGAGCCCATGGTTTCTGGGGGCGTCGACGGTATGCCAATGAGGCGGATCCCGACCGTTGGTCTGAAGCATTGGCTTCGGGACGCCTGCCCGAGGCGGAAGTCGACCCGCTTGACCTTCCCGCGCGCCGTTTGGAGAGGGCAATCCTGGCTTTGCGCACTTGTCGGGGTTTGCCTTTGGACTGGTTGCCTGCCCAAACCCTGGATCTGGAAAAAGGCCAGGCGATGGGCTGGTGGAAGGTGAACGGGGACCGTTTGATCCTTACCCGGCTTGGGTTTCTGCGTGTCGACGGGTTCGAGGAAGCGCTGGCGGGCCGGATTTTGTCCTAAACCCACTCATTTAATGGCGGGGGAGGGATGAAAGCGGGGGTTGGCACACGGATTTCGGAATGATTACATTTGCCTGCTGGAATTATCACCTGACTGCGAAAGGTTTTGCGGACTGGAAATGAAAGACCTCGGATCACGTTCCCTGGAAATATTGGACGCCGTAGTGCGCCTGAACATCGAAACCGGTCGCCCCGTCAGTTCCGGGCTTGTCGAGCGATCTCTTAACCGGGGTATTTCCTCGGCGACCATTCGTTCGGTGATGAAGGGGTTGGAGGGAGCCGGCTATCTGGACCAGCCGCACATCTCGGCAGGACGCCTTCCGACCGATACCGGTTTTCGGGTTTTTGTGGATCGACTGCAGGCGGGATGGTCACTGAGAAGAATCGATATTCCCGCCCAGGTGAGGCAGGTACTGGGTCGTAATATCAAGGACCCGATCGACAGTCAGGAGAGGGTCAAGGTCCTGGCCCAGTTGCTGAGTCGTTTGACTGATAACATCAGCATCATCCTCGGACCATCCTGGGACGAGGTCAAGGCCGTCAGGGTGGAAGCATATCCCCGCTCGGCACGACTCATGCTCATGGTAGTTATCCTGGACAATTCAAGGGTTCGAACGGGTCTTGTCGAGTTGGCCGAAGACCATGCCCCGGCGATAATCGAACAGGCTGCGGCCATCCTCACCGAGCGGATCCGGGGCCGGACCGTGGCTGAAATTCGTGGTGGTTGTTGGGAGTCTCCGGATCTATTGCGAACTCCGGCTTCTTGTTGTGCGGCCGCTTTGAGTCGGGCCGGCAGGAATCTGTTTCATGACCTGGGTGAGGGCGAACTGGAACTTGAGGGTGTGGCCAATGTCCTGGATGAGCCGGAGTTCCGGGAGCCGGAACCCTTGAAGGCCCTGCTCAGGTTCATCGAATCGCCCCGGAATATTCGCCGGTCACTGGATCGTTTGGGTTCCATGGACGATGGCCGATTCGGGGTTTGGATCGGATCTGAAAATCCCGTGGGACCCCTGCGTGGTTTTACGGTTTTGACGGGACGGTTCGAACTGGACGGTCGTCCAGGGACCTTGGCGGTTCTAGGACCACGGCGAATGTCCTACCAGCGGGCTTTCCAGGGAATCGAAATTATGCGCTACCTCGCTCGGGAGCAGACGAAGCGGGAAGCAAGCTGAAACTCGGTAAAATGCTGCCGGGCAAGTTAGCCCGTCGGCTTTATGATACAAAACAACATGGGGAGGAAAATCGTCGATGAGCAAGCCTAGGAAAAAGGCCAAGGATACAGCAGCTGAAGTGACTGAAACATTGGCTGAAACAATGGCTGAACCGATACCCGAACCAATAGCCGACTCTCCCTCCGCCGAAGAGGAAACGGAGCCGGATCCCATGGAGGTTCTGCGCACCGAGCGGGATTCCTTTCAGGAAAAGTGGTTGCGCGCGGTTGCCGAAATGGAAAACGTCCGCAAGCGGGCGCGTCGGGATGTCCAGGACAGCAGGCGATTTGCCCAGGCCGACCTGTTGCGTCCCCTGCTTGATGTTTACGATAATTTCGAAAGAGCTCTCCAGTCCCTGGCCAAGGAAGAAGGCACGGGAGAAGATACTGCCGGCGATGCGGGAATCCGCGAGGGCATCGATCTGATCTTCCAGAAATTTCGTTCCGTCCTGAAGGAAAAGGGAGTTCAGCCCATTTCGGCCCTGGAAACTGAGTTCGATCCCAAGGTCCACGAGGCTGTGGGACAGTTGCCGCGGGAAGGAGTGGCCGCCGGCATTGTGATCGAGGTGGTCCAGCCTGGCTTCCTGCTTGGTGGAGACTTTGTGCTGCGACCTGCCCGGGTTATCATCGCAGGTTGATAAACCAGCCGGTTGCCGGGGCGGGGACGATCCCCGTTGTACTGAGGCCGGATCGAGTCGAGAGGAACACATGAGCGGAAAACGAGATTACTACGAAGTTCTTGGCGTTGATCGCAGTGCCGAGCAGAGTGATATCAAACGAGCGTACCGGAAGCTGGCCATCAAGCACCATCCGGACAAGAATCAGGATGATCCGACTGCTGCCGAGAAGTTCCGGGAAGCAACCGAGGCCTACGAGGTTCTCAAGGATTCCCAGAAGAGAGCCCAGTTCGACCAGTTCGGGCACGCACCGGAACAGGGTGGTTTCGGCGGCGGTTTCGGCGGCGCAGGCGGCGGTGGATTCAATGTTGATTTGAACGATGCCCTGGAATCATTCCTGCGCAACTTCGGTATGGGTGGAGGAATGGGTGGCGGTTTCGGCGACGTGTTCGGTGGCGGCGGCGAAGGGGGGGGCGAAAGGCAACGCGGTCGCAGCCTGCAGCTCAAGGTGACGGCCACGCTGCTGGAGACGGCGATTGGTGGCAAGAAGAAGGTCAAGATCAACAAGCAGGTAGTCTGTGCCAAGTGCCAGGGCAGTGGAGCTTCTCCGGGCAGCAAACCAGTCTCCTGTTCCCAATGCAACGGATATGGACGCGTGCGTCAGGTTCGTCAATCCCTTTTGGGCAGGATGATGACCGAAGCGGCTTGTCCCAAGTGTAATGGCGAAGGATCGGTGATACAGGATCCCTGCGGCGATTGCCGGGGTACGGGAACCGTCCGCGGGGAGGAGACGCTGGAGATAAAAATTCCAGCCGGCGTCAGTTCGGGGAATTACATGGAGTTGCAGGGTAAGGGTGACGCGGGTTCACGCGGAGCTTCGGCCGGCCATCTACGTGTGATCTTCGAGGTTGAAGAGGATAAGCTGTTCCAGCGCCACGGTGACGATCTGCTCATCGATGTTCCACTTTCCCCCGTGGATTTAATCCTGGGGACGAAGGTGGAAGTGCCCACCCTGGAAGGAAAGGTCTCACTGAAGATTCCTGCCGGCACGCAAAGTCACAAGATTTTCCGGATGAGGAAGAAGGGGATTCCCCATGTGAACCGGCCGGGCACCGGGGATCAACTGGTCCGGGTGTTGGCCTGGACTCCCGATAATCTGGACCGCGAAATGAAGAAGAAACTGGAGGCCCTGCGGGATGATTTGGCCGCCAGAATCCCGCCTCCGGGTCGGCATCTTTTCGACTAGGAGCCGGGGGTTCCCAATCCGATGCGCCAGTTCTACCTGAAAACCGATCCTGATCGACCTCCGGTTCCCGGGGACCGACCTGTTCTTGACGCGGACGAGAGTCATCACCTGGCCACCGTTCTCAGGGGAGGCCGCCAGGAAATACTGAATCTGGTCGATGGCCGAGGCCTGCGTATGACCGGGCAGCCTTGTGGTCGGCAGGGCAAGTTGGAACAGGTCGAGCTGCTTTCCGTTCAGAGGGACGAGGACGAACTGCAGGCTCCTCTGCTCACCCTCGCCTGTGCGGTGGTCAAAGGCAAACGGTTCGAGTGGACACTTGAGAAAGCCGTGGAACTGGGAGTACATCATGTGATCCCGCTGGACACGGATCGGGGGACGATCGCTCCGGGTTCCGGTAAACGGGATCGCTGGAAAACGATCATGATCTCGGCCCTGAAACAGAGTGGCCGAGCCTGGCTTCCCGAGTTGGAGGAGACAACATCACCGCGGTTGGTTGCGGTTGCTCCGGGAACGGGACATATTCTTTTCGGGGTCGTACCCGGTGAATTTCCCGATAAAGGAGACCTCGTTCGACCCTGGACATTCCTTCTGGAAGAAATTCCTGTCTGTGTACCCAGCGCCCTGACCCTGATGGTCGGTCCGGAAGGGGGCTGGTCCCCGGCCGAGCGCGAAACTTTGGTTCTGGCTGGGGCTGTACCCGTGGATTTGAACTCCCACGTGTTGCGCACCGAAACCGCAGCCGTCGTGGGACTTTTTGCCTTGCAGACGATTCGACGCGCGTGGCTCGATGCTGCCCCCTGTTCCGACTCTTGACAGGATCCGTTCCCCGGTCTTTCATTGACCTGTTGGCCGCCAAGGCGGCCGTCTCTCATTGTTTCTCCGAGAAAGGTGGGCTCCAATGGCCTCCAGTGAAATTGCGACTCGTCTGAAGAGCGAGATCATCGTCGCCATGAAAGCCAAAGCCAAGGACCGTCTGGGTGTTTTGCGCATGATGCAGGCGGCAGTCAAACAGGTGGAGGTGGACGAGCGTCGCGACCTGTCCGACGAGGATGTCCTGAAGGTGCTGACGTCATACGCGAAGAAGGTCAAGGACCAGATCAAGAGCTATGGCGAGGGTGGCCGGGCCGATCTGTTGGCCGCCGCCGAGGCCGAACTTGTTATCGTGAACGAATTCCTGCCGGCGGAAATTTCCGACGAGGAACTGGAGAAGATCGTAGTGGGTGTTATCCAGGAAACCGGTGCCACCGGGCCGGCGGATATGGGCCGGGTCATGAAGGCGATCATGCCGAAAACCGCCGGCCGCGCCGACGGCAGCCGGGTCAGCGCGATGGTCAAGAAATCATTGGTAGGTTGAGCATGGATTTGGCGATCTGGATTCCCCTTCCGGTTATCCTGATTTTCGGTTTCATGGGTTTCCGTGACGGAGTGGTCAAGCGTCTTCTGGAAGTGATGGGTATTCTGGTCACACTGGTTCTGGCGGGGCGTTTCGCCACGGCGATGTTGCCATGGATGCAGGACAGGACCGGTTTTCCCGAAGGCGGAGCGCTGTTGATTACCTGGGCGGGCCTGTTTCTGGTCGGTTTCCTGCTCAGCAAACTATTGGCGGCCTTTGTCAGCAAGCTGGTGCGACTGACCATCCTGGGCTGGGTCGACCGCTGGGGCGGGGCGGTGATTGGGGTCGTTATCGGCACCCTGTTCTGCAGTGTGATTCTGGTGGCGGTCAACCAGGTTGCCGGTGACCGGACTGTTCAGAAAGCCTACGAAAAGAGTCCCGGAGGCGATTTCCTTTTCCATACCGCCCCCAATTTCTACCGGCAAGTCCAGAGTCTTTCCGGGGGTAATGCCAATGAAGTATGGAATCGGGTCCTTGAAAAAGCTCGCGATCAGGCCGACCAGGCTGCCGAAAATACGCGTGAACAGGTGGAAGAAAAACTTGAGGATGTCAAAGATTCTGCCGGGAGTTGATCCGGAACCGGGTCCGAAAGAACAATGATCAACCTATTGGAGCGCATCCGCATCAGGGAGTCCGAGGCTACAGTAGTCCTGGGTCCCAGAGCCGGAATGTTACTGGAATGGCCGGCGGTCAAAAGACAGATCTCCAATAATTGCCTGAATGGTCGCGCCGTTGAGCACATTCAGGCCCGCCAACCATTTACTTCCCTGGATCGGATCAGGCTGGAACACGATCTGGCGGACGAACTGCGTCCCGCGGCCCAGGAAAACCTTTGGCCTCCCCTGATTGATCTGACCCCCGCCCTTGAATTGTTGGAACAACAAGCACCCGTGCGTCTGGAGGGGCCTGACCTGGTGCACTTGGCCGGAGTGGCCGAGGAGTTGGATGCTCTGCGTGACTATTTCCTGGGAGATCGTCCGGCCTTCCCGCTTTGGGGGGATGCGGCGATCCAGATGTCCACTTTCGGGGGTCTAACCGGAGCCATCCGCCGAGCACTGGATGGTGACGGCCGACTCAAGGACGATGCCAGCCCCCTGCTGGGAAGATTGCGCCGTTCCGCTTTAGATCAGGAAAGGCTTGTCCGCCAGGAGACCAATCGGGCGATGGGGGATGCTAGGGCCAAGGGCTGGGTCACCGCCGATGAGGTGACCTTGCGGGGCGATCGATTCTGTCTTCCCCTGAGAGCCGGGGATGTGCGCCGGGTTTCAGGCATCATCCATGATCGATCGACCACCGGCGCCACCCTCTTTCTCGAGCCGGCCGGTGTTGTTCGTCTGGCGAACCAACTGACCGAAACCCGGCTGGGGGTAGCTGCAGAGGAGGCCCGCATACTCTTCGAGTTGAATCGGGCCGCCGAGGAGGCCGCGCCCGCCGTGAAGGAAGCCGCCGAGCTGATGTTGTTGGCCGATGGCGTACGAGCACATTTGTTGTGGAGCCGGGCCCTGCGCTGCAATCGGCCTGAGTTGGATGAAGGCGGGCAGCTTCGGGTATGCGGCGGTCGTCATCCCTTGTTGATCGAGGCCCTGGGTGGCGGTGATCATGTTTCAGGCAGGGAAAAGGTCATTCCCCTGGATCTGGAACTGGCGCCGGAGGCCCGAGCCCTGGTCATCAGCGGTCCCAACGCCGGCGGCAAATCCGTGGCCATGAAGTCGGTGGGGGTTTTTTGTTTACTGGCCCAGTGCGGCTGGGATATCCCGGCCCGGGAAGACACCCGACTGCCGTTTCTGAACCGATTGCTGGTGGATCTGGGAGACGACCAATCCATCGCCGAGTCCTTGAGCAGCTTCTCGGCCCACCTGGGGCACTTGGGCCGGTTCCTGGCCGAAGCGAAAGAGGGGACTCTGGTTCTTTGCGACGAGATCGGCAGTGGTACCGATCCGCAGGAGGGTACTGCGCTGGCCTTCTGCGTACTGGGGGAACTGGCTGACTCCGGGGCCCGGATTCTTGCCTCCACGCACTTCGGCCTACTCAAGGCTGCTGTTCACGATCATCCCCGGATGGTCAATGCGGCCATGGATTACGATGAGCGTGATCTGCGCCCCATGTTTACCGTTCGGGTCGGCGATCCCGGCACCAGCCATGCCTTCGATATTGCCGCCCGTTTGGGTTTTCCCGGTCCCTTGTTGGAAAGAGCCCGGTCGATGGTCGGGCAGGAGCGGGTCCAGATCGAGAAACTGTTGGTGGATCTTGATCGAAGGGCCCGGGAACTTGCTTCCTCCCAAGAGGAACTTCAGCAGGCGCTCCTTACCCAGGAAGAGGGTGGGCGGGAATTGAAACAGCGCCTTCGTGGCTGGAAAAAAGAGCGACGCGAACTGGAGGAACGATTCCGCCGCAAGGGAGATGACCTGCTGCGGGAAAGTCGAAAGCGCATCGAGCAAGTGGTTCGGGAGATCCGTTCATCCGACGCTAAACCGGATGTGGTCCGATCGGCGCGGAATCAACTTGGCGAGTTGGATCGAAAACTTTCCCAACATTTTGAAGGGGAATCGAGAGAAAGTTCCTCGCCGGTGATTTTTGAACCAGGACAACGTGTGAGGATTCCGCATCTGGGTTTGACGGGCCTGATCGTGGAGGTCAGGGGAGACCGATTGGTGGCCATTGCCCAGGGCATGCGTCTGACCCTGGGCCGGGACGCGGTGCGGGGTTTGGATGAAGAGGGAACCAATGGGCAGCCGAGCCAGGGGAACCAGACTGCCCAGGATAGCGGAGAGAGGCCCGGCGTGAGCTGGACTTGGCAGGGAGAGGCTCCAAAGGCGGAGCACCAGATCGACTTGCGCGGGGAAACCGGCGAGGATGCCTGGCAGAGGTTGGACGTGCTCATCGATCGGGCAATCCCAGCGGGGTTGGAGATCATCAGCGTGATTCACGGACACGGAACCGGGCGGCTGAAGGATCATCTTCATGGACGACTCAAGGCCGACCCCCGGGTTTCGTCCTTCCAGGAGTCTGGTCCCGGTCGAGGCGGTGGTGGGGTCACCGAAGTCACCTTGGCTAATTCCTGACCCGGGCAAGTATCTGTAAGTAGGCTGATTTTAGGCTTTTATAAAATTTTGCTGTTATAAGTTGAATTATTCAGTAACCAGATGGTATCTTTAACAGTTCTCTTGGAACAGTGGTCGGCTAGCCTGGGTTTCTGTCAATATGGCACCTGCTTTTTCATCCGACATCATAGCTCGCGTCAAGGACGAGACCGACATTGTGGAGATCGTGCGCCAGCACGTGACCCTCAAGCAGGCGGGAGCGGTCTTCAAGGGTCTTTGTCCCTTCCACAAGGAAAAAACTCCCAGTTTCATCGTAACCCCATCCCGCGACAGGTTTCACTGTTTTGGCTGCGGCAACGGCGGGGATGTAATCACTTTCCTGATGGAAATAGAAGGGATGAGCTTCCCGGAGGCCGTTGAGGTGTTGGCTCGCCCCCTGGACATCGATCTTTCATCCTGGCTCAGGGAAGATGAATCCGAAGGTGAGCGCCGTTCTTTTCACCGGGCCAACGAGGCGGCTATGGAAGTATGGCGGGATGCTTTTTGGGATGAGCGTATCGGAGCCTCCGCCTTGACCTACATGACCGAACGAGGTTTCAGCGAGAAGGTCCTGCGGGATTTCGATGTGGGCTGGGCTCCTGGGGGCTCGGATTGGTTGGCCGGACGATTAAAACTGACGGGGGTGGACGAGGAACTCGCCCTGCAGGCGGATCTTCTGCGGCGTGGAGAACACGGCGGCTCGTTTGCCTATTTCCGCAACCGGATTATATTTCCCATCAAGAACATATCCAGGCAGGTGGCGGGTTTCGGCGGCAGGGTGATTGACCAGGGTGAACCAAAATATTTGAATTCAGCAGACAGTCCCTATTTCACCAAGGGGAAGCTTCTTTACGGGTTCGACGCTTCGCGGATGTCGATCTCCAGGGAGAAGACGGCCATTTTGGTTGAGGGATACCTGGATCTGCTGGCCATGGCCCAGGTCGGGATATCGAACGTGGTGGCCACGTGCGGTACTGCGTTCACCGAAGATCAGGCCCGCTTGATTCGCCGGGGTGCTCCGAATGTTCTGTTGCTCTTCGATGGGGACAAGGCCGGCCTCAAGGCTGCTGTCCGATCGGCGGATGTTGCCTTGCGTGCCGGTTTGGAGCCGACCATCGTTTCTTTGCCGGACGGAAAGGATCCGAACGACATCGTGATGGAGCAGGGAGGAGAGGCTCTGGCTGAATTGCTTCGCCAGGGTAGGGGCTATGTGCCTTTTCTGAGAGAACTGGCCGATCAAAAGGGTGGGGATCGTCAGCTCAAGGAGAGGGCCCTGCGTCAGGCCCTCAAGACGGTCGCCGGAATTTCCGATCCTCTGCGCCGTGAATATGTCCTGCAGGAAGCGGGAGAGGCTTTCGGGATGGGAACCGATCTTCTGCGAAAATCCGTGGCAAAGGAAGCAGACTCGAAAAACAGCAGGTCAAGGTTCAGCCCGGGTAAGTCGGGCGGGCGGCAGAACCGGGTTACCGGCAGTCCGGATCCAGCGGGGTCCACTGAATCTGCCGAGAAGAATTCCAGTCGAATCCCGGGGAGCGGCCCGCGGGTGAAAAGGGCCATCGGCGTACCCAACGTGGCCCGCCAGGAAGCGGAGATGTTGGCCCACGTTCTGAAGGATCAATCCGGGCAGGCTGCTATCGCTTTCCTGGCCGAGCGCGGAGATCTGCGGCTAAAAACCGCCAGTGCCGGTGATTTGGTTTCGGAACTGGAAGCATGGTCGGAAACAGGGGACTCGGCCTCCCGCGTCTCGCCCCAGGAGTTCGTCCTGGACAGATGGAATACGGCCGGGGACAGCGAGTACCGGGGCTTTGTCAGTCGATTGCTCGAGAAGGAGGAAAATCCTGACCAGACGGATTTTTTAAAGGTCATCCGGGATTGCCTCGGTCGCTTGCGCCGGAGTCAGGGGGCAGGGCAAGGATGATTACCTTAGGCATTTCCTTTTCACTACAAACCAGGTCGGGCCGACCGGGGCTGCATATGGGGGAAAACCACACACATGGATAAGACACAATTTGACGGCCTTATAGACAATATCCGCAAGGAAGCCACCAACAAGGGTGGCTACATCCTTCACGAACAAATCAATGAAATGCTCGGTGACGACGTAGAAGTTAAATTAATCGAGCGTATCTATGAGAAATTGGGTGAACTGCGAATTGATTTTTACGATTCAGAGGAAGAGGCCAAGGATAAGTTCGCCAAACGCAAAAAACGGGAAAAGAAAAAAAGCGCTACCGTTCGCCGGGTGACGCGAACCCACGTCAAGTACGATGATCCGGTGCGTATGTACCTGCGTGAGATGGGCCGAGTGCCTCTATTGACCCGCCAGGGCGAAGTGAATCTGGCCCGGCGCATGGAAGAGGGCCGGATCGCCATCATCCAGGCGACTCTACGCTCGGAACACACCTTGAAGGAATTGCGGCAGATCGCCAACCACCTGCTGGGCGAGATCATCCACGTTGACGAGGTCATCCAGCACGACACCAGCACCTGGAACGTTCACCTTTCGGCCAACAAGGAAGGCAAACGGATTCTCCGGACTCTGGAAAAGATAGAGAAGTGGCAGGAAGAATTTGCCCAACAGGGGGCCGAGCTTGGATCATGCCGGAACGCCGCCCGCGTCGCAACGCTTCAGAAGATGCAGCAGTCCAGGGAGAAGAAGATCCTGGAATCATTCCTGGATCTGCACCTGGCGCCGGCCCAAGTCGAATTGTTGGCCAACAAACTGATGTTGGTCAATTCCAAGGTCGGGGATCTGCAGGCCCAAATTTCTCGTATCGAGGAGGAGGCCGGGGTTCCGTTCAACGAGATGGTTGCCGCAGCCAAGCAACGTTCTCCCAAAGTGGATGCCGAAAAACTCATGGATTACCACCGGGCGATCAAGGGTTGGCGGAAGCGGGTCCAGGATATCGAACGGGAAATCGGACTCAAGCGGGAGCACCTGCATGGAATCGGCACTGAAATTTCCCTAGGCAAGCAGCAGGTGGATTCAGCCCAGCGTGAGATGATCGAGGCCAACGTACGGCTGGTCATCAGTATCGCAAAACGCTACACGAATCGAGGCCTGGAATTCCTGGATCTGATCCAGGAGGGCAACAGTGGTCTGATGCGGGCGGTCGAGAAATTCGACTACCGCAAGGGCTACAAGTTTTCCACTTATGCCACCTGGTGGATTCGCCAGGCCATTACTCGTGCCATCGCAGACCAGGCCCGCACCATCAGGGTTCCGGTACACATGATTGAGGCGATCAACAAGGTAAACCGCGCCAACCGTCAGCTTCTGCAGGATCTGGGGCGCGATCCCAAGCCCGAGGAAGTGGCCAAGCTTCTGGATCTGCCCCTGGAGAAGGTGCAGGGAGTGCTTCAGGCCAGCATGGAACCGGTCAGTCTGGATCGGCCCATCGGCGAAGACGATGACAGCAACTTGAGTGACTTCATCGAGGACGACGGGGCCGTTTCCCCGGCGCGACTGGCGGCGCACAGTATGCTCAAGGATCAGATGCAAAGAGTACTGAGTACCTTGACCCGACGTGAGGAGAAGGTGATCCGCCTGCGTTTCGGCCTGGGCGATGGAACGCCCCGTACCCTGGAGGAAGTTGGTACAATCTTCAAGGTGACTCGTGAACGCGTGCGGCAGATTGAGGCCAAGGCCCTACGCAAACTGCGGCATCCAAGCCGAATCAGAAAATTAAAGGGATATGGGGAGATGGCCTAGCTCCGCAGGGAGAAATCCCGTGCGCATATCCTGTTTGGGTTGATCTTGACCCCACTTGGACGAGGGACTATCTTGCCCGTTCCGGTTTGGGGGCCCATAGCTCAGTTGGTTAGAGCAACCGGCTCATAACCGGTCGGTCCCAGGTTCAAGTCCTGGTGGGCCCACCAGGTCCCCCGGGATCTGCGTACTGATTTGAGAAATTGGGTTGGGCGATTAGCTCAGCTGGCTAGAGCGCTCGCCTCACACGCGAGAGGTCACTGGTTCAAGTCCAGTATCGCCCACCAGCCAATTCCCAATTCGGTGGGTGGGGAGCCTGCGATAGCGGGATTGCTGCGGATTTTACTGTCATCCGCCGTTCTCCTGCAGACCATGTTTTGTTCAGAAGACGAATGAATGCGGAAAGGACGCCTTGTGCGTCCTTTCAGCATTTGCACCAGGTGCCTTGTCCCGCACCCATTTTTCCCCTATTTATTCTTCCCCTATTTTTCCCGTTGTGTTGAACCGTCCGGGTCTTTACCATGGGTAAACGAAAATGCACCCGGTTTTGCGCTCCGACCGGAGGAAGCGATCTTGGACGAGAAGATTTTGATCAACACCCTGGTGGAGTTGGCTGGGCTGGAAGAAGAACTGGTTGCCGCCCGCGGTTTGCTGGCCCGAAACAAGGCTCGGGAAGGGAGTCTGGGGGACCTCCAACAGGAGTACAGCCAGGATGCCGATCGGGTAGAAAATGTCGGCAAGGCGAAGGAAATCAGCTTCCGTAATCGAGAAGGAGAGATCCTGCGGTTGGAAGCCGGCTTGGCCGATCGCAGGAACAAGCTGGCCGGCGTGGGGGATCCGCGGCAGATACAGGCCTTGAAAAAGGAAATCGATATCCTGTCCGGGAAACTGGACGAACTGGAAACGCAGGCCCTGGAATTGCTGGACGAAGCCCGGGACAACTCTCGGGAAGCGGAAACCGCTCGCCAGGAGAGTAATGAGCAGGAGGAAAACGTGCTTCATCAACAAGGAATCATGCGGGAAGAATCGGCTCGCGCAGCCGCTGCCGAAACGGAGCTGGTGGCGGAGATCGAGCGTCTGGTCGGCTTGCTGCCCAGTTCCGTTTCCCGGCATGTCAGCCGCTTACGAAAGGGCCTCGATCAGTCGTCCGTATATATTGCAAGCGGGGCCTGCGGAGGTTGTTTCGGCCAATTGCCTACTCAACAGGGAATTGCCGCCGAGCAGGGGAAATCACTGGTCCAATGCCCTTCATGCGCACGGTACGTCGTACACCGCCCCTGGCGCTGACTAGGGGCCAGGGCCGAAAACATTTATCGCGGGAGGATTCTCCCGCCTGGAGAAGGAACAACACGATGAGCAACCCCAATCAACCCGAAACCCTGCCCGAGTTGTTGCGCACCCTAGAACGCAGCGTGGATCTAAGGAGTCTGGCCCGCGAATGCGGCCTGTCTGTCAGGGAATTGCGGCGACGACTGTCCATCTGGCGGCGTGAGATCAAAGTTGAACCGGATGCTGATCCCTCAACCAGCAAATCGGCCTCCAGGCAGGCCACAAGTAAGGGAGACCGTGGGCCATCGGGCAAGGTGGCTCCCAAACGGTCCCGGAAATCAGAAATAAAATGGCCCGAGTTGGTTTTTGCCGTTGATTTGAAAGATAATCCTCTGCCCTCAAAGGGTTTGAGGGTTATGGAAGTTTTTACCGACGGGGCCAGCCGCGGCAATCCGGGACCCGCCTCTGTAGGGGTTCTCTTCCGACAGAAAAACGGCCCGGATCTTTGCGAGTATTATGAGCCCATAGGCCGGGCTACGAACAATGTGGCCGAATACAAAGCCGTGCTGGCGGCTCTGGAGCATTGTCAACGTTGGAAAGTGGGCAGTGTCCACTTGTTCATGGACAGCGAATTGATCGTCCGGCAATTGAAGGGTGTTTACCAGGTCAAGAGCCCGGATCTGCGCCCTTTGTACCAGCAGGTCCTGTTTCTCAGCCGCAAGATCAAGGACTTCCAGGTTACGCATATTCCACGCGCCAAAAATGCCCATGCGGATATGCTGGCCAACAAGGCTTTGGACCAAGCCTGAGCCATTCTACTCGGAAGGCCTATTCAGACCGATCGGAATCTTTACTGCTTTTCGTGTGACATCCCGGCGGGTTCCGTCTATTATGGCTTTGTGAGAAGTCGGGGAGACAGTCGCGTGTCTCCCGAACATTTGATCGGGAGGTTCGAGGAAAGTCCGAGCTCCGCAGGGCAGGGTGCTGGTTAACGGCCAGGGGGAGTGATCCCACGGAAAGTGCCACAGAAAATATACCGCCTCGGCACCGGATCCGTCCGGGACCGGGGTAAGGGTGAAATGGTGAGGTAAGAGCTCACCGCGCCTCTGGTGACAGGGGTGGCAGGGTAAACCCCACCTGGAGCAAGACCAAATAGAGGAGGATGAGGCGGCCCGCCTCGCTAGGACTCCCGGGTAGGTCGCTAGAGGCCGTTGGCAACGGCGGCCCGAGATACATGACTGTCGTCGTCCCGGTTTTCCCCAGGGAAACCCTGACGGTAACAGGACTCGGCTTACGACCGGCTTCTCACGTTATTCCGTTTCCTGGGCCCGGTTCGTTTTTACGGCGCTGGGCCCGAATCATTCTGGCGGATATTGCCGGATTCTGCCCCGGGGCTTTCCCTGGTGTTACGGAGGACGTGTGCAATTCGAGATGGGATTCGATTTCCCGGGCCCGGTAGGGGTATTCACCGGGCGGCCTTGGCAACCCCATGCCACCATCGATCCGGACTTGGTGGATCGTATGAGGCGGGAAGTGCCTCTGCATTTTCAGGTGTCGGACCATCTGCTCCAGATTCTGGGTGTAAGAGGGGTTACCGAGCCCAAGGAACTGGAACGGTTTTTCTACCCTGCCATCGATCAACTTCACGACCCGTTCCTTCTTAGGGAAATGGATGCCGCCGTGGAACGGATGTTCCTGGCGGCACGTCGTGGCGAAAAAGTTGCAGTGCACGGAGATTTCGACGTTGATGGTTTGACGGGGTGTGCTCTTTTGGTCGAAACCCTGGCCGCCCTGGAAGTGGGCGGATCCAGTCCCCAGGTGATGCCGGGTTTCATCCCCGACAGGGCTACAGACGGTTACGGAGTGGCCGAACGCATGATTCGCCAATGGGCCTCCGAAGGCGTACAACTCCTGATTACCGTGGATACCGGAGCTGCGGCTATTGCAGAGTTGGAGCTTGCCGGCGAACTGAGTATGGATGTCATTGTACTGGATCACCACATATTCGAACAACGCCCGCCTGCGGTGGCGGTTGTCAACCCCCGCCGGACCGATGCTGATTATCCGAACACCGAACTTTGCGGTGTGGCGGTGGCCTTCAAGTTCGCCCAGGCCCTGAAGACTGGGGATCCCCAGTGCCTTCCCGATGATTTCCTGGCCGGGGTTCTGGATCTGGTTTCCCTGGGACTGGTGGCGGACCAGATGTCTCTGGTGGGGGAAAACCGCATCCTGGTGAAGAAGGGACTGGAGCGATTCAACGACCGGGGATTGATCCGGCCGGGCCTGGCGGCTCTGCTGGATATCAGTGGTCTGGATAGGGGCTTCCCCGTGACCACGGGCGAATTCGCCTACCAACTTGCGCCGCGTTTGAATGCTTGTGGACGGATCGGGCGGGTCATGTCCGCCCTGGAATTATTGCTCACCAGGGATCCTGAACGGGCCCGCGTTCTGGCCGATGAGGCCAACCGGACCAACAGCCGTCGCAAGGAACAGGATTTGTTGCTGAAGGACGAAGCCATCGCCATGGCCGTACCTTTCGTTGAGCGGGGCGATCCCGGTCTGGTCTTGTCCTCGAATTCCTGGCACAAGGGAATCATCGGGATCGGTTCAGCCCGTTTGGTGGAGCAATACCAGATTCCGGTAGTTCTCATAGCCGTCGAAGGGGAGGAAGCCAGAGGGTCCGCCCGCAGCGTGCCCAACGTCGATGTAAAGGAAGTTCTGGACAAGTGCTCACCTTTTCTGATGCGGCACGGAGGGCACGCCCAGGCGGCGGGGATGACTCTTCGGGCCAAGGATATTCCCGCCTTCCGGGAAGCTTTTCTGGATGTTTTACGTCATGAGGATCATTCGGGTCCGATTCCGGAAGGCTACGATCTGGATTTGTGTTTGGACCGGTTGGGGAGCAAGGATGTGGCTCGCCTTGTGCGGGAGCTGGATCATCTGGAACCTTTCGGTTCGGGCAATCGCAAGCCGGTTTTTCGCTGCTGTGGCCTGCAGCTACAGCGGCCACCCTCGGTGCTCAGCGGCGGGGCCCATCTTCGCTTTGCCTTCCGGGGTCCCTCGCAACCCCTGGATGAGGACACGCCTGCCCTGGGCAGGGAGTTCATCTCATTCGGAACCGGCGATGCTTGGCGCCGGATGATGGAAAAGGAGGGCTGGCAGTCCCGCGACCTCCTGGATCAGCGTTGGGATATTCTTTTCCAGATCGGGCGTTCCACCTTCCGGCCACGCAGCGGCCAATACGATCCTGTTCAGCAACTGCTGGTGGATATCAGGCCGGCGGCCTCGACTTGAATCCTTGGCGTAAAGCAGGGATTGCGGCCGGGGAGGGCGATGGAGCCGGATCCGTCGATCCGGTCCTGAGCCAGATGATGGAGGATATTTGGGAACGGGTGCAGGAGTACAATCCCAAAGCCGACAAGGAAAAACTTTGGTCCGGATTCAGCTTCGCCAGGGAAGCCCACCGGGAGCAGACCCGCAAGAGCGGAGAACCTTTCTTTACCCACGCCTTGACCGTCGCCCTCATCCTGACCGATCTGCGGCTGGACATCGATACCCTGATCGCGGCCATGGTTCACGATGTGGTCGAGGATACCGACTACACGCTGGACGATATCCGTGACCACTTTGGAGACGAAGTGGCCAACATGGTCGACGGCGTCACCAAGATCAGCGGAATCCGCGAAGTAAACAAGGCGGCCCGCAAGGCGGAGACGTACCGCAAACTGGTGCTGTCCATCGCTCGGGATCCGCGCACCGTCCTGATAAAATTGGCCGATCGTCTCCACAATATGCGGACCATAGAATTCCTGGCCCCGGACCGTCAGCAGGATATCAGCCAGGAGACCATGGATGTCTATGCTCCGTTGGCCCACCGCTTCGGGATTGCGAAGATGAAATGGGAACTGGAGGATTTGTCCTTCAAGGTTCTGCAGCCCGAGCGGTATTTCGAGATCGAAAGCGGGATAAACCAGACCCGGGCCGAGCGGGAGCGTCTGATCAGGGAGTTCACGGCTCCTCTCAAGGAGGCCCTGGACAAGGCGGGTATCGAGTGCACGTTGGCCGGGCGGCCCAAACACTTCTACTCCATCTACCGGAAGATGCAGACCCAGGAAATCGGGCTGGAACGTATCTACGACCTGCTGGCTCTGCGGGTCATCGTTGCGGACAAGACCGACTGCTACCACGCGCTGGGAATACTGCACAGCATCTTCCCGCCACTTGGCGACCGTATCAAGGACTACATCGCAACCCCGAAGCCCAACATGTACCAGTCCATCCATTCCACAGCCCGGGTTCCCGGCGGAAAATACATTGAAGTGCAGATTCGAACCACCGAGATGCATGAGAGGGCCGAGTTGGGTATTGCTGCCCACTGGCGCTACAAGGAAGGCGGGGGTACGGACAAGGCTGATCTGGCCGGGATGGTCAAGTGGTTGCGCCAGATCATGGCCTGGCAGGAGGATGTCTCCGATGCTCGCGAGTTCATGGAGACCCTGAAGACTGATTTCTTCCTGGAGGAACTGTTCGTTTTCAGTCCCGGCGGTGATGTTTTTCAGCTTCCGGCGGGAGCCACACCCTTGGATTTTGCCTTTCGCATCCACTCTGAAGTGGGTTACTGCTGCGTAGGGGCCAAAGTGAATGGGCGCATCGTCAGCCTGCGCTCCGAGCTGAAGAATGGCGACATCGTGGAGATCCTGACCACCAAGACACCCAGTCCCAGCAGCAATTGGCTGGACATAGTCAAGACCAGCCGGGCCAAGCATCATATCCGACGTTGGCTGAAAACATCCCAGTTCACCGGCAGTGTTAAGCTGGGTCGCGAAATACTTGAGCGTGAGTTGAAACGGGCCCATGTGAGGGCCAAGATCGATAAGGATTTATTGTCCGTGGCCCAGGAGATGGGATACGGCGATCTCGACAAACTCCTGGCCGCTGTGGGCAGGGGTGATATCTCCCACGCCAAGGTGATCGCCCGGGTTATTCCCCCACCCGAATCTACGGCCGAAAAGGTCATCTCTCTGGGGAAGGATCTATACGGAAACCTGTTGCGGCGTCCCACCACGGGGGTGCGCGTGGCAGGGGTGGATAATCTAATGGTTTCCTATGCCCGCTGCTGCCAGCCAATCCCAGGAGACAGCGTGGTCGGCGTTGTTACGAGGGGACGCGGCGTGTCGGTTCATCGGGCCGGTTGCTCCAACCTGAATGATCCCAACCTGGGCCCGGAACGTCTCATCGAAGTGACCTGGGATGTGGGGCCGGGCCAGACCTTCTACGTCAAACTCATTATTCTGTCGGTCGACCGGAAGAACCTGCTGCTGGACGTCAGTAACGTTTTGAACCTGACCAACACCAATATCCAGAGTGGGGATTTTTCCTCCGAGGAAGGGGTTGCCAAGGTCACCCTGGTAGTAGAGGTTCGGAATCTGAACAATCTGGAGAAGATCCTTTCAGCCGTCTCCAAGGTTAAGGGTGTTCAAAAGATCGATCGATATCAGCTGGGTTCCGGACCGGGTTGACCGAACTGGAGGAGTGAATTGCGCTGTGTAGTGCAGAGGAGTGGGCCCGCCAGGGTCGTGGTGGGGGACAGGGAAATCGGAGCCATCGAAAAGGGGCTGGTGGTTCTGGCCGCCTTCTCGGCCACCGACACCGAAGCCGAGTTGTCATGGATGGCCCGCAAGCTGGTTGGACTGCGAATTTTCAACGACGACCAGGATAAGATCAACCTGGCGCTGGGTGATGTCGGCGGAGGCATCTTGCTGGTTTCCCAGTTCACCCTTTACGGGGATTGCCGCAAGGGTAATCGGCCCAGCTTTGTCGGTTCCGCGTCGCCGGCTGAGGCCAGGGTGTTGTACAATCGCTTCAGCCGGATCCTGCGTGAAATATGGCCCGAAGTGGCTGAGGGAGAATTCGGGGCCAGTATGGGGGTGGAGCTCCTCAACGACGGGCCCGTCACACTGATCATCGACCGGGAGGCGGCCGGTGGAGACACAGAACCATGAGCCCTGTTACTTCTCCCTTCATAGACTGGCCCGAAGATCTGGTGCTGGTGCTGGCTTCCCGCTCACCCAGACGATCGGAACTGTTGGAGATCGCCGGAATCCCCTTCGAAGTCCAACCTGCGAGTCTGGTGGAGGCCGACCTGGCCGCCGAGTTGGTAGGCGGGCCGAAAGGGCAACTGATCGACCCGGCGAGATACGCGGTGGCCCTTGCCGAGGCCAAGGCCGGGGACGTGGCCAGGGACAGGCCGGACCGCTTGGTGCTGGGTGCCGATACGGTGGTCGTTCTGGACGGCGAGATCCTGGAAAAACCGGTGGACAGGGCCGATGCGATACGATTGTTGTCCCTGCTCTCTGGTCGTCGGCATACGGTGATCTCGGCCATCGCCCTGGTGGGTGGTTTGGCTGATCGTTTTGGCGCCAAAGGATCCACCCCCAACGGCCTGAGTGCCTGGGAATGCACAGAGGTGGAGTTTCTCCCCCTTGATTCCAGAGCCATTGAACGCTACGTGGATACGGGTGAGCCGATGGACAAGGCGGGGGCCTATGGAATCCAGGGTTACGGCGCCATGATGGTGCGCGAAGTGGTCGGCTGCTATTTCAACGTCATGGGGTTGCCTCTGGCTCGGATGGGCAGGTTGCTGCGGGAAATCCTGGCCTGATTTCCGGTACCCGAAAAACGGGTTTGAGAAGAAAGAAGAAAGAGAATAGCCGGATGCAATCATTACCATTTCCTTTTCCGGTAGTGCAGTGGAAAGACGGTCAGGTAGTACTTATCGATCAAACCCTGCTGCCCGGCAAACTGGAATACAGACGCTGTGCGGATATTGAGACCCTTTGCCTGGCCATCCGGGAATTGGCGGTTCGCGGCGCTCCGGCGATCGGGGTGGCTGCGGCCTACGGTTTGGCCTTGTCCTGGAACTTGAATCGGGGTGCGGGCCGACCCCTCACCGATATTCTCAGCGCTTTCCAGGACGACCGCGTCTCTCTGGCCGCTACTCGTCCTACTGCGGTGAATCTTTTCTGGGCCCTGGACCGACTGGGGAGGTTGGCCGAGAACCTGGTTGCCGCAGCCGATCTGGACGCCGATGGTATCGGGGTGGCTCTTCTCGCCGAGGCCCACGCGGTACTGGAGCAGGACATTGCAATGAGCAGGGCCCTGGGCCTGGCCGGTCAGGAATTACTGCCGGATTCGGCTACCGTTCTTACCCACTGCAACGCCGGCGGTCTGGCCACCGGGGGCTATGGCACGGCCCTGGGGGTAATTTTCGCTGCCCGGGAAGCGGGCAAAAGTATTTCGGTGTACGCCGACGAGACACGTCCCCTGCTGCAGGGGGCCCGCCTGACCGCCTGGGAACTGGCGGACCAGGGGATCGATGTTACGGTGATCTGCGATTCCGCCGCCGCCACCGTTCTGGCCCAGGGCAGGATTGATGCCGTGATCACCGGCGCAGACCGCATCGTGGCGAACGGGGATGCAGCCAACAAGATCGGCACCTATCCCCTGGCCGTTCTGGCCCATCGTCACGGCGTCCCTTTTTACGTGGCAGCCCCTGTATCGACCTTTGATCCGGATACGGCATCGGGAAAGGGGATCGTAATCGAGGAGCGGGACCCCCAAGAGGTTCAGGAGTTTCATGGTTCTCGTTCCACACCCGCCGGGGTCAAGGCGTTCAATCCTGCCTTCGACGTTACTCCTGGCGAATTGATAACCGCCATCATCACCGATCGTGGTGTATTTAAGCCCCCCTACACTTCTTCCTTGAGGGCCCTCGGTCCTGATATGGAGCTGAAATGATTTCCCGCTACGCCAGCCCCGAGATGACCGCCATCTGGTCGGACGAGAACCGATTCCGACTGTGGAAAGAAGTTGAAACGGTGGTCTGCGAAGTGCGGGCTGACGCAGGTCAAATCCCTGCCGATGCCGCTGCCGAGATCCGGTCCAAAGGAGATTTCGATACTGCCCGCGTGCTGGAGATCGAGAACACGGTGCAGCACGATGTGATCGCTTTCCTGACGAACATGGCCGAATATATCGGACCGGCCAGCCGTTATGTCCACCAGGGCATGACCAGTAGCGATCTCCTGGACACGGCCTTTGCCCTGCAAACCGTGGAAGCGGGAGCGGTCCTGCGAGCTTCACTCCTCGAATTGTTGGCAGCAGTCCAGGCCAAGGCCGAGGAACACAAGGCTACCGTGATGATCGGCCGCAGCCATGGCATCCACGCCGAGCCCACAACTTTCGGTCTGAAGCTGCTGGTCTATTGGAGTGCCTTGGAGCGAGGCTTGCGACGGCTGGATGCGGCCCAGCAGGAGATCGGTTACGGACAGATCTCCGGCGCTGTGGGAACCATCGCCCATCTGGATCCCGAGGTGGAAACCGAGACGATGAAGCGTCTGGGGCTGAAGGTCGATCCGGCCAGCACCCAAATCGTTCAACGTGACCGCCATGCCAATTGGCTTCAGGTTGTGGCCACGCTAGGGGCGACGATCGAACAGATGGCAGTTGAAATCCGCAACCTCCAGCGCACGGATGTGCACGAGGTGGAAGAAAGTTTCGGCAAGGGGCAGAAGGGCAGCAGCGCCATGCCGCACAAGAAAAATCCGATCGTCTCGGAAAAGCTCACCGGAATGGCCCGGCTGTTGCGGGGCTATGCCCACACCGCGCTCGAGAACGTGGCCTTGTGGCACGAGCGGGATATTTCCCACAGTTCGGTCGAACGCATCATATTTCCCGACGCTTGTCACACCTTGCAGCACATGTTGAAAAAAATGGCTTGGCTGATCAAGGGCTTGGTGGTTTATCCGGAGAATATGAAAACCAATATGGCCAAGGTGAGGGGGATGTATTTTTCCCAGCCGGTGTTGCTGGCCTTGACCGAGGAAGGTGTTTCACGGGAGCAGGCCTATGCTTGGGTTCAGCGCTGCGCCATGCGGGTTTGGGATGACGATGTCTCGCTGCGTGAGGCTCTGGATGCCGATGAGGAAATTACCATGCGCCTGGAGCCCGCTGTACTGGATCGGTGCTTTGATCTGGATCATCAACTGCGTAATTTGCCGGTGATCTTCGAGCGGACGTTGGCCTTGAAAAACTGGTAGAAGCTGATTTTCAACGACAGGTTTGGGAACCTGTCGCGGGGGCGGTTGTTGAAAATTGAACAACTGGCTGTTGAGTCCCGAGCCGGGCCGTTGCGGAAGAAGATTATTGAATTGTTGACGAGTGCTCAGGTCCCGTTTAATTTTGTCCCAACCTGACCCCCGACGGCCCCGATGAACGGGAGCCGCGTCCCATCTTTAGGAGGATCGATTATGCGGAAGATTTTTTTGGTCACACTTGCCGTAATGGCTATGTCGGTTGCCTTGGTCGCCTTTGCCGGTGATGTCGAGCTCCCTGAAAACATCACGATCGACCAATGCGCCAAGAAGAAGGCCCCGGTGGAGTTTACCCACAAGGCCCACTTCGAGTATGCCACCTGCGTCGACTGTCACCACACGAGCGAGGGCCTGACCCTTGAGAACGCCGCCGAGACGGAAGTGCCGACTTGTGGTTCCTGCCACATCGAGCCGGAGGATGCTGAAACTCCCATCTGCTCTTCGGCCAAAAAGAAGGACAATCCCTACCATATCAATTGCATCGGTTGTCACAAGGAGTTCAAGGTTGAGAACGCCGAGACTACGGCTCCGACCAAGTGCAACGCGTGCCATCCCAAGCCTGAAAAGTAGGCATTGCCTCTTTCTGGGCCGGTTGATTTGATGTCTGAGATAATTGAAAAACCGCTCCCGTCCGGGGGCGGTTTTTTGCTTGGGAATCCCGGGAACCAAAGAATTTGGTGTTTTGGACCCGGATGTTCCAAAGGATGAGTCCATTACAATTCTTGGCGCTTTCCCGGGGGATGGTAAGCTGTTAAATTGGTGATCCACGGATACAATTTCATGAATTATCCGGGCCAACTTCATTCGGGAGAAACATGGCGACCCACGATGAAAGTTTTGCGCCCATTCCTTTGGGCGAATATGACGATGGTTCCCTTCGCGGCTACCTCAAGCAATACGGTCTGACCCTGTCCCCCGAAGAAGCTCGGCGGGTGGGGGATCTTCTCGGACGTGATCCCACCCTGACCGAGATGACCCTCTTCGACACCATGTGGAGCGAGCACTGTTCCTACAAGAGCAGCCGGCCGCATTTGAAGGCCCATTTGCCCACCACCGGCAACAATGTGGTCGTTGGTCCGGTAGAGGACGCGGGCATTGTGGATTTTGGCGAGATAGACGGGAAAAAATTTGGGATCATCTTCGCCCATGAGAGCCACAACCATCCCAGCCAGGTCATGCCCGTCGAGGGCGCTGCTACCGGTATAGGGGGAATCGTTCGGGATGTCTACTGTATGGGCGGTGAAGTGATTGCCACCCTGGATCCGTTACGATTTGGTTGGCCCGTTGAGGGCCGGGCGACTGAGGGTTCGGATGGGAATGGCCCCGACGCGGCCCACCGTATCGAGATCGCCCGAGAGGTCGTGGCCGGGATCTGGGAGTATGGCAACGCGATCGGAGTGCCCAATCTGGGCGGTGATGTTTATTTCCACCCCAGTTTCAACGAGAATTGCCTGGTCAACGTGGTGGCGGTCGGTCTCGTCGAGCACGACCACATCACGCACAGCGCGGTTCCCAAGGAGGCGGCGGAGGAACCCTACGATCTGATCCTGGTCGGCAAGCCCACCGATTGGTCGGGGATGGGCGGCGCCGCCTTTGCTTCGGCCACGCTGGACGCTGCCTCGGCCAAGGAGAACAAGGGCAGCGTGCAGACCCCTGATCCTTTCCTCAAGCGGATGCTGACGGTGGCCAACCGCGAGGTTCTGCGGATGGTCCGCGCCGAGGGGGTAGAGATTGGTTTCAAGGATCTGGGGGCCGGAGGGGTGAGTTGTGTGACCAGCGAACTGGCCGATGCCGGCGGTTTCGGCTGTGATGTGGATGTCCAACTCGTTCACCAGATTACTGACCTGCCCGCCCGGGTCTGCGCCTGTAGCGAGACTCAGGAGCGCTATGGGCTGGCGGTACCGGCCCGCTTGACCGACAAGGTTCTGCGGATCTACAACGAAGACTTTGCCCTACCTACGCTTTATGAGGGCGCCTGTGCCAGGAAGATCGGCGTGATCACCCATGAGCGGCAATACGTGTTGCGTTGGGGAGACCAGGTCCTCTGCCAGGCCCCCATTGAAACGATCACCGAGGGGATTCGTTATGATCGGCCCACCGATGCTCCGGATCGGCCGGAAGTGCCGGCGGAACTGCGTCTTCCCGAGGCAGGTGCTGAGCAGATCGCTTTGGAATGGCTGGAATTGCTGGGGCACCCTAATGTTGCCAGTCGAGAATACATATATCGACACTACGACAGCGAGGTGCAGGCCGGCACGATTCTCCGGCCTGGTGAAGCTGACGCAGGCGTAATTGCTCCGGTCCCTGGATCCCGGCGGGCTGTTGCTCTCAGTGCGGATGGGAACCCGTTGCTGGGCTTGGCCGATCCTTATAGCGCAGGCGCGGCGGCGGTTCTGGAAGTATGTCGCAACGTGGCCTGTGTGGGGGGCGAGCCTGCCGCGGTTACCGATTGCCTGAATTTCGGAAATCCCGAGGTGCCCCGTTCTTTCTGGGAATTCACCGAAGCGGTACGAGGCGTCGGAGACGCATGTCGGGGTGTGGGTTGCTACGCGTTGCCCAATAGTCCCCTGCCCGTGGTTAGTGGAAACGTGAGCTTTTACAACCAGAGTTCCTCGGGACGTTCGGTGGCTCCGTCACCAATTGTGGCATGCGTGGCCATCGTCGAGGATTACTCCCTGTGCCGAAGCCAGCGCTTCAAGGAAACAGGCGAAGTGCTTCTGCAGGTAGGCGCTCGGAGTCCGGAAATGGCCGGTTCCCTGTATATTGACGCGGGCTTCCAGGCGGGGCGACCCGCGGTGCCGGGTCTGGATTTCGATACTGCTCGCGCCGAGATTCGGGCTGTCATCGACCTTGTGAAATCGGGGCTTGTCACCGCCGCCCACGATATCAGCGACGGTGGTCTGGCGATTTGTCTCAGTGAGATGGCCATGGGGTTGGAGGGGGCAGCGGTGCGTGGTGCCCGGATTCAGGTTCCCGAGGGTCAGGGGCATTTGAGCCTGCGGGAATTCCTTTTCAGCGAGGCGGGCGGTTTTGTGGTTACCGTGTCGGAGACTGACCTGGAGGCTGCCGAAAGCATCCTTGAAAAGGCAGGAGCCGATTGGTGGCGATTGGGCCAGGTCAACGACTCGGGTCGGATCGAAGTTCTTGAACGGGACGGAACCGTTACGGTTGATCTGGACGTCCTCCAGATGATGAAAAAATGGCAGACTGCCCTGCCGGCGCTCTTGGCCGGAGCCAAAGCAGCCGAGGCCGTTCCTTTTTCTACCGGGAATCCTGGGGCTGAAGATGCTCCGGATTATTCCAGCATCCAGGTGGCGCTTGGTCGCTCTCCGCGGGTGGCGGTCGTCCAACTTCCCGGCGTCAACTGTGAGCAGGAATCGGCTCGAACCCTGGTCATGGCCGGGGCCGAAGCTGAAGTTTTTCGCTGGACGCTGCCGCCGGCCGAGCTGTCCTCATTCGACGGTTTTCTCATTCCCGGCGGTTTCTCCTATCAGGATCGCGTTCGCGCCGGCGCTGTAGCCGCCAAGGATCCCTTGTTGCGGGTCTTGCTGGAAGAAGCGGAGGCGGGTAAACCCATTCTGGGAATCTGCAACGGTTGTCAGGTTCTTGTGGAAGCGGGTTTGGTGCCGGGGCTGACTCCGGGCTCGGTAGAAGTGGCCTTGGCCGCCAATCGATTCCCCGGCCGTCGTGGGTACTATTCACGTTGGATCGCCGTCGAGCCCGCAGTGAATTCCACTTCTCCCTTCGTCGAGGGGCTGGTCGGCACCGTGCCCTTGCCCATCGCCCACGCCGAAGGTCGTTTCACTCACGAGGATCCGGAATTCTTCACCAAGCTGGATGCGGCAGGACACGTGGCCCTGCGTTATGTGCCTGTGGGACCGGGCTGTACGACCAACCCAAACGGTTCAATACTTGATGTGGCCGGGTTGACCAACCAACAAGGCAATGTTTTGGCCATGATGCCCCACCCCGAGCGGGCTGCTCAATTGCGACACGTCCCGGAAGATCTCCCTCACGCCTGGGGGAGGGCCCGATCGGCCGCGGCGGGGGATTTCCAAACCCTGGAGACACCTGGTCCCGGCGCCTTCTTGCTGCGGAGACTGGTGGAAATGTGTTAACTCCCCGGTTGCCTGAAAGGATCTCATGAGCCAGCAGACCACATTGTTGACCAGTCACAAGGGCGTTGATCTGCACGCCGCGACCGCGTTGCGGGTCATGCAGGAGCGGCTTGACGGCGGTGGGTTCCTGAAGGGGCTTTTCCGCTGCGAGATGCACACTTTTTCCGTGGGAGAGCACGGCCTTACGATGGAGCGGCTTCTGGCCGCCGGCCGGTACTACAACCCGAACAAACACCATTTCGGACACTTTGCAGGGACCATTGCTCCGGAGCTTTTCACTTCGCCGGAAATAGTGGAGGATAGGGCCCTGCCCCCGGAATGGCCCGGCCTTATCCAAGATACCGACCTGGAAGTTCCCCACCAGGAGCTTTACGATACTCTTCTGGGAGGCATGGCCCCACCTGATTGTTGTGCGGTTGATCTGGCCTCCTTTCCCCTGGGTCAGGAGGGTCCACTGGTATCGGGAGTCTTGTGGAGATTGGTGCTGCAAACTGATCCATCCAAAGCTGCCGAGCTGGGAGAACGATTGGCCGTGGCCTGTGGCCGCAAGCAGGGATTGTTGATCAACCCGCACATGGAGGCCTGGCTGACGGCCGTTCGACAGGAGATCCGATGACCCTCAAAAGACACTGGGCCGAGGAATGCGGAGTGATTGGGATCGCCGGTGTGGACGGCGCCGCCGAGCTGGCCAGCCTGGGGTTGCACGCGCTCCAGCACCGTGGGCAGGAAAGCGCCGGTATTTCCTCTGCTGACGGCCACCGGCTCACTACACACAAGAGAATGGGGCTTGTCGCGGACGTTTTCGACGAATCAACGGTTCGTCAATTGACTGGCAACAATGCCATTGGTCATGTGCGGTACAGTACCTCCGGTTCCAGTAGTCTGATCAACGCTCAACCCATCCAGGTTACTTCCCACCGGGGCAGCGTAAGCCTGGCGCATAATGGTAATCTGGTCAACGCGCCGGAATTAAGGAGGGAAATGGAGGCGGACGGATCCATCTTCTCGACTACTAATGACAGTGAGGTGATCCTGCATCTTCTTGCGCGCAGTCGTGCCATCGCCTGCGAGGATGCTCTGGCCTCTGCCCTGGCCCGGCTCAAGGGAGCCTACAGTCTGGTCGTTCTGGCCAGGGACCGTTTGATTGCGGCCCGGGATCCTCACGGCTTCCGTCCGCTCTGCCTGGGCCGGTACAAGGACAGTTATGTAGTGGCCAGCGAGAGTTGCGCCTTCGACATCATCGGGGCGTCCTACCTGCGTGACATCGAGCCGGGGGAGATGGTAATACTCGGGGATGGGGAATTGACCAGCCGCAAAATGAGCAAAAAGATTCCAGAGCGGCGTTGCGTTTTCGAGCACGTTTATTTTTCCCGTCCGGACAGTACGATCTTCGGACGCAACGTGGAAGCGGCCCGCCGCAAGAGTGGCGAAATTCTTGGCCAGGAGGCTCCGACCGAGGCGGATCTGGTCTGTGCGGTACCGGATTCCAGCAACACCGCAGCCCTGGGTTACTCCCAGGCCACCGGCATCCCGTTCGAGTTGGCCCTGATTCGGAACCATTACGTGGGCCGGACTTTCATTTCCCCTGCCCAAAAGGTGCGGGATATGTCGGTGCGTATTAAATTCAATCCCGTGGCAGAGGTCGTTCAGGGCAAACGGGTAGTAATGGTCGACGATTCCATTGTGCGGGGCACGACCATGCGCAAGCTCGTAAAGTTGATGCGCTGGGCCGGTGCCAGCGAGGTTCATTTGAGAATCGCCTCGCCGCCGGTGACGAATCCCTGCTTCTACGGGATCGATACGCCGGTGCGGAACGAGTTGATCGCTTCCAGCCACACAATCGAGGAAATTGCCACCTACCTGCGGGTCGATAGCCTCAGCTATCTCTCTCTGGAGGGCCTGTTGGCCGCTACCGGGGAGGGGGAAAAGTATTGCGATGCCTGTTTCACGGGGAACTACCCTGTTTCCTTTGCCGAAGGCCAGGGCAAGGATGTATTCGAAGAGCCGAAATCGGGACAGAACATCCAGGTCAAGCCACTGTCGCCCATCGATGGCTCCGGTTAACCAGCTTGAATGGTAGAGAGATATTTTATGTCGCTAACTTCTGGATCCGGCCCCTGGCGGCCTGATCTCCGCTTCGACGATCCTGAACTTCTTGGCGGGACCCTCACACACAGGGTCCTGCCCCTTGTTACATCCCCCGGCCGGTACGCCGGCGGTGAGATGGGTCTGGCTCGGGATGGTTTCTCATCATCGGCCTCCAACTTCCTGCTGACCTTTCCCGATGCCTACGAGGTCGGGATGTCCCATCTGGGCCTTAGAATTCTGCTGGATCGACTGCGGAATCAACCGGAAGTATTCGTTGACTTGGCTTTTGCGCCTTGGCCGGACATGGAGGACCGAATGCGCAGAGAGGGATTGCCCCTGTACGGACTGGGTTCTCGGCGCAGTGCCCGACAGTTCGATGTTGTGGGTTTTTCCCTGGGTTACGAGCTGGCTTATACAAATGTTTTGACGATGATCGACCTGGCAGGTTCACCCCTGCTGGCGGCCGATCGGGATGCCGGCGATCCTGTTTTCATCGGTGGGGGGTCGTGCACCCTGAATCCCACGGTGATCGGTCCCTTCCTGGATCTGCTCCTGCTCGGGGACGGAGAGGAGCCCATTGTGGAGGCCGCCGCCGTTGTTCGGCAGTGGAAAACCGCAGGTGGGGACCGCGCCGATCTACTGGCTCAATTGAGAAAATTGCCGGGAGCCTGGCATCCGGGAGTGGATTTGCCTGTTCGGACCCGCGTGGTCAGGGACTTGAATGATTATTCCCCGCCGGAGCAGGTTGTGCCGGTAATCGAGCCGGTGCATGACCGTTTGGCTCTGGAAGTAATGCGCGGCTGCGTCAGGGGATGCCGCTTTTGCCAGGCAGGGATGATCACTCGCCCGGTTCGCGAACGGGATTCTGATTCCCTGATCGAGGCAGCTATTGAGGGTGTCGCCGGCACCGGCTACTCCGAGGTAAGCCTTTTGAGCTTGTCCACATCCGACTACTCGGGTCTGGAGGAAACAGTCGCCGGGATTCAGGACGGCTTGTCCGGTTCCCACACCAACCTGGTCCTGCCCAGCCTGCGGGTGGATTCGGTGAGCGAGGATCTCTTCGGACGGATCAGTCGCGAGCGTCCCGCCAAATTCACTTTCGCGCCCGAGGCCGGAAGTCAGCGCCTACGGGAAGTAATCAACAAACAGATCAGCGACGAGGAGATCCTGCAGACGGCAAAGCAGGCCTTCGATTCGGGTGTCAAGGGGATCAAACTTTATTTCATGATCGGGTTGCCGACCGAGACGGGTGAAGATCTGGACGACATTGTCGCTATGGTGGGCCGGATTCTGGCCTTGGCTCCCCGAGGGGGATCCCAGATCCACGTCTCGATTTCTCCCTTCGCGCCCAAGGCCCATACGCCTTTCCAGTGGGCCGGCCAGATCTCAAGGGCCGAGATCGAAAGACGCAACCACTATCTGGGAAAAAGGCTGCAACGATTGCGGGTAAAGGTCAGTTTGCGTGATCCGGAAGTTTCCTTCCTGGAGGCGGTCCTGGGCTTGGGCGACGATAGATTGGCGTCGGTACTCCAGCAGGTCTGGCAGCAGGGTGGCCGCTTCGACGGGTGGTCGGAGCATTTCAGTTTCGTCCGGTGGCAAGAGGCCTTTACACAGGCGGGCGTGGACGCCGAGGAATACGTGGCGGAACGGGATCCTCTGGCTCCCCTTCCCTGGGATTCAGTGGATACGGGGTTGTCCCGCAGTTTCCTGCAAGAGGATTGGGACACGGCCCAAGAGGAATTGACTCTGGCCGATTGCCGTTTGGATGGCCCCTGCTACGATTGTGCGGTTTGCGATGGCGGACTGAAACACATTGCGGCACGGCCCCAGCCGGGGGTTCAGGGCAAGGTTGCCGAGACCCGAATTGAAGATACCCAAAGTACTTGCGGTGGTGCCGGAGAGCCCGGGGCTGTTTTCGACCTTAGAAATTCAGATCCGACAGACCCGGCCAGGGAGTTGCGTAAGTGGCAAATCTGGCGACAGCAGGCCGCGGCAAAGTGCTGGTATCGTCTGGAATTTACCAAAGCGGATGATATAGTGTGGTTGGGCCATTTGGATTTACAGAGGCAATTGCAATTGGCCCTGCAACGTTCCGGCTTGCCTGTTGCCTACAGCAAGGGCTATCATCCACATCCGTTGCTTAAATTCGGCCCACCCCTTCCGGTGGGCGTTGTGGGTTTGCGGGAAACGTTGGATCTGGCCCTGGAACACCAGGTGCCGGGATTGGTGGAAAAACTGAATGAGGTCCTGCCGGCTGGTCTTGTGGTGGGACAGGGGCTTGTGGTAGGAACGCAGACGCCCCCTTCCATTGACAAATATATCCGACGGTTCGAATACCGGGTCGAATTGCCTGGGCCTTCCAGGGGTGGACCCGACCGGGGAACCGTGACCTCGGCAGTGGATGCTTTCCTGGCCAGTGAGAGCTGGATTTGCATGAGAAAGCGTCCCAAGGGAGATATAGAGTTAGACGCCAGGGCCCTGGTGCCTTTCGGAGGCCTGGTTCTGGAGGATGAGTTCGCGGGAGACGACGGTTGTATCCTGCGCATCAATTTGTTGCGTAGTAAAAACGGCGGATCGCTCCCTGTTCACGATTTTCTGACCGCCCTTTTGGGTGAGGTTCTCGCCGAACCGCGCTATTGCGTCATAACCCGTCTGGGATATTCCGGTCAAAGTACTGACGGGCGTTGGATTACGCCCCTAGAGGAAGTGGGTGAGATCAGCCGCCAATTCTGGCTGAGCCGACACATGGTCGGTTGAAGGGATTTGCCGGCTGAATCCATGAAAAAAGAAATCATCATTAATTCGTCGCCCCACGAGGTGCGCGTCGCCATGTTGGAAGATGGTGACACCGTAGAATTGCTCGTGGAAAGGGCCGACTCCAGGCGGATCGTCGGCAATGTTTACAAGGGAGTGGTCACCTCGGTCAAACCGGGGCTACAGGCGGCTTTTGTGGACATCGGGATGGAGCGCGCTGGCTTCCTTCACGCTTCGGATCTGGATCATATCGAGGAGGAGGACGAAGAGGTTGGCGGCACCGGGCAAGGCAGCAGCCAAGGCAGTAGCCAAGGCAGCGCACAAAGTGGTCGTGGCGGACGAAGCGGACGCGGGGGGCGCGGGCGATTCCAGAAGGTGCCGGACATCGGGACTGTTCTCAAGACGGGGGACCACATCCTGGTCCAGGTTACCAAGGAGCCCATAAACACCAAGGGCCCCCGGTTGACTGCCGACATCAGTTTACCGGGCCGTTACCTGGTAATGATGCCCAAAGGGCGCCGCATCGGCGTTTCACGCAAGATCGAGGATCGCCGGGAGCGAGTGCGCCTGAAGCAACTTCTGCAGAAACATCGCTCGGGTGAGGGAGCCTTCATTATCCGGACTGCGGCCACGAGCGTTGCTGAGGATTCCCTGAAACAGGATGTGACATACCTTAGCGACTTGTTCCGGCAGATCGAGGTCAAGAGCAAGGAAGTCGAGGCACCGGCCCTGGTTCACGAGGATGTCGGAATGGTCGTAGGACTGATCCGCGACATCTTCAAGGAGGAAACCAGCCGCCTGGTCATAGATGACAAGGAAGATTACAACCGTCTTATGAGCTACGTGAGGACCTTCGCTCCCAAATTGAAGGAGCGCATTCAGCACTACAAGGGCGACCTGCCCATCTTCGATCAGTTTGAGATTGAGCAGGAAATCAAAAAGACACTTGATACGCGCGTATGGATGAAGAAGGGCGGCTACCTGATTATCGAGCCCACCGAAGCCCTGGTCTCCATCGACGTGAACACCGGTCGCTTCACGGGCAAGCGGAACCAGGAAGATACAATTTTCCAGACCAATATGTTGGCTGCCCGCGAGGTGGCTCGGCAACTTCGATTACGCGACATGGGCGGCATCATTGTCGTGGATTTCATCGACATGGAGATCGAAGCGAACAAGAAGCGGGTCTACAACGAGCTGCGCAATCACCTGAAAAGGGATCGGGCCCGGCACAAGGTTTTCCAGGTCAGCGGCCTGGGGCTGGTCGAACTCAGCCGTCAGCGGGTGCGGCCCTCCCTGTTGAGCCAGCTCTCGGATCCCTGTCCCTACTGCACGGGAACCGGCAAAGTGCTCTCCATGGAGACGATGAGCAACAAGATCGAGCGCCTGATCCACCGGGTGGCCATCGTCACTCGGGAAAACAAGCTGCAGATCCAGGCCAATCCCATGCTGGCCCTCTACCTGTTGGAAGAGAGGCCGGAGCAGTTCCGGGATCTGTGTCGGAATTTTGATCTGGAGCTTAATGTTCTGGACGATGCTTCGCTGCACGTGGAGGAGTTCCGCATCATCAGCCTGGACAAGGGTAAGGACCTGATCGCGGAGTTTGAGAAGAAGACGCAGCGGGGTGGACGGCGTTAGGCCTCGGCACTTCGAAAAATTCAGGAATTCCGGGATGTCTCCGGCCGTAGCCGGTTGAGATCCCGGAATTCCTTTTTGGGGCCCCGTCTCAGTTGAAATTAACTGTAATCCGGTAACCGATGACTTGGCCGTCGCCCAACGAAGCAGTGGTGCTGTCGACAACTAGATCCGCCCCAACGTTCAGGGTCGAAGATGCATTGGCCAGGACCACCGCCACGAAAGTGTCGGTTCCCGCTTCATCCGCCGCCCCGTCGATGTTGATTCTGAAATTGTCCAAAGTCAAACCTGCAACCGGCACGTTTTCCAGCAGGGTGATATCATAGGCGCTGCCGGCAATGGCTGCGATGGTGAAGATTCCCTGGCTGACGTTGGTGGGATCGAAGGACAAAAAGTTGGGATCAGTGGTCGTGCCATCGGTGTCCACGGTTAGGGTTCCGTTGTTCAAGGCAACATCCCCAAAATTTAGCGCTGTGGTTTCGGTGATGGTGATCCCCTCGACGATGTCCAATAAGGCGAATGTGTCCAGATCCGCTGCTCCGGCGGGAAGGACCAAAAGGCCGATGATCATCAGGGTCATTAGTGCGATTGGCATCCTGGGAAACATGCTGTGGCTCCTTGCTGTTCGACTCGTTTGCCCGTTTTAGCGGAGAATTCTCCTGCCTGAGGCCCTATAGAGGAAAATTCATACCACAGTGCTCAGCGCGCCCTGATGAGGTAAGTCAGGGAATTATCGGGAACAACCCGAACGGGAGAGAAAGGCAAAGCCAGGCAGGGGAGGGCATGGGAAGCCGAAGGGATCTTGCAAAACCCGAGAGTACTACGGTCAACGTTATGGCATTTTGCAACCCACTTTTGATGAGAAGACAAAAACCAGGACGCCGACCGGATTATTCGTAGATCACCGTCAGGATCAGGCGAGAAGAGAGCAGAGCCGGGTCAATGCCCTGGGGGTCATTACCGGGTGCTTGAAATGTGGTGTCCCCGTTGTTCCAGAGGTTATCGGACAGTTCCTTCAGTTCGAAATCAAGGTACAGAAAACCCTCGATATCATAACGGAGAGCGACCTGAGTGCCGGGTGATTCCACCGCGTCTTCCCAATCCGCTTTTGCTCCCAGAGCCCCAAACTGCACTTTGACCTGATGTTCGGCAGGGCCGGCGAGGGCGAACTGGAGGCGACCATCGGGGGCAGGGGCGGCCAGGGCCAGCATGTCGACGGAGGCCAGGGTCTGAGAGACCATTATAACTTCAGTGCCCTGTACCAGGTTTATCTTGGCGTAACTTTGAAGGTTGGCCGCCAGGGTGTCTTGTGCCATGAAGCTCAATCCACAAACCAAAGCAATGGCCAGAGTCGAATTAGGCATGATGTCTTTCCAAATCCTGAAGGATTGCATACGAAGACGGAATGAGGGGCCCCGACTTCTTGTCCGGCTGGTTTTCTCCGTATACAACCGCACGCTGATTTAGAATTTGAGTATACCACAGTTGAAAACTCGAAGTCCAGATATTCCTGTTGCCCATGATGCCCCGTGGTTTCCCAGATGGGTTTGTTCGATCCTGAAATGGGGCAATAATTTTTTTTAAGAAAACATTAAAGCCGAAATATTATGAACCGAAGATTAGTGCAGGCCTGAATAGATGTAGGCCAAAGCTTCCGGGTTTACAACGGAATGCAAACCTTCAGTTCTTGAAAAGGAGTAAGCTAATGAGGAACTTCCGTATTTTCACAATCCTGGCTTTGGTAGCCCTCTCGGCCACCGGGGCGCAGGCCTTCGTCCTTGACACTACGGCAGCGGTCGAAGTGGTTGAGGGAATCGTAATCGCCCAAACGACCGGAATGGATTTCGGACAGGTCGCAGACAAGGATGGAGTCTTGGTCATGAGCCAGGACGCCACCGCGGACATGACCGATGCCGATGGTATTTCTTTTGACCCCACCGGATACACTCCTGGTATTTTTACCGTCACGGCTCCCATCGGGGCTACCGTGAGTGCTGTTTTTGCTGATGCGGGCGATGTGGCGGGCCTGGGATTGAGTGCCTGGACCGTGTCCAATGATGGTGGTACCACGCCTCAGGGCGACAATACCGCAATCACCCAGTTGGCCAGCGACGACACCTGGTATATTGGTGCTACTTTGACGGTTACTGCGCTTACCGCAGTTGAGGGTGCCGCTACTCCTGGGTACTCCATTACCGTGACTCTGCCGTAAGTGGAAAATACACGGGTCTATTGACCCGGAGAATGATGCGGGAAGGTTCCTATCGGGGCCTTCTCGTTTTTCTTGCTGGCATAACCTTTGCGTATCCCCTTCCAAGAAAACAGCTTTTAGTGACCGTTTTCTGGGTCAACTACATAAGGTCAACAAACAGAGGTAGTTGTCGGTTTTGCAGCCTTGCCGCTAAAATGGTTTTGAGCCGCTTTGGTTGGCAGGGGGAAGTTTTCATGGGTCGACTGTTAAGAATTATTTCAACCACTAACCACTGGCGAATCGTCATTATGGCACTCGCAGTGGGGTTTATTGGCCCATTTCCAACGGGTCTTCAGGTGGGATCCAGGGCCGGGCCGGTTCCCTGGGAAGATCACAATGTCAGTCTGGATGCGGAGGTATCCATCAGCACGGACCAGCAAATGGATTTCGGCCAAATTGTCGATATGGATGGTTCGGTGACTCTGGGTTTGGCGGATGCCATCACTGCCGATCCAAATGATTTGCACCATGGAGGAGCCCCCTACTCGGGGATATATTCCATCACGGGTGATCCGGACGCTGTGATTGAAATCTCATTTTCGTCTGCACCCAACAACGGGTTCACTTTGAATAATTTTATCACAAGCGAGGGGAACCCTTCTCCTACCATTTTGAGCAACCTGGATTCATCCGGCGAGCTTATCCTGACTATTGGAGTCACCCTAACCTTGGATGGATCGGAAGTTGTGCTTGGCAACGGTCAATCCATCGGTTTCACCATCACTTCCACTTACAACTAGCCATTTTACGGGCCCAGTTTCCGGGCTCCTATCTAACTTGAAATCAGCAAATTAGGAATTTTGGCACATCATTTGCGCTTTGCCTTGCGAAGCAGTGGCTCCCGCTTGTTTAAGCGGCTGCGCCGCAATAGTTTACAATGTCTGGAGGTTGATTGATGCGCCTGCAATGGATTCGCACCGTATTTTTTATGACCGTTCTTGTTGTCCTTTTAGCCGGGTTAGGACTTCAAGACAGCCGTGCTCAAGGGGTTTCGGTGGCCCCGGTAAGGGTGTTGTTCGACAAAAAAGTCCGTTCCGCAACGGTATTTCTTTCCAATCGGACACCAGAAGCGTTGACCTACAAGATTTCCCTGGTGAATCGGCGGATGCTGGAAAACGGCTCCATCGTTCCGGCGGAGGTTGCCGAACCCGGGGAGTTCTTTGCGGACGAGCTCATAAGGTATTCCCCGAGGCGGGCCACGATCGGGCCTTTCGGATCCCAAACCATACGGCTAATGATCCGGCGCCCGCGAGGGGATTTTCCTGATGGAGTGGAATTCCGCACCCACCTGGCCATCCGTTCAATGCCGCCGGCTCCACTGCTCAAGGACCTGGAAAACATTGAGCGCCTGACCCAAGAGGGGAAACTCTCTGTCCAGGCGGTTGCGAGTGTAGAGACGGTAATGCCCTTGCTGGCTCGGTTTGGAGATCCGCAGGCAACAATCCAGATTGCCGAACCAGCGCTCGAAATGAATCAAGGTGAAAAGGCTTCTCCCGTTCTTTCCTTTGATCTTATTCGAGGTGGAATGCGGTCGACATACGGGGATTTGGATATTCTTCACATCGCTCCCGACGGGCAGGAAACCTTGGTTCACCTGGCTAGGGGCCTAGCAGTCTACTATCCCACAGCCAAGCGACGGATGGTCATTGACCTAAAGGCTCTTTCGGCCCCGATGCTTTCATCAGGCCAGATCCTGGTTCGATATACTGAAATGGCAGAAATGAAAGGTGATCAGTCTGCGCAGCTTCTCATCCCGCTGGGACAGGGACAAATGCTAGTGCAATGATCAATCGCCTGGCAGTCCTTTTCGGGGCGTTTTTCGTCCTGCTATTTACCGGAGCTATTCAGGCTCCGGTGGCGGCGTTTGCCGTCCAGCAGGTGTCTCGGGAAAGTGTTCTGCCGGCGGAAGATCAAACCTTGAGTATTGATGAGGAAGCTCTTTTGGTTCTGGAAGTACGGATCGACAAGAAAGGAACCGGGCAGGGATTGATCGCCTATCAGCACGAGGATGATGTCCTGCTTCCCCTTGGCGCACTCTGCACGATTCTGGAATTGGCAATCATGGTAGATTCCGATCAGGGAACGGCGCAGGGTTGGATTATTGACGAGGAGCGGACTTTCGAACTGAATCTTCCCGCCCAAACCATCAGCCGGAATGGAAATCTGATGCCCCTGACTCCGGGTACGGTGGCCTGGGATCATGATGATATCTATGTCCTTACCGATGTTCTGGAGTCCTGGCTGCCATTGGATCTGAAATTCAATTTGCAGCGCATGAACCTCGTCATCATTCCCCGAGAAGCACTTCCCTTCCAGAGTCGTTTGAAACGTGACGAACAACGAGCTCTTTGGCTGTTGACCAAAGGCAAGGGAACCATGAATTATCCCATCCAGTTGGCTCCATATCGCCTCTGGAGCTGGCCTCTGGTGGATGCCACCATGGGCTTCAATGGCGGTCGACAGACCAATTCCCGCCGCCTTGCCCTGACAAGTAACTTCGACCTGGGCGGGTTGTCCTCGAATCTTTTCCTTTCCCACATGGCTTCCAATGGGAATAGCCATACAAACGCTCGATTCAAGGCTGGTCGCTGGAACAGGGAAGGAACCCTCCTGGGACCCGCGGGGGCCACCCATTACGAATTTGGAGATCTCTACTTCTCTCGCGTCCCCCTGATTTCTGCCAGCAAGCAGGGTTTGGGAGCCATGATCTCCAACCAGAGTCTCAACCATAGCCGGGAGTTCAACACGACTGATGTCCAGGGTGATGCACTTCCCGGATGGGAAGCTGAACTTTATATCAACGGTTCACTTTATGATTTCCAGATTGTCGGGGAATCGGGCCAATTCCTTTTTACGGGCGTACCTTTGATTATGGGCAACAATACATTCCGGACTATTTTGAGAGGGCCTAGGGGTGAAACCAGGGAGGTCGTTAGGAACGCCAACCTGAGTCCTGAAATGGCCGATGTGGGACAATTGAAGTACAAAGCCACCATCATCAAGGATGGGGGCGGTTTGCTGTCTGATCCACTAACGAGGACCACAAATTATCCAAGTGCCTGGAGCCAACAGCTCGAATTGGCTTATGCTCTGACTAGCAGTCATGCCCTGGTTTCCAATTTTTCACGGATGCGCTTGGACGACAAAACCGGAACATTCGGTAGTATGACCAGCCACAATTCCCTGGGTCGAATTTACCTGGAGACCATCCTGGCGAAAAGCCTGAGGAGTGGGGCCTCCATGTCGGTGGGCGCCAGGACCAGGTTAGCCGGCCAAAACCTGTTCGCGCTATATAACCTCAATGACGAATACGTGGCCGAAGCCATCTATGCCCAATCATACCTGGAGAGGGAGACCGTTCTACGCAGCAGCGGTACTCTCGCCCATCTGGCCGATCGGCCATTGTCATACACGTTGGGTGCCACCAACAAGCTCTTCCAAGGACGGGACGTTCAACAGGAAAACAAGATAAAGTTCTCCTTGGCCACGAGTCTCAATGGATTTCACTTGTCCCACAATGCCCAGTATATACAGAGGGAATTCTTGGCCTCGAAGGAAAGATCAACCCGGGGCACGCAGTTGCTTCGTACTCAGATTGGTCCCATCTCCTATGGCGCCGAAGTCACTTACCAGGTCGATCCCATGCGGTTTCGCTCTTCGTCGTCGACGATCAACTGGTATAGAAATGCCCGGGTTCAGTTATCATCGCGAGCCATGCATTATTGGCATGCCAATTTGGGGACTGACCACTTGAGCGCTGACTTGACGGTCTTCCTCGATCAGATGTCTCTGGGGGCCAAATACAGCTATTTCGAAGGCAATGGCTCGGCATTCGGCTTGACACTCGGGACCTCCCTTACACGGGACAACCGGTCCAGCAGTTGGATTGCCCAGAACCAACGTTTGGCGAACCGGGCAGTAGCCTCGGTCAGGGCCTTTATTGATCTGAACAACAACAATACCTTTGACGGATCAGATGAACCGTTGCCGGGCCTTGGTTTCAGGAATTTAAGTGTCTGGCGGAATATTCGTACCAATGAAGATGGGATTGCCCTTTTGCCCGGCCTGATGGTGAACACTACTCAGACCATCAAACTGGATATTTCTACCGTGAGTGATCCATACCTGGTTCCGTCGTCCATGGGAGTGAACGTCGTGAGCCACCCCGGCAGTTTTACTGATGTGGAGTTCCCACTGACGTATGTGGGGGAAATAGAGGGTATGGTTTTGGATGTTGGGGGCGAGGGAGATCCGGTTCGCTACGTCGGCCTGGAAATCCTGGACGGCGAAGGCAATCGAGTGCAGTCCACGGTGGCTGAATTCGATGGATATTACTATTTCTCCAACCTCTTTCCAGGTGATTACAAGCTTGCGGTGATCGCATTCAACCTCAATGCCAACCGATTTGAACTACCTGAACCGGTACCGTTTACGGTTCCACCCATGGGTGGTTTCATTGAGGGGCCGGATATCATTTTGAAACGGAAGGAGCCATTGAAGGTCCGGCGGCCCATCATTGCGTCTGTGCAGCCTGAAATAATCAGGGGTAAGGAACCAGAGAAGGAAACCCCGAAAGAGGCCCCGATTGTGGCTGCCGCGGAGCTATCCCCGGGCTTGCCGACGGCGCAGAAATCGCCTGTTGAGAAGGCTACTGTTCCCGGGTCCGCAGTGACGGCTGCGGCCAGCTCTGATCCCCAGAATCCGAGCCTTCCAGACCTTGTTGAGGTCCCCGGTTTCGATGAGGAATTAACTCTGTCCCTAATCTTTGAAATATTGTACCGTAACTCACTCTGGCCGGATGAACCTATTCAGTAAAACGGTGTGGGTATGGTATTGAATCACAAGAAGTTGCTTTTCGGTTCCAGGTTCCTTCTGGTTTTGATTTCGATTTTTTTCGTGTCTGCTGGTTGGTCCCGGGACCAGGCTCCCGAAGTCTCCGCCAGGGATCAGATGATCCTTCGCATGTTGCAGTTGGGTCGGGCTGGAAGGATAGCCGATGCCCGGGAAGCTATGCGTTCCTACCTGGTTGATAATCCCACTGACGGCGTCATGTTCTACAACCTCACCTGCCTGGACCTTATGCTCGATGAAAAAGAGCAGGCCTTGCAGGACATGGAACGTGCCTTGAGCAACGGGTTCACGAATTTCCGGATTATTGAAACAGATCGGGACATAAGGTCTTTGCGGAATGACCCCCGCTTTGTCGAAATGGTGACCAGATCCGAAGAGAAATTCCGCAGTACCTTCCAGTCTAGGGCTCTTTTCCTGGATGAAGGTTATTTGGCCGAAGGCATTGTCCTGCATCCGGCTCCCCAGGTGACGGCTTCGGGTGGGAGTTTGAACCCTGAAATTTCCGTATCCTTCAACTCCACCGGACTTCAGATAAATCTATCGGTGGATGATTTTTGTAGTTCAGAAGAAACTCCGCCCTGGAAGGGGGGATGCGGGGTGCTGGTCAATCTGGTGCAGCCGATGTCGCCTGATGATTACGAGTCCCGCCGCTATTTTTCCTTCGGTTTCTATTCTCTCAATGGCCGGCCCCAGGCGGTTCTGGTGGGTAAACACGGTAAGGTGCTGCTTCAGCCGGAGCCCGGGTTGGTTCCGGTGATCACACGCCAAGGCAGTTTGTCCACCTACGAAATTGCTATTCCGTGGGAACAGTTCAAACCCTATGCACCGCCTTTGGATCAGGAAATGGGTTTGAACATCTTTTATCTGGGTGCTGGGCAGGGCGCCTCGCGTCCGGTTTACTCACTCATGGATGAGGAAAACCTGAGCTTCTCCGCTTCACCCTGGCGCCGTTATGTGCCCATTAATTTCCTGACCAGCGATCGTACAGTCCCGGTGATGAGAGGGCGGCTTTACGAGCGGCTGGCCCAGGGCGATTCTCTGGGTGTTCAGCTGGTACTCTGGTCGGAAACCGAAGGTCAGGCCCAATGCAGCCTGTCCATCCATCCCCAGGGCAATCCAACGGTAACGGTGGGCACGCCGGTTGGGGAAATCTTTCCCTGTGAAACAGAACTGAATTTTTTGAACACATACATTCCTCTTAACGAAATTCCCTCTGGGTCCTACAACGTCCTGGCTGAAATATCAGGACCAGGTGGTTTGACCTTCACTCAGGAATTCCCCTTCGACAACCTGGAGCAGGATTGGATCAGTTCCCTCAACGAAAGGGTGTATGCCCTCAAGATTCCGGAACAGTCCACTCTGTATTATCACCTGTTCGCCCTGGCGAGGCAGTTGGATTATCGGCATCCCCAAGAAGAAGCATCGGGTCTGCACATGGCACGAGCTGAAGTTGTCCGTTTAATAGAACTATGTGAGGCCGGCGGCTCCTGCCTTCCCGACTCAGGTCTGTTTAGGGGAGGATTCACTTCCGACGTGATGACTCAACGGTTCTGTTCGATGTATCTGCCCCAAGGCTACAGGGAATGGGATAGCCCCCAGCTTTTGGTTGTGCTGCCGCCGGAACCGGGTTCCGAAGACGATCTGGCCCGCAGCTTGGGTGAGGCCTTGGCTGGAAAGGCAGAAGTTATCGTCATGGTTCCCCAGTCTCATGGGTACTCAAGCCTGGCCCTTGGAAAAACCGCCGATGAGACCGCACTGGCCCTGGAATGGGCGAGGAGTTTGTTTTCCGGAGGTCCTGTCACCCTGGTGGGATTGGGAAAGAGCACCGATGCCGCCCTGGAAACAAGCCTCCGCCGCCCTGATCTGTGCAAGGAGGTTTTTATCGAGGGAGACCAGATCTACAGCGACCTGATCGGATTTTCCGAAGCCGCAGTGTGGGAAGCCCTCGGTGATCGCAGTAACCCCATCCCTTATTATCTTACTCACGGAACTCTGGCCTCCCCACGATTACCGGTGATCGTCCCTTCCATGAGAAAACTTGGCTTGGAGGTCACAACCCTTTCCGTCAATGCCCCGGCCATGAACGCCGCTGCTCTGGCCACCTGGTTTTTGTCCCACCGGTGAAACCGGTCAATAGACGATAATTTCCCCGCTAAGTGGTCTGCGTGATATACGAATGAGTTTTAACTCACCCAACTGGCCCGATCATTGAATCATGTATAAAATCCCGGGGTGTGCATTCCGTCCATCCGGGCCCCTAGGTAGGGAGATTCAATGAAGTTCGGTTCACGCGCTATAATAGTCGTGTCGATGCTGGCGGTAGGGGTTTGTCCCCTCTCCGCCCAGAATTCGATCACCGGCGATGGTGATTTTCGCGCAGCCTCCTGGGGCCAAAGCCCGTTAGAAGTAGAAAACCTGGAGGCCGTGGCCCCGTTCTACAGGGATGAAAACCTTGTCATATTCCGTGACGATTTTCAGGGCATTCCAGCCGATGTGATCTACTTTTTCCACGAAGACAAATTGATAATGGGGTTTACCCACCTGCTGATCGAGCACGCAGACCTGGAGGACTACTTCACCGATTATGAGCAGGTAAAAAATTCGCTGGGGCAGGGGCTGGGCTCTCCCCACGTGGAAAACTGGCAAATGTCGCTTCCCGAACTGGAGGAAGACCGATCCATGTGGGCCGATGCCCTGGGCTTCGGCCTGATCAAAGTGGAAGCGGGTTGGTTACTCGGCACTACCGGGGTTGCTCTGCGCCTGTCGGGAGGAAATTTCAGCGGCCACTTGATGATGATCCATTTCAGCCAAAGCGACATGAATACCGGACGCGGGGCCTACAAGGAATACTTTGCGCAGAAGATCGGCGTACCCAACGAATATTTCAGGAACTGACCTACCCTCGGCGATTCTCCACATCACTTGTCAGATCCGGAGGCACGGCCTGGATCTGACCCTGGAATTGTAGCCGGAACCGCTCCCGATAAGTTCTGGCCAGGGCGAGATTCCTTCTCCGATCGCCGGGCGCCACCAGCCGGAACAAAGCCTTCAAACCATACTCCGCCGCCTGGGCCAATCTGAAGCCCGGAATCTGTCCGGGCCCGTAATGCTTGCCGATAAACAGTCGGTAGCTTTTCTGGAACTGTCGCGTCGTGAACCGACCGGCCTTCTCGGCCGACCGGCCCTCCAGGTGGGTGATTTCCACCTCGGCGCAGTACCAGATATCCAGTCCCCGTCTGCGGGCTCGGTGGCACCAATCAGTCTCTTCGAAGTACATGAAAAACTGCTCATCCAACTTGCCGACACTTTCCAAAGCGGATCGGGGCATGAGGAAACAGGCGCCCAGCACATAATCGACTCGGTCGGAGGTTTCCGTCCGAGCCGGAATGTGAACCACTCGATTCTGAAACCACCGGCCCGGCAGCAGGCGAAGGGGATCCAGGAATCCCAGCCAATGGAAATGGGCAGAAGGAAAATATCCATAGGTAATCGTGGGCAAGCCTTGTTCATCGACCAGAAGAGGGCCGACCGCACCAAGGGATGATTTTATTGAGGCGAATTCGACCAGGCGGGTAAGCGAACCCGGCGGGCAGACGGTGTCCGGATTCAACAGCAGGATGAAATCGCCACTGGTTTGCTCAAGGGCAAGGTTGTTGGCCCTGGTGAACCCAAGGTTACCGCCGCTTTCCATGAGCCGGCACGTGGGGAGATCGTTGGCGGCCTCGGCGATCATTTCAGCCGAACCATCACTGGAGGCGTTGTCCACCACCAGGATTTCGAAGGACAAGCCGGGACAGGCTGCCTCCAATGAAGCCAGACAGTTCGCCAGAAGGTCCCGCGTGTTCCAGTTGACGATGATGATACTTAGGTCCACGCTCAACCGCCGATTCCCAGGAAATCCACCCTGAAAAGAAAACGGTCCGAACAATTCATCTTTTGCCGGCCCGGCGCAGAATCTCCTGCTCCTCATCCGTCAAGCTCTGAAGACCTTTTTTAGATATCTTGTCCAGCACTTGGTCGATCCTCTCCTGCTGGGGAGATTTTTCGTACCCGTTTTGAGGATCCCAAGTGTAGCCGGGCTTGGCCCCGTCATAGCCCTCGGGACGGTCGGTTGACCCGTCCCCTCCCTGAGTTTCATTGGGTCGGACAACACGAATTTTTCGCTTTGTCTGGAACCGTTGCCACGTCTGTCCCAGACCGCCGGGCCGGCTGGAGGGCATGGTCACATAAAGGAAGATGAACCCGGCCACCATCCCGCCCAGATGGGCCAGGTGGGCGATACCGCCGCCGCCGGGAATGGAAAGCAACTCGATCACGCCGAAGAGCATCACAGCGTACTTCGCCTTCATCGGAATGATCATCATGAGCAGGATGACGTTGTTGGGGAAGGTCATGCCGTAAGCCAGCAGGATACCGAATATTGCCGCCGAGGCGCCAAGCATCGGAGTGTAGGATCCAATTCCAACCAGGTTGAAAAGTCCGTACAGGACCGATCCGCCCAGACCGCAGATGAAGTAGTAGGTCAGGAAAGTACGCCGGCCCCACATGGCCTCGATCTGGGAGCCGAACATCCACAGGCCGAACATGTTGAAGGCGATGTGCCCAAATCCCCCGTGTAGGAACATGTAGGTAATAAAGCGCCAGATCTGGAATTCATTGACCGCCAGGTGGGGAATGAAGGTTCCGATCTGATCCAGCACGCCCATCCGCCCGCTCAGGCCTCCGCCGAGCAGGGTCTGCAACAAGAAGACGGCCGCGTTGGCGATCAGGAGGCCTTTGACGGCCGGTGTCATTCCCATTCCGCCGAAGCGGATGCCCCCGCCCATTGGTTGCCTAGGTCTCATCGAAAGATCCTCTCGGCCAAGTTTGGTTCAAAAATTACATGTGCGTAGATACCGCAAATCTACAACGTAAATCGCTTGGCGGCACGGCAAATTTTTTGATCGACTTTTTGACCTACCAAGGAGCCGTCAACAATTTTCAACGAGAACTCCATAAATAACGGGGCAGGCTTTTCAGCCTGCCCCGTTGTGCGATAGAATTTAGTCTCTCTTAAAAGAAGCTATATTGAAGATTTAAAGCCCCAATATAATTTGTTTTTGCATATTCCACTTCTGGGGTTCCGGCCAATGGTACTGCGGCCGCCGTTTCAGAGACGTAGAAACAACCCATCAAGCCAAAAGAAAGAGTAATTTTTTCACTGTATTTGTATTTCGTACCCAGGGCAATGGTATTGCAGTCAAGGGGCGGGCTCATCTTCTCGATCAAGCCATACCCATCCGCAGCCATACCCGTGGCGGTGTACATGTAACCAGCGGTTGCGGACAATTTTTCGCTGAATACATTTCCCGCACTGATCGCGATGTCGTAGGAATTTCCATCCCTGGCTTCATTTTGCACATCGCCCCAGTCAGCATCCTCGTCGAAATAAAGGGTAAAGGAGGGGCTGATGGAAAATTCGGGGGTTACGTTCCACAAAACCCCTGTTGCAAACACAGCTGCAAGGTCCCTTGCGTAACTCTCGCCGTCCACCAGGCCGTTGGCTATCAAAATATATTCGCCAGGAGTGCCTTTGGTATCAGGGTCAACAACGGTTTCCCAGTCCAAATTAAGTTTGGTTTCATATTTAAACGCTACATTGACCTTTTCATTGGGCCTATAGTTAAGGCCGACCACTCCGCCAAATGCGTCTGAATCCTGTTCATATTTGCCTAAAATTTCCGCTCCAGCATATGTGCCGTGAATATCAACTTCCTTAGTGGTAATGACAGACCGTGCTCCTGCAGAAACTGAAATCATGTCATTGAGTGCATATGATCCACCGGCCGTGAAGGCATAATAAATACTTTTAGCGCCTGCAAATCCATCGGTTAAAGCACTTCCACCAGGAAGTCCATAAGCGGCAAAAAGGCCAGCAGATGCGGCATTGCCAATGGCTTCAGTAATAATATTACCCTCATCATATTCAACAAGACCACCGCCGCCAAGGATGGTGAAAGTGCCATAAGCGGCCCATTTGTCCTGTTTGTAGATGGAGAAAATGGAGGGTACTATTGGTAATCCAGTCATCTCATGAGCTTCATCGCCATAAGTATGGCTGTAATCAAGGGAAAGAAACTGGGTGTCCAGTTCAAAATACATCCCATTCTCAAGTTGCATGATACCAGCAGGGTTATAGGCTGCGATATCTGAACCATCAATGGCTGCATTTCTACTTGCGGAGCCAATATAGTCCGCAGACAGGTTCTGCTTGTTGTCCACACCGCCGGCAATGACAAATTGCGGCACAAGACCCACGAGCAGCACCGTAGTGAAAATACAAATGACTGTTTTTCTCATTTCAACCTCCATAACGGGAACACGTGAATCAACCTATTTCTGACCCTCACGTGTTTCTTTGAAAAAGTTACTTCCTTGACCCGCGAAGAAATCACGAGAATCGCGCGAGTTTAGGCCGAGAATCATCATTCTTACAACGTTTCTTTTCTGAAGGACAACTGCCATGGAAAGGCTGGTGGTCCCAACCGAACTGTCATCCTCCTTTTCGACCGAGTGAGGTTTGCATCCTACCCAATGGAAATCCAACAGTCAATCCGTCGCCAATCGTCCGCTATCTGTCGGTTAACCTTGACCGGAAGCCACTATTTCGAAGCTGGCGAACACTACCACACGGTTTCTCCCCTGGCCAAGACATATTCTTGAAAATGCTTTTCCGCGGGTGTATGAAAAAAGTGTGAAATTTCCAGTTTAGATCTGATAAATCCAGCCGAAGCATAACGTAAGGAAAACCTTAATTTCAGTCCTTGGCTATGCCCGGTGTGGTAGGAGCAAATGTGACCGCTGGTCTTTCAGCATTAAACGATATCCGTACGGCCAGGATTTTAAGCCGGCGTGGAGCCCCGGGTTCCTTCGCCTATTTGGGATTCACCCTCCTGGTTGGTTTGTTGACATCGATTTGGGAATATCAGCCATATCTTTGGACGGGAATTTTAGCAATCCATCTGGCAGGTGGGTTGCTGCGCAATCGACTCAGCAGAAAATTCGAAGCTCTCTATCCAGAAAATCCCGGACGTTGGTACTGGCAATTTTGGGGGACGACCCTGACTTTTTCGGTAACCTGGGGTCTGTTCGTGGCGTCTATCCTGGTCAGTTTCGGCATGGGCTGGGAACTCATTCTGGGTTTACTCGTGACTACTGGTCTGGCCTCGGGCGGAATCACCGCCATGAGTGCCGATTCCCGGGTTATTTTTCCAGCCTTGGGGACCAGTGTGGGCATTCCCATATTGGCAATGTTTCTGCTGCCCGGATCCGAAGGGTATCAGTTAGCCTCCATCCTGGTCCTGTATCTGGGATATCTGATAGCCGCGTCCAGAATTCAGAACCGGCAGATTATCCGGCAAATCCAGTCGTCCGATTTGCTGGAAAAACAGGCAGTGGAATTGATTGAAGCCAAGCGGGAGGCAGAAACAGCCAGTCATGCCAAGAGCCTTTTCCTGGCCAATATCAGCCACGAGATCAGGACCCCGATTCACGGGATCATCGGCATGACGGATCTGGTCCTGGCCACTGATCTGACCGATGAGCAGCGCGGGCACCTGGAAATTTGCCAGGATTCAGGAGGAAGTCTGCTGGGGCTGGTTACGGATATTTTGGATTTCTCGAGGACCGAGACCGGAGAGCTGGACATTCTTCCCCAGGAAGTGAATCTGCGTTCCCTCGTTTCCGCTACGGTGGATTTCACGGTTCAGAAGGCTGGGGAGGGCCAAATCCCGGTTAAGTGGTTAGTTGATAACATGATGCCCGAAAGGGTTTTGATCGACCCTCAGAGGTTGGGTCAAATCCTTAAGAACCTCTTGAACAACGCCATGAAGTTCACCAAGGATGGGGAGATTCAGATTCTGATGAAGGGTCGGCCCGAATCGGACGGGACCCTGGATATTTGTTGCGAAGTCAGGGACACGGGAATCGGAATCCCCGCGGACAAAATCCAATCGATCTTCGATTTGTTTTCCCAAGCCGACAATTCATTTGTCCGCCAGTACGCTGGGGCCGGTCTGGGATTGGCCCTCACCCGCAAACTGGTGGAGTTGATGGGTGGAAAACTGTGGGTGGAAAGCGAAGAAGGCCGTGGCAGCACGTTCCATTTCAATGTGCGGGCCAGGGCTGTGGGTGAGGTTCGGTCGGTGAGGGTCGCCTCAACTTCCGATTCCACCAACAAGGTTGAGGTAGAAAAAAATCTCGATATTCTGGTTGTTGAAGACAACCTGGTAAATTCCCGTTTCGTCATGAGCCTGCTACAGAAGATGGGACACACTGTCTCGCTAGCCGTCAACGGCCGCCTTGGGTTCGAGGCAGCCAGAGACAAAGATTTCGACCTGGTTCTGATGGATGTGCAGATGCCGGAGATGGATGGTCTCCAGGCGACCCAGGCGATTCGGGAGCTGGAGGCGAAGGAGGGTGGACATGTGCCCATCGTTGCCTTGACCGCTCATTCCTCGGCTGAGGATCGGGAACGGTGCTTGGTTTCCGGTATGGATGACTACCTGACAAAACCGTTAAAGGTTCAGTTGCTGAAGGAAATTCTGAAGGATACTCCCAGCCGTGTGTCGATTCCGGTTTGACCTCCACTTCCTTTGTGGTTTTTAGAGGATGGCCATGTTTGAAATTATTCGTGACGAGAAGGGAACAGTATTCCTGTCCGGGCGCCTGGATGCGGCTTCCTGTGCGGAGGCCAGGGATCTCCTGGATGAAATCCATGAATCCTGCCTTATCGATTTTTCCTCCCTCGATTACATCGCAAGTGCTGGTCTGGGACTGCTGGTCTCGGTTCAGCGGCGATTGATGGCCAAGGAGGCGGGATTGTCCTTTCGTGGGCTCAGCCCCCATCTGAACGATGTTCTAACCCTGGCCGGATTCGAGGGGATTTTTGATTTCGAGTAGTTGGATGTCCGATTACGGTGTGTTGGTCAGGACGGCCATGGCCCTTGGCCCTGTGCTGGCCTTTTTGGCAATCCTTAACTGGTCGGATTCCTATAAGCTTGTATCTCCGCGGCGAATTCTGACCTTTCTGGCTGCTGGGGGGGCGATGGCGTCTCTCAGTTACATGATCAACTCTTCCCTTCTTGAACTGACCGGCCTTGGAAACCTGGCTTACGCCATGGGAGTGGCGCCCCTGGTGGAAGAGGCCTTGAAGGCAACCTTCGTTATCTGGTGCCTAAAGAGGGGCAAGGTGGGTTTCCTGGTCGATGCGGCAATTCTTGGCTTTGCCACCGGGGCGGGTTTTTCCTTACTGGAAAACCTCTATTATCTTTACCAGCTACCTCAGGCTCCACTGATAGTTTGGATAATTCGTGGCCTCGGAACAGCGGTGATGCACGGTGGATGCACGGCCATTTTTGCAGTGTTGGTCCTGGCGCGGACCCGGGGTTCAAGGGGAGCCCTTCAGCGCGCTTGGTTACCGGGCCTAATGGTGGTTGTTTTACTACATGCGGGTTTCAACCGGGCCATGGTTCAGCCGGTGGTGACCACGTTGCTCATGTTGCTGGTTTTGCCGGGAATCTTCTGGTTCGTGTATCGCCGAGGTGAAAAAAATCTGCGCCAGTGGGTGGGTAAGGGCTTCGACCGTGACCAGGAGTTGCTGGCCTTGATCAAGGATGGGCAGGTTGGGGAAACACCCCTGGGCCGCTATCTGGTTTCTCTGCGCGAGTCTTTCCGGGCCGACATGGTAGCCGACATGCTTTGCCTATTACGGCTTCAAGCCGAACTTTCCATCGCCGCCAAGGGGGCCCTTTTATTACGGCAGCACGGCTTCCAGCCCGGGTTTGGTAAGGGGAGCACCGGCGAACTGGCATCCGAACTGGTTGCCAAGTTGGCTGAAGTGCGTTGGCTGGAGCGCTCGGTGGGGCGGGCGGGTTTGCTGGCCCTGCGCCCCCTCAACCCCGGCCGTGACCGAGACCGCTGGCAACGGGAATTTCTGAGGGCGGGATCGAAAATTAAAGGTAACGAACAAGCCCCCCACGACGCGGGTCCGTTTTGAACCCGTGCCGCTGATAGAAGCGGCGCAGGAAGAAATGGGTTTTGATAACCTGGCAGCCAAGAGACTTCATGCGGGTACAGAAGTCGCTCATTATGGCTCCGGAAATTCCACGCTCGGCCAGGATCTGGTTTACGACGATCCCATCCAGAACGGCAACGCCATCTCCCTCAAGACGATACACGACTCCCCCTATGATCTGCTCCGCTTCATCGCTGACGACGAAATAGCGGTCCGCTTCGCTGATTGATTTGGGAAAGCCGGCCTGCAGAAAGAGGCGGTAAAGCTGGCCCACGTCGGCGGGTCCGGCGGGTTCGCCCACTTGATAAGTCCTGCCGTCCAGGTCCTTGATTTTCGATCGCACGATAACCTGGCCCCGGGCCGGGTCGCCGACGGTTCGGACCTCAATGGCTCCACCATCGATCCGGTTGGGGAAGGCCATTCGATTGAAGGTGGTAAGATCCTCACTGCCCGCCAGGATCCCCTGAAGATCGGATAACTCGACCATCTGCGTCGCGGGCAATCCGGGGTTACGGAACATGCGTACCAGCAAGCGATCAAAGACATCCAATAATTGCAAATCTGAGCCACGGTAAAGGGTTTGGCGGAATAGGGTAAAGCGGGCGATTTCCGGCATCCGGTCCAAGTGGTAGAGACGGAACAATTCCTCGATGATGTCCAATCTCGTATTCAGCGGGGCGGTAGTGTTTGACTTTTCCCACTCCCGGTAGCGTCCAACTGCGGATTTCAAGGCCAAGGGTTTGTAATAGATTGTTTCCAACTCGGTCAGAAATTCGGAGAGAGCAGGGGCAAAATCCGGACCCAATTCATCGGTTTGGGAGGCAGCCATCTCTTCCTGGAGGGATTGCAGAACCTCACCGGCTTCCTCGACCCCCAATGCCTCCACGTAGGCTTCGAATATCCAACGCGGCTCCAGGAATTCACTGGTCCAGGGGTAGTGGTGGCGGGTGTGTTGGAAGATGTTCCGCCACAGTGGCCTGATCAGGGATAGGGGCCCGTCATAGGCCTTCCAACCGGATAGGTTGTTCTGAAGGGCGCCCCGGCGGAAATCGGGTTCGGGAACGATGATGTTGTTGGGCATCACCAGGCCGGGAATGATCCTGCGACAACTGTTGCGCCACCCCTTGACCACTATCGACATGGCCCGAATCATCAACTGTTGCCAGTTCAATCGGGAGGGTAGGCGGGTACCGGGGCCGCGCACACTGCTGAACTTGCGGACCTGTTCCCACACCGTCAATCCGCTCACATAGGCCATGGAAAGGGCGCCGAGATGGGGGCGGCAACAGCCGAAACGGGGCAACATGGGGGTCCCGAAGGGATGCCCCCGCAGGACGATGAACCAGTGGATGGTTTCCAGCACCAGGTCATCCTCGGGATTCAGGTAGATAATAACCTGAAGGTCGAAATGTTTGCCGGTCCGCGTATTGATGCTCACCCGGTAGCGGGCCTCATCGATGCGGGAGATTATTCTGGAGACCCAGATGCCCGAAGGCCCGATCTCGTCCAGGTTGAAATCCTCACCCTCGAAGGCCAGTGACACGGATTCCTTAAGGAAGGAGGTACCGATCAACACCTCCTTCAAACGATCCAGTTCCTGCAGACTGAGGCCGTCCTGGAAGGCTATCTTGCCTTGCCAGGCCGACGGATCCAAGCCGGTACAAACGGAGTCCAATCGCTCCTCATACCAATTGGCCAGCTCGGAAAACTCGGTCTGGGCCGAGGCAGCCAACTCCGGATCCTCATCGTGCAGGACCCAGGAAACCAATTCCTCCCGGATAGCTCCGTAAAATTCGGTGTGGAAACGGCCAAAATCAGCCAGCAGGTGAAAAAGATCCTTGAACACCCGACGGGTGCGATCGTCAGCAGGCCATGACAACTGCGTACGGTAGGAATAGAGTCTCTGCCGGAAGGCAATCAGTCGCCGGGGTTCGATTCTGGCCTGGCCGATGGCCAAGAAGCTTTCGTCATCCAGGAAGGGCAGGCCCGATTCGATGAAAGACGGCAGATAGGTCAGGTAATCGGGAATCGGCTGGTCAAGTACGAGGACTTGATAGGCACGGCAGCGGACGGTTTCTTCCTGATGGGTTGCCAGAGCTTCCAGGCGGCGACGAATGATGTTGCCCAAGTGGGCTCCCACGTGGCTGAGCTGGTCGTCCAGTTCCCTGATCGCCCGGAGACTATCGGCAGTGGGGCCGAAGAGGGCCAGACGGCAGAGCTCATCCACATCCGCCAACTGCCGATCCACCCGGACCTCCGGTTGGGTGGAAGGGCCGGTGACTGTCGCGTCGCTGGGCAGAAACACCTGCTCGCCAAATGGACCGAGCGGCACGTCCCAGCCGATCCGGCAGGGACAGAAGGCAATCAGGGCGGGGTTGGCCATCCACAACAGGGGCTGGCGGGCCATGAGCCCAAAGTCGATGACGGTTCCCTCAAGGCGATATTCAAGGTTTCCAATCAGGACTCGGTCTTCACAACCCCGGGAAATATTCAGTCTGGTTCCGTTTTCGGTCTGGAGCAGGAAATTCCCTTCCACCAAGACCGCACTTTCCAGTATGCCCAGGTCCCGGAAGAACCAAAGGGGAATCTGGACTTCGAATTCGCCGACTTGCAGGCTGCGGATGTTGCTGCGGTAAAGGTCACCGATGACGGCGGTGAAGTTCTCCTCGATTGTTTTGCGCCGGAAGCTGCCCTTGGCCGTCAGTTCCTTGCGGTCCAGGTCGAAATCCCTGTCCAGAATGGCAAAATCCACAACGCGCTCGAAGGCAGCCAGACCGGGGTTGGCCGTGGTGACGATTCGCTGGAAGTACTCCCGGCGATCCTCTTCGGTGGTCAGGGATTGCAGCACGGGGTCCTCGAAATCCGGCACTATCAAGAGGGTGTTGTAGGCTCGGCCGTCACCGGCCAGAAAAGTACGCTTGATTCCGGGAACATCGGTGAACAGGGATTCAACCTTGCGGGGTGCGATGGTCTGTCCCTTGCTGTTCTTGTAGATGTCCTTGATGCGGTCGACGATTTCCAGGTGGCCCGATTCGCTTTTGCGGAAGAGATCACCCGTGGCCAGCCAGTAGCCGTCCCTCAGGTCGGCCGATACGTTCAGGTCCGTACTGGTTCCCTCATCGTCCAGGTAGTGGGCGATGTAGGGACCTGCGATTTGCAATTCATCCTGATCCCCGAATCGAACCTTTACCCCGGGCAGAGGTACGCCCACCGAGTCTGCAACGTAGTCGTCGGGTGGGGTCATGGTCAATCCCCCGGTCCCTTCCGTCATACCGAACCCGCTGCAAAGTTTGACGCCAAGTCCGTGGAACCAGCGAAATACTTTGGGGTCCAGGTATCCAGCCGCTGACAGGCCCCAGTACAAACGGTCCCCGACCATTTTCCGGAAAAGTGGTGACGGGTCCTCCGAATTTCGACCGTCGTTCAACATCTCCCTGACCCGGTCCCGGATCTGGATCCAGCGCACCGGAACGCTGATCAGGGCGGTCGGTCGTACCTCCTGGAACTGCTTGAGCAGGGTGTCGGCCGAAGGGTTGCCGGAGAAAACGTAGGTTCCTCCCCAGAAAATCGACCCCAGCATTTCCAGGTAACGGCCGAATGTGTGGTACAGCGGCAAGTAGCAAAGCAGCACTTCGTCTCGCCCCACGTCGGGCAAGGCGGCTGCCCGGGCAAAGCGCTTGGTCACCAGGTTGTGCCGATTAAAAATGACGCCCTTCGGGCGCCCAGTACTCCCGGATGTGAACATGATGGTGGCCGTATCCCACTGACCAAACCGGGGTCTCTTTTCCAGAATATCCTTCACTTCCGATACATCAAGCAGGGCTCGACGCTCCTCCAACAGGAAAATGTCCCTGCTCCCAGCCTGCAGACTGCCGTGCAAAGTGTAGATGGCGAAGGGTCGCCGGGTTTTTTCCCTGACGGCCAACAGCTTGTCCAACCTTTCGGGATGGTCGCACACCGCTGTCGTAATGTGCAGGCGGTCGAAAATCCAAACCAGGTCTTCCTCGCTGAAGTGGATGTTCAGGGGAGTAACGAAGATATCGTGCAGAAGGCAGGCCAAATCACAGCAGGCCGATCCGACGCTGTTTGTGGCCAGGATGGCCACACGGGGCACATCCTGGTCGATGGCTTGGGCGTTTGGCGCCGTGGAGCGCGTGCCCTCGGCCAGGAACAGGGCGGCCGTTGAGCGGATCCGGCGCAGTATCTGCTCGTAATTCCACTGTCCGGCACCCGTTTCTTCAAGGTCCCAGAACAAGGTTCGCAGGGGATCGGCCGCCGCTCTCTGTCTGAGGATGTCTTCGAGAGTGAAATCGATTTCCTCGATCACCGCGAAGGTGGTCTCTGCCCAACGGTGTCGCGAATCGGCATCCGCAAGAGCGGTCAGAAACTCGGGGTGGCGGGTCAGGGCGAGGTAATCGCACCAACAAACCCGCTCAACCGAATCGATGGAGTCCTGCTCGATGATCTCCTCGGCCAGGTCCAGGATCCGGCCGGCCAGGCTCTGGGCCTCACTCTCGGTGGACCATTGAGCCAGCAGTCCGGGCAAGCGATCGGAGTAGGATGTCATGTGGCTTCTTCTCCTGTCGGAGAATTTTCCGCCAGTCGGTATCCGACCCCATGGACGGTTAAAATTATCTGTGGTTTTTTTGGATCCTCCTCAATGATCTTGCGGAGGGAGAGGATGAAGTTGTCCACGGTTCGCGTGGTCGGATAGGCACCGAAACCCCAGACCCGGTCCAGAATCGTCTCCCTGTCCACGGGCTCGCCGGCGTGTTCCGAAAGCAGGCGCAGAATCATCACTTCCTTTTCCTTCAGTTCCACAGTGCCGCTACTTGTCGTTGCCTGATATTTCCGCAGGTCCACTTCAGCTCGTCCGATGCGAAGGAGGCTGGGGGGCTCCTGGCCACGAAACCAGTCCTGTCGCCGAAAGATCGACTTGATGCGGGCCAGGAGTTCCTGAAGGTCGAAGGGTTTTGTTATGTAGTCGTCACCACCTTCATCCAGGCCGCGGATCCGGTCCATCCCCGCGCTGCGGGCGGTAAGGAACAGAATGGGAACCCGGTCGCCATCTCGACGGATGAGGCTGCACATCCCAAAGCCGTCCATACCCGGTAGCATCACGTCCAGCAGAATGAGATCAACGCCGCCTGCCCGCCACAGATCCAGGCCTTCTTCCGCGCTGCCGGCCATCACCGGTTCGTAACCTTCCAGATCCAGGTTGATCCGCAGCCCATCGGCCAAGTGGGCATCGTCCTCGACTACCAGAATACGCCGCTTCATGGTCTTGCTCCTTCAGTCTCTAAGAGTCGGGGGAATGGGCAGGGAGTCTGACAGTGAAAACGCAGCCGTGGCCTTCTTCACTGCTAAGGGTGATCCGACCGCCCAGTTTTTCTATGTTTCGTTTGACCAGGAACAGGCCCAGCCCTCCGCTTCCGGACCGTTGACCGTCCCGATCTCCGGTGAAGAAACATTCGAAGACTTTACTCTGCAACCGCCGCGGGATGCCCGGACCGTCGTCCTGGATTATCAACTGATGCCATTTTTTTCCCTGTTCGACGCGGACCCGGACCTGGACCGGCGCGGGACTGTGTTTCACCGCGTTCAAAACCAAATTGCGAAGCGCAAGGGACAGGATGAGTCTATGCCCGCGGATGAAGCACCCCTCGGCCTCTTCCAGGATGACCTGGGCCTTCCGTTCATTCGTAAACCGCCGGATATCGTTCAACACGAGGTTGCATTCCTCGGCCAAATCAAGCTGGAGGCGGGGGCCTTGGCTGAACGTGTCACCGGCGCTCAATGACAGCACTTGGTTGACCAGTTCCTCCAGGCGGGAAATGTCCTGGACCATCCGTTGACGGATACCGGCCGTCTCTTCTACGGGCAAACCCTCCCTGCCCAGGGTTTCGGTGTACAATCGCAGACTTGCCAGGGGGGTTTTGAACTCGTGGGTGGCCCCGGCCAGGAAGAGTTCCCTCGCCTGTTTGAAGCGGGCTTCGGTTCGCAGGGAAAGAATCAGAATCGTCGAGCCGGCCACCAGCAGGGCCAAGAAAAAGATGCCCTCATAGAGGAACATGTTGCGAGTCGCCCGCGCCTTGGATTCGATTTCCCGCATCACCACGGGATCGATTACGACCTCTGTACCATGGGCTGTACCACGGAACAATAGATGTGGAAAGGATTCTCCAAGCCAGCGCTCGGGTTCGGCCGCGACCCGGGGATCGGATTGGATCAGGAACGTTGCGTGCAGACGGTCGTTGGCCAGTTTCTGTTGCTGGTACTGGGCATGGATGCGGCTTTCCTGGGAAAGGAAATAAACCCACCACACTCCCATTACCAACAGGAGTGCAACCAGGATTCCGTACAGCAGGCCCAGTCGGGTTCTCATAAAGCAGCCAGAAAAATCAATTGTACTCCTTGCCCAGGATCACACTGACGATGATGGCACCGACAGCAAGGGGGGAGACGAATCGAATCAGGAAATGCCAGATTCCAAACGAGGCCAAGGGTCCATGGCCGGTCTCCAATTCCTGGCGTGTCTCCCTTGGATTCATGATCCAACCGGCAAACAGGGCGATCAACAGTCCGCCCACCGGCAAGTACCAGTTGCTGGCCAGGTAGTCCATGGTTCCGAACAGGCCGGCGGTGGATTCTCTCCCGATCAGGTTGATCGACGACAAACGGGAACTGGCGCCGAGACTCAAAGCGTTCAGGGTTCCGAAAATCGTGATCGCGCCTCCCATGGTCAGGGTGGCCCGGTGTCGCGCCCAGCCCAGGTTGTCGATCGCATAGCTGCTGACGACTTCAAGCAGGCTGATGGTGCTGGTCAGGGCCGCAAACCCGATCAGGATGTAAAACATGGCATTGAACAGGCTGGCCGCAGGCAGCTTGGCGAAGACGGTGGGAATTGTGGTAAAAAGGATGGTTGAACTCTTGGAGACGTCGATGTCGGCGGAGTTGATTATCGAGAACATGATGACACAAGCCATCAAGGCGATCAGCGTATCCAGGGCGGAAATCTGAACTGCGGCGCGGGGGATGGAGATATCGCGGCCCATGTAGCTGCCATAAGTCAACATCGCTCCCATGCCGAGGCTGAGGGTGAAGAAGGCGTGGCCAAGCGCCTCCAGGACCGAGGCGGTTGTCAGGGAACCGAAGTCGGGCCGGAAGAGGAAGGTAAGAGCCTCACCAAATCCCTCGGTCGTACTGCTGTAAATTACAAGGACAACGAGGATCAGAAACAAGAATGGCATCAGGATCCTTGCCACCCGCTCAATGCCTCTTTTGACACCGAAGAATACGGCGGCGGTGGTAAGGCCCATGAAAAGGACGTGATAGAATACTTGTGAAGAGCCGCTGGCAAGGAATTCCGATCCGAAATATGTCTGCAAGGCTTGGGGATCCGACGATAATTCGACAAGACGCCCCGTCAGGGCCAGCCACGCGTAATGGATGGTCCAGCCGGCCACGACGCTGTAGTAGGACAGGATGGTGAATCCAGCCAGGACGCCCAGGAATCCCACTGCCGTCCAGGCTTGTCCACCCGCTTTGTTCTTACCCAGATTTTGGAAGGCTCCCACCGGGCTCAGCTGGGTTTTTCGCCCCAACAGGACCTCGGCCATCATGATCGGGATTCCAACCACCAGGATGGCCGCGATGTAGACCAGAACGAAAGCCCCACCATTGTTTTCGTAGGTGATGTAGGGGAATTTCCAGAGATTTCCCAGGCCTATTGCGCTACCGGTTGCGGCCAGGATGAATCCAAGTTTTCCGCTCCACTGTCCACGGTCTTCTGGCATGCGCATTCCTTTTCTGTTGTCGGGCCAGACTTTTCCCGGGCAGGAGAGTCGGATTGCCAGCCCAGGTTAGAAAGCATTTTCAGGGGAAAGACCGTCTGATTCTAGCGGATCATTTCAATGCTGACCAGCATGGTATTTGCCCTGTCTCGAAGGATCCGCTCCAGAAGAATAAAAAAGGATCCGGCTTGGCCGGATCCTCGATATTGGTAGCGGGGACAGGATTTGAACCTGTGACCTTTGGGTTATGAGCCCAACGAGCTACCAGACTGCTCCACCCCGCATCCATTGCAATTTCTAACCATCCTGCGATGGATGGCGCAATATAGTTTCCCGTCCGTGTGGAGTCAAGCTGGGTGGTTTAACAATCCTTAATAAATATAGCCGTTTTGGAGCCGGCCTTACCATGGCCTCAAAAACCACAGGCAGGCAGAATAACGCAGGGGAGGAGGAAGTCAGGGAGAAGTATCCTTGTCGGTATCCATCGGTAGGATGATAAGAATTTCTTCGCCGGGTTTTTGCATGTTGTATTCCTCGCGGGCGATTTTTTCCAGGGCTCCAGGATCTGTTTCCAGGCTGTGCAATTTTTCCGTGAGTTTCCGGTTGCCATCCTTGATGGAGGCTACGTCATTCTCCAACCGGCTGTCCACCGCTTGCAGACGGATCCAGGACCCCAGCCCGTTTTCACCCAAGAGGGAAAGCCCCAGCAGAGTTGCCAGGAAAGCGCCGATGATGAGGAAAAGGGACCGCCGTGCCAGAGACCGGTCTGATTGCGGGCCGCGCACGAATCCATGAGTGGGGTTGATCTTGCCGGGTTGGAACATGCTCCATCTTTTCTTTGATCGGCGATCCTTCGCCGTGCCCGGGGCGGCCACTGGTCCGCCCCGGATGTGATAAAATCAGCGCAGGTTGTAGAAGCAACCAAGGCCCGGATAAACGGCCAGGTCGTCCAGTTCCTCTTCGATGCGCAGCAGTTCGTTGTACTTGGCGACCCGGTCGGTTCTGCACAGGGACCCGGTCTTAATCTGACCGGCGTTTGTGGCCACCGCCAGGTTTGCGATTGTGTTGTCCGCGGTCTCTCCGCTGCGATGACTGATAACGTTGGTGTATCGGGCCCGCTTGGCCAGTTCGATGGTCTCCAGCGTTTCACTCAGAGTGCCGATCTGGTTCAGTTTGATAAGAATACTGTTGGCGCTTCCCTCGGCAATGGAGCGGCGCAACTTTTCCGGATTCGTCACCAGTAGGTCATCACCAACGATTTGGATCCGGTTGCCCAGGGCCTCGTACATTTTTCCCCAGCCTTCCCAGTCGTTTTCGTCCAGGCCGTCTTCGATGGACATGATGGGATAATTCTCCACCAACTCCTTGTAAAAGGAGATCATGTCGTTTGCGCTCCAATCTTCTCCACCTTCAGCTTCCAGGTGGTAGGTCCCGTCATTGAAGATCTCACTGGAGGCGACATCCATGGCCAAGACCACGTCTTCTCCGGGACGGAAACCGGCTTTTTCGATGGCCATCATGAGATAATCCAGAGCTTCCCTGTTCGAGCCCAGGTTGGGAGCGAAGCCGCCCTCATCTCCAACCGAAGTGGCCAGGCCCTTGGCCTTGAGAATCGCCTTGAGCGTCTGGAAAATTTCGGCCCCACAGCGCAGGGCTTCCCTGAAGGTGGCGGGTCCGACGGGCATGATCATGAATTCCTGAATGTCCACGTTGTTGTCCGCGTGGGATCCTCCGTTCAGGACATTCATCATCGGTACGGGTAGGGTCCGGGCCTGGACACCCCCGATATACTGGTAAAAGGGTAGTCCGACCGATTCCGCGGCGGCCCGGGCCACGGCCAGGGATACGCCCAGGATCGCATTTGCGCCCAGTTTACCCTTGTTGGGAGTACCGTCCAGTTCACACATGATTTTATCGATCAAGGTCTGATCCGTGGCGTCGATGCCGAGCAACTCGGATTCCAGGTCCCGTACATTGTCCACGGCTTTCAATACACCTTTTCCACCATAGCGGTTTTTGTCGCCGTCCCGCAATTCGATGGCTTCGTGTTCACCGGTGGAGGCACCGCTGGGAACGCCGGCCCGCCCAACGCACCCGTCTTCCAGGAAGACATCCACTTCGATCGTGGGGTTGCCTCTGGAGTCAAGAATTTCTCGAGCCGTGATCATCTCGATATAGCTCATCACAATCCTCCGTGGAAAAATCGGAACGTATATACTCCTGCAAGCCGGACTTTCCTTATCCTGGGGCATTGTAGGTGTGCTCCCTAAGGGTGTCAACCACAGGAGGGGGCAAGTTGGCTCCGGTGTCAAATCAGTTGACCGTCAGGGGCTTGCGGTTCTATTTTCGAGCGATGATCCCTGACGGCTGGATCACTCCGGCGGGATTTCGAAGCGATGGATGCTCTCAGAGCTTTGCGATGAAAATTTTTTAGGCAAGGGCTTATCACTGGAGGCCAGATGTTCGATCGGCATCAGGATCTGAAAACCATTCAACGCTGCAAGCGCGGGGAAGAACCGGCTTTCGCCGAGATCCTGGGGCGCTACAAGGGTGCAATTTACAACCTTTGTTACAGGATGACTCGAAACGGTGAGGATGCTCGTGATCTTGCCCAAGAGGTTTTCATCAAGGTCTTTTCCCTCCTGGACCGTTTTGACGAGAGCTATGCTTTCAGCAGCTGGTTGTTCCGGATAGCCACCAACCACTGCATCGACCATCTGCGCCGAAACAGGTTACGTTTCCTTTCGCTCGAGGGTGGAGTGGGCAAGGATGGACAGGAGTACGAACTCCAGTTCCCGGGAACGGAGCCCGGGCCGGATACGGTGTTGCAGCGCAAGGAGGCTATGGAGCGGTTGGAGGAGGTAATTGCCGATCTGCCCCCTCATTATCGGGTCATTATCATGTTACGACATGATCAGCAACTCTCTTATGATGAGATCGCTGAAGTTTTGCAGATGCCGCTGGGGACGGTCAAGGCGCGAATACACCGAGCCAGGAACTTGTTGATACAGATGCTGAAGAGTCGATCCTATGACATTTAACAATTCACGTCGGAAGTCATTTTTGGTCCTTTTTTATGAAACATTACCCGTAGGGTGCCGTAAACCCACTTCAGGCGGGTGATCAAATCACTGTCGGGGGATACGACGCCCGCCGACCTGGGGGGACACGGAAAGCAATAAACCGCTGACCGTTTCCCCCGACAAGATTACGGTCACGGCGAAACCCGTGCCGGTTGGGATTCGAAATAAGATTACGGTGACGAAGGGAAAGGAATCGAAAATGAGAGACCATCACAACGCCAAGGGCCAGCCGCTCGGCTGCCACGAGTGCAGCGAGGGTCTTCAGGACTATTTGGACGGGACGTTGGACAAGCAACAGTCCCTCCGTATTTTTCTGCATCTGAGGGAATGTCCCGGATGTCAGGCAGAGCATGACCGGTTGCACGGGCTTTTCGAGATGCTGGAAACCATGCCCGATCACCCGTTACCCGAAGGATTCGATGAGGCGATCCTGGCCTCGGTACCCTACGATTCGTACCGCCAGATGGAACCGATCCGCCGTGAGCGTGTCGCCGTTTTTCTGGAAGAGGAGTTCCTGCCCGCCTGGGTCAGATCTCCTGTTACACGCCTGACCGGTGTTGGCGTGGCCGCTGTTTCGGTGGCGTCGATAATGTTTTTGGACGGGGCGGGCCTTCTGTTTGCCGTTGCCGCCATAGGCGTTGCTCCGCAGGTTGTCGTATCCTTGCAGGGGATGGGCCGTCGTCTTTCCCTGAATCAACGTCGAGCCGAAGGTTGATCATGACCGTTTACCCGACAGTGACTGACCGATTCCCCCAATTCTGCTTTATTGTATTGGTTTTTCTGGGACTCCTGTCTGCGGGGGCGGTATTGGCCGACCAGTATCCAGCGGAACGAATCTCCGGATCGGAGGAGACCCCCCTTCCCGAAAAAGGATGGGCTCCAGCCAACCGCGAATCCCTTTACCACGAAATTGAGCGTTACTCCCAGGAAATTGCGACCCTGAAGGATTCCCTCGGCGTGGGGGAATTGGATTTCCATCTGGATGAACGGCACCGGGAACGATTGCATAATTCAATCTCCGATTTTTCAGGAATTATTGAGGACATAGGTCAGGAACTCAGCCGACTTGATTTTGAAATTTCCCAAAACCGGATATCACTGATTGATGAATCCGGGGAAGGCATAACTATAAATATCCCAGAGAACCTGGACGACAGGTTGAGCGAGGGGATGCAGGCTCTCAGCCAAATGATCCTGGCAGATCTTCCCGATTCCAACGTGCTTGGATTGGGGCGAAACCTGAATATCTCTTCCCTGTTCCAGACTCCCCGGCAGCCAGAGCGCAGGGTTATCCAGGGCAATGTGGTCAAGATCTCGGACGATGTTCATATCACTCCCATGGAAGATCTTCGCGGTGATCTGGTTGTCGTGATGGGCGATGCCGCGGTTTCTGGTCGCGTCGACGGGGATGTTGTCGTGGTTTTCGGCAATCTGTTGCTGGACGAGGATTGTGAGGTCACCGGAAAGGTGGTTTGCATTCTGGGTAGGCTGGATCGTGAGCCTACGGCTGAGGTTGGGGATCTGGTTGTGATCGACCCCTGGCCTTCCGGTGACATATTGGGAGATTGGGGGCGCTGGAACGAAGGGGTTTTGGCTTTCCTGGTCAGCCAGAGTCTTTTCTTGGCTGTACTGGTGTTTGTTGTCATTGTGATAGGCGTGGCTCCGGGCGATAAGCTGAATCTGGTTCTGGCTTCGCTTCGCGACGCACCCTTGCAATGCTTGGGCTTGGGAATCCTGGCCGGATTTGGGCTACACATTGTTTCGGTGGTTCTCGTCGCTGTCCTGGTCTTGACCGTGGTGGGGCTTCCGTTGGCACTCCTGTTGGGAATTGGGCTGGGGTTGGTGGCGGCATTGGCCATTGCCCTGGCGGCGGCGGTCACCGGGGAAAAATTGTGCGGGTTGATCGCCCGGGATTGCAAGTCTCTCTGGTTGGCGGTTGTCGTGGGCCTGATCGCCTTACACTCCGTTTCCTTTTGTGGTGGTGTTCTGGGGGCTTTTACATCTGTCAGCGGGCTTTCCACTCTATTGCTGATTCTCGGCTGGGGTATCAAAACCATGGCCTATTTCCTGGGAATCGGTGGTTTGGTCAAGAGCCAGATTTGGCGTAGAAACGCAGCCTGACACAGGATTTTAACTAAAGTTTCCGAGCCAATTCTTTCACTCACCCTTTGTGCGGAATATTCCCCAGTAAATGGGGATATTTCCATCAGCAATGATGTGAAAATCTTTTTCCATCCCCGAAGCTGCGAAAAAATCCCCGACAATTTGTTGAAAAATTCCCCTTAAACAATAAAGCCCCCTCTCTGATTTCTGGTTTTCCCTATTCCTGGAACCGAAAACACATTGCCCAAAACGTATAAAATATTGTATAATAGTTGTTTATAGTTGGAGAGGACTTTGCCGCTCTGATTGGGAAAACTCCCGGCCTCCGGTCTGAAAGCGGGAACGAATCCTGCCTTGTATTGGGTAGGAATCAACAATGTTTACCAAAACGGGGAATGGTTGATCATGAAGGCGAATCAGGGAATAAAAGAGATTATAAGGGAGAGTTGGGGATTCAGTCGAACAATTCTAGTCCCCTTGGTAGCGATTATCGCTCTTCTGCTGATTGCGCAAGTTTCCCCAGCCGCCCAGACGATTGATTTTGACAACGGTATCACCGCGACTATTCATGGCCACGAAGAGATCACAGCGGGATTGGTGCTGAATACGGATGGGACTCGGGACTTGGTCCACACAGCTGTCGGAAGCCAAACCCTGATGGACTCGAACTCCGGTTGGTTCCCCTTCGACGAGGAAGCAGTTGTCAATGCCCTGTCCTGCATGCAGGGATTCAGTACGCGGATGAACGTTGATGTTTTCGTGTTGCCCGCCCCTCCTGCCGGTATCCTCAGCAGTTTCGCTCGCCAAGGGGCAATTTTCCTGTCTCCGGGTACCGGGCCTGTCCCCGAAGTTACGGTAGCCTACATCACAACCCATGAAATGGGTCACGTCCTGACTTGGGCTTTCATGGACGATTACCCCAGTCGCTGGGAGTCATATATGGCTCTGCGAGGTCTGGACGAGTCCAATCTAAGCTCCGATGCTATCCACGCTGATCGTGCCCGGGAGATCCTGGCTGAAGATATCAGGTTCCTTTTCGGTGGCTACCTGGCTACAAGTAGTGGCACCATCGAGAACCACGATATCATCAAGCCGAATCAGGTTGATGGGTTGGACCAGCTTTTGATCGGGTACTTCCAGGAGGGCCAGGAAGATCAAGAGGAACTGGAAATTCAAGAGGACATCGTGGTACAGAAGCCCATCGTCACCCGGGCTTTCCCCAATCCCTGTAATCCATTGACTACGATAGAGATGGCTCTTGATTCTCGATACTCTGGAGCCGTAGATTCCGCAGTTCTGCGAATCTTCGACATCCGTGGCTCCCTGGTCAGGACGATTTCAAGTAATCAGGTGGCCATGGACAGGGTCACCATCCAGTGGAATGGTTCGGACGAATCAGGCAGTCTCGTAGCTTCCGGCCGTTACCTTTACATCATCCAGGCCGGCTCGCTGGCCGCCAAGGGATCCGTGACTCTGGTTCGCTGAGCCGACGTCCATAAAAACCTCAAACTCCCTCCTTCCGGGTCGATATCCCTCCTATGGATTTCTTCATTTGGATACAGGGTCGGGACACATTGTCTCCGGCCCGGATCATGCAAACACGGCCAAGGGATTAACCGGGAGGGATACCCATGTCCAGAACGTATTGGCTGATTTCAACATTTATCATCGCTGGCGTAGTATTGTCAGGTTGTGGGGGTGATGGTCCTACGCAACCCGCAGACGACGACACCGAGCTTCCGGTGGCACCTAGGGTTACAACCATAGCCCAGATTACGGATAATGAGGTCTTTGAGGCCAACCCGATATTTTCACCCGATGGAAACTGGATCCTGTTCGAGTCAAGTGCGGCCGGAAACATGGATATTTATCGGATTCCCGCCGATGGTGGTGACGCGGAACAACTTACTTTTGATCCGGGATTCGACAGCTCAGCTTCCTGGTTCTCCGATGGCTCGCAAATCGTTTTTGAATCGGAACGAAGTGGCCACAAGAAACTATGGGTATTGATTTTGGATACTGAGGGAGCCTTGCCGAGCCAGCTGACATCGGGAGAGTCCGATGAAGGTAGTCCCATGTGGTCACCTGATGGGACTACGATTGTTTTCGAATCGAATCGAGAAAAAGCCGCCGGTTCCGATCTGTGGACTGTTCCCGCCGGGGGTGGGGATTCAACCCGCCTGACAACTACTGGGGACGGAGTATACAACCGGACCGCGGATTGGTCCCCGGATAGCGGGTCGGTTGTTTTCGAATCGAACCGTTCCGGTTCCTCGGCACTGTACATCCAGCCTCTGCTAGGTGGGGCAATCTCCCAGGTTACCGAGGATGCGGGTTACGAAGGTCACCCAGCCTGGTCTCCGGACGGAACCATCATCGCCTATGAAACCACGGTATCGGGGGAATCGGAAATCTATGCCATCTCGGCAGAAGGGGGCGAGACTCTGAGATTGACCACTCAGGGCGGATTCTGGCCGCGGTTTTCACGAGATGGGTTGCAAATCGTATTCTGTGTTTTCGATGGTTCTGTTTCGAACATCTGGGTGATGAGCTCTGATTTTTGAATAGAACAATCAGTACGTAATTGGAATAATGCGGCCGTTTTCCCCGGGGGAAACGGCCGCTTCTGTAATTTGATTCCCCCAACAGACTGGGACCCGATATTTTTTGGATGACCGGTCGTGGGAACGGGGTTCCCGGGGAAGGTCCAGGAAGCTTGAAAATTTTGGATTGTGACCCTACAATTATGGACAGGAGGATAATGCTTCGAAGTGCTCACATAACCCTTTTGGGGGCAACGATAGTAGTTGTCCTGATGATTATTGGTTGCGAAGGCGACGATAATCCAGTCGCCCCCGATCCTCCCGGTAGCGGCACGATTGTAATCAACCCGTCTCCTGGTTTTCTGACTACCCCGTGGATTCTCGTTGGCCCGGAGAATAGTTCCGGTAACGCAGACACCACACTTGCAAAGATGCCGGTTGGAGAATACACGCTGACCTGGGGGACATTGCCTGGCCAAACCAGCCCGCCAAGCTCAACCCAGGCCCTGGTTTCTGATGACACGACCACTTTCAGCTGCCTTTATGTAGAGACAAGCTGGCCCAAGGCGGAGTTTGCCTTGATCCCACCGGAAACGATGTCCCTACCCATCTCTTTTACTATGGGTGACACTTTAGGCACCAATAGTGAAGAACCCCAATATGTCATTTTAACTGACCGGTTCCATATGGCCGAAACCGAAGTGACCAATCGCCAGTTCATGGAGGTTTTGCAGTGGGCATTAGACCAAGACTTTGTTACTGCCTCCACCGCGAGTATTCAAGATGCCCTTGATGGTTCAACCAGTGAGTTGATGGACCTTGATAACGAATATTGTCAAATCCGTTTTACCGATGGTGCATTCCATACGTTTTTTCCAAACCGCCCGGTTGTCAAAGTGTCCTGGTTTGGTGCTGCTGCGTATTGTGACTGGTTGAGTCTCAGGGAAGATTTGCCTCGGGCCTATGACCATGGCACCTGGAGCTGTAACAACGAAAATCCGTACAGCGCTGAAGGTTACCGTCTACCGACCGAGGCCGAATGGGAGCTTGCCTGCCGGGCCGATTCCACATCTTTTTTCAACACCGGCGATTGCCTGGACGCCGGGGCCGACGCCAACTATCACGGCGATTACCCCGATGCCGAGTGTCCAACAGGGCAATACCTTGGCCGGACCTCCGATGTCGGCACTTATCCCGCCAATTGCTGGGGGCTTTTTGATATGCACGGCAATGTTTGGGAATGGTGCAATGACAGGTTCGGAACGTACGACATAAGCGTAACAAACCCCGTAGGTGTGGATTCTGTAAGTAGCAGCACCAGGGTATTTCGTGGGGGCCGTTGGGGGGCCGCTGCCTTCTACTGCCGCTCGGCCTATCGAGCCGACTACGACCCGGGTTTTACTTTTCAGGGCGGCGGTTTCCGGCCGGTGAGGTCGAGCTATTGAGGACGGCCGCCTCGATTCCGTGGCGGCCGTTTATACATTTTGGCATCCCCAACGGGGATCGAACCCGTGTTGCCGCCGTGAAAGGGCGGTGTC